>NZ_JAWJBP010000002.1:0-625974 GCF_046535935.1 Tritonibacter sp. SIMBA_163
TAGCTCAGCTGGTTAGAGTGCCGGCCTGTCACGCCGGAGGTCGCGGGTTCGAGCCCCGTCAACCGCGCCACTTTCACCCCGCCTGAGGGCCCTCGACAGGGGATCAGGACCGTCCCGGATGGGAGCTGCTGACCAAGGTCAGCACAAAATGCGCGGTTGTAGCTCAGCTGGTTAGAGTGCCGGCCTGTCACGCCGGAGGTCGCGGGTTCGAGCCCCGTCAACCGCGCCACTTTCACTTCCTTTTACAAAAACTTCCAAAACACTGGCATTCGTCGTTCCTTCGCGCATTCAGGCTGCTGTTTTGCCTTTTCCTGCGCAGATACTGGCGACACAGTAGGGCAGATCCCAGCCATCCGTTGAACAGACGAGAGCCCACTCATGCCCGTGTCAGAAAATCCGCCTGAAAGCCCACCTGAATCTCAGCCCACGATCCGCGTGATTGCCATGCCGACTGACACCAATCCGGCAGGCGACATCTTCGGGGGCTGGTTGATGAGCCAGATGGACCTCGCAGCAGGCACAATCGCCGCACGTGTGTCCAAGGGGCGCGCTTCCACCGTTTCGGTGGAAGAGATCCAGTTCCATCGCCCGGTTCTGGTCGGGGATGAGGTCTCTCTTTATGCGGAGATGTTGAAGGTCGGGCGCACCTCGATGCGAATTCGTGTTCGCGCGTGGCGTCGTGCCCGCCATCAGGAAGAGACCCAGCAGGTGACCGAGGCGATCTTTACCTTTGTGGCGCTGGATGATGACGCGCGCCCAAGGCCGGTGCTGCGCGAGGAGTGACACGAGGGCAGGGACCGCCCTCGAAAGCAACGGTATCGGCTGTCGGCTCAATCCAGGGCTTTGTCCTGCGCAAGCGCGGGGGCGCCCATCGCCCCCACGCATTGTTAACTTAGGCTTTGCTCAAAGCATCCAGCACGCGCGCCCAGGAGCGAATGCCTTTGTGGAAGCTCTCCAGATCGTATTTCTCGTTCGGAGAGTGGATCGCGTCATCTTCATTGGCAAAGCCGATCAACATCGCATCCATGCCCAGGATCGACTTGAAATAGCCGGCCACCGGGATGGAGCCTCCCATGCCGGAGAACACCGCCTCACGGTTCCATTCCTCGGTCAGTGCGCCACGGGCGGCCTCGAACTCGGGGCGGGTGGTGTCGATCACATAGGCAGGGGCGCCGTCCAGATCGAGATCCCATTTTACGGTGCAATCCTTGGGCAGACGGTCCTCCACATGGGCGCGGATCTTCTTGCGCAGCGCGGCGGGGTCCATGTCACCGACCAGACGGCAGGTGATCTTGCAATGTGCCTCTGACGGGATCACCGTCTTGGTACCCGCGCCCTGATAGCCGCCCCACAGACCGTTGATTTCCAGCGTCGGGCGGGCCCATTGCTGCTCCAGGGTGGAGTATTTTTTCTCGCCATGGGCCACCGTGTAGCCGGCGTTCGACAGATAATCTTTCTCGTCGAAGCCGCAGCCCTGCCACTGGCGCAGGATATCGGCGGGCACCTCATGCACACCTTCATAGAAACCATCCACGGCAACGGCGCCGGTTTCGGGATCGTGAAAAGAGGCGATGATATGGGAAATCTCGCGCAGCGGGTTGAGGCCGGGACCGCCGTAGTGGCCGGAGTGCAGGTCGATCTTCGGCCCGATCAGGGTGAATTCGTCCTTCATCATGCCGCGCAGCTGCGAGGCCACCGACGGCACGCCACGGGCAACCATCGAGGTGTCGCAGATCAGCGCGATATCCGCAGACAGCTCTTCCTTTGCAGCCTTCAGGAAAGGGATCAGCGAGGGAGAGCCCGATTCTTCCTCACCCTCAAAGAAAAAGGTGATGCGGCAGGGTAGGGTGCCATGCACCGCCTGCCATGCGCGGCAGGCCTCGACGAAGGTCATCAGCTGGCCCTTGTCATCGGATGCGCCACGCCCCCGGATCACGGTGCCGTTTTGGGTCTCTTCCATCTGTGGCTCAAACGGGGGTGTGTTCCACAGGTCAAGCGGGTCCACCGGTTGCACATCATAGTGACCGTAAAACAGAAGATGCGGGCCTTTCGTGTTTTCCTCGCCCACATGGCCCACCACCATCGGATGGCCGGGAGTTGTGCGCTTTTCGGCCTTGATGCCGATGCTGTTCAAATCTGCCACCAGCCAATCCGCGGCGGTCTCGCAGTCAGCCTTGTAGGCGGGGTCGGTTGAAATGGACGGGATGCGCAGCAGCTCCAACAGCCGGTCGGTTGCAGCCGAGATATCGGAATCGATCTTGTCGAGAACGGGGGTAAGGGACATCGGTCTCTCCTGAAAATAGTGCTTTTCCGCATGCGAGCCTTGTGGTCGAGGCGCTGCTGGCGGGTCTCGGGGCGGAGCCTAGCAGTGGGATAAATCAAGGGCCAGTCGCACAATTGTATCAGAACACCGGCGGCAGTTTTTCGGCGTCGTCTCGCTTCGGAACAGCTGTTTCCGATCCGCACCCATTGCGCTTGTCTGCGGCGTTTTGCGCTGCTTTCGCATGGCGCCATTGCGGCCTCTGACGCTTGCCTGAAGCTCAGAATGGTTCTAAAAGCCCAGAAAAGGTTTATTTGACCTGTATCAAGGATGCTGGAGCCGTGACACTCTATCACGTTGTGCAGGACAGGGGTGCCAGTTAGAGACCGTGAAATATATCACGACGCTCATGCTTCATCAGCAGGGCTGTTCGGGATCAAGACGCAGCCAGGCCGGTCAGGCAACGGCAGACAGCTATGGAGATGACGGTGGATTATACCTCACAACTCGACGCAGCGATTGAACGCCTTCACGAGGAAGATCGCTATCGGACGTTTATTGATATTGAACGCCGTCGTGGCCAGTTTCCCCATGCCGTCTGGACTCGCCCCGACGGGACAGAGCAAGACATCACCGTCTGGTGCGGCAATGATTATCTCGGGATGGGTCAGCACCCGGTGGTGCTGAAGGCGATGCGCGATGCGCTGGACGCCACTGGCGCCGGATCGGGGGGCACCCGCAACATCTCTGGCACAACGGTCTATCACAAGGAGCTCGAGGCGGAGCTGGCTGACCTGCATGGCAAGGAAGCATCGCTGCTGTTCACCTCTGCCTATGTCGCCAATGACGCCACGCTCTCGACCTTGCCAAAGCTGCTGCCCGGCCTGATCATCTACTCCGATGCGCTGAACCATGCCTCCATGATCGAAGGTGTGCGCCGGAATGGCGGTGCGAAACGTGTCTTCCGCCACAATGATGTCGCCCATCTGCGCGAGTTGCTGGCAGCGGACGACCCGGCTGCTCCTAAGCTGATCGCGTTTGAGTCGGTCTATTCCATGGATGGGGACTTTGGCCCTATCGAGGAAATCTGCGACCTCGCCGAAGAGTTCAACGCACTTACATATATTGATGAGGTCCACGCGGTTGGCATGTATGGTCCCCGCGGAGGCGGCGTTGCAGAACGTGACAATCTCGCCCATCGCATCGACATCATCAACGGCACGCTCTCAAAGGCCTACGGTGTCATGGGCGGCTATATCGCGGCATCAGCCAAGATGTGCGATGCCATCCGCTCCTACGCGCCGGGCTTCATCTTCACCACATCGCTGGCACCGTCGATCGCGGCGGGCGCAGCAGCCTCCGTGCGCCACCTGAAGACCGCTCAGGAATTGCGGGACAAGCATCAGGAGCAGGCGCGGTATCTCAAGACCCGTCTCAAGATGATGGGGCTGCCGATCATCGACCACGGCACGCACATCGTGCCGGTTATTGTCGGAAACCCTGTCCACACCAAGAAATTGTCGGACATGTTGCTGGCGGATTACGGGATTTACGTGCAGCCCATCAATTACCCGACCGTGCCGCGCGGCACCGAACGCCTGCGCTTCACGCCCTCGCCGGTGCACGGACCGAAGGAAATGGATCATCTGGTGCGCGCCATGGACAGTCTATGGTCGCATTGTGCGCTAAATCGTGCCGAACTAGCCGGATGAGCTACTGCTAAGTGTTCATTAAACAGAATTGTGTTATCGTTTCATCAATGAAACTGCGCTGACGAATCGAGAATCGGTTGGTACAGCGCATATGTCGCAAAACGGCAGGTATTGATGGGACAGCAGGCATGATCGGGCGCCTTACGCAGCGCAGTTTCCGAGGTCGTCAAAATACAACAGAGCCGCCCCGCGGCTTTGATGATTTCGAGGTGCGCCTTGGTGACATGATGCGCGGCGAACGGGCAACCATGGGTAAATCGCTGCTTGATGTGCAGCGTGAACTCAGGATCAAGGCCTCCTATATCGACGCCATCGAGAATTGCGATCCCTCTGTCTTTGATACCCCGGGCTTTATTGCCGGATACGTGCGCTCCTACGCCCGTTACCTGAACATGGATCCGGAGAAGGCCTTCAATGGCTTTTGCGCCGAGAGCGGGTTTTCCGTGGCGCATGGGATGTCCTCCGAGGCTTCTGTTCGCAAGCCCAAGGAACTGACCTACGGCGCTGGAAAAGGGCTTGGGGCAGACGCCTTTACCAACTCCACCACGCCCTTCGTTCCCGTGACCGACAGTCTGCTGAGCCAGGTTGACCCGCGCGCCATCGGCTCCTTGCTGGTCTTGTGCGGTGTCATTGGCGGTCTGACCTTCGGGGGTTGGAAGCTGCTGCACGAAGTTCAGCAGGTGACATTTGCTCCGATAGAGCAAACGCCCGAGGTGCTCGCCGAACTCGACCCGCTGGCCACTGCCGCCTTGGCGACGGGTGATGTGACCGACGATCCCGCAACAGAAGCGCTGGACCGTCTCTATCGCCCGCAGGCCCTGGATGTTCCGGTTCTCGTGGCGCGCGATGCACCGATTTCCACCCTTGATCCGCGCGGTCAGGGTAATTTCGCGGGCACGGAGCGTCCCGGCCTGATGCTGGCCGAAGCAATGGTTCCAGCGAATGAGGCAACGGATCTCTCGGTGCCGCAGGTTCTCGAAGACGTTGCACCGTCGGTCGAGATGCTTGCCGTCCGACCATCTTGGGTTCAGGTGAAGGCCGCCGATGGCAGTGTCATCTTTGAAACCATCATGGAACCGGGGCAGACCTTCGAGGTGCCGTTGACCGAGGATGCGCCGCGCCTGCGCACCGGCGAAAGCAGCGCCATCTACTTCGCTGTCAATGGCCAGCACTACGGTCCTGTCGGCGGGCGTGGTCAGGTGACAAAGAATGTCGAACTTTCGCCGGATGCGTTGAGCGGACGTTTCCAGCTCGCGGATCTCGAGGCCGATCAGAACGAGGCATTGGCCACGATGGTTGCACAGCTGCGGGCGGTTCAGACCACCCCGGGGTCCGTCTCGGACTGACATCACGATCACGCAGACCCTGCGTTCCCGTTACGGATTTACCTGACACCCCGGACAGCCATTGCAGGCTCCGGGGTGTCGGCCTATTTAAGGGGGACGCGACAAGCAGGACGAGGCAGCCATGTCCATGAATCACATTCGCCCCTGGCGTAACATCGAACGCCGCAAGAGCCGCCAGATCCATGTCGGGAATGTTCCCGTTGGCGGGGATGCCCCGATTGCGGTGCAGACCATGACCAACACGCTGACCACCGACATCAAGGGCACGATTGCCCAAGTGCAGGCGGCTGCGGATGCGGGCGCTGATATCGTGCGGATCTCCGTGCCGGACGAGGCCTCCTCGCGCGCTTTGAAAGAGATCGTGCGCGAAAGCCCGGTCCCCATCGTTGCCGATATCCATTTCCACTACAAACGCGGCATCGAGGCCGCCGAGGCGGGGGCGGCCTGTCTGCGCATCAACCCGGGCAATATCGGGGACGAGAAACGCGTGGCCGAGGTGATCCGCGCGGCGCGCGATCATAACTGCTCGATCCGCATCGGGGTCAATGCCGGCAGTCTGGAAAAGCACCTGTTGGACAAATACGGTGAGCCCTGTCCCGACGCGATGGTCGAAAGCGGCATGGACCACATCAAGATCTTGCAGGACCATGATTTCCACGAATTCAAAATCTCCGTGAAGGCCTCCGACGTCTTCATGTCTGCCGCCGCCTATCAGATGCTGGCGGAGGCCACTGACGCCCCCATCCACCTCGGCATCACCGAGGCGGGCGGGCTGATGTCTGGCACCATCAAATCTGCCATCGGTCTTGGGCAGCTTTTGTGGATGGGCATCGGTGACACTCTGCGCGTCAGCCTCTCGGCGGACCCGGTCGAGGAGGTCAAGGTCGGCTTCGAGATCCTGAAATCGCTTGGGCTGCGCCATCGCGGCGTCAACATCATCTCTTGCCCCAGCTGCGCGCGGCAGGGGTTTGACGTGATCCGGACGGTGGAGACGCTGGAAGAACGGCTGGAGCACATCAAGACGCCGATGAGCCTGTCGATCATCGGATGCGTGGTCAATGGCCCCGGCGAGGCGCTGATGACCGACGTGGGGTTCACCGGCGGGGGCGCAGGCTCCGGCATGGTCTATCTGGCAGGCAAGGCGAGCCACAAGATGTCCAACGACCAGATGATCGAGCACATCGTCGAAGAGGTCGAGAAAAAAGCCGCCGCACTCGATGCTGAGGCGGCGGCGGTAGAGCAGGCGGCAGAGTAATCTCTGCCCTTCATCTTTTCATAAATATCTCGGGGGTTTGGGGGCAGAGCCCCCATGCTCTTGGAGTCTTGGCCGCCCCCCAGACGTTACAGCGGCCGGGCCACTCGCGCCCGTCGTAGGTGGCATACCTCAGCTCCGCGCGGCGCGGATTTCCTCGATCATGATCTGGATCTGATCCGCAGGCAGGTAGCCGCGCAGCATTTCCTCTTCCAGCACGAAGGTCGGCGTGCCGGAAATCGACAGGGTTTGCGCCAACGTCCGGGTGCGCCGCAATTGCTCGTTCACCTCGGGCGCATCCATCTTGGCCAGGATCGCATCGGCATCCAGCGACAGCCCTTCGGCCATACGACGCATTGCGACCTCGTTGGGTTCGCCTTTGAAGGCGAGCAGCGTGTCGTGGATGTCCTTGTAGGCCGCGTCACCGGCCACCAGTTTGGTGGCGATGGCAAAGCGCGAGGACAGGACAGAGGCGTCGCCCAGGATCGGGAGCTCCTTGATCACAAAACGGATATTTGAATCTGCTGCCAGCAATGCCTCGACCTCCGGAGCGGCGCGGCGGCAATAGCCGCAGCGGTAGTCCATGAACTCCACGAGCGTGATATCGCCATCGGGATTGCCGCCAACCCAGGAATAGCCGTCGTCCTGCAACTCCTGCAGATTGGCCGCGACCAGTGCTTCGTCCCGCCGGGCGTCTGCCTGAGCTTGCTGTTGTTCCAGCACGTCCACGGCCTCCAGGATCACCTCGGGGTTTTCCATCAGATAGCTGCGCACAGCTGCGCCAAAGGCCGTCTGCTCGGCCTCGGTCATGTCGTTCAGATCAAGCGCCCGCGCCGCCGGAGCGGTGAGAGAGAGCGCGCAGGCCGCCATCAGGGCCATGCGTGTCGGGGCAATCATTTGTTCTTCCTTTTCTCGTCTTGTTCAAATGCAATCAGCACATCCTGTGCCCGGCGCCATGCCGGGGAGCCGCGTGGCAGAATGCCCGTGGCGCGCTTGGCGTGAGGGCCAGCATCTTCCAGTCGTCCCCGCAATGCGTATCGTTCTGCCGTGACCAGTGCGGCCATACCGGTCTGCTTGGTCTTGGCATAGGCCAGCGACATGTCGCGAAGCAAGGTTGCGTTGCGAAAATCGAGGCTGCGCGCCTTTTCCATTGTGTCCAGTGCCGCGCGTGGATTTCCGGCAGCAAGCTGTGCCCGTCCCAGGCTGGCCAGGATCAACGGCTCGCTCGGGGCGAGTTTTGCTGCGGTGGCAAAGGCAGAGACCGCAGCGGACCAGCGTCGGTTCTCATAGAGGATCTGCCCCCACAGCTCATGATAGTATGCGTCCTTTGGGCGTGCCGCGAGTAGCGCCTGCATCTCGGCCTGTGCCCGGCCGAGGTTGTTCTGGCGATGGTGGGCGACCGCGACCCGCATGCGTTTCAGATCCGCATAACGCTCGGAGGACACCCGCCGTTTGGTCCAGCTGGGCGCGCGGGTGAAGGCAGACAGTTTGCCCTGGACCCGCGCCAGCCAATAGGCGGCTTGCGGATCTGTCGGGGTGCCGTCTCCGGCGCTGGCCACATAGGCCTGCGCAGCGCGGATACGATCCCGGCTCAGCGGATGAGAGCGCATATAGGGATCCTGACTGGCCGGGCTTAGTACCTCCTGGCCGGCAAAGATCCGATGCAGCTCCACCATTCCCTTGGGGTTGATGCCCGCGGCGGTCAGGTAGCCGATGGCGGATCGGTCGGCAGAGGATTCCTCCGCACGGGTGTGTGACAGGAAATTTCGCAAGGCCGAGGATTGCACCCCGAACGCCACTCCCGCGGCGGCGCGCCCGCCACCTGCAGCTGCAGCCAGCATGCCCAGAGCGGCGCCAAACCCGGCGGCCGTGCTTGCGGATCTCATGTTCTGGATGCGACGTCCGATATGGCCATTGGCGATATGAGCGGCTTCATGCGCCAGCACCGCCTGCAGCATTTCCGGCGTATCCGACTTCAGAATCAGCCCGTAGTTGACGAAGATCGCCCGCTGGTCGATCACAAAGGCGTTGAAGCCACTGTCATTGACCACCAGTATCCGCACCCGTCGCGGGTTCAGACCTGCGGCCCGCAGGATCGGGCGGGCCAGTTCCGTCAGCCCATGCTCGATATCTGCATCGCGTAGCAAACGAATGGATTGCGCCTGCGCCGTCATTGGCGTCAGCACCAGCGCAACGACCACCGCAGCGCCCGTCATGCGCCCACAGTGAAACAGGCCGCAAACGGCATGGAAAAGAAGCGGCCACAGGCGCCTGCCCGGGATTGACGCGGAGGAGAATACACGGTCAAAACTCATGGCCGCACCATGGGAGATCAGCATGCGAAACTCAAGCCGGTCCAAAGTCGATCCCTTCATTGTGATGGACGTGATGGAAGCCGCCCGCAAGGCGGAGGAACAGGGACGTCATATCATCCATATGGAGGTGGGCCAGCCCGCCACCGGCGCGCCAGAAGCGGCGCGGCGCGCATTGTCGCAGGCGCTTGAGACGGACGCCATGGGCTACACCGTCGCGCTGGGGCTGCCAGCGTTGCGCCGCCGTATCGCGCAGCTTTACGGCGAGTGGTATAACGTCGATCTGAACCCGGAACGCGTTGTGATCACGCCCGGTTCGTCGGGTGCGTTTATCCTCAGCTTCACGGCGCTGTTTGACAGTGGGGATCGCGTCGGCATTGGCGCGCCCGGTTACCCGTCCTACCGCCAGATCCTGAGCGCGCTTGGCATGCAACCCGTGGACATCCAGACCGCGCCGGAACATCGCTTGCAGCCCGTCGCCGCCGATATCCGCGATCAGAATCTTGCGGGTCTGATGGTGGCAAGCCCTGCCAACCCGACGGGAACCATGCTCGACAGGCCGGCGCTGGCCTCCTTGATGGACGCTGCAGCCGATGAAGGCGCCAGCTTCATCTCCGATGAAATCTACCACGGCATCGAGTATGAAGCGAAGGCGGTGACGGCGCTGGAGATCTCGGACGAGGCCTATGTCATCAATTCCTTCTCCAAGTATTTCTCCATGACCGGTTGGCGGGTCGGATGGATGGTGGTGCCAGAGGACCATATCCGAACGGTGGAACGCATCGCGCAGAACATGTTCATCTGCGCCCCGCACGCCAGCCAAGTTGCCGCCCTTGCTGCGATGGACTGCCACGAAGAGTTGGAGGCCAACCTTGCGGTCTACGCAAAGAACCGCGCTCTGATGCTAGAGGGGCTGCCCAAAGCCGGGTTCACCAAGATCGCGCCGCCGGATGGGGCCTTCTACGTCTATGCGGATGTGTCCGACCTGACCAACGACAGCCGCAGCTTTGCCGCAGAAGTGCTTGAAAAGGCAGGAGTTGCGGTGACGCCCGGGTTGGATTTTGATCCTGTGCGCGGCGCCACTACCCTGCGGCTTTCCTATGCGCGATCTACGGCGGATATCGAGGAAGGTCTGTCCCGGCTCAAGGCGTTTATGGAAGGCCGTCGCTGATGCGGGGACTTGCGACTATTCTGACGTGCGTGCTTTTGCTGCTGCCGGTCGGGGCAATGGCGCAGGGGTTCTCGGCTCTGGCGCGGGTGCTGCCCAAGGAAAGCCGTCTCAGCGATGATGGCTCCGGTGTGCAGCTTGAACTGGGGCTGAGCCAGGGGGTTCCGTTTCGGGTCTTTACCCTCAGTGATCCGCGCCGGGTGGTGCTGGATTTTCAGGAAGTGGACTGGACGGGACTGGATGCGGCGACCTTTCTGCAGGCAAAGCCAGTCACCAATGTGCGCTTTGGTGGCTATGTTCCCGGCTGGTCCCGGCTGGTGCTGGAATTGGCTGAGCCGATGCAGGTGAGGTCCGCCGCGATGGAGATTGATCGCGAAACCAGCGCTGCCACCCTGAAACTGGCGCTGGCGCAGACGAACGCCGAGGCTTTTGCGGCTGCGGCCGGCGCGCCCTATGACCCACGGCTGGATTTGCCCGCGCCAGCACAGATCGAAGGCCCGATGCCGCGCGACACAGAGGCCCCCCTCGTGGTGATGCTGGATCCGGGCCACGGCGGACTTGATCCCGGGGCAGAGGCAGAAGGCGGCATCGCCGAAAAGGATCTGATGCTCGCCTTTGCCTATGATCTCGGCGAACGATTGGTGCGCTCCGGCGCATTCGAGGTCTTGCTGACACGTGAGGGCGATTACTTTGTCTCTCTGGAGCGCCGCATCGCCATGGCGCATCAGCAGGGCGCGGATATCTTCATTTCTCTGCACGCGGATTCGGTAACAGAGGGCATGGCCCATGGCACCGTTATCTACACCCTGTCGAAATCCGCCTCTGATGTGGCCTCTGCAAAACTGGCGGAACGCCATGATCGCGCCGATCTTCTGGCGGGCAGCGATCTGAGCGAAGCGGATGATGTGGTGACAGATGTTCTGCTTGATCTGGCGCGCCAGGAGACGCATCCGCGATCAAAGGCATTGGCGCAATCGGTGATCGAGGCGCTGATGGAGCAGGGCGGACCGGTCAATCGCCGCCCGCTGCGCTCTGCCGGGTTTTCGGTGCTGAAATCCGCGGATATCCCGTCAGTGCTGATCGAGTTGGGTTTCATGTCCAGCCCGCGCGATCTGGAGTTGCTGACCGATCCGGCGTGGCAGGCGAGAACGGCACAAGGCATCCTCAACGGTCTTCTGGCCTGGCGTGAGGCCGATGTCGCACGTCGCGCGTTGGTACGGCAGTAGCAACCCTCTGGCGGA
Organism: Tritonibacter sp. SIMBA_163; assembly: GCF_046535935.1. NCBI lineage: Bacteria > Pseudomonadati > Pseudomonadota > Alphaproteobacteria > Rhodobacterales > Paracoccaceae > Tritonibacter > Tritonibacter sp. SIMBA_163. Next base: position 11,292 of record NZ_JAWJBP010000002.1, read on the forward strand.
ACGGCAACACAGCGCGACGCAGCAACTGTGACGCCGCGTGCAGGGATCTCCCCCTTGTGCGGTTGCGACTCTGCTGGTTTTTGCCGGTCGGGGCCCCACATAAGATTGTGAGAATACAGACCCCAGCGCATCTGCTATGATGCGCTCTACCCTCCATCCGGTGGCGTTTCATGCGCCGCCATAACTCGTTTTGACCCTTGTCACCTTGCCCCCTATAAGGAGCCGCATCGTGCGAGAGAGGCCCACACCGTGATCAGGTTCATTCTGTCCATTTTTGGATCCATTTTCAGTACCATCACCCTTGGAATCGGGGTGGGTGCCCTGTCCATCGGGGCGATCTTCTGGGTCTATGGCCGGGATCTGCCTAGCCATGAGTCGCTGGCGCAGTACCAGCCGCCGACCATCAGCCGGATTTTCTCCGGCGAGGGGCAGCTGATCGACGAGTTCGCCAAGGAACGCCGTCTGTTTACCCCGTCGGAAGAGGTTCCCGATCTGGTAAAGCAGGCCTTCATCTCGGCGGAAGACAAAAACTTCTACTCCCACGCCGGCTATGACGCGCGTGGTATCCTGGCCGCCGCCATCGAAGCGGTGAAATCCCGCGGGGAGAACGTCCGCGGTGCCTCCACCATCACCCAGCAGGTCATGAAGAACTTCCTGTTGTCCGGCGACCGCCGTGCGGAGCGCAAGATCAAGGAAATCATCCTCGCCACACGGCTTGAGGAGACCCTGTCAAAGGACAAGATCCTTGAACTTTATCTGAACGAGATCTTCCTCGGTCAGAACTCCTATGGGGTGACTGCGGCGGCGCAGACCTATTTCAACAAGACGCTGGGCGAGCTGGAACCGCATGAGGCAGCCACGCTGGCCGCGATGCCCAAAGCGCCGTCTGACTATCACCCGGTTCGTGAAAAAGAGCGCCTTCTCCAACGCCGCAACTATGTGCTGCGGGAGATGAAAGAGAACGGCTACATTTCCGAAGCGGTCTACGAGGTGGAGCGGGAACAGGAATTGCGGTCGGTCCAGAACGGCGATTTCGACGCCTTCCGGACCGCACTGCCGCCGCGCGATTACTTCACCGACGAGATCCGCCGCCAGCTGTCTGATGACTTTGGCGAGGGCGAGTTCTTTACCGGCGGCTTTACCATCCGTGCGACGATCGACGAGGAAATGCAGACTGAGGCCGCGCTGGCGATGCGCAAGGGGCTGGAAGAGTTCGACCGCAGCACCGGTGTCTGGCAGGGGCCGGTTGCAGAGATTGACCCAGCACTCCTGGACGCAGAGGACGACTGGCGTGCGGCATTGGGCGATGCGGATATTTCGCGTGACATCATTACCGAGGATGGCGCTTGGCTGCCCGCCGTGGTGATGGAGGTTGAGGCAAACGCCTTGACCATCGGGATTGAGAGCGTCACCGGAACCGGCACCGTTCCACGGTCGGATATCAAGTGGCTCCGGGGCGATTTCTTCGACAACTTCAAGCCGGGCGATGTGATCCATGCCCTGGCAGTGCGCGACGGCGACGCAGTGAAGCATTGGTCGGTGCGGCAGGTGCCAGAGGTTCAGGGCGGCTTTGTCGCGATGGATGTGAACACGGGCCGTGTTCTGGCCATGCAGGGCGGGTTCTCCTACCAGGATTCTGTGTTCAACCGCGCCACGCAAGCCCAGCGTCAGCCCGGCTCCAGCTTCAAACCGTTTGTCTATGCCGCAGCGCTGGATAGCGGGTACAGCCCGGCGACGATCGTGATCGACGCTCCGATCGAGATCAACACCCCGCAGGGTGTCTGGCGACCGAAGAACTCTAACCACAAGTTCTACGGCCCCACGCCTTTGCGCACGGGGATCGAGATGAGCCGGAACCTGATGACCATCCGTCTGGCGCAGGAGGTCGGCATGCCGGTGGTTGCCGGCTATGCGGAGCGCTTTGGCGTCTATGACAACATGGGCACGTTCCTCGCCAACTCTCTCGGGTCGGAAGAGACCACCCTCTACAAGATGGTCGCGGCCTATGCGATGTTTGCAAATGGCGGCGAACGGGTGGAGCCAACGCTGGTGGACCGTATCCAGAACCGCTTTGGTCAGACCATCTATCGTCACGATGATCGCGATTGCGTGGACTGTAGCTTTACCGAACTCGACGCGGGCCGCGCGCCCAAGATCGTGACCAATCGCGAACAGGTGATGGATCCGATCACTGCCTATCAGCTGACATCCATGCTTAAAGGTGTGGTTGATCGTGGCACCGCCTCGCGGCTTATCAATCTGCCGGTGCCGGCTGCAGGCAAGACCGGGACAACCAATGACGCGCGCGACGCGTGGTTTGTCGGCTTTACCTCCAACATCGTTGCAGGGTGCTACTTCGGGTATGACAATCCGCGTCCGATGAAGGGGGGCCGCGGTTACGGCGGCACCCTGTGTGGCCCGGTGTTCCAGCAGTTCATGACCAAGGCGACCGAGAAGTTCGGGGGCGGTCCGTTTGACGTGCCACCGGGCGGACATTTCATCAAGATCGACCGCTATACGGGCGGGCGTTTGCCCAACGGCGCGGGCGGTGCCAATGTGGTGGCGGAATATTTCCGCGACGGGGAAGAGCCGATCTTTGGTCTGACCTTCGACGGGGGCTTTGGCATGGGATCGAACCTGCCATTGTTCGAGGAAGTCAGCGAATCTGGTCGTCAGGTCACCACCTCCAGCGGCGGCACTGCTGTGCTGGGACCCAAGGCGACCTTTGGCGACGTCAGCTCCGGCGGGCTCTACTGACACCACTGACAGTTCTGCTGCGGGCAGGCGGGGTACACCTGTCTGCCCGCACTCTTGTAGTGGTCCCGGTGCTGCGGTATCACGCAATCTCAAACAAGATTTCAAGGAATGCTCATGCGCGCCGAGATCCAGACCATCGTGGCCGATATCGAAAAATCGCTCGACCTGCTTGCCCAGCGGATGAACTGGGAGACGGCGGAATTTCGGCTTGAGGAATTCAACGCACGGGTCGAGGATCCCAACCTCTGGGATGATCCGGCAGCGGCGCAGAAGCTGATGCGGGATCGCCAGTCGCTGGTTGATGCAATCGACACCTACAAGGGCATCCGTCAGGATCTCGACGACAGCGTCGAGCTGATCGAGATGGGCGAGATGGAAGAGGACGAAGAGGTCGTCACCGACGCCGAGAACACCCTGAAGGCGCTGAAGGAAAAGGCCGCCAAGAAGGAGCTGGAAGCGCTGCTGGATGGCGAGACCGATGCCAACGATGCCTTCCTGGAGATCAAGGCTGGCGCTGGCGGCACCGAGGCCTGCGACTGGGCGTCGATGCTGGCGCGGATGTATGTTCGCTGGGCCGAAAGCCGTGGCTTTACCGTAGACCTGCAGGAAGAGCAGGGGGGCGGCGAAGCAGGCATCAAATCCGCCACCTATCAGATCAAGGGCCACAACGCCTATGGCTGGCTGAAATCCGAGAGCGGCACGCATCGCTTGGTGCGGATTTCGCCCTTCGGCAAGGGCACACGCGAGACGTCCTTTGCCGCCGTCGGCGCCTATCCGGTGATTGATGATAATATCGAGATCGAGGTGAACCCAGCCGATATCCGCATCGACACCTACCGGTCCTCCGGCGCGGGCGGTCAGCACGTGAACACCACTGACTCTGCGGTGCGGATCACTCACACGCCGACGGGCATCGTTGTGACCTCCTCCGAGAAATCGCAGCACCAGAACCGCGACATCGCCATGAAGGCCCTGAAATCGCGGCTCTACCAGATGGAGCTCGACCGCCGCAACGCTGAGGTCAATGCGCTGCATGAGGCCAAGGGTGATGCAGGCTGGGGCAACCAGATCCGGTCCTACGTGATGCAGCCTTACCAGATGGTCAAAGACCTGCGCACCAACTTCGAGACCGCTGACACCAAAGGGGTGCTGGATGGTGACCTCGACGGGTTCATGGCGGCAACGCTCGCGATGAAGGTGGCAGGCAAGAGCCGCGCCGACGCCCAGGGCGAGGACTAAGGCCATGAAGAGACCTGCGCTGAAGTGTGTCATGGTCACGTGGCTGCTTCTCGGAGGTATGCTTCCCGCAGCGGCAGAAGATCGCGCCTCCACTCCGGAAATGGATACGAACGCGCTGCTGACCTTCCTCGGTGGTGATGGCTGCGTGATCGGTCCGCATAGTGCGGGCGCTGCGACGGCGGCTGGGTTTGATGGGGACGCACTGACGGCCTTCGGCGCGCGGCTTCTGGCGGATGGATCTGCAGAAAAACAAGGCGACTGGACCGTGCTCGGCCCGGAGGTCTGCACGATACGGTTTCCCGATGTTACATCAGAGCTGACGCTGAACAGTCCCGAGGTTCAAGACACCTTGCGGTTGAATCTTTACGTACCGTCCCTGGACGACATTCAATGGCTGAATGAGACGGCGGACACGCTCCGGGCGTTGGGGGTGTCGCTTCGCCATTTCGAGGAGCAGGGCATTACCGCGCAAGAGTTGCGCGCTGTCGGTGTCGATCCCGATGCCCTCGCAGAATATATGGAACGCCCCCGTTGTCTTTTGGGCGGCGCATCAGAGATCGCGAGCGAATTGCAACAGACACGCGGCTGGTCGCAAGATCGCAGCTTCCGTGCAGCGGTAGCGCTGATCGCCTCTGGCCTGAAGCAAGGGGAGCTGACCTTTTTCTCCGATGATATTCTGGTCACCCCGCCCGGTTACGTGCTGACAGCGCCCGCATGCTGGACACCTGAAGAGCAGGCTGCGATCACCAGCAGCCATGCCATGCTGGAGCAGCATTTCGGTATGTTCGTCAGGGCGCGCGGCGCGGAAACCTCTTGCGATACGTTTGATGTATCTGACGCTCTGATGGGCAGGGAGGCGCATCTGCTTTGGAAAGAGTTGGCAGGTGAGGCCCCCGAAAATGCCTGGATCGGGATTGAAGTGATTTCGGGCGCTCTTGGCGCCGGATGGTTTGAAGGCGCGTCAATCGCTGACAGAGGCACGCCGCGTCCCCCTTTGTGCCGTCTCTAGGAAACGCGGTCCGCCGGGTGCGTCTGGCGATTGGCGCTACGTTAGCCTGACGGCCAACGCCCCTTGCTGGCGCGAACGGCTCCCGCCCCCGGTGCATGCATCACAGATGCCCTTCCGGCGTTGGGCGTGGCAGCCTGACCTGGCGGTCCGGCTGCAGTGCGCCTAGCGCATCTCCTTTTCTAGTTTTTAGGGGCTTTTCAGACCGTTATCCGCATCCTAGGCTCTGGGTCGAAAGATCGAAAGGGACTTCGGATGACGCTCTGCGACACGACTGCCACCCAATTGCTCGGCGATTTGCGCAAGGGAACGCTGACCGTGGAGGCTCTGATGCAGGCCTCTCTGTCGCGTATCGCGGAGCGTAATCCAACGCTGAATGCCATCGTCGCACTGCGGCCCACCGAGGAGCTGATGGCCGAGGCCCGCGCTGCCGACGCCGTGCCGATGGCCGACCGGGGCGCGCTGCATGGTCTGCCGATGGCGATCAAGGATCTGTCGAATGCCCGTGGACTGGTCAGCTCTCAGGGCTCGCCGCTCTTTGCAGGGCAGGTGGCACAGGCGGATGATATCTTTGTGGCGCGGCTGCGCGCCGCCGGTGCGATCCTGATCGGCAAGACCAACACGCCGGAGTTCGGCCTCGGTTCGCATACGTTCAATCCCGTGTATGGCGCGACCGGCAATGCCATCGACCCCAGCCGCTCTGCCGGGGGCTCGTCCGGCGGCGCTGCGGTGGCGCTCGCTGCGGGGATGGTGCCGCTGGCGGATGGCTCCGACATGATGGGATCCCTGCGCAATCCGGCGGGCTGGAACGAGATATACGGGTTTCGCCCCACCTGGGGCTGGGTGCCATCAGAGTCGGCAGGGGACATGTTCCAGCATACGCTGGCCACCAACGGGCCGATGGCGCGCACGCCGCAGGATGTTGCCCTGTTGCTGGATGTCATGGCGGGGGGAGATCCGCGTCTGCCCCTGCATCGGGGCGCTGAGCCGGTGTTGCCGTTGCAGGATCCGGGGCCGCTGAAACTGGGCTGGCTTGCCGATTGGGGCGGCGCGTATCCGATGGATGCGGGAATTTTGGACACCTGCGAGCGCGCCATTTCTGACCTCGAGGCACAAGGCCATCAGGTCGATCGTCTGACCCCTCCTTATCCGGCCGAGCACATCTGGCAGAGCTGGATCACCCTGCGCTCCTATGCGGTGGCGGCCGGTTTGCGCCCACTGGCCGAACCGCGCGATCAGCTCAAGGAGGCCGCCCTGTGGGAACTGGACCGCGGTCTCGGGTTCACGGGGGCGGAGGTGCAGGCCGCGTCTGACCTGCGGGCCGGATGGATGCGCGCGGCCGCACGGATGTTCGAGAGTTATGACGCGGTATTGTTGCCGACAGCGCAATGCTGGCCTTTCCCGGTGGAGTGGACCGCGCCCACCGAGATTGCGGGGCAGGCGATGGATACGTATCATCGCTGGATGGAGGTCGTGGTGCCTGCCAGCCTGTTGGGACTGCCATCTCTGGCGGTGCCTGCAGGGCGCGGGGCCGAGGGCTTGCCGATCGGTCTTCAGATCATCGGCCCTCACAACAGTGACGCCCGGATCCTCGGCCTCGGCCAGCGTTACCACAATGCCATCGCGGCGACCTGACTGCGCGGAGGGAGTGACGCGCAGCGGCAGGCGTTCCGCGACAGAGCCGGAGACAGAACGGAAGGTGAGATGCAGATGACAGACATCACTGGGCCCGACCAGCAAAGTCCCACACGCCCGATGGGGGTGCCGGAGTTGCGATCAGTGAATGCAGCGATTTTGCGCCAGGCCCTGTACAGCGGCTGGCGCGATTTTCGGGCCAAGCCGATGTTTGGCCTGATCTTTGCGGGGTTCTATGTGCTGGCTGGCTGGATGATGGCCTGGATCACCCTCCGCACCGAAACGAGTTACTGGCTGGTACTGGCCGCCATCGGTTTTCCTCTTATCGGCCCGTTTGCCGCCGTTGGACTCTATGAGGTGTCACGTCGGCTCGAGCTGGGGCAAGGGCTGGATGCGCGCCGCATCTTTGGCGTCATACTTGAGCAGGGCGGGCGGCAATTGCCATCCATATGCGCCATTATCGTCGTCGTTTTCATGTTCTGGTTCTTCCTCGGGCATATGATCTTTGCCCTGTTTCTCGGGCATATGCCGATGGTCAATGTGTCGACCTCGACCGAAGTTTTTCTGACCCTTCAGGGCGTCACCATGCTGGCTGTCGGCACTCTGGTGGGGGCGCTGTTCGCGCTGCTGATTTACATGATCACCGTGCTGGGCTTGCCGCTGCTTCTGGACCGTGAGATCGACTTTGTGACCGGCATGATCACCAGTTTCACCTATGTTCAGGCGCATCCGCTGCCGATGCTTGGCTGGGCCATGCTACTGGCGGGGCTGACCTTTGTCGCGCTGCTGCCGGGGTTTCTCGGTCTGCTGATCGTGCTGCCGTGGCTGGGGCATTCCAGCTGGCATCTCTATCGGCTGCTCCGGGTAGACGCTCCGGCTACTTGAACGGGGTGCCCAGTTGCAGCAGCCGTTTGTGGAACGGGATGATGTCCGGCGCGCTGGTGAAGCCAGCGCTGCGGGCAGCGGCGATTGCACGCGACACGTCAGTGCCGAGATATTCGTAGATCATGCGCAGCACCCGCTCTCCGCTTTCGCTCTCGCGGACGGTACGGGCGACATAGCCAGCCCAGAGGCTGTTTTCGGCGGATGAGACCCGTGCGAGATAGTTGAAGGAGTATGTCAGGGTATTTCGGCGGCTGAGAACAAAGGCGACGCCATCCTCGTGACAGGTCATGTAGCCGCGGTATTCCCGGGATGGCCCGTCGGTCGAGAGGCCCTGATAGCGCATACCAGCACGGGGTTCGTAGCCTTTGACGTAGGTCACCCCGTCAATCCGGTGGACATGGACGATGCCCACGACGAACTTGTCTTCGCTGATGAAGCTGCGCCGGGTAAAGCGGTAGAACCCTGAAGGAAAGATATCTTCGGTAAGACGGCTGAGCCCGGCGTCGATGAAATCTTTCAGATAGTTGCCGTGCAGCGCGTGGCTTTCATTCTGGCCAAGCGTTTGAACCGGAGCGAGGAGGATTCGTGCATCGACGTCGAAGAAGCTACAGATCCGGTCCAGCACATCGGGACGTGGAAAGCTCTCTCCGGAAAGATATCGGTTGAACTGGGTGCGGTTGATACCAAGGCGTCGTGAGAGTTCGGAAATGGAGGGGTATTCGCGGGCCAGAATGCGTAGATTGTCTCCGAAGACTGTCCTCAATTCTGCAGGGGATCGGCTTTTTTTCAACATGTTTGGTCCGCACTCACTCCGACACTGGTTCTTCTGGGTATCATGGCATGACGCCATTCAGAGACATTTTCTGAAATGCCTGACGCTGTAGAGTATCAACGCCGACACAAATTGCAATTCTCATTGCGAAAGTTGGGGATGTTTGAAAAGAGGAATTTGACGCACAATAGAGTCGGGCAAAAAGGGGTCCGCAATGATCGGGGTTGTCGTCTGGGCCGATACCGCAAAGTCAAAAGCGGTCATCTGGTGTGAAGATCAAGGAGATTTAGCCTATTACGTTCATCAGGATGTGGTGTCCAAACCCACCCTGTTGAAGAAGGGCGATCTCGTGGAATTTAAAAGCCAATATGAAAGCGGTCTACGCATGGCTGCGGGTGTTCGTGTCGTTGATATGGATACGCGACCGGGGCTTGCGGATGTGCTGAAAGCTGGCGTGCCGACCGCGGGCAGTGATGCGGTGTCTGGTGACATTGCTCAGCGTGAGACCGTCGTCGATGGTGAGGTTTTGGCTGGTCATGACGTCGAAGATAGACGCGATACTGTCCACCACGGTGCGCAGGTCACGACGCTGTCGATCCCGGTGCGGGGCGGTGAGCCTGAACAGCGAGCCGCTGCCAATACGGAACATTCCGGGGCGACGATCCTGCCCTTGTTTCCTGAACTGATGCGCGCATAGCGCTGATGCGCTGACACTGATCAGGTCGCCAGGTCTGCGGCGTTTCTGGCTGGTTTTACGTGATCCAACGGAAAAAGCGCACCCTTGCGGGTGCGCTTTTGCAGGTTTGAGCCTTCGGCCGGCCAGGCCGGCCTGTGGCGGATCACTCGCCGCGCAGCAGGGCGGCAACTCCGGTCCGGGCGATCTTGGTCAGGCCAAGCGGGCGCATCAGATCCGCAAAAGCGTCGATCTTGTCCGGTGTGCCAGTGATCTCGAAAATGAAGCTGTTGAGCGTGGTATCCACCACTTTGGCGCGGAAAATATCCGCCAGACGCATCGCTTCGACGCGTTTGTCGTCTTCTCCGACCACTTTGACGATCGCCAGCTCACGCTCGACGAAGGGGCCGGCAACGGTCAAATCGGTGACCTCATGCACAGGCACGATGCGGCCCAGCTGCGCCTTGATCTGTTCGATCACCTGCGGCGTGCCGGTGGTGACCACGGTGATGCGCGACAGGTGGCCGGTATGGTCGACCTCGGCCACGGTGAGGCTGTCGATGTTGTAGCCACGTCCAGCAAACAGGCCAATGACGCGGGCCAGCACGCCGGGTTCGTTTTCCACCAGCACGGTGATCGTGTGCCGCTCCTGCACGTCGGAAAAGTTCGGACGCAGGTTGTAGGCGGAGTGCTTGGTGGAGCCTTTTTTGATGTGTAGGGCAGACATGTCAGTCCCTTTCCTCGAAATATCGGGGCGCGGCGTGGCAGGCACGCCGCGCGAGAAAACCTGTGAAGATCAGACCAGCACCGCGCCGCCGGACTGGATCACGCCCTGCGTTTCGGCCTCGCCCAGCAGCATCTCGTTATGCGCCTTGCCCGAGGGGATCATCGGGAAGCAGTTCTCATGTTTTTCCACCAGACAGTCGAAAATCACCGGGCCGTCATAGTCCAGCATTTCCATGATCGCATCGTCGAGATCCGCCGGATCCTTGCAGATGATACCCTTGGCGCCAAAGGCCTCGGCCAGTTTCACAAAATCGGGCAGGGCTTCGGACCAGCTGTGGGAATAGCGCTCACCGTGCAAGAGTTCCTGCCATTGGCGCACCATGCCGAGGCGTTCATTGTTGAGGATGAACTGTTTCACCGGCAGGCGGTACTGGGTCGCGGTGCCCATTTCCTGCATGTTCATCAGCCAGGAGGCCTCACCGGCGACATTGATCACCAGCGCATCGGGATGTGCCACCTGCGCCCCGATCGAGGCGGGCACACCATAGCCCATGGTGCCGAGGCCACCGGAGGTCATCCAGCGGTTGGGGTCTTCGAAGTTCAGATATTGCGCCGCCCACATCTGGTGCTGGCCCACCTCGGTGGTGATGTAGCGATTGCGATCCTTGGTCAGCGCTTCGAGCCGCTGCAGTGCATACTGCGGCTTGATGGTGGTTTCGGAGCCGGTGTAGCTCAGGCAGCTGATGGCGCGCCATTCGCTGATCTGGCCCTGCCAGTTGGCCAGTGCCTCCGCATTTGTCTTGCGACCGCGGGACTTCCACACCTTGAGGATGTCTTCCAGGACATGGGCCACGTCGCCGACGATCGGGATATCGACCCGGATCACCTTGTTGATCGAGGAGGGGTCGATGTCGATATGCGCCTTGGTGGAGTTCGGCGAGAACGCATCGATGCGGCCGGTGATCCGGTCATCGAAGCGCGCGCCGATGTTGATCATCAGGTCGCAATCATGCATCGCCATGTTGGCCTCGTAGAGACCATGCATGCCGAGCATCCCCAGCCAATTCTTGCCGGATGCCGGATAGGCGCCCAGTCCCATCAAGGTCGAAGTGATCGGAAAGCCTGTCGCCTCTACCAGTTCGCGCAGCAGCTGGCTGGCGGCGGGGCCGGAGTTGATCACGCCGCCGCCGGTATAGAACACCGGGCGTTCGGCCTTCTCGATGGCGGCAACCAGCTCGGTGATCTCCTCCATGTCGCCCTTCACCAAGGGTTGGTAATGCGAGGCGGTGGGCTTTGGCGGCTGGTACTCGCCGGTGGCGAACTGCACGTCCTTGGGCACGTCGATCAGCACCGGGCCGGGGCGGCCGGAGGTGGCAACGTGAAAGCCCTCATGGATGGTGGCGGCCAGCTTCTCGGTGTCCTTCACCAACCAGTTATGCTTGGTGCAGGGGCGGGTGATGCCGACGGTGTCTGCCTCCTGAAAGGCGTCCGAACCGATCATGAAGGTTGGAACCTGGCCCGTAAGAACCACCAGCGGGATGGAATCCAACAGCGCATCCGTCAGGCCGGTCACCGCATTGGTGGCACCGGGCCCGGAGGTCACGAGCACAACGCCCGGCTTGCCTGTGGATCGCGCATAGCCTTCGGCGGCATGCACCGCGCCCTGTTCGTGACGCACCAGGATGTGGCGAATGTCATTCTGCAAGAAGATTTCGTCGTAAATGGGTAGGACGGCGCCTCCGGGGTACCCGAATACCGTGTCCACGCCCTGATCCTTCAGGGCCTGTACGATCATTTTTGCGCCGGTCATTTCACGTGTCATCTGCTTTGCTCCAGTTCACGACATCGTCTTTCTTCGCGTCGGTCTTCACTCAGTGGTCTTGGCATAAAAAAGCCCCCGATTTTCTGGATCGGAGGCGCATGGGTTCAATTATGGTCTACCGTCACCGGCCCATGCGCGTGTGTCCTACAATTACGACTAGCCCTGCCATTGTCGGTGGCCTCCTTCATGCGTTCATCGGCGACATTATGAGCGTCGGCGGGGAGGGTCAACAGGGAAAAGACAGGTTTTACACCCCTGTTGTGAAGTTTTCTTTCGTCAGATCGTGGCTTTTTGACATTATTGGGAAGATTTGGGGTGGTTTTTGACGTCTCGTGGCTTTTGTAGCTGAGAGAGCCACGCGGAGCGCCTGCGGCGCGCCGGATCGGCAGCGCGGTTGCGCGCGCTGCCCAGTGCGAGGCTCTGCCTCGCGCTCCGAGATATTTGGGAAAAGATGAAGTGGGGCGGTCTGCATCTCCGGACGGACGCACCGCTTGGCCTGAGGGCATCGGGTAACGTTAGATGCCGCGACCGGTGCCCTGCAGCACGCCATGTTCCAGCGCATAGCGGGTGAGACCTGCGGTGGAGGAAATGCCGAGTTTGCGTTTGATGTTCTTTCGATGGGTCTCCACCGTGCGCACCGAGATATCCAGTGCGATTGCCACTTCCTTGTTGGACTTGCCCTGCGCCAGTTCCAGCAGGATGGTCTGCTCGCGACCGGTCAGCGCTTCGCGGCTGGTGCCGGAGCTGGGCGCCAGCGATCCCGCAGCGCCTGTACAGAGGTATTGCTCTCCGCGCATGACAGCATCGATCGCCGTCTTGATCTCTTCTGGCTGGACGTCCTTCAGCACGTAGCCCACGGCGCCATGGCTGAGGGCGGCGGAGATATATTCCGGGCTGTCATGCATCGACAGGATCAGCACGCGGATGTCCGGGCAGCGTTCCAGGATGATTTCGGTGGCGCTGAGGCCGCCGACATCGGGCATGTTGAGATCCATCAGGATCACATCCGGAAGCAGGTCTTCGGCGCGGGTGATGGCGTCGCGGCCTCCGGCGGCGGCTGCAACCACTTCGATGTCCTCATACCCCTCCAGGATGGACTGAATGCCTTCGGCCACCATCGGGTGGTCGTCCACGACCAAGACGCGGGTGATAGCGGTCATGTTGTGTCTCCCGGTTCGATCAACCGTCGGTTCCTTGGTGCATGCGCTAGGGCAGGCGGTGTGCTGCCAGCTCGTCTCCCGGCGGCAGCAGGTGACTGAGCGGCAGGCTGGCTTCGATCACGGTTCCACCGGTCTTGCCAGCTGTGGCGCCGCGAGATGACAGAATGTGTATGCTACCGTCAAGCTGTTCCATCCGCTCCTGCATGTTCCGCAGTCCGATGCCGGAGGTCCCACGCGCCTGGTCCAGCGGCAGGCCAATGCCATTGTCGGTGATCCGCATGGTCGCCCCTTTTTCGTGGCCGCGTAGATCCATGGTGACCCGTGTTGCCTTTGCGTGGCGTTCGATATTGGTCAGTGCTTCTTGCGCGATGCGATAGAGGGCGATTTTGGCTTCCTGATCCAGACGGTTGCGGAACACGACCGTGGTGAATTCGGTTTCTATCCCGGTTCGGCTGGCAAAATCATCCGTCAACGCCTTGAGCGCCGGACCAAGGCCGAGGTCATCCAGCACGCCCGGCCGCAGATCCCGGCTGATCCGGCGCACTTCGGTGATCGCGGTTGCCAACCCCTCCACGCCTTTCTCCAGCGGGGCGGCGGCAGCTTTGTATTCGCCGCGTCCAATGCGCTGTTTCACGGTTTCCAGCGTGTAGCGCACCCCGACAAGAAGCTGGCTGATGGAATCGTGCAGCTCCCGCGCGACCCGGCCACGCTCTTCTTCCTGGGCGTCAAAGACCCTCTGGGTCAGCTCCTTCAGTTTGGCATCTGCCAACCGCCGTTCACGGATGTTCAAGAGCATGCCAGAGGCAAACACCAGCAAAAGCGCCACCAGCGTAATCGCCCCGATATAGAGAAAGGTCCGCCGCACCCGGTGCTCCACCTCCTGGCGGGAGGTGGCGATCGAGGCAATCACATCGTCAATGAAAACGCCTGTGCCCACCGCCCATTGCCAGTCCTGCAATCCGACCACATAGGCAATCATCTGCGCGTCTTCGCCGGTGGAGGGTTTCTCCCAGGTGAAACTGTGCCAGCCCGCGCCCTGACGCGCGATCTCGATAAACCGATCGACGACAGGCACGCCATCGCCATCGGTCAGACCGGACCAGTTGCGATTGATGAAGTCCGTCTGGCGCGGGCTGACGAGATTGGTGCCGTCGTAGTCATAGACAAAGAAGAAGCCGTCCTTGCCATAAATCATCGCGCTGAGGATCTGGGTGACCTGCTGCTTGGCCTGCGCGTCATCAGGAGCAGCCGGGCCATAGATGTGCATGAAGCCGTTTCTAGCCTGGGTGACATAGTTGCGCAGCTCGGCTTTCTTCGCCTCGATCAACTGCCGTTCAAGGACCTGAATTTCGCGCTCTGCCATGGAGCGCGACTGATGCGCCACCAGCGCGGCAATTGCCAGGCAGGCCACAATCAGCGGGAGCGTTGCCAAAAGAGACAGTTTTTGTGCGTAATTCGGGCGAAACAGGCGCCGGATCATCATATCGGTTCCGCAGTTGGCCAATTGGGAGGTCGGGCAGAGGGGCGTCTCGAATCGTTACGGCACCGACGGTCAGATTCAAACCCCGCAAACCGCTTGCCCCCTCACAAAGCTGCGCGCAGGCAGTTTCGCAAGGCATTTCTGGTCTGGTTTCGTCCGGCTACGGACAAAAAAGCACCGCGTCTACGTATTAATTGGTATTCACATGTCTCACCGGGTGGGTAGGGTGTGTGTCACGTTAAGAAGGCCGCACGCGCAAGGACAAAGTGTCGTGCACCGGAGCGGCCGATACGTTTTGGGAGGAACTAACACCATGGATCGTCGATCCTTTCTGAAAACATCCGCCATCGGCGGCTCCGCTGCTGCCGCATCCGCAACCCTCGCTGCTCCGGCCTATGCCCAGGGCAACCGCACCCTGACCATGGTCACCACCTGGGGCCGTGGCCTTGCAGGCGTGCATGACTCCGCGCAGCGCGTGGCCGACAGCATCACCGCCATGACCGATGGCGCGCTGACCGTTGACCTCAAGGCCGCAGGCGAACTCGTCGGCGCGTTCGAAGTGTTCGATGCCGTGACCGCCGGTCAGGCCGACATGTATCATGGTGCCGACTACTACTTCGTCGGTCAGCACCCGGCTTATGCCTTCTTCACCGCTGTGCCCTTCGGCATGACCGCGCAGGAACTGGCGAACTGGTACTACCAGGACGGCGGCATGGAGCTGCACGACGAGCTGGGCCAGATCTTTGGTCTGAAATCCTTCCTCGGCGGCAACACCGGCGCGCAGGCCGGTGGCTGGTACTCCAAAGAGATCAACAGCCCCGACGACTTCAACGGTCTGAAGTTCCGTATGCCGGGTCTCGGCGGTAAAGCACTGGGTAAACTGGGCGCCTCCGTTCAGAACATCCCGGGCTCCGAAGTGTATCAGGCGCTGTCCTCCGGTGCGATCGACGGCACCGAGTGGATCGGTCCCTGGGCGGACGAAAAAGCCGGTTTCCAGGAAATCACCAAGACTTACTACACCGCGGGCTTCCACGAGCCGGGTGCGGGTCTGTCCGTTGCCACCAACCGCGAAGTGTTCGAGAGCCTGTCGCCCGCGCATCAGAAGGTGATCGAGATCGCCTCCGCCGAAGCGCACCAGTGGAACCTCAGCCAGTTCCTCGCCAACAACGGCGCGGCGCTGCAGCGTCTGCAGGCCGGTGGCGTCAAGGTCATGGAATTCCCCGACAGCGTTTGGGATGCCTTCGGCAAGGCCTCCATGGAAGTGCATCAGGAAAACATGGGCGACGAGCTCTACAAGAAGATCTACGACAGCGCCATGGCGTCGATGAAGTCGTCTTCGGGTTGGATCAACACCTCGTCCGGTACCTATGTGGCACAGCGAGATCGCGTTCTGGGCTAATCCCCGGTTGTGAACTTGAAACGGATCCCCCGCATCGCGCGGGGGATCTCTTTTGCACTTGCGGTCTTGAGGTGCGCGTCTCCGGATGTTCCGTTGCCAGACGCCCCCTGACCGCCTGCTGAACTTCCGGGGGAGCCATGCAGGACGACATGAGTATTTCCTTTTTTGGCGCAATTGGCGGCTTCCTGTGGTGGCTCGTCTCTAATGTTTTTGGCGCCTTTTATAATCTTGGCTATGCCATCACCCATCCCGAGCTCTGGCTTGGCTGGCTGACCTGGGCGAACACTACCGAGGACAAAGAAGCGGTGATGCGCTTTGTCTATTACGGTGGCTCGGTCGAGTTTTTCTTTGTGGTCTTCACCACATTCTTGGCGCTGACCGGCGTGGGGCTCTACTTCCGCGGCTTCATGTGGGGCATGGTGCGCGCGCTTGAGGGCTTTGCCAACACGCTGGGCCGGATCTTTGCGTGGGCCGGGTTGCTGATGGTGGTCCAGCAGATCATCATCGTGTTCATGCAGCGCGTCTTTGCCCGCCCGGACATGAGCTTCGGTCTTGGGATCGCGCTGGAAAAAGACATTTCCTGGTTCGCCGAAGAGCTGAAACTCTACAACGCCCTCGTGGTGTGTTTCTGCGTAACCTACACTTTCGTGCAGGGCGGCCACGTGCGGGTTGATCTGATTTACGCTGGCATTTCACACCGGGCCAAACGTGTCATCGACATGATCGGCTCGCTGATCTTCATGATGCCGGTTGCGGTTATCACCTGGATGTACGGCTGGTTCTTCCTATGGCGTCATCTGATCGTGCCGAACCCTTCGGCGTCCGACACGCTTGATCGCCTGGTCATGAAGGCGCGTGCGCTGCGCTGGAATGTCGAAACAATCGGGTTCTCGCCCAACGGCTTCAACGCCTACTTCCTGTTCAAGATCCTGCTGATCTCCTTTGCGGGACTGGTGTTCCTGCATGCGGTGGCCTTCTTCTACCGCTCCTTCCTCGAGTTCATCGAGGGTGAGGAAGCAGAGGGGAAGTACCTCGACAAGGATACGCTTGGCGCAGGTGAAGAAGCCTATGAAGGCGCTCATTAACTAAGGGACAGCTCACATGCTATTCGGACTTGATGGCGTCGAAATCGGCCTGATCATCGTCTTTTTCTGCCTCTTCGGGGGCATTCTTTCCGGCTTTCCGGTGGCCTTTGCCATCGGCGGGGCCGGGGTCATTTCCTTCGGGATCATCGCCGCGCTGGACAGTGGTGGCCTTCTTATCCACCAGGCTATCGATACGTCGAGCCAAGCCTACAGCAATCTGGTCAACTCGGGTGTGAAACCCGATGTGATCTCGGTCTTCCGATACCCGGAGTTGCCACGCATCGGCGAACCGGTGTTCCCGCAGGGCTGGGAAGTTGCGATGGATCGCAACGTCTCCTTCATCGTCAATCGCATCAACGAACGCGTCCTTGCAGGTGCGTCGATCGAGACGCTGCTGGCGGTGCTGATGTTCGTGCTGATGGGCATCACGCTGGAACGTTCCAAGATCGCCAACGATCTGCTGACCACCATGGCGCGCGTCTTCGGCCCGCTGCCAGGCGGTCTGGCGGTGTCCATCGTGGTTGTGGGCGCGTTTCTTGCCGCGTCCACCGGGATCGTGGGGGCCACCGTGGTCACCATGGGCCTGCTGGCCCTGCCGACCATGCTGCGCAACAACTACTCGCCAGAGCTGGCGACGGGTGTGATTGCGGCCTCCGGCACGCTGGGGCAGATCATTCCGCCCTCGATCGTGATCGTTCTGCTGGGCACGCTGGCAGGGGATCTCTACTCCACCGCGCAGGAAAACCGCGCTCAGGAGGCAGGGTGCTCTGACGCGTTGACCTATCTCGGCGAGCCGGCAGTGGTCTCTGTTGGCACCCTGTTCCAGGCGGCGCTGCTGCCGGGGATCATGCTGGCACTGCTCTATGCGCTTTATGCCTTTGGCTACGCGCTGATGAACCCGCACAAGGCGCCGGCGGTGTCGATGGGGGCGGCCAATGAAGAGCCGATCACTCGCGGTGAGGGACTGACCTGGTTCCTTGGTGTTCCGGCGGCGCTGATCGTTGGCACGGTCCTGATGAGCAGCCTCAACGTGGTTGGCAGCCAGGACATCACCATTTCCACATTCTCGGATGCGGGGCAGACCGCGACGCTGCGCACCAATGTGGGGCCGGACTGTCAGGCAGCGATGATCGACCTGCATGGTCAATCAGCCTGGGACGATGCGGTGGCCGAGCAGGTCAAGATCGACGCCGCAGGTGGTGTTGCCGCCGCGACCAAACTCTCGGAAGACGAGCAGGCGGTTGCGCTGGAGCAGAAGATCGCCAACGCAGCTCCCATCGGTACCGGGATCGCGACGCTGATCGTGTTGCTGGGTCTGACCCTGGCCGTAGGCCGTGGCGTGGCGCCGTCACGCGATGCCAAGCCGCTGATCCTCGGGGCCATCGGCCTGTTGGTTCTGGCGTTGGTGGATATCGTGGCGATCACGCCAACCACTTCGGCCTCGGCCACGGTGGCCTGGATGCTGCTGCCGACCCTGCTTGCGCTCTATGGCTGTCGTGAAGCGGCGGCGCGCTGTGCCCGCAACGACCTGATCCGCGTGGTGTTCCCGCCTCTGGTTCTGATCGTGGCGGTGCTGGGGTCCATCCTCGGTGGTATTACCAACCCGACGCCGGCTGCGGCGCTTGGGGCCGGTGGTGCAATCATGCTGGCGGCCTACCGCAAGCTGAAGGATGAGGGGCAGACCGGCAGTATCATCATTTGGGCCACCTTTGCGGTGATCCTTGCGATCCTGACCGGTGTGAACTTCGACCTGCGCATCAATCAGGATGTGGTCCCGGCAGAAAGCTACGCGGCCTTCTTCTTTGCCTATGCGTGCTATCTGTTTGCCCTCTTTGGTCTCCTGTATGGCATCTGGGTGCTGTTCCGGGGCGGGGTGATGACGCCGATCGTGCGGGAGACCGCCAAGGTGACGTCGATGGTCTTCACCATCCTGATCGGGTCGCAGCTCTTGAATCTGGTGGTGATCTCTTTTGGCGGCGAACACTATATTCAGGACTTCCTGAAGAGCTTCGACAGCGAGATGAAAGTCTTCCTGATCGTGATGCTCGTGCTGTTCATCCTCGGCTTTGTGCTCGACTTCCTGGAGATCATCTACATCGTGATCCCCATCGTCGGCCCGGTGATCTATGGCGGTTCGTTCGACCCGAAATGGGTCACCATCATGGTCGCGGTGAACCTGCAGACCTCCTTCCTGACGCCTCCGTTTGGGTTTGCGCTGTTCTACCTGCGCGGGGTGGCACCGCGAGAGGTGACCACCGGGCATATCTATCGCGGGGTTCTGCCCTTCGTGCTGATCCAGGTGGCAGGGCTGGCGATCCTTTGGTTCTTCCCGTCGATCGTGACGATCGTGCCAGCGCTGATCCCGAATTGATCTGACACCGGCAAGACACCAAGACAGAAAAGGGCCCCGCAGCAACTGCGGGGCCCTTTGGCTTTTGCGCATCGTGGCATCGTTCAGGGGCGGAAAGCACAGCCGCAAAGCTGGACAGCCCGCCCGAGCGGCTGGCCTCATCAACCAAAGTGAATTCAAAATCTAGACGAGCTGGATCAGGTCCCAGCGGTTGCCAAACGGGTCGCGCCAGACAGCGACGGTGCCATAGGGTTCGTGCCGTGGCTCTTCCTCAAAGACAACACCGGCCGCCAGCATCGCGGCGTGATCCCGGTCGAAGTCATCCGTGGCGAGGAACAGACCGACACGGCCGCCGAACTGGTTTCCGATCGCTGCCTGCTGAGTTGGGCCATCGGCGCGCGCAAGGATCAGGCTGCCCTGGCTGGCACCCGGTGGCAGGATGCGCACCCAGCGCTTGCGGCCCTGTTCGACGTCTTCGGCCAGCTGCCAGCCAAGCTGGCCGCAGTAAAAGGCAATGGCTGCGTCATAATCGGGAACGACAAGGGACAAGGCATGCAGATGCTGCATGGTCTCTATCTCTTTGACGGGTGCTGGCCCTGCGGCAGATGAATGTTGGCCACCTGTTCAGCGATGGGCGCGGAGGACAGCGGGTGGTCTTCGGCTTCAAAGGCAGCGGGATCCTTGAGCGGTGTCCACTGGCCGCCGAAATAGACCTCAAGCCCGGAGAAGTTCGCCTTGTATCCCATCTTCTGACTGCCCGCGACCCAATAGCCGAGATAGACATACGGCAACCCCGCCTCGCGCGCGATTTCGATATGGTCGAGCACCATGAAGGTGCCAAGCGAGTTTTGCGGTAGGTCCGGCGTATAGAAGGAGTAGACCATGCTCAGCCCGTCTTCGAGCACATCGGTCAGCGCGACGGCTGTCAGCGCGTTCCGTTCAGGGTCCATGTATTCGATCACGCGGGTGCGGATCGGGGTTTCCTCCACCATCGCTGCATATTCGAAGACATCCATGTCGGCCATGCCCCCGTCCGCATGGCGCTGGTCCAGATATTCGCGGAACAGGGCGTATTGATCTTCCGTTGCCCAGGGCGATGTGGCGCGACGCTCCAGATACCGACTGCGATTGTGGGTCTTGCGCTGGCTGCGCGTCGGTTTGAAGGCGTCGACGTTGATCCGCGCCGACATGCAGGCGGAACAATCCGAACAGGACGGTCGGTAGAGCACGTTTTGTGATCGCCGGAACCCCTGTTGGCTCAGAGAGCTGTTCAACTGCTCCACGCCGTTGCCCTGCAGTGAGGTGAACAGCTTGCGCTCCATCCGGCCCTCCAGATAGGGGCAGGGCTGCGGTGCGGTCACATAAAACTGAGGAGCAATCGGAAGCGTATGGCGCATGAGGGGCGTCTGTGGCTCTCTTCTAACGGGACAGACCGCCGAGGCACGGCGGTCCAATGACAATTCTGCAGTATCTGGATGATAGCAACAGGGTCGCGCGAGACAAGTGGCCATGTGAAAAATGGATTAACGCCTCGCAATCCATCGTTAAAAACGGCGCGTCAGGCGCGCCGTTTCAGCATCACGGTTCCCAGCATGTGATCGCTCAACCCCTGGCCACGCGCGGTGGTGAGCATAAGCAGGATGGAAATCACCTGCAGCACCGGAACCGCCATGGAAACGGTATAGCCCACGGTGTGCAACAGCGCGCTGCCGCCATCCAGGCGTTGCCCGGATTGTTCACGCAGCTCGATGCCGCTGAACCGCATACCCAATGTGGCAGACCCGTTGGCCAGCGTCGCGACCCGGTAGACAAAGCCGACCGTCAGGTAGAGGGCGGGCCATACCAGCAGACCGAGAAACGCGGTGAACGGCACGATCAGTGCCGCGATGGCAAAGATCAGGACAGAATCGATCAGGAAGGCAAACAGCCGCTTGGCTGCGACGCCGGAGTAGAACTCGGCCTGAATGTCTGGATCGGGAAGGGCGGTCATTCGGGGCTCCTGCAAATTTGGAAACGGCGCTCCCGCCCGGAACAGCTCCGGGCGGGCAGGGTGTCTATCAGGCCTGACCGGCGGGACGGTCGGCGGTGTCATCATCCGATGTCTCGGCACCGGCATGACGGGACCGCTCATCCATGAACTCGTCGAACTCGGCCTTGTCCTTTGCGGCGCGCAGCCGGGCGAGGAAAGCCTCGAAATCGCTCTGCTCCTGTTCAAGGCGCGACAGCGTGTCGGCCTTATAGGCGTCAAAGGCGCTGTTGCCACTCGATTTCATCGCGTGAAATCCGTGATGCATGTGGGACGAACGGCGGCGGCAGGAGGATTTGAACATACGTTTGCTCCAGATCATATAGGCAAGGATGGCAAGGCCGACAGGCCAGAAGAGAACGAAACCCAGAACCATTGCCGCGATCCAGGCCCCTTTGCCCTTGGAATCCAGCCAGGCTTCGCTCTTGGCCAGCCACCCTTGGTGCGGGGTCGGCGGCAGGTTGGTGGTATAACTCGTCATCGGTTCTCTCCACGGTGATGGGTTTATGTAAACATCATTTACATCACCGATATGTGGAGCCACCGGCCTCCCTGCAAGGGGGCATGTAAATGTTTTTCACATTTACTTTGATTTTGCGTAGGAACATGCCTGCCGAGAACAGCGCCGAGGCCGTCAGACTGCGACGCGGGATGACGCAAAAGCGCAGAGAGAGGGAAACCAAGGTGCGGCCACGCGCCCAAAACCACGTGTACTAGGTATAATGTCCGAAAACACTGGTTTCGGACGGCCTGCCGGAAACAAGCCCGCCAGACAAACAACTGGTTACTGCATCACTCGGTCCCCGAAATGGGAGCGCGACCGCTGTTTCAATAATATCCGAATAGTTGCATTTGTGGAAGGCTGTAGATGCGCCTTACGGCGCCTGAACCGTTAGTTTACCGAAAAGATTGAGTGTTTACGGAGGGCGCGGCGAGTCTGGTGCTTCAAAAAACGCGCAGGCTTTGGCGTCAGCAATATCGCTTTTCGAAAATTTAACGATGATCTTGCGCGGACGGCACCTGGCATTTGGGGATTGACGCTCTGGTCGCTGCGCCACAGTCTCCCGCCATGTCAAATGCGCTTCAGATCATACGCTGTCCCCGTTCCTTCGACCCCGCGATCAGCCGCGAGGTCACGGCAGAGCTTGGCCACTTGCCCGCCGATTGGCGCGCGCTTCTGGAAGGGGCAGCGGGCAGTAGCCCGTATCTTCAAACCCTGATCCGCTCCGAGCGTGACTGGATCGAGGGCGCCCTCGCGGATCCCCTCGCCGCACGCGCGACGGTGTTCGACGACTGCCGCGCTTGCCCACCGGATCAACTGAAGTCGGTCCTGCGCGGGGCCAAACGCAAGATCGCGCTGCTTTGTGCGCTTTGCGATCTCTCCGGTCACTGGCCGCTGGAGGAGGTGACCGGCACGCTCACCCGTTTTGGGGAACTGGCAGTGGATGTGGCGCTGAAGGCGGAGATTGCCCTGGCGATCCGACGCAAGAAGCTGCCGGGGATGAGCGAGGACGACATCGCCACCGCTGGCGGCATGAGCGTCTTTGCCATGGGCAAGATGGGCGCTTATGAGCTGAATTACAGTTCCGACATCGACCTGATCTGCCTCTTTGACGAGACCCGCTTTGCGCCCGATGACTTCATGGAGGCGCGTCAGGCCATGGTGCGCGCCACCCGCAACATGAGCGCCGCCCTCAACGACCGCACCGCCGAGGGCTATGTGTTTCGCACCGATCTGCGGCTGCGCCCGGATCCGTCGGTCACACCGGTGGCATTGGCGATGGAGGCGGCGGAACGCTATTACGAGAGCCTGGGCCGCACCTGGGAACGCGCCGCCTATATCAAGGCGCGCGCTTGCGCCGGTGACATCGCCGCGGGTGAGCGGTTCCTCAAGACCCTGACGCCCTTTGTCTGGCGACGGCATCTGGATTTTGCCGCCATCGAGGACGCCCACAACATGCGGCTGCGCATCCGCGAGAACAAGGGCACCGGTGGGCCGATCACCGTGCTGGGCCACGACATGAAGCTGGGACGCGGCGGCATTCGCGAGATCGAGTTCTTCACCCAGACCCGTCAGCTGATCGCGGGCGGGCGCGATCCCTCGCTGCGGGTGCGCGGCACTGTGGAGGGGCTGCAGGCGTTGTCGCAGGCCGGGTGGATCTCTTCCGATGTGACCGAGACGCTGGCCCGTCACTATCGCGACCACCGCGAGATCGAGCACCGCATCCAGATGGTGCATGACGCCCAGACCCACCGGATGCCCACCTCAGAGGAGGGGCTTGCCCGCATCGCCTGCCTGATGGACGAGGATGCCGAGAGCTTTGTCGCCGGTCTGCGGGAGCGGCTGCAGGAGGTGCATCGGCTGACAGAGGACTTCTTCGTGCCCTCCGGCGGTGGTACGGCCAAACCGGCAGAGCCCGTGCCCGAGGAGCTGGACCAATCGGTGATCGCCCGCTGGCCGACCTATCCCGCGCTGCGGTCAGATCGCGGCGCGCGGATCTTCGAGCGGCTCAAGCCCGAACTTCTGGGCCGCCTGTCCCGGACCGCCAACCCCGGCGAGGCGCTGCTGGCGCTGGATGGCTTCCTGGCCGGCATGCCGGCGGGCGTGCAGCTGTTTTCGCTCTTCGAGGCCAATCCGCAGCTGATCGACCTGCTGGTGGATATCGTCGGTACCTCGCCAGCGCTGGCCAATTATCTGTCGCGCAATTCCTCCGTGTTTGACGCGGTGTTGGATGGCGGTTTCTTTTCCGATTGGCCGGGGCGCGCCGCGCTGATCACCGAACTGCAGGAGGCGCTGGCCGCCGAAAGCGACTACGAGCGTCAGCTGGACCTGACCCGGCGCTGGCATCGCGAATGGCATTTCCGCACTGGTGTGCATCATCTGCGTGGACTGATTGATGCGGCGGAGGCCGGGCAGCATTATGCGGAGCTGGCGGATGCGGTGATTGTCGGCTTGCTGCCGAAGGTGACAGAACATTTCGCCGCCAAGCACGGACCGATGCCGGGGCGGGGCTGTGTGATTGTCGGCATGGGGTCGCTGGGCGCCGGACGCCTGACAGCCTCTTCTGACCTTGATCTGATTATGATCTACGACCCCCTCGATGCCGAGATGTCCGAGGGTAAACGCCCGCTTGCGGTGCGGCCCTATTATGCGCGGCTGACACAGGCGGTGGTGACGGCGCTGTCGGCACCGATGGCGGAAGGACGGCTCTATGAGGTGGACATGCGCCTGCGCCCTTCCGGCAGTCAGGGGCCGGTGGCCACCAGCTGGCCCAGCTTCACCCAGTATCAGAAGAACGACGCCTGGATCTGGGAGCATCTTGCACTGACCCGCGCCCGGGTCGTCGCGGGAGACCGGGATCTCTCCGCCGAGGTCGAGGCCTTCCGTAGCGACTTCCTTGCGACACCACGCGACCGGACAGCGGTCCTGACAGGGGTGTCGGAGATGCGCCGACGTCTGGCTGCGGCAAAGACGCCGGATGGTCCCTGGGACGCCAAGACCGGGCCGGGACGGATGCTGGATATCGAACTGGCAGCGCAGGCTGGCACGCTGCTGGCGGGGCAATCCTGCCGGACCGTGGCAGAGGGGCTGCTGGCTGGTGTCGCCAGTGGCTGGCTTGATGACGCTCAGGCGCAAGGGCTGACAGAGGCATATGGGCTATATTGGTCGGTACAGAGCGCCGCGCGGTTGATCGCGGGCAAGGGCTCTGACGGTGCGGTACGGGGTGAGGGGGGCGCGGCCTTCCTTCAGCGGAGCACCGGATGCGACGGGATTGGCGCTCTGCAACAGGCGCTGGAAGCAGCTTATGCGACGTCGGCCGCCTGTATTGATGCCGCGGTGGGTGCCGCCGCGGGAACGAAGGACGAGAGTGATGAGCAAGCCATCAGCTGAGGCCGGGGCGCTGGACCCAAAGGGATTGATCCGCGAAGCCTACCGGATCGAGGGGGTTGATGCCGCGCAGTGCCGCAGCATCTTTCTCGACTGGGCTTTGTCGGCGCCCATGGATCAAGACACGAATGCGGCTCTCTCGGCCCTGTTGGAACGCTATGGGCCTATGCATCCCGATCATCCGATGACAGGCGTGCTGCGCGATGGTCTGGCAGGGGGCGTCCGTCCAAGGCGCCGCGGCGGCTGGCGCGCCCGCCCGCGCAGTGAGTGACCGTTTGCGTGGTCTGAGGCCTTGATCTGTGGCTCGGCTTCTGTGGATCGCGCGCCGCGCCGCAATCTTGCTTGCTGAACCGCTCAGCGGTCAGAAAAATGGTTAACAACTCGTTAAAATGTGCGGGTTCGGTCGAAATCCTGCCCTGATTGGCTGCCACACCGTCTGCAACACGGTGGATTGTGGCCCCCTAGCGGGCCAGGAGGGGTTCTATGCTGATCACGCGTTTGACTATGACTTTGGGGCTGTGCCTGTCGCTTGTTGCCTGCGGAGCGGTCGAACCACCCAGCCGCAATGCCAACGGCGAGCCACTTGCCGCCATCTCCCCAGCGATTGCGCCGCTGCCGGTGCCGTCGGTCTCGGTAACAGATGTGCAGGTGGTGGTGCCGCGCTCGCTGCGGGTGACGGAGGCGAACCTCTTTCTGCCATCCGGTGACATTGTCTGGCGCGAAGATCCCGCGGGAGATCGCTACCAGCAGGTCCAATCCATCGTCCAGAGCGCCATGGAGCGTGGTGTTGCGGGCATGAATGGTCCTGTCGAGGCAATCCTGCAGGTTCAGCTGGTGCGGTTTCATGCATTGACGGAAAAGGCGCGCAGGTTCACCGGCGGAGTTCACTCCATCGCCTTTGATATGCGCCTCGTCGATCCGGCAACCGGCACGCCACTGTCCGATGTTCGCCGGGTGGAGGCCGATCTGGAGGCCTATGGCGGCAAGGCTGCGATCACTGCGATGGCGCGGGGCGAGACCCAGAAGCGACGCATCACCGATCACCTCGCACAGGTCATCCAGCAGGTTCTGGTGGACCCGAACTCCTACCGGAATGCGCGGCTTGGGCTGCTCCAGACCCTGAATAAGATGTAAGCCATAGGCGCTACGCCCAAGCGGCAACGAAGGCAGAGGCTTCTGTTTCGCGCGCCTCTGTTTTTACGTCTTGGGGTCTTGCAGAAGTCAGGCTATGTGAGATCCATGACAGAACCTGACCTGACCCCGACGCCACGCCCGCGCGTGAAGATGAAACCCAAATCGAATGCCCGTGCTATCCGCCACGGCTTTCCCTGGGTCTATGCCAATGAGCTGGTGACCGACCGGCGCACCAAGAAGATCGCCCCCGGCAGCCTTGCGGTGCTGGAGGATGAGACCGGCGCCCGCCTGGGTCTGGTGGCGGTGAACCCGGAGAGCAAGATTATCGCCCGGATGCTGGACCGTGATCCGGAGGCACAGATCGACGTGGCCTGGTTTGCCGCCCGGCTGTCCCGCGCGCAGGACTTGCGCGCGCAGCTCTATGACGCGCCATTCTACCGGCTGGTGCATGCCGAGGCCGACGGGCTGCCCGGCGTGGTGATCGACCGCTTTGGCGCGGCCTGCGTGGTGCAGCCCAATGCCGCCTGGGCAGACGCGCATCTGGAGGCTCTGAGCACGGCACTGGGCGAGGTTACCGGCTGTGAGGTGATCTTGAAGAATGCCGCTGGACGCACCCGGAGCCTTGAGGGGCTGGACGATGTGAACGCGGTGCTGAAGGGCGCCGCCCCCGATGCGCCTCTGCCAGTGCAGATGAACGGCGCGACCTATATGGCCGACCTCACCGGCGGCCAGAAGACAGGGCTGTTTTACGACCAACGCGACAACCACGCTTTTGCCGCCCGATTGGTGGCACCTGGCGCGGCTGTGCTGGATGTGTTTTCGCATGTGGGCGGATTTGGTCTGGCGATGCTGGCAGCGGGCGCAGGCCATGCGACCTGCGTCGACGGTTCTGCTGCCGCCCTTGATCTTGCCCAAGCGGGCGCCGCGGCCTCCGGCCACGGCGACAGGTTTACCGCCCGTCAAGGCGATGCCTTTGACGCGCTGGCTGCCCTTGCCGCAGAGGGCGCGCAATTTGACGTGGTGGTCTGCGATCCACCCGCCTTTGCGCCTGCAAAACCGGCGCTGGAGGCCGGTCTGCGCGCCTATGAGCGCGTCGCCAAACTGGCCGCTCCGCTGGTCAAGCCGGGCGGCTATCTGGGGCTGTGCTCCTGTTCCCATGCCGCCGATCTGACGCTGTTCCGCAATGCCTCGGCACGTGGCATCGGGCGGGGTGGCCGGCGCGGGCAGCTGCTGCACACCGGCTATGCCGGGGCGGATCACCCGCAGATGCCGCAGCTGGCCGAGAGCGGCTATCTGAAATCCGTGTTCTTCCGGTTGGACTGAGACAGGAGAGGCCCCGATGAAGCTGCTGCTCGACACATGTGTGCTCTACCCGACGGTGATGCGGGAGATGCTGCTGGGCGCGGCGAAACTGGGGCATTTCACCCCGCTCTGGTCGGAGCGGATCCTCGGGGAATGGGAACGCGCGGCGGCCAAGATCGGCCCCGAAGGCCCCGTGCAGGCCAAGGCGGAAATCGCCCTCCTGCGCGCGGTCTGGCCGCGTGCTGAAGTGGCGTTGAAACCGGGGGTGACCTCGCGGTTGTGGCTGCCGGATGCTAATGACATCCACGTGCTGTCGTCGGCGATCAGCGGTCATGCGGATGGTATCGTCACGGTGAATATCAAGGATTTCCCGCGCAATCTGCTCGCCGAGGAGGGGCTGGAGCGACTGGGCCCGGATCAGCTGCTCTATGAGCTGTGGTTGAAGGATCGCGACGGGTTGGCCGCAGTTGGGACCAAGGTGCTGGCGGAAGCTGATCGCCTGTCCGGCCAGACCTGGGAGATGCGGGCGCTCTTGAAAAAGGCGCGCTTGCCGAGGATCGCCAAGGCCCTGGGTTCGTGAGGTCCTAGCAAGGCCGCAGGATAGTCTACCGCCCGGTCCGCAAGACCGGGCAGCGTCGGTCCGCCCCATGGGCGGGCGCTTTGCTTCCGCCCGCGGACAGGCGCGGCCCTTAGTTCCCCAATTCGCCCAAAATCTCTGCTGCAATCTCAAAGGATCGCAAGCGCGCGGTGTGGTCGTGGATCTGCCCGGTCAGGATCACCTCGTCGGGCTGATATCTCTCGATCAACCGCGACAGATCTCCGCGCACCGTCTCCTTTGACCCCGTCGCCGAGATTGTCAGCGCCTGATTGACCCCGGCCAGGATCTCCGGCGCCAGGGCCGCGGCGATATTGTCCACCGGTGCCGGCAGCTTGCCGGGCATGCCCAGACGCAGGCGGGCAAAGGCCTGCTGCATGGTGGTGCGGAGCCGCTCGCCCTCGGCGTCACTCTCGGCGGCAAAAACGTTGATCGCCAGCATCGCATGGGGCTTGTCGAGCGTCGCCGAGGGGCGGAACTGGCGGCGGTAGACCTCGAACGCCTGCTCCAGCGCTTGCGGCGCAAAATGCGAGGCAAAGGCATAGGGCAGCCCCAGCATCGCCGCCAGCTGTGCGCCATAGAGGCTGGAGCCGAGAAGCCACACCGGCACCTGCGTATCCTCGCCGGGAATGGCGCGCAAATTGCCGCCCTCGGTGCGGGGGCCGAAATAGCCGATCAGCTCCTGCACATCCTGCGGGAAACGGTCTCCAGCCTCCTGCAAGCCGCGGCGCATGGCGCGCATCGCGGCCATGTCGGTGCCCGGCGCGCGGCCCAGCCCGAGGTCGATCCGCGGGCCGTGGATCTCGGCCAATGTGCCAAAGGCCTCGGCCACCATATAGGGCGCGTGATTGGGCAGCATGATGCCGCCGGCCCCGATGCGCATGGTAGAGGTCGCCTGCGCGATATGGCCGATCATCACAGCCGTGGCAGCACTGGCGATGCCGGGCATGTTGTGATGCTCCGCCAGCCAATAGCGATGATAGCCCCAGCCCTCCGCATGACGCGCCAGATCGGCGCTGTTGCGCAGCGCGTCCGCGGTAGAGGAGCCTTCCGGAACCGGGGCGAGATCGAGGACGGAATAGCGCATGAAAACCTTCTCCTTGCTGGAAGGTCTAGATGGGGTCTCGTGGTGACGTGCGCAAGAGGGCTGCGGCGGAAACCGGGCCTGTTCGGCTCAGCCCTTGTCCCATTTGGCCTCAAGCCGGTCCAGCGCGGCAATGCGCTCTTCGGTCTTGGGGTGGCTCATCAGCCAGGCAGGCGCCATGCCGGCCCGTGCATTGGTCAGCTCTTCGAGTTTGCGGAACAGGCTCTTTTGCGGCTCCACGCCGATGCCGGCCTTGGTCAGAAGTGCGGCGGCATATTCATCCGCCTCATATTCATCCCCCCGCGACAGGCGCGCGGCGATCAGGCTGGTCAGCGCGCCGGCAATCCACGGGCCGATCACCGGGATGAAGCGGCCGATCACCATCATCAACATGGTGCGCAAGGCGTTCTGGCCGGAAAAGTCGATCATCCGCTTCTTGGCATGTCCCAGCGCCACATGGCCCAGTTCATGGGCGATGACGCTGGCCATCTCGGCGTCGGAGACCTCACCGCTCTGGAACTTGCGATAAAAGCCGCGGGTGATGAAGATCCGCCCATCCGGTGCGGCCAGTCCGTTCACCGGGTCGATCTCGTAGATGTAGACCGGGATGCGCGGCAGCTCCAGCGCCGCGGCGAGCCGGTCTGTCATGCGCTTCAGGTGCGGGTCTGCCAGCTCGGTGGAGCGGGCGTCCAGCTCGCGATGGGTGCGCCAAACGGACAGGCGGTACATGACCAGCCCGTAGATCACGGCGAGGAGGATGGGAGTCAGTCTCAGCATGACTTGTGATATGGGCGTGTTTCGGGCCCGCGACAAGCGGTTTGCGGGATTTCACGCCAGCTGTGGGGCGGTTCATGTTACCCTTGCGCCAGCGATAGCCAGGCAGAGGAGGGTCAGTGATGGATGGCACGTTGACGGTACTGGTGGGCACGACCAAGGGCGCGTTCCTGATCGACGGTGGCGCAGAGCGAAGCGAATGGCGGGTGCGCGGGCCGTTCTGTGACGGCTGGGGGATCAACCATGTGGTGGGGGATCCTGCCAGTGGTGAGATCTGGGCTGGCGGTGGCGGCGAGTGGACCGGCGCCGGGATCTGGCACTCCCCCGATGACGGCGAGAGCTGGCAGGTGACCCGGCTGACACGGGGCACCACGGATGACTGGGCCGAAAAAGACCCGGAGTTTGCCGCGATGATCGGCTATGAGCCGGTGGAGCTGCCCTTTGACAGCGACTTCCAGCAGATCTGGTCGTTGGGGGTCGGTGCAGGCGTGCTCTATGCTGGCACAAAACCCGCCAACCTGTTGCGCAGCGTGGATGGCGGTCAAAGCTGGACCCTTGTGGAGGGGCTGAGCACTCATCCATCGTCTGACAGCTGGACCCCGGGCGCGGCGGGGCTGGTGTTGCATACGATCCTGACCGACCCGGAGCGTCCCTCGCATCTGTGGTGCGGGATCTCCGCCGCCGGCGTCTTTGCCAGCGAGGATGGCGGCATAACCTGGGAGCGGCGCAACCGGCTGTCCAATGCGGAGGGCTGCGCCCATCATGACCACCCGGCGGCACCGCGGGACGGGGAAACCGGACATTGCGTGCACAACATGGTGCGGGCACCGGGGGGCGGCGAGCTGATCTACCAGCAGAACCACCACGGGGTCTGGAAATCCCGCGATGGGGGCCGCAGCTGGGAGGATATCAACGCCGGGCTGCCCTCGACCTTCGGCTTTCCGATCCATGTGCATCCGCGCGACCCGGAGGTGATCTGGACCCTGCCGCTCAACGGCGACAGCGCCGGGCGGTTCCCACCGGAGGCGGCGGCGGCGGTGTGGCGGTCGCGCGATGGAGGCGAGAGCTGGCAGGACTGTCGGGCCGGCCTGCCGCAGGAAGGGTGTTTCTTCACCGTGTTGCGACAGGCGATGGCCGGGGACCGGCGCGACCCGGCAGGGGTCTATTTCGGCACAAACTCCGGCTCTGTCTTCGCCAGTTTTGACGAAGGCGATGCGTGGCAGGAGATCGCCCGGCATCTGCCCACCATCCTATCGGTCGAGGTGATGGACCGCGGGTGAGGCGCGCTCTTGAGTAACTAGGTCAGAGGTGTTGCGCTTTGCTTTGCAAATCGCGCGAGGGCGGCGGCCGCGCCTGCGGCGCGGCCGCCGCCCGGCCCAACGCTTTTGACGCAGGCTGTGCCTGCGGAAACAGGGGCGGGAGCTCTCCCTTGACGACCTGCGACCATGTGCCTGTGGCGCGGGGCGGTGACGCGTGGTTCCCTGGCGACAGATGCGGGCAAGGGATATTGGAATGAACCTCTATTTGTTGAGTGCGGCCGGGCTTTCGACATGCTGGATGCTGGTGCATGCGATCATCGGCGGACGGCAGTGCGAACGCCCGCTGGCGGCGAACACGACGCTGCCGGACGAGGTGCGCGAAACCATGATCCTGTGCTGGCATCTGGTGACTGGCATGCTGGCCCTGATGGCGCTGTTTCTCGCTCTCGGAGCACTGGGGCGCCGCGACATGGCGCTGGCCGGAGTGCTGCTGGCGGCGATGAGCGCCGGGATCGGTATTTCCGTACCACCGCTGCGGCGGCTGTCCTATGCGGTGCTGCCGCAGGGCTGGTTGTTTGTCCCGGTGATGCTGCTGGGGGCCTGGGGTCTATGGGGCGGTTAGGCCAAACAGACTGAACAGGTCAGGAGGGCTGACCTTGTGTTTCGCGCACGAAACAATTGGGCAGGAAGGCAGATACTTTTTGTTGGGCCACGCCCGCAGATCGCACCCAGATGCGGGCTGCGCCCTGTCAGAACGTTGCGTTTGCAATGTGTTAGCTCGCGAGAGTGATGCGGCTCAGCGGGTCAGGTCGCGCATGCCGCGCTCCAGCCCGTCGAGAGTCATCGGCACCATGCGGTCCTCGAAGATCTCGCGGATCATCTGGATCGAATGGGTGTACTCCCAGTATTTCTCCGGCACCGGGTTGATCCACAGATGCGCTCCCCATTGTTCGCGGGCGCGCTGCAGCCAGACCTGACCGGCCTCCTGGTTCCAATGCTCATTGGCGCCGCCGGGGTAGGCGATCTCGTAAGGGCTCATCGAGGCATCGCCGACAAAGATGCATTTGTAGTCCGGACCATAGGTGCGCAGCACCTCATGGGTCGGCGTCTGCGCGTCCCAGC
Organism: Tritonibacter sp. SIMBA_163; assembly: GCF_046535935.1. NCBI lineage: Bacteria > Pseudomonadati > Pseudomonadota > Alphaproteobacteria > Rhodobacterales > Paracoccaceae > Tritonibacter > Tritonibacter sp. SIMBA_163. The sequence continues at coordinate 43,466 of NZ_JAWJBP010000002.1, forward strand.
GGCGGCGGTTGTCACGCCACACGCCCTCGTAAAGGCAATTGTGGAAGTAGTAATATTCCAGATGCTTGAACTCGCTGCGCGCGGCGGAGAACAGCTCCTCCACCACCTTGATATGCGGATCCATGGAGCCGCCAACGTCGAGGAACAGCAGCACCTTGGCGGCATTGTGGCGCTCTGGCCGGGTCTTGACGTCGAGATAGCCGTTCTCGGCGGTGGAACGGATGGTGCCGTCGAGATCCAGCTCTTCGGCGGCGCCTTCGCGGACCCAGCGGCGCAGGCGTTTCAGGGCGACCTTGATGTTGCGGGTGCCGAGTTCGACATCGCCGTCCAGGTTCTTGAAGTCACGCTTGTCCCAGACCTTGACCGCGCGCTGATGGCGGCTTTCGTTCTGGCCGATGCGCACGCCTTCGGGGTTGTAGCCATAAGCGCCAAAGGGCGAGGTGCCGGCGGTGCCGATCCACTTGTTGCCGCCCTGATGGCGGCCCTCCTGGTCCTTCAGGCGCTCCTTCAGCGTCTCCATCAGCTTGTCAAAGCCACCCAGCGCCTCGATCTCGGCGCGTTCCTCGGCGCTCAGATGCTTTTCGGCCATCTTGCGCAGCCATTCCTCGGGGATGTCGACCGCCTCCATCACCGCAGAGGCGGGGATCTGGTCGAGCCCTTCGAAGGTGGCGGCAAAGGCGCGGTCAAAGCGGTCGAGGTGGCGCTCGTCCTTCACCATCACCACACGGGCGAGGTAATAAAACGCCTCAACGTCATAGGTGGCCAGCCCCGCCTTCAGCCCTTCGAGAAAGGCGAGATATTCGCGCAGGCTCACCGGCACGGCGGCGTTGCGCAGATTCTCGAAGAAGGGCTGGAACATGGGGCCTCCGGCGTGGTCGGGATCTGTGGGAGATCAGAACAGGGTGCGGTCGATGATGATTGTAACGAACAGGCCAACAATACCAAAGATGATGGCGTAGACAGCCCCGTATTGCAGCATGTCGGCGACATTGCCGCCACGTTTGCGGGCCTTGAAGGCACCGATTGCCGCGCCGAGGAGAAACGAGAGAATGACGATCATGTGGAAGCTATCCAGGTCTGTGGTCGGCATGGTCCGCAGGGTGCGTTACGGATCAGTGGAGTGACCGGTGTCAGGTGATTTGTCGGATATAGCCCGGCTTCGCCTCATGTGCAAAGGTCACGGGCGCGCTGCGGCAACCTCGCGCAGCCGTGTTTTCACCGTGGCCTCGACGCCATTGCCGTAGAGCGCCCAGCCAAGGCTCTCGGACCGCAGGCTGCTCGCTGCGCGTTTCTGCCCGCGCGCCTCTGCCAGATGCGCCTTCAAGACCAGCAGAGTGGACATCAGAGCCGCGTTTTGCCCAGCGGTTGCCGCGGGCAGGGCCTGTGCGATCAGGCGGTCCGCCTCTTTCAGCTTGCCTTGGCGTAGGGCGAAACTGGCCAGTCGGGATTGCACGAGCGCACGATGCCCAGCCGTGTCGGGTCCGCTGCCGAGGAAGGTCAGCGCGCTGCGGAAATGGGCCTCAGCCTCTGTGGGATTACTGTCCTGAATGGCACGGCCGATCAGAAAATGCCCAAATGCACGACGATGGTCCCGCCAGCCGAGGTCACGGGCAATGCGCGCGGCCTCATGCGCCGCACGGATCCGCATGGCGCCGGACCCATAACCGCCCAATGCGGTCTCCACCGCCAGCCCCCAGCTGCGTGGAGTTTCCGGCAGAGGGGCAGAGGCGCGACGCTGACCGGCCGGGTTCAAGCGGGCCAGGATGGCTGGCAGCCTCGCGGCGACCTCGGCGCGGGTCATGCCGGTTTTCAGCGCCGGGTCGTAGGTCGCCCGCAACATCAGCATGTCGAACCCGGTCAGAACCGTATGTACGTTGTCGTCGTTGAAGACAGAGTCCGGCAGCCGGTAGAGGTCGTTCAGCGGCCCCAGCGCCTGGGCCAGTTCCTCGTGCAGACAGTCGCGCAGTTCCTGCGGGCTGACATCATTGGGAACGAAAATGGCCAGCCGCGTGCGGCTGCGCAGGTTCTTCCAGTTGGTCTGGGGCTGTCGGCGGGTGCGGCGGTATTCGTCCAGAGAGCTGACATTGGCAACCACGAAACAGGCGGCTTGCGGCAGCAGGCGCTGAATGCGGGAGCGGTTGACCGCCTCTATGGTAATGGCCGCGGGCGTCCCTGTCGGCAGCCGGCGGATGTCGAGCCCGGCCTCGTTGCGCAACCGGGACAGCAGGGCCTCAAGATCGGGGCGCAGCGTTGCGGTGGGGCTGCCGGTGATGGTCACGCCTACGGGCGTTTCAAATCGGGTCAGCACCGGCATTTCCGTACCGCCTTCGAGGCGGAAGTGCAGATCCAGAAAATCGCGCGCCATATCGGCATTGGAGCGCTGGGGCGGCAGCGCGGCGCGTGTCGGGAAGGTGCGGATCGGGGGCAGGTCCATGGTCAGGGACGCCGACGCGCGCGATGGCGGTGAGGCGCCATCGCTGCAGGCCCCGGCGACCAATGCCAGCAGAACCGCCAGCCCAGTCATCAGGGGGCGCCGTGCGCGCAAGCTGTATCCCGAAAAATGGTGTTTCAAAGTCAATTGACTGCCCTGTCTGGTCCGTCATCGGAAACGGACCCTATCGAGGCTACTACTTTGACCAGGAATTGGACATCAGTTTGAAGCGGAGAGGGCGGTGCGTGGCGTCAATGCCACGCAATGGCCCCGATCAAGGCGCTGGTCTTGGGGCGCGCCCCTGCATGTCGGCTTTTGCCTGCCGCCTTGCAGTCATGAGGGTGTTGAGGCCCTGCGTGTGCCTGCCGAGGCAGGCGGGGCGCGTCAGCGCCCGCGCCGCGCCATGAAGGCGAGCCGTTCGAACAGATGCACGTCCTGTTCGTTCTTCAGCAGCGCGCCATGCAGTTTCGGCAGCGCATTGGCGCCGTCGCGTTTCAGATCCTCGGGGCTCAGGTCTTCGGCCAGCAGCAGTTTCAGCCAGTCGATCACCTCGGAGGTCGAGGGCTTCTTCTTCAGACCTTGCGTGTCGCGGATCTCGTAGAACTGCGTCAGTGCGGCAGACAACAGATCCGGCTTAATATTTGGGTGGTGCACCTCAACGATCTTTTTCATCGTCTCGGCATCGGGAAAGCGGATGTAGTGAAAGAAACAGCGGCGCAGGAAGGCGTCGGGAAGTTCCTTTTCATTATTCGAGGTGATGATGATCACCGGGCGGTTCTTGGCGCGGATGGTTTCGCCGGTCTCGTAGACGTGGAACTCCATCTTGTCGAGTTCCTGCAAGAGGTCGTTGGGAAACTCAATGTCCGCCTTGTCGATCTCGTCGATCAGCAGCACCACTTTTTCATCGGCCTCGAAGGCTTCCCAGAGCTTGCCTTTGCGGATGTAGTTCGCCACGTCATGCACGCGTTCGTCACCAAGCTGACTGTCACGCAGACGGGAGACGGCGTCATACTCATAGAGTCCTTGTTGGGCGCGGGTGGTCGACTTCACGTTCCATTCGATCATGCGCATGCCAAGGGCGCTGGAAATCTGCTTGGCCAGCTCGGTTTTGCCGGTGCCGGGCTCTCCCTTGACCAGCAGAGGGCGCTCCAGCGTGACGGCTGCATTGACCGCAATTTTCAGGTCTTCGGTTGCCACGTAGTCCTTAGTGCCCTGAAATAACATGAACTCTCCCTTGGGTTGCGCCATACAATTGCCGAACTGGCATGTTAGGGTTCCGTATAATCATAGCGCACCACTATTGTGTAGTGACATTCGGCGCGCTTGGGATTAAACGCTGCGGCATGGGGGAGCCACGATGCTTGGAAATTTAAAAGAGACCAAGATTATGGGCCAGACCGAAGGAGCCGAAATGAAGCAGGACGTGTTTCTGCCGGAGGACTATCGCCCGGCCGAAGACGAGCCGTTTATGAATGAACGGCAAATGGAGTATTTCCGTCGCAAGTTGCTGAATTGGAAAGCCGAGCTTTTGGACGAAAGCCGGGATACCATCGAAGGCCTGCAGGAAAACACGCGTAACATTCCCGATGTGGCTGATCGCGCAAGCGAAGAGACTGACCGGGCCTTGGAGTTGCGCACGCGTGATCGTCAACGCAAACTGGTTGCCAAAATCGACGCCGCAATCCGCCGTATCGACGAGGGCGAATACGGATATTGTGACGTGACGGGGGAACCGATCTCACTCAAGCGTCTGGACGCACGTCCGATTGCCACCATGAGCCTTGAAGCTCAGGAACGGCATGAACGGCGCGAGAAAGTCCATCGCGACGACTAATTTTATAGTCCATCCACAAGTTTATGAAGCGCCGGGCCTTTTGCTCCGGCGCTTTTTTGTTATGAGCTTATACGTGCGGTAAGCAGGCATTGGGTGCATGAATTTCAAGGATATCAGGGTAACGGTGATCGGCGCCGGGATTGGCGGCCTGGCGGTGGCGCAGCTTTTGCGTGCAAAAGGCGCGCAGGTCACGGTGCTGGAGCAGGCCGAGCAGATTTCCGAAGTCGGCGCCGGGCTGCAGGTCACGCCCAACGGTGTTGCGGTGCTGCGGGCAATGGGGCTGGCGGATGATCTGGCCTGGTGCGCACAGCGCGCGCGTGCCGTGGTGCTGCGCCATCACCGAGAAGGCCGCGAGGTTTTGCGCCTGGATCTCGACCAATATGCTCACGATCTGCGGTATTACTTCGTCCACCGCGCTGATCTTATCAACCTGCTGGCGGATGCGGTGCGCCGGTCCGGCGTTCAGGTGCGGCTGTTGCAAAAGGTCAGCAGCGTTGTGCCCGGTGCGCGTCCCGAAGTCCGGCTGGCCAATGGTGCCCGATGTGGCGCGGATCTGGTGATTGGTGCAGATGGGCTGCATTCGCGGGTGCGTCCGGCGCTCAATCCTGTCTCGGCACCAAAATTCACCGGTCAGGTGGCCTGGCGGGCAACCGTGCCCAACCGACTGGAGTTGCCAGCCGAGGCGCAGGTCTTCATGGGGCCGGGGCGACATCTGGTGGCCTATCCCCTTAAAGACGGCTCTTTGGTCAACCTGGTTGCAGCCCAAGAGCGTCGAGAATGGGCGGATGAGAGCTGGAACCGCAGCGACAATCCGGAGAACCTGCGCCAGGCGTTTGGCAACTTTGGCGGGGCGGCTGGTGCCTTGCTTGATGATGTGCGCGAGGTGAAGCTCTGGGGCTTGTTCCGTCATCCCGTGGCGCAGACATGGGGGCATGACGGGGTTGCGTTGTTGGGCGACGCCGCCCATCCGACACTGCCATTCATGGCCCAGGGGGCCAATATGGCGCTGGAGGACGCGTATGCCTTGGCCGATTGCCTAGGGCAGGCAGGGGATCTTGCGGCAGGCCTCGCTGCTTATCAGACCCGTCGTCGCACACGTGCCTCCAAGGTGGTCGAAGCGGCCAATGGCAATGCTTGGAAGTATCACCTGCGCCCGCCGCTGAGCTGGCCGGCACATCAGATCTTGCGCGCCGCAGGCTCATTGGCACCCCAGAAGATGGTCAGTCAGTTCGACTGGATCTATCGCCACGATGAAACCGCGCTCTGAAACGCTTGTCGGTGCATGAGGAGTTTCGCTTCGGGCTTTGCCCGAAGCGACCCGCGCCGCGCGCCCCTTGCGGGGCGCGCGGCGCTCGGCCCAACGGGCGTGGTGGCATTATGAATGCCGCTGATGCCGGGCGGGAGGTATTTGCGGCGCATGCCCCGTTCTGAAAGCATGGCCTCGTTGCCTGCCCATTGGCGAGCGGATGGTCTAAGGGCTCAGATGTCCAGCTCGACCCAGATCGGAACATGGTCGGACGGCTTTTCACGGCCGCGAATGTCCTTGTCGATCTGACAGTCCTTCAGCAGGTCCGCAGCCTGTGGCGTCAGCAGGAAGTGGTCGATGCGGATGCCGTCGTCACGGTTCCAGGCGCCTGCCTGATAATCCCAGAACGTATAGTGACCCGGGCCCCGCGTCCGGGCGCGAAAGGCTTCGGTGAACCCAAGGTTTACGATGCGCTGAAAGGCGGCGCGGCTTTCGGGCCGATGTAACGCATCTTCCTGCCAGGCCTCTGGACGTTTGGCGTCTTCGGCCTGAGGGATGATATTGTAGTCACCGGCCATGAGGGCGGGCATCTCTTCTGCCATGAGCTCTTCGGCCCGCGCCTTCAGCCGCTCCATCCAGGCAAGCTTGTAGGCGTATTTGCCGCCGGCCACCGGGGTTCCGTCCTCTTCCAGCTCGACCGGGTTGCCATTGGGCAGGTAGAGACCGCAGATCCGGATCGCCTGTTTGCCGACCACCGTGGCCTCGATCCAGCGGGCTTGTTCGTCGCTGTCATCGCCGGGCAGGCCGCGACGTACATCCTCGAGGGGGAGTTTCGACAGGATCGCCACGCCATTGAAGCTCTTCTGGCCGTGGGTCTCCAGGTTGTACCCTCGCTCTTCGAACATCTCGCGCGGGAAGGCGTCGTCGACAGATTTGATTTCCTGCAGGACGGCAACGTCGGGTTGCGCCTCGTCCAGCCAATCGGAGAGCGCATTCACACGGGCCTTGATGCCGTTGATGTTGAAACTGGCGATCTTCATGGCGGTCTCCGTGTTGCGATCCGAGACCCGTTCTATCGCTGAATTCCAACCGTCCTGCAAGCGGGCGAGAGGGGGCGAAGCCGAATCCTCCGGGGAGGGGAATCGGTGTTGGGAATAGGTTAAAGCAAATATCTACGTACAACCTAAGCGGTTTTGACTTTTGCTTTGCAGGAATGGCGGTGTGAGTAATTCTGTGAGTTGAATGTGTGTAACTCGAAATTGGATCGGGAATCAGTTTATTGCTGATCGGAATTAATGTGATATTGTCATTTGGTGGCTGCGGTTTCTAATTATTTTCTTGATGTATTTCTATTTGCGGGCACCTTTTAAGTGTGAGCTTCCAAATAGGAGAAAAGTCATGACTGCACTGAAGAAAATGGTAGACGTCGCACTGTGTGAAACCGGCGCATTTGCTGGTGAGAATGTTGGGCTCGTCAGCTCGACCTGCCTTGATGGCACGCATGAGGGTGGGCATGTATCCCTTTACAGTTCCACATGTATTTCTTCTGAGGTGACAGACATGCATGGCGGCGCCGCAACGCATATGGTGTCGTCGACCTGCCTCGAACAGATGAAGTAACCCCGGTGAGATATCGTGATCCGGCCTGTGCTGGATCACGAAAATCGACAGGTTTCTAATTCCGCGGAGGGGATGCCGATGGGGCAGGTTTTATCATTTTCAAATGCCCGTGCGCAGAGAGATAGTTCTGGAGTTCCAGGGTTGTTGGAAACCTTTGGCGCATTTCGAAAAGATCGCCTTGATGTATTGTGGCTCAAGGAAAATGCAGAGCTGCTCAATGTTTTAGAAACCACGGGTTGCAAAATATCATGCGGCGCATTGGAGCCTTTACTCCCATTTTACGAAGGGAGCCTGCGGCACCTCAATTTCTTCCGTCAGTATTACCGCTTTATCCTGTCGATCTGTCTCGACCTGGAGGATCTGGGCCTGCCGGGGGAGCGGGGCGAAGCGATGGCGGGCTGGATTGCCGACCGTGATATCGCACGCAGTGAGTTGTCGGATCTGCAGCGGGGCGAGGCGCGGCGCTTGCTGGCGCGCCGGGGCGTCGATTTGCGCGGCGTGGAGGGGCTTGATGACAGGTTGCGGGGCTTCATGCGCCAAAGCGCCTGTTTCGCGGTGCCAAACCGCAAGGCCGCCTACGAGCTGACACATGTGGTTTTCTATCTGACTGAATATGGCCGCGCGCCGATCCGTCTGGAGAGCGAAGAACGCCGCAGCTTGCTGTTCGCTGGGCTGGTTGCTTTTCTGGATCAGGACGCGGATCTGCTGGCCGAGATCTGCATCGCACTGACCTTCTGCGACGAGGTGCCGCCGCAGGATTGGTGCCGTTGGTTGGACCAGCAAGTCGGCAGCTTCACCTTGCGGTCTGCACAGGGGCGCGTCGGAAACGACGACTACCATCCCTATTTGATGTGCAATTGGTTTCAACTTCTGGTTGGACGCAGCGGATTTTCTGATGCAGACTGCAAAGGGTCAGTCGTTATCGAGGGGCAAGCGCGCCCCAGTGCGTTGCGGGGGGTGTCGATGGCTCTTTACACATTGTTGGATCAGGCCCCCGGAACCTGGGCCAGAATGCGTCGTCCATTGTTGCAGAGCCTGAGCACGGAGGATGGAGATCTGCTGTGCCGGGTCGAGGCCAGCACCCCCGTTTTTGAGCCCTTCTTCGAGGTGTTTTCGCGCTCGGGCCAAGTTGGTCGCGCATGAACCGGGTTGCCGCAGGGGTGATTGCAGTGCTGGTGTACACCGGCCTCATCGCCACGGCGGACGGGATCACCAAAATGATGGCGTCGGAGTTCGCGCCGGCGCAGCTGTTCGCGGTCTCCGGCCTGTTGGTGGCGGCCTTTTGTCTTGGCGTAAATCACGTGCAGGGGTACCCGGATGGGTTGAGTACGCGTTGCGTGAAGGCGATGATGCTGCGGTCAGTTGCGACGGTTCTGGCCTGCACGTCATTCTTTTTTGCCTTCCGGTATCTGGCGCTCGCCGAGGTGTTTGTCTTCATCGCGTTGATGCCGCTTTTTGCAGCGCTGCTGTCGGGGTTGATCCTGAAGGAGCGGATCCGACCCGTGGTCTGGCTGGCGCTATGTCTCGGGGTGGTCGGTCTTTTGGTGATGCGACCCGCCGTGCAGATGGGCGGTGCTACCGGTTCGGCCTTGGCGCTGGCGGGCGTGGGTTTCGGAACCCTGTCCATCATCATGGCGCGCTATATCAGTCGGTATGACAGCAATGTTCTGCCGCAGGTCTTCTATCCGAACCTGACATTGGGGGTGGTGATGCTGTGTGTCTTGCCGTTCGTCTGGCGGCCGATGGCGGTGGCCGACTGGGGCTGGATCTGTACCTATGCTGTTGTACTGTTCGGTGCGCGCTGGTTGCTGGTCTTGGCGCTGCGTCAGTTGCCAGCCTATACCGTCACGCCGTTGCTCAATCTGCAATTCGTCTGGATGACATTGATCGGGGTGCTGGTCTTTGATGAGCTGCCGGCGGTTTCAACCTATCTGGGCATGGCCGTGGTTGCTGCCTCTGGCGTGTTCCTGGTGTGGGATCAGGCGCACACCCCGCCCATCAAAGCGGCCCGCGCCGTGGCGCTGGGGGGCGAGGGGGCATAGAGGGCCGGGCGTCGCGGGCGGTCGCAGACGCGAGGCACGGCACCAGCGCCGCGTGAAAAGCCCCGTGTCGGAAAGTGTCGCGGCGCCTGGCGCGGCGGACGCTAACCGGGCGCTGACAGCCGCTACACAAAGCCGTTACATCGAGAAGGAGGTGCCACAGCCACAGCTGGAGGTGGCATTGGGGTTCTCGATGGTGAAGCGCGCGCCGATCAGCTCTTCGGTAAAGTCGATCACCGCATTCTCCAGAAAGGGCAGGGAAATCTCGTCAACAACGACTTTCTGTCCTTTGCCTTCGAGGATCAGATCCTCTGCTTTGGGCGCGTCCAGAGCGATTTCATACTGGAACCCGGAACAGCCGCCGCCTTCTACGGCGATGCGCAGGGCCTGGCCCTGGTCGGCGGCCCCGATCTCGGCCAGCCGGTCAAAGGCACGATCCGTCACTTTTGGGGGCAGTTGCATACTGGTTTTCTCCGATGGCGTGTTGCAGCGTTGAGTCAAATATAGAAAGGTGCGCGCGAGGCGACAAGATTTCCCGAGGAATAAACCATGTACGCGCCCTATGCCACCATGCCCGAGCTTTCACGCGGGCGTCAGGTCGACGAAGAAGAAAGCAGTTTTCGCTCGCCGTTCCAGCGCGACCGTGACCGGATCATCCATGCCAGCGCCTTTCGGCGGCTGAAGCACAAGACACAGGTCTTTGTTGAACACGAAGGCGACAACTATCGCACCCGGCTGACACATACCATCGAGGTGGCGCAGGTGGGGCGGACGATTTCCGGTGCACTGGGGCTCAATCAGGAACTGACAGAGGCGGTGGCGCTGGCCCATGATCTCGGTCACACGCCCTTTGGCCATACCGGCGAGGACGCGCTGCACGAGATGATGGCGCCCTATGGCGGCTTTGACCACAATGCGCAGGCGTTGCGGATCGTGATGGCGCTGGAAAGGCACTATGCCGAGTTCGACGGGTTGAACCTGACTTGGGAGACGCTGGAAGCGATCGCCAAACACAATGGGCCTGTTGTGGGGGATCTGCCCTGGGCGCTTGCAGCCTGCAATCAGGCGATTGATCTGGAGCTTCACACCTACGCCAGCGCCGAGGCGCAGGTAGCGGCGCTGGCGGATGATGTGGCCTATAACAATCACGACCTGCATGACGGGCTGCGGGCGGGATTGTTCAGTGATGACGATATTTGCGGCCTGTCTCTGATCGGCCCCGCCTATGCGCAGGTCGACGAGACATACCCCGGGCTCGACGCAAACCGCCGTCGGCACGAGGCGCTGCGCCGGGTGTTCGGCGTGATGGTCAGTGATGTGATCGACACCGCGCGCCGGAAACTGGCCGCCTCAGGCGCCCAGTCGGTGCAGGAGATCCGGGCGCTTGACCACTCGGTCGTGACCTTCTCGGATGAGATATGGCGTCAGCTGAAAGAGCTGCGCGCGTTTCTGTTCACCCGCATGTATCGTGCCCCGTCAGTGATGGTGGTGCGGGAGCGGGTCGCACATGTGGTGAAGGCGTTGTTCACCTACTATCTGGAGAATACGATGGCGATGCCGGAGCGCTGGCATGATGACATCCGTGCTGCTGCCACAGAGGTGGAACGGGCGCGGATCGTGTCGGACTATATCGCCGGGATGACCGACCGCTTTGCGCTGCAGCTCTATGATCAGTTGGCATTGGGGGACCACCGAGACTGACGGCACGTGCTGCAGTGTGGGGAAGCGAGGCGCTGCCTCGCGCTCCGAGGTATTTAGCAAAAAGCTGAAGGGGGGGCTGGTGTCGCGGCGTCTAAACCCCTTCTGCGTCGCGCGCGGTGGTCCTCGTGGAACGGGATTGGGCTGGTCGTGCCCCCTTGAAAGGGGCAGATCGGGCGATGTCGCGCCGCAGAGTATGCGCGCGGCCATTGGGTGCGCCTGCTTCGACTGTTGACCCTGAGCGCGCCCCTCGGTATCCGCTGAGGCTGAACCAAAGGACGCCAGACATGAACCTCTTTACCGATATCCGTACGCTTGTGATTGATAGCCTCGCGGCCATGACGGCCGAAGGGACCCTGCCTGAGGGGCTCGATTTTGCCAATGTCGCGGTGGAACCCCCCCGAGATGCGGCGCATGGCGATATGGCAACCAATGCGGCAATGGTTCTGGCAAAGCCTGCCAAGATGAAGCCCCGCGACATTGCCGAGGCGCTGGCCGCAAAGCTGGGGGCGGACACGCGCGTCGCCTCTGCCGAGGTGGCCGGGCCGGGGTTCTTGAACCTGCGCCTTGAGGCATCGGTCTGGCAGGAGGTTCTGGGCAAGGTGCTGAAGGTTGGCGAGGCCTATGGCCGCTCCGATCTGGGGCAGGGCAAGAAGGTCAACGTGGAGTATGTCTCTGCCAATCCAACCGGGCCGCTGCATGTGGGCCATACACGGGGAGCGGTGTTTGGCGACGCGCTGGCGAGCCTGCTGGACTACGCCGGCTATGAGGTCACCCGCGAATACTACATCAACGACGGCGGCGCGCAGGTCGATGTTCTGGCGCGCTCGGCCTATCTGCGTTACCTCGAGGCGCATGGTCAGACGGTGGAATTCCCAGACGGCACCTATCCTGGCGAATACCTGAAGGATGTCGGGGCCGCGCTGAAGGACAAATACGGCGCGCAATTCATCGACCAGCCCGAGGAAATCTGGCTGGAGGAAATCCGCAACGCCGCCACCGAGATGATGATGGATCTGATCCGGGGCGATCTGGCGCTTCTCGGTATTAAGATGGATGTCTTCTATTCGGAAAAATCGCTCTATGGCACAGGGCGGATCGAAACCGCTCTGGAGAGCCTTGATGCAAAGGGGCTGATCTACGAAGGCGTGCTGGAGCCGCCGAAGGGCAAGAAACCCGATGACTGGGAGCCCCGCGAGCAGACCTTGTTCAAATCCACCGAACATGGCGATGACGTTGATCGGCCCGTGAAGAAATCCGATGGGGCCTGGACCTATTTCGCGCCGGATATCGCCTATCACTACGACAAGGTCAGCCGTGGCTTTGATATGCTGATCGATATCTTCGGTGCGGACCACGGTGGTTATGTCAAGCGGATGAAGGCAGCGGTATCGGCCCTGTCCGATGGTCAGGTTCCGCTGGACATCAAGCTCTGCCAGCTGGTGAAGCTGTTCAAGGACGGCCAGGAATTCAAGATGTCCAAGCGGGCAGGGACCTTTGTCACCCTGCGCGACGTGGTCGAGGCAGTGGGCGCGGATGTGACGCGCTTCATGCTGTTGACGCGTAAGAACGATCAGGGCTTCGACTTTGATCTCGACAAGGCGCTGGAGCAGTCCAAGGACAATCCGGTGTTCTACGTGCAATATGCCAATGCGCGCATCCATTCGACCCTGCGCAAGGCGTCGGAGGCGGGCATCGCCACCGACGACGCGACCCTCGCATCAGCCGAGTTGAGCACGCTTGCTCACGATGCACAGCTGTCGGTTGCGCGGAAGATCGCCGAATGGCCCCGTCAGGTAGAGATTGCTGCACGCACCAATGAGCCGCACCGGATCGCCTTTTTCCTCTATGATCTGGCGTCGGACCTGCATGGGCTATACCACCTTGGCAAATCTGAAATGAGTTTACGATTTGTTAATGAGAGCAGCCAAACGGCAACACATGCTAATTTGGCACTTGCCCGCTCTGTTTCCATTGTCATTTCTGCTGGTCTTGGTATTCTTGGCGTTAAACCAGCGCAGGAGATGTGACGCCAAAGTCACCCGAACCGCTGGCCCGAGGCAGATCAAGAGACCCACGCGCATGCGTCCCGCCCTTTTTTTTGGCGGGATGATTGCGACTTAGGGCAGTGAGGCGGATATGGCATATTTTGCACAGGTGGGCGCGGGCGCTCCCTCTTCAAATGGCGATGGTGACACCGGAGGCTCCGCCTTCGATCCGTTTTCCTCTCATCAATACTCGCGTGCTCCGGCACAGGATCACGCGCAAGACAACATGGCAGCGGCCGCCATCGAAGCCGCTGAGCCCGTGGCAGAGACAGCCTATCCGAATTTCGGCCTGAGACAGTCGCCGAGCGTCAATGTCGGCACGTTTTCCGGTGCGGGGAACTATGACAACGCAGGCGACTACCCCGAAGCGGGATATGACTACGTCAGCGATTATGGTGACGGGTTTGGCGGTGACGAAGAGGAGCTTTTTGCTCCGCAACCTGCACGCGGCGAGCTGGGGCGCATGGCGGCGTTTCTCGGCGCTGCGGCCTCCATCGCGCTTGTGGTGAGCATCTCCGTCTGGGGATACAAACTGATTATGCGCGATGTCTCCGGCGTGCCGGTGGTCAGCGCCGTTGCGGGTCCGATGCGCGTGGCGCCAGCGGAGCCGGGCGGCGAGACGGCGGACAATCAGGGGTTGGCAGTCAATTCCGTTGCCGCAAACGGGATCGCCGAAGATCCGGCAGATACCCTGCGGCTGGCGCCTGAGACCATTGCCCTCACTGAGGATGACCAGCCGATCCCGGCACTGACCCAGGCGGCAGAGGACGAGGCCGCGCTCGAGGCGGAATATGCCGCAGAAGACGCACAAGCGCCTGTCGCCGAGGATGAACTGCAAACCGCAGAGATCGAAGATGTTTCGCCGCTGGAGCAGCGCAACAATGATATCGACGCATTGGTGGCGTCCCTGACGGACGGGGCGGTGCCGTTGGAAGACCTGCGCGAAACCTCCGCTTCCATCGTGCAACCGGATCCGCTGGATACCGCAGATGTTGCGATCGCCCGTGTGCCTGCAGCGATCCGCAATGCCCCAGGCGTACGAGAAACACCGCGGCCGCAGGTTCGTCCGGCGCGATTTGCCCCGGCGCCCGCCGCAAGCGAGAGCGCCGCACAGCCAGAGCAGCGGACCGTTGATATTGACCCCAAGAGCCTGGCTGTTGGTACCCGGCTGGCTCAGCTCGGCGCGTTTGAAAGTGCCGAGGTGGCCCGCAGCGAGTGGACCCGGATCAGCGCCAACTTTGGTGAATTCTTTGACGACAAGGCCCGCGTGGTACAGCGCGCCGAAAGCGGTGGGCGGATCTTCTATCGCCTGCGCGCGCACGGGTTTGAGGACTTGTCGGACGCGCGGCGCTTCTGCTCGGCCCTGGTGGCGGGCAATGCCGATTGCATTCCTGTGACAATGCGCTGAGCCGATGCGGTTCGGGGCCACCATTCTGGACGCCGAAGGCCATCGGCTGACGGCGGATGAAAAGGCGCTGTTCCGCGAGGCGGCGCCTTTTGGCTTTATCCTCTTTGCCCGCAATATCGACAGCGCCGATCAGATCCGTGCGCTTTGTGATGATTTCCGCGAGGCGGCGGGGCATGAGTGCCTGATCACCATCGATCAGGAAGGCGGTCGGGTGCAGCGGCTGCGCGCGCCGCTTGCACGCGAGTGGCGTCCGGCGCTGGACCATGTGCAGGCGGCCACCGACCCGGTGCGGGCGATGTATCTGCGGGCACGGCTGATCGCGGCGGAGCTGCATGCGCTTGGCATCGACAGCAATTGCGCGCCGCTGGCGGATATCGCCAGCGCTGACACGCATCCCTTTCTGCGCAACCGCTGTTACGGAACGGATGCCGCCAGCGTGGCCGCGATTGCCCGCGCCTGTGCGGCGGGGCATCTGGACGGTGGCGTGGTGCCGGTGATGAAGCACATCCCCGGCCATGGCCGCTCCAGCATGGACAGTCACCACGACCTGCCACATGTGACTGCCCCGGCGGAGGTGCTGCGGGCCGAGGATTTCGCCGCCTTCACGCCGCTGAAGGATCTGCCGATGGCGATGACCGCGCATCTGGTCTACGACGCTTTTGATTCGCGTCCTGCGACCCTGTCGCCGGTGATGATGCAGGTGGTCCGGCAGGAGCTGGGCTATGACGGTCTGGTGATGACCGATGATATCTCGATGAAGGCCTTGTGGGCACCTGAGCTGTCCGGCCTGCAGCCAGACGATCCAGATATGGCGGCTGGGGCAATTGCGAGGGCATCCCTCGATGCGGGCTGCGATGTGGCGCTGTTTTGCAACTCTTCGCTGGCGGCCCGTGCTGCCGTTGTTGAGGCTGCCGGCTGCATGACGGATGCCGCCCAACGGCGCGCCGAGGCGGCACTTGCCTGCCGCCAAACCCCTGCTGCGCTTGACACGGATGCGGCTGAAGCGGAACTATCTGCCCTCATGGGCGGACAGGTATATGGCTGACGAAGACTCGTTATTTCCGGATGAGACGCAGATTTCGGTCGAGGAACGCCTCGAAGCCGAGGCGCTGATCGTTGATGTGCATGGCTTTGAAGGGCCGCTTGATCTGCTGCTGACGCTGTCGCGCACCCAGAAAGTCGATCTGCGCCAGATCTCTGTCTACGAACTCGCGCGCCAGTACCTGACCTTCGTGGAAAAGGCCAAGGAGCTGCGCATCGAGCTGGCCGCCGATTATCTGGTGATGGCGGCTTGGCTGGCGTTCCTGAAATCGCGCCTGCTGCTGCCCCCCGACCCGGAAGAAGAAGGCCCCTCGGGCGAGGAACTGGCGGCGCATCTGGCGTTCCAGCTGGAGCGCCTGCAGGCGATGCGCGACGCCGCTGCGCGGCTGATGGGGCGCGACCAGCTGGGACGGGACTTCTTTGCCCGCGGGCAGGCCGAGGACGTGCAGCGCATCAAGACGGTGACCTATACCGCGAACCTTCTGGACCTCATGCAGGGCTACGCGCGCATCCGCACCAAGGACGAATTCCGCCCCTTCGTGATGGACCGCGAAAGTGTTTTCACCATGGAAGAGGCGCTGGAACGTATGCGCAGCCTGCTGGGGTTTACCGGCAGTTGGACCGATATGCTGAGCTATCTGCCGGACGGCTGGCACAGTGATCCGGTCAAGCGCCGCTCTGCCACCGCCGCCACATTCGCCGCCTCGCTGCAGCTGGTGAAGGAGGGCAAGATGGAGATCCGCCAGAGCGAGAGCTTCGCCCCCATTCAGCTGCGCAACCGGCTAGAGGATATATGATGGACGACCAGACCCACAGCCCCAATGAGCCGTCCGCGAAGCAGGACAGTGACAGCCTGTTCGATGCGCCACCGATGGCAGAGCAGGAGCGTATGGTAGAGGCGGTGCTCTTTGCCAGTGCCGAGCCGGTGACGGTGCGCGATCTGGTGTCGCGCATGCCGCATGGCTGCAACCCGGGCGAGGCGCTGGAGTATCTGCGCAAACGCTACGAGGGGCGCGGTGTGCGGGTGGTGCAGGTGGGGGACGCCTGGGCGATGCGCACGGCGCCGGATCTTGGCTATCTGATGCAGAAGGAAACCGTGGAGAGCCGCAAGCTGTCGCGCGCGGCGATCGAGACCCTGGCGATCATCGCCTATCACCAGCCGGTGACACGGGCCGAGATCGAGGAGATCCGCGGTGTATCGGTGTCGCGGGGCACCATCGACCAGCTTCTGGAGATGGAGTGGATCCGTCTGGGGCGGCGCAAGATGACGCCAGGGCGGCCGGTGACCTTTGTGGTGACACCGACCTTCCTCGATCACTTTGGTTTGGAGAGCGCGCGCGATCTGCCGGGGCTGAAGGAGCTGCGCGCCGCCGGGCTCTTGGAGAACCGTCCACCGCCGAGCGCCTTCCCGATCGGTCAGGGCGACAGCGAGGACGAGCGACAGGACGAAGAGCAGCCGGAGCTGTTCGAGGACTGACCCGGGGCTTGGCGCTCGCTCCTCTTTGCTCATGCCAAGAAATCGCCGTACTCCGCACCTATATGTATGGCGAACGCAGCAAACCTACACTCAGACCCCAAGGGAGGTCCTCATGGGATTTGATCGGATCGCCAATATGGTCTTGCGCCGCCTGATCGGGCGCGCGGTGAACGCGGGCGTCAACGCCGGCATCAATGCAGTTGGCAAACGGGCCGACGGCAAGAAGGCGGCACGCCGGGGCCAGGACGAAACGCAAGGCGCGCCGCAAAAGCCGCAGCGCACGCCCGAGGAAGAGGCCGAGCGCGCCCGTATCCGCGAGGTCAGACAGGCGCGTCGGGCACGTCGTGCGGCGCGGGAGAAGAGCTGAGCGCGGTGGTGCGCCGCAGGCTCAGTGCCTCGACTGCGGCGATCATAGTCAGGGTCGCTGAAATCAGAACGCAGCCCAGAATTCCCAGTGTCGCAAAGCCGATGCCACCCACAAAGGGCGCGGCAAAGACGCTGAGGTAGGTGGTGGTCGAGTAGATCCCCATGATCGCACCTCGCTGGCGCGGGTCCAGCGCGGTGAGCCGCGCCACCAGCAGGTTCAGGCCGAAATGCTGGAAGATCCCCCAGAGCACCGCCAGCGCCAGAAACAGCGGATAGCTGGCGCCCAGTACGCCCATTGCCACATAAGTCAGGGTGAGTGCGAGAAACACCGGTGTGGTGGCACGCGCCATGCCGATGCGGTCAAGGAGCGGGTCCAGCAGCACCGCGCCGCCAAACCCCAGGCCGTAGATTAGCGGCAAGAGCCCGGCCTGACCCGTGCTGAGGCCAAGATCGATGGTGGCATGGGCGCCGGTATAGGAATAGGTCACATAGAAGCTGAGCATGAGGCCGACCGAGGCGAGGATACCGCGCCCCATGCCGGGCACCCGGAGCGCGCTGAGCGGCGAGCTGGTCGCACCCCCCGGCGCATCAAGCCGCGCCAGCGGTGCGCTCAGCCCCCAGACCAGAGCGCACAGCGCCGCAAGGGCCCCGTAGACCATGCGCCAGCCAAGGAACTCGGCGCTCCATGCAGCGAGGCTGACCCCCAGCACCAGCGAGAGAGTCCAGCCGGTGATGACCGCGCCGACCACCCGCGCCTCGCGCCCCTTTGGGGCGATCACCGCCGCCATTGTGTAGATCGAGGGCAGGGCCGCCCCACCGGCGATGCCGCAGAGCACCTGCGCGGCAATCAGCGCGATCAGGCCGGGGGCAAGGGCACTGGCAACAAAGCCAACGGTCAGAACTGCCAGCGCCATCCGCAACAGCCGACCGCTGCCGATGCGGTCTCCGATCGGGGCAATCAGCAGCGCCGCTGCCGCCACCCCCAACCCGTAACCGCTGGAGGCCCAAAGCACCTGCGTTGGGCTGGCGGAGAGATCCGCGCCCACGGTCTGCACCAAGGGGGAGAGCAACAGCGCATTGGTGCCCACAATGGCAATGGCACACATAAGCGTGGCGATGGAGATCCAGAGCGGCGGGGCAGAAGATGGCATGGTCAGGCTTAATCCAGATTGAATTTCATTCGGCAGTTTGGCTTAATTGGCGAAAATCATTCTGTGAAGGTGTTAAAGATCTGATGGTGGAAAAAACAGAGAGCATTCGGACCTCAACACGATCCGCACGGGGTATGGACGCGCTGGACCGAAGAATATTAGGCGCGCTGAGCCAGGATGCCACGCAGTCCTATGCGGCGATCAGCGAACAGGTGGGCCTGTCGGCACCGGCAGTGCATGAACGGGTCAAGCGGCTGCGGGCCTCGGGCGCAATCAAGGCCACCGTAGCACAAATCGACGGGGCGCAGGTCGGAAAGCCGATTCTCGCCTTCATCCATGTGGATACCATCGGCTGGGGCAAAACGCGCGAGATCATGGCGCTGGAGC
Source organism: Tritonibacter sp. SIMBA_163 (assembly GCF_046535935.1). NCBI lineage: Bacteria > Pseudomonadati > Pseudomonadota > Alphaproteobacteria > Rhodobacterales > Paracoccaceae > Tritonibacter > Tritonibacter sp. SIMBA_163. The sequence goes on from NZ_JAWJBP010000002.1 coordinate 62,212, forward strand.
AATTCCCCGAGGTGGAGGAAATCCATTCCACCACTGGTGATACCTGCCTGATCATGAAGGTGCGCGTTGCCAGCCCGCAGGCGCTGGAGGGGCTGTTATCAAAGGTCTACGATATCGAGGGGGTGCGCGGCACAAGCACCTATCTGACCCTGTCGACAGTGCTGGAACGCACCGCGCAGGCGGATGTCACGGCGGACCTAGAAAGCGTCAGTTATCCGCGCTGAGGTGCCTCAGGCGGGGCTGCGGAAATGTTTCGACAGCTTCAGCCCCTGGCCCTGATAGTTGGAGGCAATGCCCGCACCATAAAGCTGCTCGGGCAGGGAGGCCATCCGTTCATAGACCAGACGGCCCACCACCTGACCGTGTTCGAGCACAAAGGGCGCCTCGTGACAGCGCACTTCCAGCACTCCGCGTGACCCTGCTCCACCTGCCTCGGCATGGCCAAAACCGGGATCGAAGAACCCAGCGTAATGCACCCGGAATTCGCCCACCATGGCAAGGTAGGGCGCCATTTCGGCGGCATATTCGGGCGGGATATGCACCGCCTCCCGGCTGACGAGGATATAAAACGCACCGGGATCGAGGATGATGCGACCCTTGTCGCTGCGCACCTCCTCCCAGTAGTCGCTGGGGTCATAGGCGCCAATCCGGTCCAGATCGATCACGCCGGTGTGCGGTTTGGCGCGGTAGCCCACCAGATCGGTGCCCGGCAGGCGCAGATCGACGGAAAAGCCCAAGCCATCCTCGATGACGGCCTCGCCATCGACCAGTGGTGTGTCGGCATGCAGAGCGGCGAGGGTGTCGTCATCCAGCACCGATTGCCCGTCGCGGAAGCGAATCTGGTTGAGGCGCATGCCGGGGCGTGCCAGCACCGAGAAGGACCGCGGACAGATCTCGGCATAAAGCGGACCGGTATAGCCCGCGCGGATGCGGTCGAATTCCTCGCCGCCATCGGTAATGGTCCGGGTCAGCAGATCAAGCCGCCCGGTGGAGCTTTTGGCATTCGCGACGGCGGTGATGTTGGCGGGCAGATCGAGCGATTCCATCAGCGGCACCACGTAGACGCAGCCCTTTTCCAGCACGGCGCCGTCGCTGAGGTCGATGCGATGCATCTCAAACTCGTCCAGCCGTTCGGACACGGTGCGGCCCTGACCGGCGAGGAAGGAGGCGCGAACACGATAGGCAACTGTGCCAAGGCGCAAATCAAGGCTGGCGGGCTGGATCTGACCCTCGATCAGCGGCGCATCGAGGGTGATCTCCGCGCGGGCAAGCATGGTCTCGATCGTCTGGCTGGGCAAAACACCGGTCATATCTGCCGTTCCCCCTGATGGCGTCGCTGTCCCGCAGGATGCTGACGCAAATTCTGTCGTGCCACAATCGCCTTGTCACTTGAGGCCGAGAATTTACCTTGGAAAACCAACGACAAAGCAGGCGGCGGATACACAAACGCCCGAGCGGTGACCGCTCGGGCGTTTTATTATGGTCGGGCTAGCAGGACTCGAACCTGCGACCTTCCGTCCCCCAGACGGACGCGCTACCAGGCTGCGCCATAGCCCGTTGTTGGAGCTTTCTACTGCTTTTTGCGGCAGGGGCAAGAGGCGAATTTGCTTTTCCGCGCTTTTTCAACGCGCCTCATTTTGCCCTCGCCAGAAAGGCGGATCAGCGCTGCTGTCCAAAGTGGCGCAGATCCTCGATGATTTCGCTCAGCACCGCGGATTGCGCGGGTGACTGTGCCGCCACTGAGGACAAACGCTGAAGAACCCCGGCAGGAATGGTCCCTTGCGGCTCATCAGGGACATCGACGACTCTCGCCCTCAGGGACGTCTGTTGCGGCTCATCCGCTGCCAGCTCCGGCGTGGTCTGCACTGGATCGCTGTCTTGCGCATCACTGTCGTCATTGGACTTTGTGGGCAGGCCCTCATCGGGAGACGCCATATCGCTGGAGGCGGTTTCGATCTCAGCGACGCTTTCACTGATGTCATCGTCGGCGTCTACGTCCTCTGCGCTGGACGGATCGGTGAATTCCGATGTGTCGGCCACGGCAGAGATCGGCACCTCTTCGACAGGGGCGTCAGATGTGTCCGGCGCCGCCTCCGGGGTATCTGGCGCATCTTCCGGCATATCCGGGGTCGCTGCAGGGGTGATCTGATCGTCATCAGTTTCGGCAGCAGGGGCAGGAGATTGGTCCGGTGCAGAGGCCTGATCCTGCCTCGGTATGATCTCTGCCATGGCGGCCATGGCACGTGCGATCTCTTCCGCTGTTCTGGTCGGGGCTGCGGTCTCACCTTCGGCTGGCGAGGGGACCTCCGGGGCCGGCTCTGTCGCAGGCGGGCTGCTGTCCGGACCCTCGGGTTCGGGATCGCTTTCAAGGGCGGTGGCGGACGTGTCTGCAGGCTCCGCTGTGGCGGCATCGTCAGCGGCAGCAGACTCCCGGTGCGTTGAAAATCCGCTTGCGTCCTCCATCGGGGTCGGCGCGGCAAAGGCATCGGCCTCTGGCGCCTCGTCTTCGGATGCAGATGGAGATGCGGCCTGCGGGCTTGCCTCCTGAGGGGCTGCGTGCGGGGCCGATGGGCTGGAGATGGGAGCTGTCTGCGGCGCAGGCGTCTCTGAGGGCTCAGACCTTGAAGGCTGAGCCGACTGCGGGCGCGATGCGTCTTCTACGTCCTCATTCGCCGTGGGCGCAGTGTCCTTGGCGGTTGAGCTGGCAAAGAAATCCTGTTGCGCAGTTGGTGCAGCATCAGACGCGGCATCGGAGATCTGAGCGGGGTTGTGTGAGGGCGCGGGCCCTTGCTCCGACAGATCTCGTGGGCGCTGGGGAGCATCTGGCAGATCAAAGGGCATGTCGATTTGGACATCAGTGTTGCCCTCGGCGCTGCCCTCAGTGTCACCCTCGAAGTGGCCCGCAGCATGGTCGGCGCTGCTTTCGGCAGGCGTTTCACTTGCGTTGGCCTCAACCGCAGCTGGCGGCGCGTCGGTCAATGCCACAGGCTCGTCCCCCGCGTTCGACGTGGAAGCGGAAATCGGGGGCGTCTCTGCAGGGTGCGCATTTTGCTGAGACATGTCAGTGTCCTGCACGGGCTGAGCATCGGCGGAGCCTTCTGGGCGCTCCGACGCGGACGGCAGGGCCGTATCTATCGGTGCTGCCCCCACAGCGCGTTCCTGCGGTTCCGCGCCCGAGGGTGTCTGGGCCACATCGGGCTGGACGGTGGGCGCCGTAGGAGGGGCAGGCGCTGCTGGAGGTGCGGCGGCAGGAGCGGCTGAAGCAGGAGACCCTGCGTCCTCGCCCTCTTGCTGGTCATTGAGAGGTTGGCCTTCGAGCTGATCTGCGTGATCCACCGGCGCTGTAGGCGGCGGGGCGCTGAACGGCGGAGGTGTCGGGGGGGCTGACGTGCGCAGAGGGGGCTCCGGCTCTTCCGGCGGATCTCGATCCACGACCGGGGGACGGGGCGCCTCGGGTTCAGGCGGCTGAACCGCGTCAGGCTCGACCCATTTGCTGACAGGTTTGGCCTCCACGGGCGGTGTCTCGTCCTCGGCTTCGTCAGCTTCCAGCGGCTTTGAGAGGCTCTGCACATGCTGAACGCCTTCCTCGCGGACAAGCGCCTGCGCTTCCTTGATCGACAACCCTTTTTCATGCAGCAAATACTGGATGCCGCCCAGCAGGAGCATGTCGGTCGGTCGATAGTAGCGCCGTCCACCAGCCCGCTTGACCGGTTTGACCTGAGTGAACTTGCTTTCCCAGAACCGCAAGACGTGGGCCTGAATATCCAGCCATTCCGCGACTTCGCTGATGGTGCGAAAGGCGTCAGGTGACTTGGACATTGGGGCATCTCTCTTGTTTCGGTGGCGCGCTGCGGCGCAACTGGATGAGGCCCTGCGCGCAGAGCCGGTTTGGTAACGGACGGGTCAGCCGTCTCGGGGTTACTTTCGGTTGCCGTCTGCGACGCGGTCTTTCATCAGGTGAGACGGCCGAAAGGTCAGGACCCGGCGCGGCTGGATTGGAACTTCTTCGCCAGTTTTTGGGTTGCGGCCCACGCGGGCAGATTTATCGCGTACGCTGAAGGTGCCAAAGGAGGAGATTTTCACCTGTTCACCGCGCACCAGGGCGTCCGACATGTGTTGCAACATGCTCTCCACCAGCTGTGCGCTTTCATTGCGTGACAGGCCAACCTCGCGGAACACGGCCTCGCTCAAATCCATTCTCGTAATTGTTTTTTCGGTCATCGCCATCCCCATTGTTTTCAAAAACAATAGGGTGTTGAGAATTTCCCTGTCAATATCAATGAATTGGAAGGCGCTGTTTCGTCGGCTTTACCACCGAAAAACCACGGCACCCCAAGCCAGACCGCCGCCAATGGCTTCGGTCACGATAAGATCACCCTGTTTGATCTGGCCACGCTCGACGCCGACGGACAATGCCAGCGGAATGGAGGCTGCGGATGTATTCCCGTGATCCTGTACCGTCACGACCACCTTGTCCATGGGCAGGCCCATTTTCTTTGCGGTGCCTTGAATGATGCGGATATTGGCCTGATGCGGCACGATCCAGTCCACGTCATCCGTGCTGGCGCCTGCGCGCTCCAGTGCGGTGGTCGCGGTTGATGCGAGTTTTTCGACCGCGTGGCGGAAGACCTGGTTGCCCTGCATGCGCAGATGGCCGGTGGATTGGGTCGAAACACCACCATCCACGTAGAGCAGGTCCTTGTAGCGGCCATCGGAGTTCAGATCGGTGGCCAGAATACCGCGATCAGCACTGGTGCCGTCGCCTTCCTGGGCCTCCAGAAGAATCGCGCCGGCACCATCACCGAACAGCACGCAGGTGGAGCGATCCGTCCAATCCATGATGCGCGAGAAGGTCTCGGCGCCAATGACCAGCACACGCTCCGCCTGACCGGACGCGATCAGCGCATTGGCATTCGACAGGGCATAGACGAAACCCGCGCAGACCGCCTGGACGTCAAAGGCAAAGCCTTTGGTCATGCCCAACTGCGACTGCACCATGGTGGCGGCGGAGGGGAAGGTCAGATCGGCCGTGGAGGTTGCCAGAACGATGGCGTCCACATCCGCAGCAGTGCGGCCGGCGGATTTCAGCGCAGCTTCAGCCGCACGGGTCGCCATCTGCGAGGTGGTTTCATCCTCGGCCGCGAAATGGCGGCGTTCGATGCCGGACCGGGAGCGAATCCATTCGTCGGAGGTCTCCAGCGTGGCTTCGAATTCCGCGTTTTCTACAATGCGTTCGGGGAGGTAGTGCCCTGCGCCAATCACCACTGCGCGTCGCGTCATTCTTTTGCCTGCCTTCTAGTTCGTGCTCCCGGACTCAGAATCGCCGGGTTCGTCCGCGTCTGCGGACGTTGCGTCATCTTGGGCAAGCTCTACGGCGGATGCAACCCGGGCTGCAAGCTTTTCCGCAAAGCCTTGCTCTGCAAGGAGAAACGCGAGTTTGATGGCGGCAGATACGCCTGTTGCATCGGCGCCGCCGTGGGATTTGACAACGGTTCCGTTGAGGCCGAGAAAAATGCCGCCATTGACCCGTCGCGGGTCAATGCGTTTCGACAGCCGTGCCAGGGACGTATAGGCCAGAAGCGCGGCAAGCCGCGACAGAATCGAATATTCAAACGCCTCGCGCAGGGCGGAGCGCAATAGACTTGCGGTGCCTTCGCCGGTCTTGATCGCCACATTGCCGGTAAAGCCATCTGTGACGATCACATCTGCGATGTCGCCGGGAATGTCGCTGCCTTCAACAAAGCCGACAAACTCGTAGTTGGCCTTTTCCGCATTCTGAGAGATCAGCGCATAGGCCTCTTTCAGTTCGGCGCGGCCCTTGTGCTCCTCGGTGCCCACATTCAGCAGGCCGACACGCGGGCAGGGCAAATCCATCGAGTTGCGAATGTAGGAGGTGCCCATCAGGGCGTATTGCAGAAGATCCTCCGCGTCGGCGCGCACGTCCGCCCCTACGTCGAGCATCACATTGAAGCCCTGAGGGTTGCGGGAGGGCCAGAGAATCGCAATCGCGGGTCGGTTGACGCCCGGCAATTTGCGCAGGCGCAGCATCGACAGCGCCATCAGCGCACCGGTGTTGCCGCAAGAGACCACGCCAGCAGCGTCGCCATTGCGCGCAGCTTCGAGGGCGGACCACATGCTGGTGCCCTTGCCGTTGCGCATCACCTGGCTGGGTTTGTCTTCCATCGTGACGACGTCGCGCGCGTCACGAATCTCTACACGGCCCGCCAAGTGCTTCCTGCGGGCCACGAGTGGTTCGAGCTGTTCGATAGGACCATGAAGAAGAAACCGGATATCGGGATTCTTCTTGGCGGATTTGGCGATGCCTGCGACCACAACAGCCGGTCCGGCATCGCCACCCATGGCGTCCACCGAGATCACGGTGCGGCGGGCATCTGCCTGCGATGGAGCGGTGTTACCCGTCATACGACTGCGTGCCTGCCTGGCATTCGTGATCCCGTTTCGACTCAGGCCGCGTCTTCGTCCAGGTCGATCTCGTCGGCCTGTGCTACGATTTCTTTGTCGTCATAGTGACCGCAGGACGGGCACACGTGGTGAGGACGACGCAGTTCACCGCAGTTCGAGCATTCGTTCGGGTTTGCAGCAACCAGAGCATCGTGCGCGCGGCGGTTGTTGCGGCGCGATTTGGATACTTTGTTCTGTTGGACAGCCATGTCTCAACCTTTGTCTAACTAGGGCCACCAGGCAAGAGAGCCGTCGGGCGCGTTTCATGTTTCCGTGTCAATCGGTGTGACGTCCGGTGTGACGTGCGTGTAGGCCGCAGTCTCTCCGATGTCCAACCAAAAATTCCGATGAGCGCGCAAAAATACTGCGAATCTTCGGCGGCGCAAGGCTTTTCTTAGGAGAGCCAGCACGTAAGTGCCAGCAAGAATTCAGGTGACATCAGATATTGCAGTCCAGGACATCCTGAGCCGCACATCCGAATGCGTCGTTCAGGTGTCCTTGTCGCTTGGTTTCATCAAATCTGCAAGCCCTGCAAAGGGGCGGGTGTCCTCGTCTGTCATCGGCTTGGTGCCGGGTTCAGCGTGCAGGCTTTGTCCCAGTTCCGCGCCGTCCTTGCGCGGATACTGCGGCAGATGCAGGGCAACACTCTCAACCATAACGTCAAACGGAGAGATGGTTTCACCCAGTTCATCGACGTTGTCATCCTCCGCCATTTCCACCTCTTCCTCTTCGGGGGTGGCGATATGCGCAAGGAACAGGCGCTCCACTTGCGTGTCGATCCGGCTGGTCACCGGCTCCAGCGTCACGACGCAGGGCTGCACGACTGTAAAGCCAAGTTTGCCTGTCAGGGTCCAGTCCCGCTTGCCGCGCGCCTTGATCTCGCCTTCGAAGCGGAGTTTGCGCAGTGTGTCGACGCCCAGATCATGAGCGATGGCGCGGAGTGTGTCTGCGTCCGGAACCACCGAAAACTGTGTCGGGCGGTTCTGGGGCAACTCGGCAACCCGCAGGGCTGTCGTCTCGGAAGGGTGCGAACTCACGTGTGTACTTTCATTTCTTGAACCAGAAGCCCGAGTTAGGTAATCGGGACTTCAGTCTTTATCAACCCGAAGGGCAGGGGAAGCGCATGATTGCAAGTCCGAAGACCGTAAAAACCGCATTGCGGGGCGCGCTTCTTGTCGGAGCGGTGTTGGCCGTGACGGCCTGTACCGCCCAGTATCGCAAGCATGGCTGGATCCCCGGACCAGACCTTCTGAACGAGGTTGTGGTCGGCGTGGATACCCGCGACTCGGTCGCTGAAACCGTTGGGGAGCCGACAATCGACTCGCTGGCCGACGAAAGCGGATATTATTACGTGACCTCGCGGGTCAAACGCTTTGGCGCAAAGGAGCCTCAGGTGGTCTCGCGCGATCTGGTGGCGATCACCTTCGCATCGTCAGGCGTGGTGGACAGCGTGCAGCGCTACACGCTGGAGGATGGCCGGGTCATTCCGCTGGAACGCCGCGTGACCGACTCGAGCCTGGAGGACAAGACATTCCTGCGACAGCTTGTCGGCAACCTGGGCAATTTCAACCCCGGCAGCTTCCTGCAGCAATAAGGCTGCACCACGCGTAAATTATGAGCTCGGGGGATGGATTCGTCACCCGGGCTTCACATGTGTCATGATAGCAATGCAAGCAGTCCGCCGCCCCGACGCGGAGCGGTCGCGATTGCAGTCAAGATCAGACGCGAGCAGTTCATGGCCACGACACCCCGGTCCGACATTTCACCGACAGACGAGGCCAACGGTCCTTTGCTATCGAAAGGCCGGTATCGAGCACGGCTTGCGGCGGGCCCGGTGGACATCGCGGCGGTTCAAGCCCTGCGCACCCTGTGCTTTCGCACCGCGGAGATCGATCAGGACGACTTTGACGCCACCTGCGCCCATGTGCTGGTGGAGGACACCCGCAGCGACGCGCTGGTCTGCTGTTTCCGCATGCTGGTGCTGGAAGGCGGCCATGAGGTCGCGCGCACCTATTCGGCGCAGTTCTATGACCTCTCCGGCCTGCGGGACTTCGAGGGCCGCATGGTGGAGATGGGGCGATTCTGCATTCATCAGGGCTGGAGCGATCCCGACATTCTGCGCGTGGCTTGGGGGGCGATGACCGCATTCGTGGACCGGGAGGACATCCAGATGCTGTTTGGCTGTTCGTCGTTTGCCGGTACCGAGACCGCCGAGTATCTCGATGCCTTTGCAATGCTGAAGCATCGCCACCTTGCGCCGAAACGCTGGTTGCCGCGGGTGAAGGCGCCTAATGTATTCCGCTTTGCCGCACGGTTGCGGCGCAAACCGGACGCCAAGAAAGCCATGCTGCGGATGCCGCCGTTGCTGCGTACATATCTGATGATGGGCGGCTGGGTGAGCGATCACGCGGTGGTCGACAAGCATATGAACACGCTGCATGTCTTTACCGGCCTTGAGATCGGTGCCATTCCGCCCGCCCGCAAGCGCTTGCTGCGCGCGGTGGCGGGATAGGCTGGACGGGCGCCGCCCTCCCTTGCCCGGATTGTTGTCATCGGGAGGCGGGCTTCTTGCTGAGCTCGTCGGTTCTGGCACCGCGCGTTGCCCGCGAGCGCGCATGGCCCGTTGACGAAGCCTGCGGCGCGGTTTAGCTCGCTGTCATGGCACGTATTCCTCTTTTGCAGATGTCCGGTATCTCGCTGACCTTCGGCGGTGATCCGATCTTTTCCGATCTCGATCTCGTGGTGCAGCCCGGGGACCGGGTGGCGCTTGTCGGGCGCAATGGCTCCGGTAAATCGACCCTGATGAAGGTCATGGCGAACCTGGTGGAGGCGGACGCCGGCTCCATCGTGATCCCGCCGGGCAATTCCGTCGGCTACATGGAGCAGGACCCCAAGATGGAGGGCTTTGCCACGTTGGGCGATTTTGCCGCCTCCGAGCTGGAACCGGGGGAGCTGTACCGTGTTGAGCGCGCTGGCGAGGGACTGAAGTTTGACCCGGCAAGGCCGGTCGAGACCGCATCCGGCGGCGAGCGGCGTCGCGCCGCACTGGCCAAGCTGATGGCCGAAGCACCGGAGCTGATGCTGCTGGACGAGCCGACCAACCACCTTGATATCGAGGCGATTTCCTGGCTGGAGAGCGAGTTGGCCTCGACCCGCGCCGCCTTTGTGCTGATCTCCCACGACCGGGCATTCCTGCGGGCGCTGACCCGCGCCACGCTTTGGGTCGACCGGGGACAGGTGCGCCGTCAGGACAAGGGGTTCGAGCATTTCGAGGCCTGGCGCGACAAGATCTGGGAAGAGGAGGACATGCAGCGTCACAAGCTCAACCGGCTGATCAAATCCGAGAGCCGCTGGGCGGTGGAGGGCATCTCTGCCCGCCGCAAGCGCAACATGGGCCGGGTGCGCGCCCTGCACGATCTGAAATCCGAACGCGCCGGCCAGATCAAACGGCAGGGTGCGGCGGCGATGGATCTGGACGCGGGACCAAAATCCGGCCGCAAGGTGATCGAGGCCGAGGGGCTGAGCAAAGGCTTCGGCGACAAGCAGATCCTGTCCGGCTTCTCCCTCACCGTGCAGCGCGGCGACCGGGTGGCCTTTGTTGGCCCGAATGGCGTTGGCAAGACCACGCTTCTGAAGATGCTGCTGGGCGAAGAGACACCGGACGAGGGCAGCGTGAAGCTCGGCACCAATCTGGAGGTTGCGGTGTTCGATCAGACCCGCGACCAGCTTGATGGCAATGCCAGCCTGTGGGAAAACCTGACGGCCGATCCGTTGATGGGGATTTCCGGAAAGGCGGATCAGGTCATGGTGCGGGGCCAGCCCAAACATGTGGTTGGCTACCTGAAGGAATTCCTGTTCGACGAGCGTCAGGTGCGCGCGCCTGTCCGCTCCCTGTCGGGGGGCGAAAAGGCGCGTTTGCTGTTGGCGAAACTCATGGCGCGGTCTTCCAATATGCTGGTGCTCGACGAGCCGACCAACGATCTGGACGTAGAGACGCTCGACCTGCTGCAGGAATTGCTGGACGGCTATGACGGCACCGTGCTGCTGGTGAGCCACGACCGGGATTTCCTGGATCGTGTGGCGACCACGACGGTGGCGATGGAAGGGCAGGGCAATGCAACCGCCTATGCCGGAGGCTGGAGCGATTACCTCGCGCAGCGGGCGCCGGCTGAGGTTGTCGAGAAGGCAGAGAAACCCAAGGCGACCAAGTCGAAGGCAAAGGCGGAGGCGCAAACGTCAAAGGAGGTGCTGAGCTTCAAGGAAAAGCACCGCCTCGAGGCGCTTCCGGCTGAGATTGACCGGCTGGAACAGGAAATCGCCAAGCTGGAGCAGCTGATGGCGGATCCCGAGTTGTTCACGCGGGAACCGGTCAAGTTCAAGAAGGCCACCGAAGCTCTTGTTCAGAGACAGGAAAAATTGGCTGCTGCGGAAGAGGAATGGCTGGTGCTGGAAGAGAAGGCGGGCGGCTGAACAGGTGTTTCGCTTCGGGCTTTGCCCGAAGCGACCGGCGCCGCGCGCGCCCCTGCGGGGCGCGCGCGGCGCCATGCCGAACCGGATCAGGCCCACTGCGATCAGGAAGATTTGGAACGACCTGAGGCACCATGCATGGCGAAGAGCGGACGGGAGAGGCCCGCCCGCGCAAGACCTCAGCGCATTCGCAATGCGCCGTCGAGGCGAATGACCTCGCCGTTCAGATATCCCATTTCGACGATGAAACCGGCCAGCCGGGCATATTCCTCCGGATCGCCGAGACGTGCGGGATTCGGAACATCCGCTGCCAGCTGCGCTTGGGCCTCTTCCGGCAGTCCCGCCAGCATCGGTGTCATGAAGATCCCCGGTGCGATCGCCATGACCCGAATGCCGGAGGACGCCAGGTCGCGGGCCATCGGCAGGGTCATGCCAACAATGCCGCCCTTGGAGGCTGCATAGGCTGCCTGACCCTTTTGCCCGTCAAAGGCAGCGATCGACGCAGTGTTGATGATGACGCCGCGTGCGCCGTCTTGCTCTGGATCGTTCTTGGCAATCGCCGCTGCGGCCAGACGCGAGACGTTGAAGCTGCCAACCAGGTTGATGTCGACGGTTTTCTGAAACGCGCCAAGGGGATGCGGGCCGTCGCGCCCTACAGTCTTGATCGCATGCGCAATACCGGCGCAGTTCACCGCTGCGGTCAGCCCGCCCATCTTTTCCTGTGCCAGCGCAATCGCGGCCTCTACGCTTTCTTCGCTGGTGACGTCCGTCTCTGCGAAATGCGCACCGATGCTGTCGGCTATCCTCATGCCGCGATCCGTGTCGCGATCCAGGATGGTGACGGCAGCACCTGCATTGCGGAAATGGCGGGCGGTGGCCTCGCCAAGGCCGGATGCGCCGCCGGTGACAACGGCGCGTGTGGTTGCGAGTCTCATCTTTCTCGCTCCTCCCATGAAATGAACATACGTTCAAATAATCATGGCGCAGCGTGTCTGTCCAGTGTCGACCCGCCCTGTCAGATCCCCATCAGCTTTCGATCCAGAGCGGCCAGCGGCGCCAGACGTCGCCCAAGGGGCGGCCAGTAAACCCAGGTGCCGCCGAGCCGTTCGACGCGGGCACCGGTGCCCAGCTTGAACCGGGCCAGGCCGCTGGCGTCTTCGGTGTTGAGCACCCCGAGATCCAACTGCCGGATGCCCTTGTCCGCCAGCCAGTTCATTGCTCGCCACATCAGGAGGTTATGGGCCGACAGAGCTCGGCCGCGATCCAAGCTGTGGGCGATATGGTAGGTCGCCCCGTCGCCATGTGTCAGCACCAGGATGCCGGCGACGGTCTCATGCCCTTCATGCGCCTCAAACAATTTGGCGCAGCCCCGGTTGGCTTTGGCATAAGCGAGGGTCAGGGCCGTGGGCCAAGAGCGATAGCGGCGTTTCACTTGCTGCGCAGCATCCGCCTGCAGCAGCCAGTGATCATATTTGAGAGGCATGTTCTGGCGGGTGATTTTCAGGGAACTGCCCTCGGCGTGGACCAGACGATTGCGCCATTTCTGCTCCAGACCAGCGCGCTGCGCGTCGCGACACGGGAGGATGTCCAGTTGCCCGATGCTGGCCGGGGTCATCAGGGGCAGGACGCCCAGCCGCGCGAGATCCGAAACGGGGCGTTCTGGCGACAGGATCACCGGGGTGCGACGCAGGCCTTCTTCCTGCAAGATCTCCAGCAGACGGGCAGGCACAACCAGATCGGCGCGGTTGATCATGGCGATCGGCATGCCCCAGATCCTGCGCCGCAGGACAACCATGTCCTGCATCCGGTCAAGCACCATCACGTCCTGCCCAGCACAGCGCAGCGCGCGCGTGAACTCTGACGATTGTGCGAGCGTGCGGGCAAGGGGAGAACGCTGTATGGGGCGGGGCATGACATCTGCGGAGCCAAGGTCGAACATGCAGCCATTAACAGGATGGAAACCTAATTGATGGTTAATGACACCATGAAAACGCCCGTTAAAATCCTCGGCAAGACAGCCCCGGCCGCGCGGATGACAAAATGCGCAGCACTGTTGATCGCGACGGTCCTGTCGGTGCCGACGTTCATTGTTCTGACAGTGATCGAATTTTTGGTTTTGTGAGGCGCGGCCTCACACTTGGCGCCCACGGATCAGGGGAGCGATCTGGCCCAAAGCCCCCGCCTCTTTCATCGGAATAGATTCCATACGGAGATAGCCCGGCGTGAATTGGCTCGCTTGAGAGGGTCGGGTGAGAGCGACGGCGCCCCTCTCACCCGACTGTCAGATTTTAGCCCGCGAGCTGCACCAAGGCGTGGCGCTTCTTGCCGGCGGAGAGTTTGATCGGCGAGGCAAGCGCGGCCGCGTCGATCATCAGCCCGGCGTCCGTCAGCGGTGCGTCGTCGATCTTGGCACCGTTTTCAGCAATCAGGCGCTTGGCTTCCTTACCGGTCTTGGCCAGGCCGGATTTCACGATCAGCTGGACGATTGAAATGCCGTCTCCGAGCTCCGCCGCCGAGAGCGATAGGGTCGGCAGGTCGTCCCCGACACCGCCCTTCTCGAACACTTCGCGCGCGGTGGCTTCGGCAGCCTTGGCGGCCTCGGCCCCGTGCAGAAGCGTGGTCACCTCATTGGCGAGGATAATCTTGCCCTCGTTGATCTCCGACCCCTGCAATGCGCCAAGACGGTCACATTCATCGACCGGCAGCTCGGTATAGAGTTTCAGGAACCGGCCCACGTCCGCATCGGTGGTGTTGCGCCAGAACTGCCAGAACTCATAAGAGCTCAGCATCTCGTCATTGAGCCAGATGGCGCCGCCCTGCGACTTGCCCATCTTGCGCCCGTCAGAGGTGGTCAGCAGCGGCGAGGTCAGGCCGTAGATCTCATTCTCCAGCACCCGGCGTGTCAGGTCGATGCCGTTGACAATATTGCCCCATTGGTCCGAGCCGCCCATCTGCAGAACGCAGCCATAGCGGCGGTTCAGCTCCAGGAAGTCATAGGCCTGCAGAATCATGTAGTTGAACTCAAGAAACGACAGCGACTGCTCGCGATCCAGGCGCGATTTCACGCTTTCAAAGGCCAGCATCCGGTTCACCGAGAAATGCCGGCCGATGTCGCGCAGAAACTCGAGATAGTTCAGATCGTCGAGCCATTCGGCATTGTTGAGCATCTGCGCATCGGAAGGCGCGTCGCCGTAGCTGAGGTATTTGGCGAACACCTTCTGCATGCCGGCGATATTGGCGTCGATCTGTTCGGGGCCAAGCAGCGGCCGTTCATCAGAGCGGAAAGAAGGATCGCCCACCTTGGTGGTGCCGCCGCCCATCAGTGTGATCGGGCGGTGGCCGGTCTTTTGCAGCCAGCGCAGCATCATGATGTTGAGAAGATGGCCCACGTGCAGCGATTGCGCGGTGGCGTCATAGCCGATGTATGCCGTCTGCGTTCCGCTCACCAGCGCCTCATCGAGACCCTGATAATCGGTGCAGTCCGCCAGGAACCCGCGTTCCATCATGATGGCGATGAAGTCCGATTTCGGATGGTAGGTCATAGCATGCCTCGGCTTTTGAATATGCAAGCGGCTGTATAAATCGCATCGCGAAGGGTTGGAACCTGTTTTCGGGACAAAATGCACAGTGTAATACCTGTGACAACGGGTGATACGGCCCGGATTTGCAAGGAAGAGTGCAGAGATGGGCAAAGCCATATCCAAGTCCGGGCCGGTGCGCGCCCTTGGGGCCATGAGCGGGACGTCGCTTGATGGGGTGGATGTTGCGGTGCTGGAGACCGACGGGCAGGCGATCTTCGGCTTTGGCGAGGTGGGCTATCGCACCTATTCCAGTGAGGAACGCGCGGTGGTGCGGGCGGCGCTGGGGCAGTGGAGCGGGGACGCGGTGACAGCAGCGGCGCGGGTGGTCGAGGCGGCGCATGTGGAGTTGATGCGCGACCACCTCGACGTGGACCTGATCGGATTTCACGGCCAGACGGTGGCCCATGCGCCACGGCTACAGGGCACGCTTCAGGTGGGCGATGGATCGGTTCTGGCCGAGGCGCTAGGGCGGCCCGTGGTTTGGGATTTTCGCTCCGATGATGTTTCCATGGGCGGCGAGGGCGCGCCGCTTGCGCCGTTTTTCCACCATGCCTGCGCGCAGTATATCGGCGCGGCAGAGCCGTTGTGTTTCCTGAACCTCGGCGGCGTGGGCAACCTGACCTATGTTGATCCGCGCGTGGCGCGCCCAGAGGATGTGGGCGCGTTGCTGGCCTTTGATACCGGTCCGGCCAATGCGCCGATCAATGATTTCCTGCAGGCGCGACTGGGCATGCAGATGGACGAGGGCGGCAAGGTCGCCAGCGGTGGCACTGTCGAACATGGTGCGCTGGAACTGTTTCTGGCGGAGCCTTATTTTTCAAGAATGCCGCCGAAGTCCCTAGATCGCAATGATTTCCCAGAAATGATCGGGCTGGTGAGCGAACTTAGCGATGCCGATGCGACAGCGACGCTGACCGCCATGTGTGCGGCTGCGGTGGCGCAGGGTATGGAGCATTGTCCGGAGTCGCCCAAACGGCTGCTGGTCACCGGTGGCGGGCGGCACAACCCGGTGCTGATGGAGATGCTGCGGGTATCGCTGGATTGCCCGGTGGAGCCGGTCGAGGCGGTGGGGCTGGATGGCGACATGCTGGAGGCGCAGGCCTTTGCCTATCTGGCTGTGCGGGTGGCGCGTGGTCTGGCGACCTCCGCGCCGCGCACCACCGGCGTTCGGGCCTGTGTTGGCGGTGGAATCCTGACGGTGCCCGACGGCTGGAGCATGCGCGCCGGTTGAGGCGGATTGTCACTGGGCGGCGAGCGCTCCCGCCCGTCGCGCGATGCATGTAAAATGCCTCCGCTCCCGTTGGGCCAAGCGCCGCGCAGCCGGAACGGCTGCGCGGCGCTTCGGGCTGTGCCCGAAGCGAAACCTCTCTGACGGAGTCAAGAAGGTTATCGCGGAATATCAAAGTCTTCCGGGGCGAGGGTGAAGCCGGCGAAGTCGAACCCCGGCGACACGGTGCAGCTGACCAGCGTCCAATCGCCGGTGCTGCGCGCGGCCTGCCAATGGTCCTTGGGCACGATCAGCTGCGGACGGCCGGTATGCAGATCCGGGGTCAGGATGTGGTCGGTGGCCGGCCCCTCATCGTGTGCCGACAGGGACAGGATGAGCGGAGCGCCCGCGTGATAGAGCCAGATCTCGGTGGCGTCCACCCGGTGCCAATGACTGCGCTCGCCCGCGCCCAGCAAGAAATAGATACAGGTGCCACAGGGGCGGCGCGTTTCCTCGCGGGTGTCTTCAATCCAGGTCTGGCGATACCAACCGCCCTCGGGATGGCGTGCGAGCCCGAGGGTGTGGATGATCTCGTCTGCGCTCATGTCCTGTGTCATGCGATTCTGCTCCGGTCTTGGCGTGATTGCGGGTGGTATTCCAGGCGCGGCGCCATATGCTTGGCGCATGACCCTGAATATCCCGTTTGACAATACATATGCGCAACTGGCGCCCGACTTCTACACCCGGCAAGATCCGACCCCGGTGAAAGCGCCGCGTCTGCTGGCCTTCAATGACGGGCTGGGCGAGCTGCTTGGTGTGAAGCGCGCGGAAGATGCGGCGCTGGCCGAGATCTTTGGCGGCAATGCGATACCCGACGGGGCCGCGCCGCTGGCGCAGCTCTACGCGGGCCACCAGTTTGGCAACTATAACCCGCAGTTGGGCGATGGCCGCGCAGTGCTGCTGGGCGAAGTTGTCGGCAGCGATGGTATCCGCCGCGATATCCAGCTCAAGGGCTCTGGTCCCACGCCCTATTCGCGCAACGGCGATGGGCGGGCCTGGCTGGGGCCGGTGCTGCGCGAATATGTGGTCTCCGAAGCGATGCATGCGCTTGGCATTCCGACGACACGGGCGCTGGCTGCAGTGGCAACCGGCGAGACCGTCTGGCGCGAGGGCGGCCTGCCCGGCGCGGTTTTGACCCGGGTGGCCAAAAGCCATCTGCGCGTCGGCACCTTTCAGATCTTTGCCGCGCGAGGTGATGCCAAAGCGCTGAAAACACTGACTGAATACGCCATTGCACGCCACTATCCGCAGGCTGAAGGACCGATGGGGCTGTTGCGGGCGGTGCGTGATGCGCAGGTGGAGCTGATTGCCGCCTGGATGAGCGTCGGCTTCATCCACGGGGTGATGAACACTGACAATTCCTCCATCGCGGGCGAGACCATCGACTATGGTCCTTGTGCCTTCATGGATGTGTTCCACCCCAACCGGGTGTTTTCCTCCATTGATCGCATGGGGCGCTATGCCTATTCCAACCAGCCGCAGATCGCGGTGTGGAACCTGGCCCAGCTCGCCACCGCGCTGATCCAGCAGTTCGACGATCCCGAGGCCGTGGTCGAAGAGGCGACAGAGATCGTGCATGCGATGCCCGAGATGATCGAGGCGGCCTGGCTGCGCCGGTTCCGCGCCAAGATCGGCATCACGGGTGCGCAGGAGGGGGACATGGAATTGATTACTGACCTGCTGGGCCTGATGGCCGACGGGCAGGCGGATTTCACCAACACCTTCAGGGCTTTGTCGACGGGCAGCGCGCGAGATCAGTTCTTGGCGCCCGAGCAATTTGAGGCTTGGCAGCAGCGCTGGACACAGCGTCTGGCGGATGAGGATGCGCCACAAGACACCATGGCGCGGGCCAATCCGGTGCTGATCCCGCGCAACCATCGCATCGAGCAGATGATCGCCGCGGCGGTGGCGGGGGACTTTACGCCGTTTGAACGGATGATGCGTGCACTGGCCACGCCCTTCGCGGATGAGGCCGAGTTTGCCGATCTGCGTCGCCCGCCGGCCGAGGATGAGGTGATCAAGGCTACGTTCTGCGGCACCTGACGCGACCGGCCATCTTGCCTTGCTCCGTCTCTTGAGGATTTGCGCCGCGGTCAGCGGCGCCCGGGGGCGCAGGCCGCGCCTTCGGCGCGGCCTGCGCGGCCCAACGCTTTTGTCGGAGCCTTTGGCTCAGAGGAAAGGGGCGGGAGTGTCCCCCCGCCCCTTGGTCTATCGTTCAGTTGTAGTCAGATCGGAGAGGGATCAGGACTTCCGGCGTTGACGGCCTGCGCCGCCGCCGGCTGCGCGGGCTTCGCCGCCGCCACCCTGACCTTCGGATTTACCACCACCGCCAAAGCGACGACGCCCGGCGCCCGGCTTGCCACCGGGTTTGCCACGACCGCCACCGCCACCGGGGCGACCACGACCGCCACCGCGCGAGGATTTGGCGGCGGGATCGGGCATCTCTTCCCAGGCGCGGCCAGAGGCTACGGGGATGGTGATGCTCATGGTTTTCTGGATTGCCTTCAGATCGCCGATCTCATCCGGGGCGCAGAAGGCCACGGCCTGACCTTCCTTGCCCGCACGCGCGGTGCGGCCAATGCGGTGCACATAGGCATCTGGCACATTCGGCAGCTCGTAGTTGTAGACGTATTTCACATCCGGAATGTCCAGCCCGCGCGCCGCCACATCGGTGGCCACCAGCACGGTGATCTCGCCGGATTTGAAGGCCTTCAACGCCCGTTCGCGCTGGCCCTGGCTTTTGTTGCCGTGGATCGCCGCGGCCTTGAAGCCGGCCTTGTCCAGCACCTTCATCAGCTTTTCCATGCCGTGTTTGGTGCGGCCAAAGACCAGCGTGCGTTCGCCGTCATGGGCGGTCAGCAGCTCTTTCAGCAGGCCCAGCTTCTCCGCTTTGGCGATGAAATGCACCGATTGGGTGACTTTGGCGGCAGGCTTGCCGGGAGGGGTCACCTCGATGCGCACCGGGCTCTTGAGGTAGGCGTTGGCGATCTCGTTCATCTGCTTGGGCATGGTGGCCGAGAACAGCATGGTCTGGCGCTTTTCGGGCAGCAGGGAGGCGATCTTGCGCAGGGCGTGGATGAAGCCGAGGTCCAGCATCTGGTCGGCCTCGTCCAGCACCAGGAAGTCGCAAGAGCCGAGATCCAGCGCCTTGCGGTCGAGGATGTCGAGCAGACGGCCCGGCGTGGCGACGAGGATATCGGTGCCGCGCGACAGGCGGGTGATCTGCGGGTTGATGGAAACACCGCCGACCACAAGGCCGGTTTTCAGCGGGCTGCCTTCGGTCAGACCTTTCAGGGTCTCGGCAATCTGGTTGGCCAGCTCGCGGGTCGGGGCCAGGATCAGCCCGCGCACGGTGCCGGCAGCAGGCTTGCGGCCATATTCCAGCATCTGGGCGATCAGCGGTACGCCAAAGGCGGCGGTCTTGCCGGTACCGGTCTGCGCCAGACCCAGCACGTCCTGTCCGTTCAGCGCATGCGGGATCGCCCGGGCCTGGATCGGCGTCGGAGTGTGAAAGCCCATGGCTTCGATCCGGGTGTGCAGGTGCTTGGGCAGGTCCATGGTGGAAAATTCAGTCATTCAAAGTCCTTTCGGTGGCCCGTGCAAACGCACAGGACCACACGGGGCACGGTCACTCGACCTGCGCACCCGTTCATCAGTGGGGCGGAGACCTCAGACCCAGACAACCTCATGTCACTGTGCCGATCTCTCGCAACTAGCCCCACGCGTGATCTTGGAACCATGGCATCCCCGAGAAGATCCGCTGCGAAGCGCCGTATCTCTTCTGAAACCAGAAGACATTCGAAAGGTCGGAACGATCAAATTCCGACAGCGCTGCGGGTCTCTGCTCACGCGGCAGAGGGTATGCCTGAAGGGCAAATGGCGGTGATGGGCGCAAATGTCAATGATGCATGCGCGGAACTTGCCTGTTTTCGTCGGGGGTTGCATTCGCTAAAAAGAAGCGCCAAGCAAGGGACCCCCGCTGTGACCGACAGGGACGAGACAGGCATGACCGATACGATCATTTCCCGCTGCGAGGCCCATGGTCTGCGCATGACCGGCCCGCGCCGGACCATCGCCAAGGTGCTGCAGGAGAGCCTGGATCACCCGGATGTGGAGGAGCTGCACGCCCGCGCCAATGCCGTCGATAACGGTATTTCGCTGGCGACGGTCTACCGCACGGTGAAGCTGTTTGAAGAATCGGGGATTCTGGACCGGCTGGAATTTGGTGATGGCCGTGCCCGATACGAGGATGCGGACCGGGAGCACCACGACCATCTGATCGACCTCAACACCGGCCAGGTGATCGAGTTCTGCGACCCGGAGATCGAGGCCTTGCAGGAAAAGATCGCACAGAAGCTCGGTTATCGTCTCAAGGGTCACAAGCTGGAGCTTTACGGCGTACCAATCAAGAAAACCGACTGAACGGGGATGATCCATCACAACCCGTGATGGAGTGTGTCACAAGTTATGCGGTGTTGTCGTCGCTTTCTGGCTTGCGCCGAGTGATTGCATCGCGCGATGCCGGAACCAACCGATCTTCTTCGCTGGCACAAAGGATACGCCCCATGGACAACGTCAAAGGTATTGTGCTGCTGCTCGTGGCCATGGTGGGGTTCACCATCGAGGATCTGTTCATCAAACAGCTCTCCGGTAACTTGCCTGTCGGGCAGATCCTGATCTTGATCGGATTGGGGGCCAGCGTCGTGTTCTTGGTCGCAATGGCGGTGCAGGGGCAGAGCCCGTGGAACCGCACGGCCTGGCGGTTGATACCTGTCTTGCGCGCCCTGGCCGAAGGCGGCGCGGCGGTCAGCTTTGCAACGGCGCTTGCACTGGTCGATATCTCGGTGGTGGCCGCCGTGTTTCAGGCGACGCCGCTGGCGATCACCATGGGGGCCGCCCTGTTTCTGGGCGAGCAGGTGGGCTGGCGCCGGTGGAGCGCGATCGCCGTGGGTTTCATCGGTGTGCTGATTATCATTCGGCCCGGCCTTGAGGGGTTTGAACCCAACGCGCTGTTGGTGCTGATTGCTGTTCTCTGTGTGGCGGCACGAGATCTGATGACACGGCGGATGGATGTGAGCATTCCCTCGTCGGTCGTCAGTGTTCAGGCCTATGGCACCGTGGTGGTGGCGGGGGGCATTCTGCTGCTGGCCACGTCGCAGCCCGTGGTGTCGCCCACATCGTTTGAATGGGGCATGCTGCTGTGCGGAACCATTTTTGGTGTCATCGGATACTATGGCATCGTGACCGCGACACGGATCGCCGATGCTGCAGTGATCACGCCGTTTCGCTACTCGCGTCTGGTCTTTTCTATGATCGGCGGCGCGATCGTGTTTTCCGAACGGCCCGATGCGATGACGCTGCTGGGATCCGCTCTGATCATCGCAACGGGGCTTTATACCTTCGTGCGCGAGCGGCGTTTGGCGCGCCGCTCTGCCCGCATGGCGGCGCAACCGGCCTGACCTCAGGCCGTGACCGGTGTCAGCCGTTTTCGTGCGCCGCTGACGCCGATCACCATGCAGAGGGTGGTGAGTAGGAAATATACCGCAATACCATACCCTTGGTCGCCGAAGTCGATGCCAAGATCAATCAGAAGCCCGGTCAACCCCGGTCCGACAGCTGTGCCAAAGACCATCACCGCCATCACCAAGGCCTTGATCGCGCCAATGTTGCGGGTGCCGTAGACTTCGGCCCAGAAGGAGCTGGGCAGCACCGAATGCGCCCCGACCGAGGCCGCCATGCAGAGGAAACCCGCAGCCATGCCCACGCCGCTGGAGACGGTGGCAAAGATCACAAAGGCTGCAGCCAGTGGCAGCTGATAAAGCGGCATCAGCCGCGTGGCGCCCCAGCGGTCCAGCGCCCAGCCGGAAAACATCATGGACACAACCGACATCACCGTGAAGAACGGGAAATAGGCCACCAGTTCCAAAAGGGTCCAGCCTTTGGTGGTGGCGAAATGCAGTTGGTGAAAGAAAAATGCAGTGGTGAAAGCCGCCGGGCCAAGGATCGACGGGGCCATCAGCCAGAACAGGGGCGAGCGCAGCGCGTCCCAGCGGGTCCAGTGCCGAAGGTCCATACCGGTGCTGCTGACATCATCAGAGGTGGATTGTGGCGTGCGTTCCTTCGACAGCAGCCGCACCAGCACCGGTGCCCCGCAGAGACAGATCGCAGCGCTGATCAGCCAGAGCGTGCGCCAGTCGAGCGCCGTCATCAGCGCCACAAAGATCAGCGGTAGGATGGCCTGTCCCAGTGCAACCCCGAGCGCCGCAATCGACAGTGCGCGTCCGCGTGCAGCCACAAACCAGCGTGCCATGGCCACCACTGCGAGATGGGTGCTCATACCCTGGCCGAAGAACCGCAGCGCGAAAATCGACAGCGGCAAGACCCAGTAGCTGTGGTTCAGCGCCATCAGGAGACAGGCCGCCGAAAGCCCACACAGCACAAAGGCCCCGAGGTGGCGCACCCGCATGATATCCGACAGCCCTCCGGCTGCCACCATCAGCAAGGCCGAGGCGGTGGTCCCCACCATATAGAGACCGCCCCAGCCGGCATGGCTGAGGTCGAACTCGGTCTGGATCTGCCCGGCAAAGACCGAGATGAAGAAGGTCTGGCCAAAGCTTGACAGAAACGTCAGTAGCACGCCCGCTGAGAGATAGGGGGCATTGCTGAGCAGGAATTCGTGGAATCGGATGGGTTGAGACATGCGCGTAAGCTTTACCTGTTAAGGATGTGACGCAAGGGTGAGCGCTATCATCGCAGGGCTTACCGGTTCTCTCGCGTCATTTTTGCCGCGCCCTACGGCAGGCGGTTGGCGAAGTGGCAAAAAATTCCTGATGTTAGGGTTAAACCTCTCGAATAACGACCGTTAGCGATAACGCATCCGGTTTACTTTTTACACGGGCTTGCTATGACCGGGGGCAAATCGTGTCACAGTGAGGGACCATTTGCGATGAGCACCATTATCGACATTCACGCCCGCGAGATCCTCGACAGCCGGGGCAACCCCACCGTCGAAGTCGATGTCGTTCTTGAAGACGGCACCATGGGCCGCGCGGCAGTGCCATCTGGCGCATCGACCGGTGCCTATGAGGCGGTGGAAAAACGCGACGGTGACAAGGACCGTTATCTGGGCAAGGGCGTGCTGGAAGCCGTGGCGGCCGTGAACGGCGAGATTGCGGATGAGCTGGTTGGCTTTGACGCCACCGAACAGGTCTCCATCGACCGCGCGATGATCGAGCTGGACGGCACCGAGAACAAGAGCCGTCTGGGCGCCAATGCCATCCTCGGCGTGTCGCTTGCGGTGGCCAAGGCGGCAGCCGATTTCACCACCCAGCCACTCTATCGTTATGTCGGTGGTACCTCCGCACGGGTTCTGCCGGTGCCGATGATGAACATCATCAACGGTGGCGAGCACGCGGACAATCCGATCGACATTCAGGAATTCATGATCATGCCGGTCTCTGCGGAGAACATCCGCGACGCGGTGCGCATGGGCTCCGAGGTGTTCCACACCCTGAAGAAAGAGCTGTCAGCAGCGGGTCTGTCCACCGGGATCGGCGACGAGGGCGGCTTTGCTCCCAACATTGCCTCCACCCGAGAAGCGCTTGATTTCATTCTGAAGTCCATCGAGAAAGCTGGCTACAAGCCCGGCGAGGACATCTATCTGGCGCTCGACTGCGCCGCGACTGAATACTACAAGGACGGCAAATACGTCCTGTCCGGCGAGGGCAAGACCCTGACCTCGGAAGAAAACGCCGCCTATCTGGCAGCATTGGTTGCAGATTACCCGATCATCTCGATCGAGGACGGCATGTCCGAGGATGACTGGGACGGCTGGAAGGCGCTGACCGACCAGATCGGCGACAAGGTCCAGCTGGTCGGCGACGATCTGTTTGTCACCAACCCGGTGCGTCTGGCCGAGGGGATCGAACGCGGCTGTGCCAACTCCATGCTGGTGAAAGTGAACCAGATTGGCACATTGACCGAGACCCTGCAGGCGGTCGATATGGCCCATCGTGCGCGCTATACCAATGTGATGTCGCACCGCTCGGGCGAGACCGAGGATGCCACCATTGCCGACCTCGCGGTGGCCACCAACTGCGGTCAGATCAAGACCGGTTCGCTGGCGCGCTCCGACCGGCTGGCGAAATACAACCAGCTGATCCGCATCGAGGAAACCCTGGGCGAGATCGCGGAATATGCCGGGCGCTCGATCCTCAAGGGCTGAGCCGTCTGATCTGATGTAAATTGAACGCCCCGGTTCGCGCCGGGGCGTTTTTCGTTTTTGGGCAAAGGGTTGCTCTGCTTTGTGCCAGCGCCTAGCTTGCGGAAAAATAGATACAGAACACTATGGAGCCCGCATATGACGCTGCCCGAAGGCATTACGGACCTGACACCCGGAAAGCTCGCCTCTGTTGTAACCTATCTGGAGATGACCGAGCGCCCAGCCCCCCGCGCAACGACGGCGCAGCCTGAGTTGACGTTGGCCCTGCATGATGCCCCGAGCGTGGAGTGGTATCGCAAGCTCTATCGCTTGGTCGGGGATGATTATCTGTGGTTTTCCCGCCTGGTGATGGACGATGCGGCGCTGTCGGCACATCTGTGTTCGGACAGGGTCGAGGTCTGGTCGGTGCAGAAGGGGGGCGCGGACCTGGGGTTGCTGGAGCTTGAATGGATGCAGAACGGCGACTGTGAACTGTCATTCTTTGGCCTGTCAGCCTCGCTGATCGGCGGCGGAGTAGGGCGCTGGCTGATGGAACACGCCATCGACCGGGCGTTCGCGCGGGAGATTACGCGATTCTTCGTGCACACCTGCACGCTCGACAGTGCGCAGGCGCTGCCGTTTTATATCCGGTCTGGCTTTGCGCCTTATGGTCGCGCGGTGGAGGTTGCTGATGATCCGCGCCTGACTGGGTTGGTGCCCGCGGAGAGCGCGCCGCATATCCCCCTGTTGCGCAGGTAATCGGGCGCGGGAACGAGGGGCCAGCCCCTCGCGCTCCCCGAGATATTTATGAAAAGATGAAGGGTCAGGTCAGCGCGCTGCTGATCGGGGCGTCCTGACGATGTTCATGTCGTGAGGCTGCAGGCGCATCCTCATTGGTGTCGGCGTGTTCTACGACATGTTGCGGAGATTAACCGCAAGGCCCGGTGCCGAAGCAGGTTGGCATCAAAGAGTGACTTTGGTGTGATTTACATTTCGTAACGATTTTATGACATGCTTGGATGGTCGCGAAGTACATAAATGCGACACCTCGTGACCTTTGGAGGTGTGTTATGTTTCGAGTAAATTCTCTGCCAGCTGCGTTGATGATGAGCCTGATCGGCGTGGCGGCATTGCAGGCACCACAGGCAAAAGCAGGCTGGAGCCGGGTGCCGGGTGGGCTTCGACTGGATGGGGAGGTCAAGGCCATCGACTTCGGCGCATTCCTGCATCATTTCGAGACCGCCATGTTGGAAGAGCCGCGCTATGCGCCTATCGCCATCTGGCTCGCCGGGTCCGGCGGGGATGAAGCGGCGGCCAAACGGATCGGCGAGATCATGGCCGTTGCGCAGGATCAGGGCGTCCGGTTGGCGATGGTGATGGCACAGGGGCACGCCTGTGACGGTGCCTGTTCCATCCTGTTTGCGTTGGGAGACGAACAGATCGCTTCGGCCAGCGGCACCCGCCTGATCAGCGGGCATTGATGGCGGCTGGGCGCTGATGCGCCAGACAGGCATCTGAGGCCGCGCCGGGATCAGAGTGCGCGGGTCATCAGCATGTAGCGGTCGCGCGCCAAAAAGCGTGCGCGGTTGTAGAGTTTGACCGCGGCCTCGTTTTCGCGATCAACTTCCAGATGCAGTGCCCGCACGCCGGCCTCTGCGAGCGTGCGGGGCAGGGCATGGAGTACCTCGCTGGCGATGCCGCGCTGGCGCACGGCGGGGCGGATGAACAATTCGTCGATCATCCCGTCGAGCCCGCCGAACTCCACTGACCAGGTAAAGGTCACGATGATATAGCCAATGGGGGCCCGAGCAGGTCCAATCAGGTAGATCGCGCCGTAGGGGATGCCTTCGAGCAGCGGCAACAGCGCGCCACGGCGTTGCGCGTCATTGCTGTCGATACCTTCCTCGGCGTGAAACCCCTGCACCATGGTCAGCAGTTTTTCCAGATCGTCCGGGCGGGCAAGATGCAGCGCGGCGCTCATAGCCGACCCAGCCGTTCGGTGAGCAGGGTAAAGAAACCTTCGGCGTCCACCTCGTTCATGAACATTGCATTAGGCGCGCGGTCGGTCACGCCCCACCAGTCGGCCACGGTCATGCCGAGGGTCAGGGGCGAGGTCACTTCGATTTCGACATTCACGTGGCGACCAGAGAACAGCTCTGGACGGATCAGATAGGCGATGACGCAGGGGTCATGCAGCGGCCCCCCTTCGGAGCCGTATTTTTCCACATCAAATCGTTCAAAGAAATCAAGCATCTCTGCCGTGAAGTTGCCAACCCGCGTGCCGAGTTTGCGGAACGCCTCGACCCGTGCACGGGTGGTCAGCGCCTTATGGGTCACATCCAGCGGCATCATGGTGAGCGTCACGCCGGAGGCGAATACTTCGCGCGCGGCCTCCGGGTCCACGTAGATGTTGAACTCCGCCGCCGGGGTAATGTTGCCGACCTCGAAATAGGCGCCGCCCATCATGACGATCTCCATCACGCGGTCGATAATGTCGGGGGCGCGGCGGAAGGCGGCAGCGATATTTGTCAGCGGGCCCAGAGGGCAAAGCGTCACGGCGCCGGGCGCCTCTGCACGCAATGTGTCGATGATGAAATCGACGCCATGCTGGTCCTGCAGCGGCATTGTTGGGTCGAACAATTCCGGCCCGTCAAGCCCGCTGCGCCCGTGTACATGTTCTGCGGTCACCAGTGGGCGCTCCAGAGGAGCATCGCTGCCGGCGTGGATTTTTACTTCCGTGCGGCCCGCCACCTCGCAGGTGATGCGGGCATTGGTCTGGGTGCGTGCCAGCGGCACATTGCCAGCCACGGTGGTGATTCCGAGAAGGTCGATCTCCTCCGGCGAACCCAGCGCCAGCAGTATGGCGACGGCGTCGTCCTGCCCGGGGTCGGTGTCGATGATGATTTTGCGCGCGCTCATTCGGGGTATTCCTCGGTCAGTTCGGCAAACCCTTGCAGCCCGGATAAAGATTGTCCACCTGATGACCATGGACACAAAGAGTGAAACGCCTGATATCCGCGAAAATTCCTTCCCTGTGGCGTGAGAGAGTATGGCACGGCAATATCATCTACATCTGGGCGCACATCGCACGGGGAGCAGTTCTTTTCAGCTCTGCCTGCATGAAAACCAGGAATCGCTCTGGCAGCAGGGATATCAGATCGCCTTTCCCGCGCGGGATGGGGTCAGGGCCGGGCAGTTGGCGCTGCGGCTGCCAGCCCCGCGTCATGACCGAAATGCGGTTCAAGAGCGGGCAGACGCGGCGCGGCGCCACCTGAACGAAGAGATCGCGAAAGATCCGCATCAGCAGGTTATCATTTCGGAGGAAAACACTCTGGGCAGCATGGTGCATTTTCAGAAGGCCAGATTTCACCCGGCCTCCAAACAGCGCCTGTCTGCGTTGCGTCATGCCATGGAAGGTCCCGCAGTTTCGGTTCTGTTTGTCGTGCGGGACTATGGTGCGTTCTTCCGGTCCTGCATTCGCAAGCGGATGGAAGAAACCTATGAGAGTGATTTTGATGCGGCAGCGGCAGCTTATCTTGCCATGAACCGCGGCTGGGTTGAGGTATTGCAGGAAATTCGAGATATCCTGCAGCCCTCTCGCTTGGTCGTGGTCCGTCACGAAGACCGGTTCAAGCGTCTCGAATTGCTGCAACATCTGGTGCCCCAACTCGATATCGGCCCACTGTCAGAGCCGAGGCGGTCGCTCAACACATCTGCGACGGACCGGGCCTTGCTTGAACTGCAGACGATCCACCGCAAGGGTGAAAAGCTCACGCGGATGGCGCGCCGCAAGCTGATCAAGGACTGGGCGCACGATCAGGAGACGCTCGGTCTGACGGAGTTTACCTCACGTGAAAAGCAAGCGTTTTCAATCCGTTATGAAAGGGATTTGGAGCGGATTTCACAAGACCCGGGCATGGTTCTGATTTAGGCGGTCGGATCTGGGAGTAGGCGGCGGTCAAGTCTTCCTTCCGGCCTTTTCCTCAGCCTTCACCTCGTTCCAGAGCGCATCCATCTCATCGAGGTCACTGTCCTCGGCGCGCTTTCCGCGAGCGGCAAGTCCTGCCTCCACGCCCTTGAAACGACGGGTGAATTTTGCATTGGTGCGACGCAAGGCGGCTTCGGGTTCAACCCCGAGGTGGCGGCCAAGATTGGCCATCACAAACAACAGATCGCCAAACTCCTCTTCTACCTCGTCTTGGGTCAGCTCCTCGCGGGCCTCTACCAGCTCGGCGGATTCCTCGGCGATCTTGGCCAGCACATTCTGTGCCGACGGCCAGTCAAACCCCACCCGCGCGGCGCGTTTCTGCAGCTTGTAGGCGCGCAGCAGGGCGGGCAGGCCCACCGCCACGCCATCCAGCGCGCCGGTCTCCGCCTTGGCGGCGCGTTCGGCGGCCTTGATCGTCTCCCAGTCCTGGGTTTGCTGGTCGGCGGATTTTTCGCGGCTCTCATCGCCAAACACATGCGGGTGGCGCGACACCATCTTGTTGGACATGGTGGTGACCACATCCTGAAAATTGAAATATCCCGCCTCATCCGCCATCTGTGCGTGAAACACGGACTGGAACAGCAGATCGCCCAGCTCGCCTTTCAGCTCGTCCCATTTTCTGCGCTCGATGGCATCGGCGACCTCATAGGCTTCTTCGATGGTGTAGGGCGCGATACTGGCAAAGCTCTGCTCGATATCCCAGGGGCAGCCGCTTTCCGGGTCACGCAGGCGGCGCATGATTTCCAGAAGTCGTTCGATACCGGCGCTCTCATCGTGGATCAGCTTGTCGTCGCTCATTGCACCTGCTCGCTATTTGGTGTTCAGCTGCATCATCCCGACTATCTTACAGGAGTCCACCCCATGCCGGTCGTGAACCGCATTGCCGATTACAGCGAAGAGATGAAGACGTGGCGCCGTCATCTTCACCAGATCCCCGAGCTGGGTTTGGATACCGTGAAGACCGCCGCATATGTGGCTGAGATACTTGAGACATTTGGTGTCGATGAGATCCATTCCGGCATCGCGCAGAACGGCATTGTCGCGATCATCAACGGGCAGGGCGAGGGGCCGACCATCGGCTTGCGCGCCGATATGGACGCACTACCGATCACCGAAGTGCGCGATCTGGAGTATAAGTCCACCGTGCCCGGCAAGATGCATGCCTGCGGCCACGATGGCCATACGACCATGCTGCTGGGGGCCGCGAAATACCTTGCGGAGACGCGCAATTTCAACGGGCGGGTGGCGCTCCTGTTCCAGCCCGCCGAAGAGATCATTGGTGGCGCGCAGATCATGGTTGAGGAAGGCGTGATGGAGCGCTTTGACATCGCTGAGGTCTATGCGTTGCACAATTCGCCCGGCCTGCCGGTGGGGCATTTCCTGACCACGCCGGGGGCGCTGATGGCGGCGGTGGATACCTTCACCATCAACATCAAGGGGCGCGGCGGCCATGGTGCGATGCCACATGAGACCCGCGATCCGGTGATGGCGGCCTGCGGCATGGCGCAGGCGATCCAGACCATCGTCAGCCGCAACCACCACGCGACCGAGGATCTGGTGATCTCGGTGACCCAGATCCACACCGGCACCGTCGACAATGTAATCCCGGAAACCGCCTATGTGAACGGTACCATCCGCACCTTCAATCCAGAGGTTCAGAAGATGGTGATGGCACGGTTCGAGGAAATCGTGAAGGGCTGCGCCGTGGCTTATGGCGTAGAGGCGGAGCTGGACTATGAGGTCGGCTATCCCGCGACCATCAATGACGCCGGGAAGGCCGGGTTTGCCACCGAAGTGGCGCGCGAGATTGCCGGTGCGGCCAATGTCGAGGGCGAGGCGGACCGGGAAATGGGGGCGGAGGATTTCTCCTATATGCTGCAGGCGCGCCCCGGCGCCTATTTGTTCATTGGGCAGGGCGACACTGCCGGGCTGCATCATCCAGAGTATGACTTCAACGACGAGGTGGCCCCGATCGGGGCGTCGTTCTTTGCCCGTCTGGTGGAGAAAGCACAGCCGCTGGCGTGAAGTGGCGGCGCGGCGCGGGCTTTCGGATGACAAGCCCGCCCGCATTCGCTAGGACGATGGCCATAACCCGAGAAGAGGGAGCAGTCCGACATGGCGTTGGAAGACGCGAAGACACAGGTCGATCAGGCCTTCACCCGCGAGGACCTGAAGGGCCTGAGCTTTGAGAACACTTTTGGCGGGGCGACGTCCTTTTTGCGACGCCGCTACACCAAGGATCTAAGCCACGCGGATATCGCCGTTACCGGCATCCCCTTCGATCAGGCGGTGACCAACCGGCCCGGCACCCGGCTGGGCCCGCGCGCGGTGCGCGAGGCCTCGGCGCTACAAAGCCCGGATGCGCCTTATGGCTGGGACATCTGCCCGGCCAGCGAGCTGGCGATCGTGGATTATGGCGACTTGGCCTTTGACTATGCCGATGTGCCGGCGTTTCCCGACAGGCTGACCGATCATATCCGGGGCATTCTGGCGACCGACACGGCTTCGGTGGCGATTGGTGGCGACCACTACGTCAGCTTTCCGATCCTCAAGGCCTATGCCGAGAAATACGGGCCGATCTCGCTGTTGCATTTCGATGCCCACAGCGACACCTGGGCCGATGATGATTTCAGCCGCGTCGATCATGGCACCATGTTCTACAAGGCGGTGAAATCCGGCATCATTGATCCCGCGACCTCGGTGCAGGTGGGCATTCGCACCACCAATGAGGACAATCTCGGCGTGCCGACCATCGACGCGCCCACCGTGCATGAGATCGGCCCGGTCGAGACCGTGCGTCGTATCCGCGAGGTGTTGGGGGATCGGCCGGTCTATCTGACCTTTGACATCGACTGTCTTGATCCGGCCTATGCGCCGGGCACCGGCACGCCGGTCTGGGGCGGTCTGACCACGGCGCAGGCGGAGGCGATCCTCAAGGGCCTGCGCGGCATCAACATTGTGGGCGGCGATATCGTCGAGGTTTCGCCGCCGTTCGACACCACCGGCGCCACCGCGATCGCGGGCGCCCATGTGGCCATGAGTATTATCTGCCTTCTGGGCTGGAGGATGACAGAGCGATGAGCGAGTTCAATCAACCCATCAGCGGCAACGATCTGGCGCGGTTTTCCGGTCCGGGCACCTATATGCGGCTGCCGCAGGCGACCTCGCTTGAGGGGCTGGACGTGGCGGTGCTGGGGGTTCCGATGGACATCGGCACCTCCTGGCGGTCGGGCACCCGGTTTGGTCCCAAGCAGATCCGCGCCGAGAGCGCGATGATCCGCCCCTACAACATGACCACAGGTGCTGCGCCGTTCGATCACCTCAACATCGCCGATATCGGCGATCTGGCGATCAACACCTTTAACCTGCCGGAAAGCCTGCGCATCATCGAGGACAGCTATGATGCCATCTTGAGTGCCGGGGTGATGCCGGCGGCGATGGGCGGCGATCACTCGATCACCCTGCCGATTCTGCGCGCGATCGCCCGCAAGCACGGGCCGGTTTCGGTGATCCATGTGGATGCGCATGCGGACGTCAATGACGAGATGTTCGGCGAGAAGGAAACCCATGGCACCGTCTTTCGCCGGGCCTATGAGGAAGGGCTGCTGGAGGCCGACAAGGTCTATCAGATCGGCCTGCGCGGCACCGGCTACGGGCCGGATGATTTCAAGGAGCCGCAGGGCTGGGGCTTTCAGCATTTCCCGGCCTCGGAGCTGTGGAACCGCTCGTTGCACAATATGGGGGCGGAGATCCGCCGTGATATCGGGGCACGTCCGGTCTATATCACCTATGACATCGACAGCCTTGATCCGGCCTTTGCTCCCGGTACAGGCACGCCTGAGATCGGCGGGCTGACCAGCATGCAGGCGCTTGAACTGATCCGGGCCTTCAAGGGACTGAATGTGGTGGGCTGTGACCTGGTGGAGGTCTCGCCGCCCTATGATCCGTCGGGCAATACCGCGCTGGTGGCGGCAAATCTGCTGTATGAGCTGCTGTGCATCCTGCCGGGGCGCGCGTCGGAGTAATCGCGGGGTGGGCGGGGGCGCTCCCGCCCGTCGCCGGATCAGCGCGGCAGATCCGCTCCCGTTGGGCCGGGCGCCGGGCTGCGCCCGGCGATCCCCGCGCTAGAGACGCGGCAGCTCTGCGGGGAGGGGCGTGTGGCTGTTGGCGGCAGAGAGGCAGCCGTCTTCGACCTCGCGCCACATCGGCACGTTGAGCGACATCTGGCACTGCGCCATGAACATTCGCCCGTCGACCTGCAGGCAGATGGTTTCACCCAGCTCGATGCGGCCGCCCTGCTTGTCGGTGCAATAGCAATCGATGGTCTTGCCGCCCGGCCCGGTGACATCGGCACCTGCAGCACTGCCCCAAAGCACCGGCCCCGCAAGTGCTGCGAGACGTGCGAACCGGACAAGACCACTGGCATGTTTCATGGCTCTAGCCTATCACATGTGAAGCCCCGCGCCAAAACAAGAGGCGCATCCAACAGCGAGACCCG
Source organism: Tritonibacter sp. SIMBA_163 (assembly GCF_046535935.1). Lineage (NCBI taxonomy): Bacteria > Pseudomonadati > Pseudomonadota > Alphaproteobacteria > Rhodobacterales > Paracoccaceae > Tritonibacter > Tritonibacter sp. SIMBA_163. Next base: position 94,675 of record NZ_JAWJBP010000002.1, read on the forward strand.
AGCAAAGATGATCCCCGAAGACCGGCTGGAACAGATCCTGCAACGCTATCAGTACCTTGAGGCCGCAATGGCCGATGGGGCCGGGGGCGATATCGCCAAGCTGGCCAAGGAGTACTCCGATTTGCGTCCAGTGGCGGAGCAGATCAGCGCCTATCGCCAGCTTCTGGGCGACCTCGCCGACGCCCAGGAGATGCTGGCCGACCCGGATATGAAGGCGCTGGCCGAGGAGGAGATCCCCGCGTTGAAGGCGGCCCTGCCGGAGGCGGAACACGACCTGCAACTGGCTCTGCTACCCAAGGACGAGGCCGATACAAGGGCCGCGATCATCGAGATCCGCCCGGGCACCGGTGGCGACGAGGCGGCGCTGTTTGCCGGCGACCTCTACCGGATGTACAGCCGCTATGCCGAGACGCAGGGCTGGAAGGTCGAGGTGATCGAGGAGCAGGTCTCGGAGCTGGGTGGTCTCAAGGAACTGGTGGCGCGGATCAACGGCACCGGCGTTTTTGCGCGGCTGAAGTATGAGAGTGGCGTGCACCGCGTGCAGCGGGTGCCGGTGACCGAGAGCGGCGGGCGCATTCATACCTCTGCCGCCACGGTCGCGGTGCTGCCGGAAGCCGAGGATGTGGACATCAAGATCGACACCAATGACCTGCGCATCGACACCATGCGCGCCTCGGGCGCCGGTGGGCAGCATGTGAACACCACCGACTCTGCGGTGCGGATCACCCATGTGCCGACGGGGCTGGTCGTAACCAGCTCGGAGAAATCCCAGCACCGCAACCGCGAAATCGCCATGCAGGTGCTGAAGACGCGGCTGTTTGATCTGGAGCGCCAGCGCATCGACAGCGAACGCTCGGCAGATCGGGCCAGTCAGGTGGGGTCGGGGGATCGCTCCGAGCGCATCCGCACTTATAATTTTCCGCAAGGTCGCATGTCGGATCACCGTATCAACCTGACGCTCTACAAGCTGGAGCAGATCATGGGCGGCGATCTGGATGAGACCATCGACGCGCTGATTTCGGAACATCAGGCCAAGCTCCTGGCGGAGATGGGCCAATGAGCACCACCGCCGCACAGGCCATGGTCGCCGCCACCGCACGTCTGCGAGCCGCCGGGGTGGATGACCCGGCGCGGGATGCGCGGGTGCTATTGGCCCATGCAGCGCGGATCGAGGCGGCGCGGGTGACGCTGATCGCCCCGGAGGAGCTGTCGCATGAGATTGCCGAGCGCTACGACCAGCTGATTTCCCTGCGCGCGATCCGGGTGCCTGTTTCGCATCTGATCGGTGAGCGGGATTTCTACGGGCGCCGCTTCAAGGTTTCGGCGGATGTGCTGGACCCGCGTCCGGAGACCGAAACGCTGATCGAGGCGGCGCTGGCTGAACCGTTCGAGCGGGTACTTGACCTTGGGATTGGCTCGGGCTGCATCCTGGTGACGCTGTTGGCCGAACAGCAGGGCGCCATCGGCCTTGGCGTGGACCTGAGCGAGGCAGCCTGTCTGCAGGCCAGCGCCAATGCGGTGCTGCACCGGGTGGAGGGGCGGGCGGATATTCGCTGTTCTGATTGGTTTTCCAAGGTGGATGGGCAATTCGATCTGATCGTCTCCAACCCGCCTTACATCGCACTGGACGAAATGGACGGCTTGGCGACAGAGGTGCGGGACCATGAACCACAGATGGCGTTGACCGATGGCGCAGACGGGCTGAGCGCCTATCGCAGCATTTGTGCTGGTGTGATGCCGCATCTTGCTCGAACAGGGCGGGTGATGGTGGAAATCGGCCCAACCCAAGCGGCCGATGTGGCCGAAATGATGCGTGTTGCAGGCCTGATCGATGTTGTTGTCCTGCAGGATCTCGACGGACGAGATCGTGTCGTACTGGGCAGAAAGTCGTGACATTTGCGGCGAAATACTCCATATTTTGAGTGTTGAGAGCAAAAAGAGTAAAATTTCCGCCTCAGACCCCTTGTTTGTCATGTCGGAAAGTGGTTACTCAAAGTGTCGCTGTTGCAAGAGGACCCAAGTAGGCCTCTCGGCGACGCCAAGCCCAAAAAAGTTCGCAGGCCCTTGCGCAGAACGCGCGATACGAGGTCTTCGACAATTAGAATCAAGGCTGACGTTAGGCATATGAGATCGTCCAAATCACGTTCGCGTTCAAAGTCGAACCGGAACCGCCCGAATGGTGCAAGTGTTGTGAACCGCGTGTTCGACAGCAATGGGCCCGAAGGTAAGGTTCGCGGAACGCCGCAACAAATAATCGACAAATACAACCAGCTTGCCCGTGATGCGCAGCTGGGCAACGATCGTGTTGCGACCGAGAATTTTCAGCAGCACGCAGAGCACTATCTGCGTATGCTGAATGAGGCGCAGCGCGAGATCGATGCCAAGCGCGAGGAGCAGGAGCGCCAGAACCGCGAGCGTCAAGCTGAGCGGGATCGTGAGCGGGCAGAGCGTCTGGAGCGCCAGGAACGCGAAGCTGCCGACGCCGCTGAGACGTCTGGTGAAGGGCCGCAGCCCGAGATCCAGGATCCGCGCGACGCTGCAGTTCAGCCTGCACAGGGCGACAGCGGTTTGGTGGAGACGCCGGAAGGCGCGACATCCGACGCGGATGGCACCCCTGCCGCGAAAAAACCACCGGCGCGCAAGCCCCGAAGCCGCAAACCAGCTGCGCCCAAAGCAGCTGATGCAGGTGGGGATGCCCAGCCGCAGGCGGACGCAGAGGCCAAGCCAAAGCCAAAGCGCAGCCGTGCAAAGCCCAAACCCAAGTCAGATGAATCGCAGGAAGCCGCTGAATAAGCGCGCCTGTGATTGTGAATTGAAAGAGCCCCCGGTCGCAATTGCAACCGGGGGCTCTTTTGTCTGTATACCTGAGGGGCGCGCGGTTGGGCGCGTCTTGCTCAGCTGCTTTGTGCGAGGCTGCGGGCGAGGGCGCAGAACCCTTCCAGGCTGACTTGTTCCGCCCGTTCGGTGGGGGGAATGCCAGCTGCATTCAGGTGATCCTCGATCTGGGGCGATATGCCCTTGAGTGAGGCGCGCAACATCTTGCGGCGCTGGTTGAATGCGGCAGCCACAATGCGGCTGAGGATGGCGGCATCGGCGGGAAAGCGCGGCTCCGGCAGGGCAGTCAGATGCACCACGGCGCTGGAGACTTTGGGCGGCGGGGTGAAGGCCTCTGGCGGCAGAGACACAGCGATACGCGCCTCTGCACGCCACTGCGCAAGCAGCGCAAGCCGCCCATATGCTTTTGAACCCGGTTTTGCCACGATGCGTTCGGCCACCTCACGCTGGAACATCAACGTCAGGCTTTGCCAGAACGGCGGCCATTCCTTTGGTGTCAGCCAGCGCACCAGAAGCTCCGTCCCGACGTTATAGGGCAGGTTGGCCGCGACCCGGATGGGCGGTGTGAGATGCGCCAGCGGATCCACTTCCAGCGCATCGCCGTTGATGACCTGCAACTGACCGGGGTAGGCTGCGGCAATCTCCTCCAGCGCGGGCAGGCAGCGCTGGTCCTTTTCAATGGCGAGCACCCGACGCGCGCCCTCGCTCAGAAGTCCACGTGTCAGGCCGCCCGGACCGGGACCGACCTCGAGGACGTCACAACCGGTCAGGTCGCCTGCCTGCCGCGCGATCTTGGCGGTCAGGTTCAGGTCGAGGAGAAAGTTCTGACCCAGCGATTTGCGGGCCGAGAGCTGGTGGGTCGCGATGACCTCGCGCAGCGGGGGGAGATTGTCGATGGCGCTCATGATGCATGTTCATAAGGCGGTCGCAGGCAACTGGAAAGCGGCTTCTTGCGACAAAACATCATGCTGTCCTCTCGAAGGCCGGGCTCAGGCTGAAATGACCGTGCGCGTCGCCGGAATATCAGTCGTCAGGACAGCGCCCAACGGTCAGGCGTTGCGGGCGGCGGCCATGGTCTGCGCAAGGCGCAGCGCCTCAATCAGACTGGAGGGATTGGCGCGTCCCTGACCGGCGATATCAAATGCGGTGCCATGGTCCGGCGACGTGCGAATGAACGGCAGCCCGAGGGTGACATTGACGCCTTTGTCGAAGTCCAGTGTCTTGATCGGGATCAGGGCCTGATCGTGGTACATGGCGATGGCGGCGTCATATGTCTTGCGGGCCGCGGCATGGAACAGCGTATCAGCCGGATGCGGTCCGGTCAGGGAGAGGCCCTCGGTGCGCATCTCGCCGATCAGATCGGCGATCCAGTCCAGCTCTTCATGGCCCATGGCCCCGCCTTCGCCCGCATGCGGGTTGAGGCCGGTGACTGCGATACGTGGAGCGGGGATGCCAAACTGTTGACGCAGCCCCTGTTCGGTCAGGGTAATCACCTCGCGCAGCAGGGTTGGTGTCAGCGCCGTGGGCACCTCTGACAGGGCAATATGGATGGTTGCGGGAACAACGCGCAGCTGCTGACTGGCGAGCATCATCACCACGCGGTCAACTCCCGCCAGGGCCGCGAGGAATTCGGTATGACCGGGGTAGGCGAACCCGGCGCCGTCGATCAGCGCTTTTTTGTGGATCGGAGCGGTGCAAACGGCGGATGCTTGTCCGCTGGTGACCAGGGCGACCGCGGTCTCGATGGACTGGATTACACCTGCGGCATTGCGCGAATCTGCGGTGCCGGGGGTGTTGTCCCCGGCGAACTGCAAGGGCATGACCGGAAAGGCATTCGCACAGGCCTCTGTGGCTTCGGCGGGGTGCTGAACGACTTGCGTCGGGGTGCCTTTCGGCAAATGGCGTGGATCGCCAATCCAGACGAACGGACAGTCCTGACGCAGGCGCTGCCAAGCGGCAACGGCAATCTCGGGGCCGATGCCACCCGGTTCGCCGCAGGAAAGTGCAATCACCTGCGGCGCCTGGGTCATAGCCCTTCGATCCGGGCGTTGGCTTTCAGTTGCTCGATCAAGCTTTCGGCGAGGCTGTTCAGGCGTTGCTGAACCAGAGCGTTCGCCACAGAGGCACGCGCGTTTTCTTGCGCTGCAACGACGTCGCTGGTGCGGCCGCACAGCATGGTGAACAACAAGGTCTGACCGTTGTCGCGCGTCACCGCCGCCGAAGATTCGTTTGGATCCATCTTGGACAGTTCCAGCGCGATATCCTGCGGGATTTCTGACGGGGCCAGGCTGCCGCGGAAGAGCAGGGCAGGGTCCTTGTCCTTGTTCACACCATAAAGATCATCGCAGGTGTCGACCGTGTCACGCAACTCGGCGGCTCGGGCGAGCGCCTCAGCGCTGCGACCGCCGGGAATGCGGTAGGTCGCATAGTCAATGGCCGCAAAGCTCGCGCTGCGGCCGTCAACTTCGCGCAGTCCGCGCATCCGAAAGATCGCGATGGCCCCCTGCATCGGCAGCGGCTGGGTGATTTGGCCCGGCTCCAGGCTGAGCACAACTTCTTGCAGTTGGCTGGGCAGACGGCTGAGCGGCATCCAAGGCAAACGCCCACCGTCTACACGACTGTCGGAGGCGGAGAATTGCGCTGCAGAGGCCGCAAAGGCCTCGGGGTTCTTCAGTTCGGAAATCTGGATGGCGAGTTCCTGAACCTGTGCGGCGTTATTCTCGTTGATCGGCATGATGACTTCCGACAGAAGCACCTGCACGCTTCCTGAGCCCGAGTTGCCCATGGCGCGGTCGATTTCGGTGTCGGTCGGGCGCGCCTGTGCAGAGAACCGGCCCCGCACATACTCGCGCCAGCCGATCCCGGCGGATGTGAAGTCGCGCACGGTTTCCGGATCGACGCCGGCCTGTTTCAGGCTCTGGAGGAACTGTTCCAGCGTCAGATTGGTGCGCTGCGCCAGTTCGCGCATGCCTTCGGTGATTTCCTCTTCGCTCAGGGTGAGGCCAACTTCGGACATCACCTGCCGCTTCAGCCGGTCCTCGATCAGGTCATTGCGCGCAACGGTCATCGGGTCGCCCTGCACGGACCCCAGCACATTCAGGAAAAGGGCGCGTTGCTGCAGCTCGTAGCCGGTGATCACATCCTCGTTCACGGTGATGACGGGAGAAAACAACCCCTGCGCTTTTGCATCAGATGCTGGTGAGGTGATCAGAACAGTCAGAGCCAGTCCACCGACACAGGCGGCCTTGCGGGTCCAGTTGATCAGGGCCAGGGAGGCCTGGCGGAAATTTAGGTCTTGCTGCATGATCGCCTGCTCGTTGTGTTGCCGCTCTTCACGGAGAACCCGTTGAGCGATAGTGTAAATCCGAAATCGGTCGAAGGCTCAACACTTGTCGTGCTGGTATAGCGCCGGCTGACCGAGAGGTCGAGGGTGACACATTCGTTTCGGTAGCTCAGGCCGAGGCCTGCGCGTGTGGCGCGGCCATCGGTTATGTCGTAGCGCATGTTCGCTCCGGCACGCCAGGTCTGGTTCAGCGCGTAAGATCCATCAAACCACAGCTCTGAGGTCTCCTGTGCTCTGTTCTCGGCAGGATCAGCCTGCAGCCAGAGATAGCTGCCCGCCAGAGACACGCGATCGCGATTGAGGTCGCCGCGGAATTCGGCCTTGGACACCGACCATTCCTCATCAAAAATGCTTCGGGCGGTCAGGGTCAGGTTGTTGCGCAAGCCAATCTGCCCGGCGACCAGAAGGTTGGAGTTCTGACCATCGAGACCAGACGAGAGCGTAAAGCCAGGTTGCGCCTCGTCCCGGCGAATTTGCGCGATCGTGCCGGTGGCATACCAACCAGACGTGTCGAAATGGGAGAAGTTTACCCCGTAGATCAGCGTCTTGCCGTCTTCGCGCGCGTCTGTCTCAGGAAAGCGGGACAGCGCCAGCAGGTTGCCCTGATCGTATTCGGAAATATTGCTGGCTTCATTCGGGGTGTCGTCGCCGTTCACGTCGGTCCAGCCGACCTGAAGGATCGGCTCCAGAACCTGAACCGCGCCGGAGGCCGTTTGCCGGGTCATGGGCCGGCGGAACGTCAGCGCAGTTTTGGGGGTCACGCGCGTGGCGTCATTGTCAAATGCGCCATCGTCTGAAAGCGCAAAGCTGTCCAGGCCCAGACCAACGGTCCAGTTGGTTTCGACGCCATAAGGCAAAATCCAGCTGCGCAACCAGATCACGTCCGCCGACACCCGCGTCACATCGCGACCGTTGGGATCCGTCGCGGTGGCATCAAGCGAGGATTTGCGGGTGAACTGAGTGGCGTTCAACTTTAGTCGAAGCTCACCGCCGATATGCTTGGGAAACAGTCGGTGTTCGAAGTTGCCGGTCAGGATGGTCGAGGGAATGAAATCCTGGTTCTCTGTGTCCCGAAGTGTCTTGTAGTTGTAGATATTCCCCTGAATGAGCTGATCGCGCCGCACCCTGCTGATGCTAAGTTCCGAGCGCAGGCGGTCAGTGTCGGAAATATCATAGTCGGCGAGATAGGCGTCGTCGGAGACGGTGTTGAGGTCGAATTCAAGCTTGAAGTCACGCCAGATATCGAACCGGCCCGCTGCAGACAGGAAACCGCGCCCGTCATCGGGTTGAATGTCATCGCGGCTGAAGGCGCCGGAAATCTCGATGTTGCCTGTGCGGAAGGCCTGCCGATACCGCAGTTCCAGTGTTGTCGTCTTGCCAGCCAGATAAGGCGTGATGGTCAGATCCTTGTCGGGACCGATGGTGACGAAATACGGCAGTTTGAGACCTACGCCGAGGTTGGAAGAGCTGAACAGCGAAGGCGTTAGAAATCCGTCCGCACGTTCCAGTGTCGGGTCGGGCAGACGCAGTGCCGGAAAATAGAACACCGGAACGTCCTTGATCAGCAACTGCGCCCCTTCGAAGTAAAGCTGGCGTTCCGTCTGGTCATGGGTGATCCGCTCTGCCCGGATCTGCCAGAGCGGCGCACTGCCATCGCTGCACACATCGCAGGACGTGACAGCGGTTTTGTACAGCTGTGAGTAGCGTCCTTCGACGCGCGTCATCTGCAGGGCAGCGAGTTGCACCTGTTGGTCAAAGACCATGCGGGCACCGCGCAGAATGCCGTTGCGCAATCCACTGTCCAATTCCGCTGCTGTCGCGAGGACAGTAATTGATCCGCTCTGGTCGATGCGGATCGGGCCTTCCATCTTCAACAGACCTGTTTGGCGGTCATAGGTGATGCGCCTCGCCTGCAGGCGCACATCACCCTGAAAGGCCTCGACGTTGCCTTCCGCCACCAGTTTGCGGTCAGGCGATACAAAAACCCTGTCCGCAACCAGCATGGCCGGTGTGTCAACGCTTTCGCCTTGCGGCACAGCCGTCTGGGAGGCTGCGCTGATGGCCGAGAGGCTCAGCCACAGGGGAACCACAGTGCTCAGCAGCGCTCCTCGCCGCCAGTTCTTGAAATTAACCGTCTTCGGCATGCAGGAGCAATCCCATCGTCAGGAGTATTGAAGCCACCGGCGGCGCCCAGGCGGCCAGCAGAACAGGAATTTGTCCATTTTCGCCGAGGATTCGTGCGAAGTTATGGACGAAGTAAAGGGCAAACCCCAGCAGAACTGACGTCAAAACGGCGACGCCGGTCCCGCCAAGGCGTGTATGGCGCATGGTAAACGCCGCGCCAACCATCACCATCGCCACCAGAAACAGCGGCCGGGCCAGTTCGACTTGCAGCCAGACACGCAACCGGGTTGTCGAAAACCCGGCCTCTTGCAGTGCGGTCACGGTATGGGGCAGATCATAGATCGAAATACCCTCTGCAAAGCCGAGCGTGTCGCGGATCCGTTCATTTGTCAGATTTGTCGGCAGGCGCAGCTCGTCATACTGCCTTGCGCCACGCTCCGGGTTTACGCCAACAACCAGCTGCCAGACCTTGGCGTCGCGCAGAACCCAATCTTCGCCGTCAAGCCAGGCTTCCTTGGCGATCGTGCGCCGTGTGGGTCCCCCCTCCGGGGCATAGGTCAGAATTGACACGTCATAGAGGAACAGCTTGTCCGCATCGCCGCGATAATTGCCCGCATGGATCACCGACTGGCCGTTCTGCCCGCCTTGGCGCAGCCAGAGGCCTTCACCGGTGAGAGACACCGCAGCGGCTGCGCCCGGCTGGCGATAGCTCTCGGCCAGCGCCTTGTACCTGTTGGCGGTCGCGGCCACGATGGGATTGAGGGTGCTGACCGCCAAAGCGCCAATGATCAGGGCCACCACAACCGGCGGCAGCAGGGCCCGGATGCCGGACCGGCCAATAGCGCGTGTTACGACCAGCTCGCTGCTGCGTGCCATGCCGACAAACAGCACGATGGTGGTCAGGATCATGATCAGCGGGAGAAATTCGCTCAGTGCGGCCGGGGCGTTCAGCCACGTCAGCACCAGCAGTTGGCCAAACCCGAGGTCCTGAGCGTCAAAGCGCCGAAATTGTTCGCTGAGGTCGATCAGCATCACCAGGCTCATCAGCACGGCGGTGATGACCAGGAACCACTGTAGGAAGCGCTTGGCATAGTAGAGGTCGAGGATCATGTGGCCGTCTCCCGGCGAAAGCGCTGGCGCGAAAACGCCTGAGGTCGACTGGCCAGATGCAGAAACAGCACGGCGATCAGCAGCCCAAGCGCCGATGGCAGATAGACAAGCGGCCACATGGCGGCATTGTCGAGCACCGGATCAGAGACCACGCCACGCAGCCCCTCGATCAGAATCAGCAGACAGAAGGCGCCCAACAACTGCTTCCAGATGCCAAATCGGCTGAACCCTCCGAGCATCAGGGTGGACACAGCAATCATCACCACAGCAAGGGTCACAGTCGCGCGGGCGAACCGCAGGTGCAGTTCCTCTGCCTGCGCTCCGGCGGCATGACCATCCGCCTGAGTGATCCCGTCGCGGTCCTGCAACAGGTCCAGCGTTGGAATATTGCGCAACGGGCGCGGCGCGTCGGCCGGAACCGGCGAAACGGCCCCAAGCGGTTGTGAAAAATCCGCAAACGCAGTGGTCGAGAGGCGGTCGCTGCCAATTTCCTGACGTTGGGCAAGCCCATCGACAAGGATCAGATGCGCTTCGTCACCGTCGCGTACCAGGTAGGCCTTGTCACTGGTATAGGTGACTTCAACATCCGAACTGCGTTGGTCGTTGAGGAAGACATTGTTGAGCGTCCCCTGGTCGTCAATGCTGCCAATAAAAAAGGTGACACCATCTGTCGGATGAAGAAAGCTGCCGGGTTTCAGGAGTTTGGCGCTGACACTTCGTGCAAGCTCGGCCTCGCGCAAATCCATTTGGGCAAGGGAGGCCGGCAGCAGGAAAAGACTGAGCGCGGACATCATCAACGCACCGATCACGCCAAAGGCCATGGCGGGACGTGCCAATTGCCAAGGGCTGGAGCCTGTTGCACGCAATACCGTCAGTTCGCTCTCTGAGTTGAGCCTGTTGGTCACCCAAACCGTGGCAGCAAATGCGGCCAGCGGCAGGACCATTCGCACCAGATTCGGCAGGCTCAGCGCGGAGATCTCAAGGAACGCCAGAACGCTTTGACCGTCACCGATCAGCCAGTCAAACAGGCTTACCGCCCGGTTGATCCAGAATACGGCCACCAGAATTAAGGCAAAGAAGCCAAAGAACAATAGGTATTGCGACAGCACATATCTGTCGTAGCGTGACACCCGATCCCCCCATAGATCTTGCGCTCGGATTATTTTTTGGACCTTAGAGGAATTAAACGGTCGGGAAAACTGCAATCTTCCCCGCAGGATGTCAGATCGGCGAAGCGGCGTCTTCAACCGACGGCTGCTCTGGTATTCGCGCCGGGCAGCCGCTACCTGTATTGCGAAAGCTGCGGCGCGGGTTTGGCGTGGCGGCAGGAACTGATGATCTACAGGAGACCTGAATGAGCGCGCTTACCCCGATCCGTTTTTCCACCTATGATCCCAAAGCCCTCGCCGATGTCGAAGGCCATCTTGCGATCGTGGTGACGCCCGAGGGAACCATGGATCAGGCGGCCCGCAGCGCCAATCGGCTGTCCAAGGGCGCTGTGGCGCGTCTGATCGCCTCGGACGAATTCTCAAAGGCCAAGACCGGCCAGGTCATCACGCTTGCGTGGCCCGCAGGGCTGGCGGTCGAGGCACTGCACGTATTGGTCCTGCCCCGCCGCCTTACGGTGACCGAGGCGCGCAAGGCCGGGGCCAAGCTGGCCGAGGCACGCGGCCGCAAACCGCTGACGGTGAAAACAGGCAACATGTCCCGTGCGGCGGATCTGGCGCTGGGGCTGGCCCTGCGCAGCTATAGCTTTGACGCTCATAAATCCGCCGAGGCGAATGCTGCTGGCACGATCACCATCGGCCACAACAAGCCCGAGGAGATCGAGGCTGCCTTTGCACCGCTGCTGGCGGTGGCCGAGGGCGTGCATATGACCCGGGATCTGGTGAATGAGCCCGCCAATGTGCTGACAACCACTGAATTTGCCAACCGGCTTGAGGAGATGACCTCCCTCGGGCTTGAGGTCGAGGTGCTGGACGAGGCCGCACTGGACGCACTCGGCATGCGGATGTTGCTGGCTGTTGGACAGGGCTCCGCGAGCCCGTCAAAGGTCGTGGTGATGAAGTGGAACGGTGGCGACAAGGACGCCGCTCCGCTGGCGCTCGTCGGCAAGGGTGTGGTCTTTGATACGGGCGGCATTTCGCTGAAGCCCGCCGCTGGTATGGAAGACATGACCATGGACATGGGCGGCGCAGGCGTTGTTGCCGGCACCATGCGCGCCCTTGCTCTGCGCAAGGCGAAGGCGAATGTGGTGGGCCTGGTCGGGCTGGTGGAGAATATGCCGTCGAGCACCGCCATTCGTCCCGGCGACGTCATCAAGTCGATGAAGGGCGACACTGTAGAGATCATCAATACCGATGCCGAAGGGCGCATGGTGCTCTGCGATGTGCTCTGGTACGCGCAGGAACGGTTCAAACCAGCCGGTATCATTGATCTCGCAACCCTCACCGGTGCGATCATCATTGGCCTGGGCCATGAAAACGCAGGCGTGTTTTCCAACGATGATACCCTGTGCAAGGCCTTCCTGAAGGCGGCGGATGCCGAGGACGAAGGGGCGTGGCGCATGCCTCTTGGGCAGGCCTATGACGATCAGCTGAAGTCCCGCGTTGCGGATCTGAAAAACGTCGGAGGTCGCCCGGCAGGCTCGATCACGGCTGCGCAATTCCTGCAGCGCTTCATTCAGGACGGCACGCCCTGGATCCATCTGGACATTGCGGGCGTGGCTTCGGTCAAGTCCAACACCGCCTATGCGCCCAAGGGGGCAACGGGCTGGGGCGTCCTGGCGTTGAGCCGCCTCGTGCAGGATCATTTCGAGGCGGAGTGAGAGCGAAAATGGGGGCCGCTTATTTCTACCACCTGACGCGCAGGCCATTGCAGGACACCTTGCCGGTTCTGCTGGACAAGGCGCGTGGCGCAGGCTGGCGCATTGCGGTGCGTGGGCGTGACCCGGACCGGCTTGCCTGGCTCGATGACACGCTCTGGCAGGCAGGGGACGCAAGTTTCCTGCCGCACGGGCTGGCGGGTGGCCCCCATGATGCGCTGCAACCGATCCTGTTGACGACCTCTGCCGAGGCGTCGAATGGCGCGACCTGCGTCATGTGCGTTGATGGCGCGGATGTTGCGCCAGACGAGGTGACCGCGCTGGAGCGGGTCTGCATCCTGTTTGACGGCACCGATCCGGAGGCGGTGCAGCATGCACGCGGCCAGTGGAAAGCGCTGACCGCGGCGGGATGCGCGGCGCAGTATTGGTCCGAGGAAAGCGGGCGCTGGGAGAAGAAGGCCGAAAGCGGCGGCTGAGAAGCATGGCCCATGTTGGCGACCCGTGCCCGATGCCAGCAGGCCGAACAAGTGCGCAGCCCCGGCAGGGGGGATGCTGTCAACGGGTGAGCAGAAGCTCGTTGTTGCGAATTTCCAAGCCGGAAAACCGCTGTAGATACCCCATCCCCAGCAGCGATTGTTCAAGCGCCCCCTCGTTGACCCAGGCGGAGACATTGCGATCCACGATGCCGCCCAGACCGACGCTGTCCAGTTTAATGCGTGCGGTGCGGACTTCGCCATTGGCGGTCATGGCACGGCCCAGATAGGCAAGGTCTTCGGTCTCAATACCCACGCGAGCTGCCGACTCGGCATTGAGGACCATTTCGCTTGCACCGGTGTCGACGAGAAAGTTCACCGGCTGTTCGTTGATCTGCAGCGTCAGGTAATAGTGCCCGTCGCGCGACCGGGGCACGCTGATCTGGCCACCATCCGACATGACGGCCTGTTGCGGCGCGACGGTCGACCGGATGTCACCCCATAGCCCATAGGCGGCAATGACGCCGAGAAAAATCAATGCCCAGATCGCCAGCTGCTGCGCGGTCTTGCCCAGAGATTGCCGGTTCTGAACAAACACCCATGATCCAACGGCGGCCAGGAGCACCACCAGATAGATCATTTGGCCCATATCGTCAGACGTCATCGTGTTCACTCCTCCATGAGTAGGGAGGTAGGTATCCTATAGGGGCTTGTCTAGTTGGCAAAGCCAAAGGCGCTCAGACCTTCAAGAACAAACTGTACGGACAATGCGGCCAGCAGCATGCCCAGCAGCCGGGTCGCCACGTTGATCCCAACGGGCCCGAGGACGCGCTCGACCATCCCGGAAATGGCAAACATCAGCAGCATCAAGGCGATCACAGCGACTACGATGGCCATGACGGAGGCAAAGCCTTCGATGCCCGGGTGTTGACCGGTCAGCAGGATCACGGTTGCGATGGAACCGGGACCGGCGATCAGCGGGATCGCCATGGGAAAGACCGAAGGGTCATCTTCCGGTGCGATTTCGTCGCCTTGATGCTGACGACGTGCGGTTCGGCGCTCGAACAGCATGTCGAGAGCGGTCAGGAACAACAGGATACCCCCGGCGACCCGGAATGCAGCCATGGAGATGCCGATAAACCCGAGCACGCTTTCGCCAAAGAGCGCAAAAACCGCAAGAATGCCGATGCCCGTCACCGAGGCGCGGATGGCGATCGCCCGGCGCTGCTTTGAACTCATACCCTGGGTCAGGGCCAGGAACACCGGCATCAGACCGATCGGGTCGATGATGACGAAGAGCGTCACAAACGATGTGATGAGAAAAGCGGTATCGAGCATCAGGCCTCTGCCACCTCCAGTTTTTCCAGCGCCTTCATCCACAGGGCTTCGGCCCGATCCAGCGCGTCCATGCATTCAGCGTGTTTTTTCTGCCAGACCGCCCGGTCCCCGGCGCGGCTCGACTCGTAGAGCTCCGGATCGGCGAGCTTCTCGTCCAGCTTGTCCTGCATCTCGGTCAGTTTCTCGATCCGGGCCTCGGCCTTACGGACCTCGTTGCGCAGGGCAAGGATCTGATCGCGGCTGGCGCGTTTGGGTTTCGGCTTCGACGCGGCTTTGGTATCGGCTTTGCGCGCGGGCTTGTCGCGCATCAGCAGCATCTCGCGATAGCTGTCGAGATCGCCGTCATAGGGCGCCACGGTGCCGCCGGACACCAGCCAGAGCCGATCCGCCACCATGCTCAGCAAATGCATGTCGTGGCTGACCAGAATGACCGCGCCGCTATAGGCGGTGAGCGCCTCGACCAGCGCCTCGCGACTTTCGATGTCGAGGTGGTTCGTCGGCTCGTCGAGGATCAGCATATGGGGGGCGTCGAGTGTCGCCAAGAGCAGGCTGAGGCGGGCCTTCTGGCCACCGGACAATTTGCCAACCGGGGTTTCGACCTGTGCCGCAAGCAGACCGAAGCCAGCCAGACGGGTGCGCCATTTGCCGGGGGCCTCATGCGGGCGCAGGCGACGCAGGTGATCGATCGGCGTCTCGTCCACATACAGCTCGTCCACCTGATGCTGGGCGAAATAGCCGATGCGCAGCTTGGACGAGCGCACCATCTTGCCCGCCATCAGGGGCAGCCGGTCCGATAGCAGTTTCGATAGGGTGGATTTGCCCTGACCGTTCTTGCCCAGCAGCGCGATGCGGTCGTCCTGGTCGATGCGTAGATCGAGCCGGTTCAGAACCTCGGTCTCGCCATAGCCGGTGACACCACCCTCGATCTGGATGATGGGGGGCGACATCTCTTCCGGCTCCGGGAAGGTGAAAGCGCGCAGGGCGGCCTCCTGCGGTGTCGAGATCGGTTTCATCTTCTCGATCATCTTCAGACGCGACTGGGCTTGTTTCGCCTTGGAGGCCTTGGCGCGGAAACGGTCAACAAAGCTTTGCAGGTGGGCGCGGCGGGTGTCCTGTTTGCGGGCCTCGGATTGCGCGGCAAGGATCCGCGCGGCGCGGGTTTCCGCAAAGGTATCGTAAGGGCCCTGATAGAGCGTCAGCTTGCGATCCTCCAGATGCAGGATCGCCCCCACCGCCCGGTTGAGCAGCCCGCGGTCGTGCGACACGATCAACACCGTATGCGGGTAGCGGGCGATATAGCTTTCGAGCCACAGCGCGCCTTCGAGGTCGAGGTAGTTGGTCGGTTCGTCCAACAGCAGGAAGTCGGGCTGCGCGAACAGCACGGCCGCCAGGGCCACGCGCATGCGCCAACCGCCGGAGAAATCCGAACAGGGGCGTTGCTGGTCTTCGTTGTCAAACCCAAGGCCCTTGAGGATCGAGGCGGCGCGCGCCCCGGCGGACCATGCGTCGATATCGGCCAGACGGGTCTGGATCTCGGCAATCCGGGTGCCGTCGGTTTCGGTCTCCGACGCCGTCATCAGCGCGGCGCGTTCGGTGTCTGCCGCCAGCACCGTGTCGATCAGCGAGGTCGAAGAGGAGGGCACCTCCTGCGCGACACCGCCGATGCGGGCCTGTGTCGGCATGGAGACGGAACCGGACTCCAGCACCAATTCGCCGCGGATCAGGCGGAAGAGGGTGGATTTGCCGGTGCCGTTGCGGCCGACGACGCCGACCTTGTGGCCGGTGGGAATGGTGGCGGAGGCCTCCTCGATCAGAGGGCGGCCTTCGACGGAATAGGTTATGTTGTCAATCCTGAGCATGGGCTCTCTCATGTCGAAACCCGCGAAGGGGGTCAATGACTATCCGCAGGGTAGGGTGCGAACACTCTACCAGAGCCCTTGGTCTGTGCTGCGCGCATGATAGGCTTGGTTTTATTTGCAGGTGTCTCCGGAGCGGATCACGCGTCGCGGGACAGAGGTTCATCGGGGCCGGGGGATTTTGACATGCGCAGATTGATTATCTGTTGTGACGGGACGTGGAACACCGCGGATCAGCACAACGACGGAATGCCAACGCCGACCAATGTGGCAAAGCTGCATTCGCTGGTGGCGGCGCAGGATGGCCAGGGTGTTGAGCAGATCGCATACTACCGCACGGGTGTTGGCACGTCGGGCGGTGTCTTTCGTCGCGCATTGGGCGGAGCCATCGGTCTGCGGCTCGAAGATGACATCATGAGCGCCTACAAGTTCCTGGCCGAGACCTACGCACCGGGGGACGAAGTTTTTCTGTTTGGGTTCAGCCGAGGGGCCTATGCGGTGCGCAGTCTCGCGGGGATGGTGTCCAACGTCGGGCTGGCGGATCTGCGACCGGATCACCTGTCGCCCTATGAAGACCCCTGGCAGGTGGTGAAACGTCTGATGGAGCGATACCAGTCGCGCAAGGCTGGTGCGGGCAAGACGGCGCTGCAGGAGGCCTTGCTGCAGGATCGCCCCATAGGAGTGGTGAAGTTCCATGACCCGGCGCAGGTCGGGTTCCGCTTTGTCGGGGTGTGGGACACTGTTGGCGCGCTTGGTATCCCGGACGACAAGGGGCTGTTGCGGCTGATCCTCGGGGATCCGCGCAAGCATGGGTTCCGCGATACTGAATTGGGTGGCAATGTCAGTTGCGCCCGACAGGCGCTGGCCATGGACGAACGGCGCAAGGACTTCACTCCGACGCTCTGGACCAAATGGGGCGCGGGGCAGGATGTGCAGCAACGCTGGTTTCCCGGCGTGCATGGTGACGTGGGGGGCGGATATGCCGATTGTCGCCTTGGGGACCTGACGCTGGAGTGGATGATACGGGAAGCACAGGCCAATGGTCTGGGGATACGCGAGATCGCACCGGGACAGTTGACCCCGGATGCCTTCGCCCTGCGACATACATCCTATCTGGGGTGGTTTCGCTTTCGCCCGACCCGACCGCGCGCCGTGCCGGAGCTGTTGGATGATGCGTCCAGTATTGCAGACCGGATCAGCCGTACCTGCTTTGACCCGTCGGTGATCGCGCGTCATCGCACACCACCACCGGGGGAGCGCAGCTACTGGCCTACGGATGTGCTGGCGCCCGGTGCCCTCCATACGACGTGGGTGAGTGCCCGGCCACGCTGGACTGCGACCGGGCTCTATCTGGAACGCGGTGTAACATACGACGTCAGGGCCGAGGGAGAGTGGCTGGACGCTTCGATCCCTGCCACTGCTGATGGGGCCCGGGCGGGTGTGTGTCTGGGGAAGCTGGCCTATTGGCTTGCGACACTGCCGGAGGCGCTGCGCGCAGCGCTGCGGCGGATCAAGCGGCTGCAGAAGGCGGATGTGCCCTTTACCCGGCGTGTGGAGGGCGCGCCCTGGTTTGCGCTGATCGGCGTGATCGCAAACGGGCAGGGCGCCAGTGAATATGGCAGCGGCGTAGAGGATCACGAGGTCCACCTGCTGGGACAAGAGGTGTCCTTTACCGCGCAGGAGAGTGGCTATCTCCATCTTTATGCCAATGACGCCTGGGTGATGTATCGCAATAACGCAGGCACGCTGCGGGTGGAGATCGCACGCAGGCCGTGATGGCTCTGGGGAGGCCCTGCAGGTTGTTCGTAAGCAGGCTATTTGCTTGTATCCCGCCAGAGGACGGGGTTCACTGCACCCAGATTGAGAGATGTAGATTTGCTGTGAACGCCGTCGTGACTTGTGTCACGGCTCTGTCTGGCCGGGAATTGGAATGACTGTCACGATATTGCGCCCCGCACAGACGCCACCCTCCTTGATGACGCTGATCTTTGGCACGGCACTTTCGGTGTTGTCGCTGAATATGTTTCTGCCCTCACTGCCGGGGATCGCGGCTGCCTTTGATGCGGACTATGGCCTCGCCAACCTCTCGGTGGCAGGCTATCTCGCGATCTCCGCCGTTCTCCAGATCCTGATGGGGCCTCTATCCGACCTCTATGGTCGCCGCCGGATCATGCTGATTTGCTGTGCGCTGTTTGTTGTGGCCTCCATTGGCTGCGCACTGGCGAGCAACATTTGGGTGTTTCTCGGATTCCGTCTGCTACAGGGGGCGATCATCAGCGGACAGGTGATTTCGCGTGCGGTGATCCGGGATATGTATCCGCCAAGTGAGGCCGCAAGCAAACTCGGGTACATGGCCATGATTATGGCCCTGGCTCCGATGACCGGTCCGATGATTGGCGGCGCGCTCGACATGGCGTTCGGCTGGCGCTCCGGGTTCTGGCTTTATACCGCGCTGGGCGTGATCGTGCTGCTGCTGACCTGGGGGGACATGGGAGAGACCAACACCTCCCGCTCTGCCACGTTCCGGGCGCAACTACGGCTTTATCCGGGATTGTTCTCCTCGCGTCGGTTCTGGGGCTACTCTGCCTGCGTCGCATTTTCCATCGGGGGATTTTATTCCTTTGTGACCGGGGCGCCGATGGTCGCGGCCGCCTGGTTTGATCTGAGCCCGGCCATGGTGGGACTGGGCATCGGTATCATCACCTGCGGCTTCATGGTGGGGAATTTCATTACCGGACGATTGGCGCAACGGGTGCGACTGTTGACGCTTATCCTGATCGGGCGGGTGATCTCCTGTGTGGGTCCGGCGCTGGGCCTTGGCCTGTTCTGGGGCGGGCAGGGCAGCGAATGGGTCTTTTTCGGCTCTGCGATCTGTGTCGGACTTGGCAACGGGCTGACCATCGCCAATGCCAGCGCGGGCCTGATGTCGGTGCGCCCGGATCTGGCAGGCAGTGCGGCGGGCCTGTCGGGCGCGATGACCGTTGCGCTGGGCGCAGCGCTGACCACCGCGACGGGGCTATTGGTCCAGCCGGACACCGCGCCGTTTGTGGTGCTGGGTATCATGCTGACGGCAAGCGTCCTTGCGCTGATCTCCGCCGTCTACGTCCACATCGTCGACATCGCGGATCCGCTGGAACCGGCAAAACCCTGAGCCCCGCAAGGCGGGCGTGTTTTGCTCTGGTGCTGGCCACAAGCCCCTTCCCATGCGCCACCAGCCGTGCTACCCGGCGCCAGATCGTTGCGGCAGGCCAAGACCCGGCGCCGCGACACCTAATTGACATGTGAATTCCACGAAGGAGATCGCCTGATGGCACTGGAACGCACCTTTTCGATCATCAAGCCCGATGCAACCCGCCGCAACCTGACTGGCGCGATCAACGCCAAGTTCGAAGAAGCCGGCCTGCGCATTGTTGCGCAAAAACGCATCCAAATGACCAAAGCACAAGCTGGCAAGTTCTACGAAGTGCACGCAGAGCGTCCCTTCTACGACGAACTGTGCGACTTCATGTGCTCCGCTCCGGTGGTTGTGCAGGTTCTCGAAGGTGAAGGTGCCATCGCGAAAAACCGCGAAATCATGGGCGCAACCAACCCGGCAGACGCAGCGCCCGGCACCATCCGTGCCGAGTTCGCGGAATCTGTTGGTGAGAACTCCGTGCACGGGTCCGACGCGCCGGAAACCGCAGCCGTGGAAATCGCCTATTTCTTCGCCGGTCTCGAGCTGGTGGGCTAAGCCCTCCGCTTGTGAAAAATTGATGGATGGGGCGCGTTCTTCGCTTAACCATTTTGAGATTGAAGAGCCGTCGCGTTTCACACGCGGCGGCTTTTTCGTTGCGCATTGCAGCACTCAGTCCGGGCGCCGCTCGATCACACCGATTTCATCCAGAATGGCATCCAGCGCCGAGCGACCGCTGTCAAAGCAAGACACCTTGATCGCATCAAACCGCTTGCGCAGCGCTTTCTTCTCCTCGCCCTTGCAATCGTTCCAGGGGCGCCCCTGCAAAGCCATAACCAGGACGTAATACCCGATGAAATGCGGCTTGCTACCTGATTTCAGCAGCTTGCCATAGGCCGCGTCCGCGCCGAGGGCGTGCAGCGCCTCGGCGGAGTGGATGCCAGCGCGGGCGCAGGCGACCTCATAGGCCGGGCCGAGGTTTCGGATGGAAGAGACGGGTGTGGTCATGGCCCAGTTCTAATCTGATTGCCGCTCTGCGTCAGCCCCAAACGACATGGCTGCTGACACTGAAGGCCTGTGGTGAGTCGTAATGTGTTCCATCAGTGCTGGTGAATCTTGGTTAATGATTCCAGTCATTTGGCGCGCTTTATGGTTAACGCATGTTAGACCCCTGCCGGAGGAGAAATGATAGAAAGAAATTCAATCAATTTGTGACCCTCGGTGGGGCTGCACCTATCCCAAAGGCTGCGTCCTATCCTTTTGCAAGAGGCACGGAGACCGATGGATAGGGGACGGCGCAATGACAGATGGCATACGTTTGTACACATCGGAATACCAAGCGAAAGAGGTTCCAATGCTGCATCCCATCATTCTTGCCGGTAGCGTGCATCCGTCCAGTGACCGTCAGGCGGGGGAAGGTCCGATGCACTTTGAACGCTCTCCCGGAATTCCCAGCCGCTTTGAACAGGTTGTCGCGCATTTGACGGGGGAAGTCTTTGCATCTCCGCTGGTCGTCGCGACGCAGGATTGCGGACCTCTGGTCGAGGCACAAACCAATCACGCCCGGATCATCCTGGAGCCGGACACCCACAAACCGGCAGCTGCGTTGCTGAGTGCGGTTCTCTCCCTGCGGCATGAGCCTGATGCGATTGTGGTCGTGGCCCCGGCCTCAGCAAACCTTGAGGATCAAAAGGCACTTGATACGGCCCTGTGTCAGGCAATCCCGGCAGCACAGCGCGGAGAAGTGGTGTTGCTGGGGCATCGCACCGGACGGGCCTATCCCGGTTTCGGCGTGATGGAGATCGCAGACCAGCCGCGTGACACCGCCCCGGTTTCCGTTAGCCGACTTTTGGCTTCCGGGCGGCAGACGACCTTGTCTCATCTGTTGCAGGGCAATCACCAGCTTTGGGGACTTGGTATCTACATTGCGCGGGTGGATGTGCTGATTGCAGCCTTCAAGCGCCACGCGAGCCGTCTGTTTCTCCCGGTCAAGAATGCCCTGTTGCGGGCCGCAACAGCGGGTCGGGCCATCTACCTCGACAACAGTAGCTATCAGCGCGTCAAATGCGTGAGCTTCGAGCGCGCCGTGGGGCAGAAATTGGAGCATGTCTCGGCGATCCAGATGGATACTTCCTGGACTGAGTTGAGCGATTGGGACCGGGATGCGGTGGCAGACCGCGAGATGTCAGCCTGGGAGACGGATTTGGCGCAGGAGCAGGCAGGGGAGCATTCTCACACTGCAGAAATGATGTCCGTCTACAAAAGCCTCGCCAACGCCTCCGAGGACGATGCGCTGATGTCCCGCTCATCCGAGCATGAATGGGGGCGTCACGAAACACTTGCCATGGGGCCGGGTTTCACCCTGCAACGTTTGACGGTGCAGCCGGGTGCTCAGGTGGAGCTGAGCGCAGGGGCAGGAGCCGCAGAGCATTGGATCGTTGTGCAGGGGGCGGCGCTGATCACGCTGGGTGGGCATGTCAAGCTTGTCTGGGAGAGCCAGAGCGCGCGTATTCCCGCCGGGCGCACACGCATGATCGAAAATCCCGGCTCAGCTACATTGCACCTTGTGCAACTGCAGATTTCGTCGCTGAGCGCGCCGAGCGACCATTCCATGAAGCTTTCTGTGTCCCCCGCCGGAGTTGCATAACCCCCCTCCATTCAAGCAACACCGGCACTTTGACGTCCCGCGCGCCCACGCGGGGCGTCTTTTTGTGCGATGATTTGGTCCGGCCGTAGCCAGTGGGACGCTGAAGCATCGGCGTGACGGGATCTGGGAAGGCGGGTCTTGTGGCGGCGCAGGAGGTCAACTGCCTCTCAATCCGAATGGAAACTGCGGGCCTGAAGCCCGAGGTGGAGAGGCTTTACACACTCCGACTATTTCTTTGCTCGCTATGCAGCCACCCTGACAAATCCAGCCACCTTGGCAGGATGATCCGCGTCCGGCGGGCGATTGGACCACGACAGGCGCGGTCTTTAGAACAGGCCAGCTTCCTTTGCCGTCATCGCGGCCTGGGTGCGGTTCTTGGCATCCAGTTTGCGGCACAGGGTGCGCACATGCAGCTTGATGGTGACTTCCTGCAAATTCAGATCGCGGGCGATTTCCTTGTTGGACTGGCCTTGGCACAGGCCACTTAGAACCTCGATTTCGCGCGGGCTGAGTTGGGCAAGCAGCGGGTGTGCAGGGGCAGAGGCTTCTTCTCGCATCAGTTCGACGGGCACGTAAATCTCGCCGGCGCTCATGAAGCGAACAGCGTTCAGCAGGGATTGAGCGCCCATTGTCTTGGGGATGAAGCCGATGGCACCTGCGTCCAATGCATCCTGCGCCGTACGGGTCGGGGCGCTGCCCGACAGGATGGCGACGCCACGGCCGCCGTTTGCTTTCAGGGCACGTTGCAGACCGTCGAGACCGTTCATTCCCGGCATATTATAGTCGAGCAGGACGAGATCGAATGGACCCTGATCTTCAAGCTCTTGCATGGCTCGGTGCAAATCCGTTGTGGCCGTAATCTCTGCTCCGCCTTCCGAGGTGAGATATGCGGAAATGGTATCACGCACCATGTCATGATCATCTGCAAGTAGAATGCGCATGTCGCCGTTTAACCTGTTTTCACTGTTCCTAGACAACCCTACAGGGGCAAACCTTTCCAATCCATCAACTTTTGCCGGATTATTTTGCAGTGGATTGCTTGTGTCGCACGGTAGGATTGTTCGCCGCAAATCTTTGCGGAGCCCTCATTTTGGCAGGAATCGCATTGGCGTGTGCTGAAGAGGCGTGCCAATGCGGCGACGAAAGCCACATTTTCGGGAGCTGAGTTTACCGATCTTATACGAAAGTCTAGCAGACTATACACAGGCGTTCATGCCGTATTGGTTTGGATATGCCAGTATCCTGACAAGCCCGAACACGGGCAAAGCGAATATTGGAGACACATGATGAAACGCCTGCTTGCCGCAGTGGTGGCCTTGTTCACCCTTGCATTTTCCCTGCCCGTGATCGCCAGCGAGCAGGACATTCTGCTAACGGTTCGTGCAGGAGAAGACGTTCATGAATTCACGATCCGCGACCTGCGCGATCTGGGGGAGCGTGAGGTTGTGACCTCCACGATCTGGAGCGACGGTGAGCAGAGGTTTGTCGGGGTGTCGTTGGATCGGTTGCTGTCCCATGTTGACGTCGCTGAAGGCACGCTGGAAGCGGCAGCCGTCAACGACTACGCCGTTGAGATCCCGATGTCGGATGTGCGCGCAGGCGGGCCCATCGTTGCTTACTTGCGAAATGGCGAAAGAATGTCTCTGCGAGACAAGGGGCCACTTTGGATCATCTATCCCTATGACAGCGGTGCAGAGTTTCGCACCGAAGAGGTCTATTCGCGCAGCATCTGGCAGCTGAACAGGATAACAGTGAACTAACCGGCCTTTTCGGGGGCTAACATTCAGGAGGTATCCGGCTGTTGCAGCGCCTCAAGATACCGCAGATGCATCGTTGGCTTTTCACTGGTGCCGCCGTGGTTCTTATACTGCTGGCGGTACAAGCCGTTCGGCTGGGCAAAGATGTGCAAACCCGGATAGAAGCATTGTCCTCGGCGGCGACGGACAACCTGCAATGGACCCTGTCGCAGGCGGAGGTGGACTACCTGAAATACCGGTTGGCAGCGATGCAGACCGAGGATGCCGATGACCTGGTGCGGCTGCGACGACAGTTCGACATCTATTACAGCCGAATTGCCACCTTCCGTGAGAGCGCCTTTTACTCTGGCATACGTGACAACAAGGAGGGCGAGCTATCTCTGGAGCGGCTGCATCGCGGTATGAAGGCGCAAGCCGGGTTGATCGACGCCTCCGATGAGACGCTGCTGAGCAGTTTGGATGAGCTGCGCGAGATGGTGGTCGCCGATGGCAATGACGTGCGTGACCTCGCGCTGATCGGCGTCGCGCTGCAGGCAGAGACCGCCGGGGATGAACGCGTGCAGCTGCATGATTTGTTCCTGAACCTCGCGATCGTCGTCATTACGCTGACGGCCGCGCTCACTCTGACCGCTCTGATGATCCTGCTGTTGTTCCGGCGGGGGCAGAAATTGGCCGCACTGCAGGCGCGTGAAGCAGCCCGGACGGAGGCCATGGTGACCTCCTCACTCGATGCCATTCTGATGGCGGATGAGGCGGGGCGGATCACGGCCTTCAACGGCGCGGCAGAGGAAATTTTCGACTATTCGGCCCAAGAGGCCATCGGGTTGCCGTTCGAAGATCTGGTGCCTGTGAAGTCTGAGATGTTCACTGACAAGCAACTGCCTAGTGAGCTGCGAGAGACCGATGGCCGTATCCGGATGACGGCCCGGCGTAAATCCGGTGAAACCCTTCCTGTTGAAGTGTCCCTGACAATGAGCCGCTCCAACGGAAACGAGGTGCTGGTGAGTTACGTCCGCGATATTTCGCGCCGCTTGCGTGCGGAAGAGGATTTGCGTCGCGCCCGAGATGATGCGCTGGCGGGGGAGAAGGCAAAAGACAAGCTGCTAACGGTCATGAGCCACGAAATGCGCACTCCTCTTACGGGCATTCTGGGCTCGCTGGATATTCTGGATGACCTGACCCCGTCGTCGGAGCAGCGAAAGTTCCTGCAGGCGATGCGGGTTTCCGGAGAGCTTTTGCTGCATCACGTCAATGACGTTTTGGAATTGTCGCGGTTGGAAGCCGGGGCCGAACCTGAGGCGGTCGCGCCGTTTGATTTGGCCGATCTGATTGCCAGTACCTGCGATAGTTTGCAAGCTGCGGCGGGCAAGAATGGCAATGAACTCAGCGTGTTCTGTAGCCTTGGGGCGACAGATTGTGTTTTGGGGCGCAGTCGTTATGTGCAGCAGGTCTTGCTGAATTTGATCGGCAACGCGTTGAAGTTCACGCGCGATGGTGCGGTGTCGGTGGATGTGATGCGCACCTCCGGGGACACGATCGAGTTCAGTGTTGCCGATACCGGCCAAGGGATTGCTGCAGACGATCTGGAACGGATATTCGACGAGTTCATCATGCTTGACCCGAGCTACAAGCGGGGAAGCGAAGGAACCGGTCTTGGTCTCGCGATTTCGCAGCGTCTGGTGCGAACAATGGGTGGAGAGATCGCCTGCGAGAGCGAACCGGGCGAGGGCAGTTTGTTCACCTTCGCTGTTCCGCTGCCCCCATCGGATCTGCAACAGTGTCCACAGCGGATCGGGCATGAGCAGTCTAGCTCGGGGCAGAAGCTATTGATCATAGAAGATAATGATATCAATCGTCTTCTTCTGGAGAAAATGCTGGGCGATTTTGGTCATGATGTCGCCTCGATGAGCGGTGGCGAAGACGGGATCAAGGCACTTCGAACCGAGACCTTCGATCTTGTCATTACTGATATTAGCATGCCCGACATCGACGGCATGGAGGTGTTGCGCCGTGCAAGAGAGGAGCATCTTGCCGATGACACCAATATCGTGGCTTTGACAGCGCATGCGGCCGAGGATGACCATTCACGCATTCTCAACGCGGGTTTTGCCGAGGTTCTGACCAAACCGATCGACCGGGACGCACTTGCGGGCACTATCGCACGGCATGCGAGAGGAGGCCTCGATGCGACGAAAGCCGCCCCGCCTGTGCCGGCGCATCCCGGTGATTCTGACATCGAACAGTTTGTAAATGCAATTGGACCCGATAAAGCGAAGCATTTCCTAGTTGAGTTTTGCAGTGATGTTCGAAAGCTGAGCGATCAGTTGGAGCAAAGCGAAGAGTTGACCGAGCGCCACCGCCAAGAAGCCCACCGGCTCGCAGGTTCCGCTGCTGTACTGGGTCTATTGGAATTGCGTGCCTCTATGCTGCAGCTCGAAGAGGCTAACACCAACGTTGTGCCGGAGCTCTACGGATTGCGCACAGCCTGGCGATCCGCTGATGGTATGCTTAGGCATTACATTGGGACAGGGCATCAGGCGGACGCCTAATCCCTATCGGTGCGGCACAATATCCTGATTCTAGGTTAAATCAACACGGCAAGGTTGGAACTGAAGTTTGCCATTTGCATTTCCAGGCCCCTCTGAAACAGGTCTAGACTGCAATTTGGCTCCGGCGGTAGGGATCGAACCTACGACCAATTGATTAACAGTCAACTGCTCTACCGCTGAGCTACGCCGGAGTGTGAGCGCTCGTATAACGATGTCATGTGAGCGCGTCCAGCGGAAATTTTGATGGTTTTGTTCTCCGATGTCGGCAAAACTCGGTGCGCCTTAGGCTCAGTGCTTTGACAACGGATGCGGTCCGGCAAGAATGGTTGGACCTCTACATTTTTGAAAGCATCAAGGAGGTCAGCGGATTGGGGGGCTTAAATTCTTGCTCAGCCTACGAACGAAGCTTGTGACCATTCGGGACAGCCCTCGGATCTCTTACGGATGGCGCACGCTGGGCAAGTGTTGAGTGATCGGTTTTGGCTTTTGGTCGATTGCGGCCATGTATACGGCGTCTGAATCGCAGCTTTGCTGCGCGCCTTGATGATTTTCGCAGTCACTTTGGTCGCAATCCATGCCACGCGCTCGCAGGTGCTCAGGTGCGAACAAAGGGCCGGCGCACGGGTTGCTCGGGAACTCAATGCCCTCATCTGGACATCGAGCCCGACAAACCGCAGCAGAACGCGTTCATCGAGCCGATTAACGGCAGCCCTCGCGATGAGCTTCTCATCAACGAGGAGATCTTCGACAGCTTGGACCAGGCACGGCGAAAGCTGACCCTCTGACGCTACGACTACAATCTGGCGCTACGGCTACAATACGGTCCGGCCGCATTCGTCCCTGGTCAACCAGACACTGCAGCAAGCGCGCCGGATGCTTGTGCAATTTGAGGGCTCCGCGCTTGGCGCGATTGCACCAGACGGCGAACCCGAATACCCCAATCGAACCTGCAGCCTCTCGTTATGAATAAGGGACCGGCAGGATGGCAGATCACGATGCCGAAAGCGGGCGCCATCTACTCCATCCATGCTCATCGTTGTAGCTACACGGCGTGCGCTGTCGCGGCGATCACGTGACGCGCTTGTCCGTTGGTGCATCCTGCCAAGCCTGAGAAAGGCCCCCCGAATAAAACCGCGGGCTAGAACAGCTATATGCGGCGCTGGGTGACGTTAGTATATTGGAAAGTACGTTTGCAGAAACTTCGGTAGGTTTGCGGTTTGATCGGCTTTTGTCCGCCAGAGTCACCTCAGTTTAACGGAAAAGAAATCGAATTGGGTGATGTTTGTTCCAAACGAATTGGAGAGTCACCATGTTCTTAAAGTCTTGGTTCCGGAACATGCCAGTAAAACGAAAGATCCTGCTTCCTGGGATGGCTGGCCTGCTGATGATGATTGGCGTGATCACCACGTTCTGGGCTCAACGTTTGTCCACTGCGCTGCATACCGCGTTTGAGGAGCAGGTTGAGCTCACGGAAACCTACATCGCCGCCCCCCTGGCAACTGCTGCCTGGAACTATAATGGAGAGCTGGCGAATACCACGCTCGCATCGCTCTCTGATCGTGAGACCTTCGTCTTTGCTCGTGTCGTTAGCAGCGGTGATGTGCTCGCGGAGGCCTTCAAGGGTGACGAGATGCTGGAGGAGTGGGCCGCCAAAGCGGACGCACTTCTCGAGGCCGAAGAATTCCGCATGGAAGATGGTGACTTTACATATTTCCGGACCCCACTCCTGTTTGAGGGTGAGGAAGCAGGAAACATGGTTTGGGCGCTCGATACTTCGATCATCAACGAGCAGATCTTGCATGCGAATACCGTGGCCGCTGGTTTGGGGTTCGGCATATTTGCTGCGTTTTCGGTGATTTTCTACATGATTGCTGTCGCAGTGTCGCGCCCCATCAGTGATGTGATCACGCATATCGATGCATTGCAGCATGGAGACACCTCTCGCGAGATTCCGGAAGCAAATCGCCGTGATGAAATCGGCGCTCTTGGCAAAGCGCTTGTCGATTTTCGCGATACAACGGCCGAGCAGCAACGCATGGAAGAGGAAAAGCGCAAGCAGGACGCGGCTCAAAAACATGTTGTCACGGTACTGGGTGGCGCGCTTGACAATCTGTCGACTGGTGATCTGACGGTCAAGATCGACGAGGACTTCCCAGATGACTACGAGAAGCTCCGCCAAGACTTCAACGCGCTTGTAAGTCGTCTATTCGACACGGTGTCAGCGGTTGTCGATGCGGCAGATAGTATTCAAAACGGATCGACTGAGATCAGTTCTGCTTCTGATGACTTGGCGCGTCGGACCGAAAGCCAAGCTGCAACACTGGAAGAGACAGCTGCTGCGCTTGATGAACTGACCGCCTCTGTACGTCAGGCTGCAGAAGGTGCTGGAAGTGTTTCTAACACCATGGAAGAGGCCAAGGCCGAAGCGGTTAATAGCGGAACGGTTGTTAACAGCGCGGTGTCCGCGATGACCGAGATTGAACAATCCTCGAGCCACATTTCGCAGATCATCGGAGTGATTGACGACATTGCATTCCAGACCAACCTGCTTGCTTTGAATGCTGGTGTTGAGGCCGCTCGAGCGGGAGAAGCTGGTCGAGGCTTTGCCGTTGTTGCATCCGAAGTGCGCGCACTGGCGCAGCGGTCCTCTGGCGCTGCAATGGAGATCAAGACATTGATCGGTGACAGCTCCAAGCAAGTGGAGCGTGGTGTCGATCTGGTTGGCAAGGCCGGCGAAGCGCTTCATAATATTGTGGAACGCGTGACACAGATTTCTGGCCTGATTTCCGATATCGCCCAAGGCGCCAGTGAACAGTCTGCAGGTCTCGGCGATATCAATGGAGGCATGGTTGAGCTGGATCAAGTCACTCAGCAGAACGCCGCAATGGTTGAGGAAGCGACGGCTGCAAGCCACATGCTGAAGGCCAACGCAACAAACCTTGCTGAAATGGTGGCTCACTTCAAACTCGGCTCAGGTACCCGAAATGTGCAGTCCATTGCGCCAGCAGCCGAAGAGCAGAGCGTCTCTGCCCCCTCTGCGCATGGCGACGATTGGGACTACACTCCAGAGCCGACCAAGGCAGTGGTCGTTGCCGACAATGGCAACGCAGCGGCCAAGATCTGGGACGACTTCTAAAGTTCTTCCTATCAAGGTCTGCACTGAAACTGAGCTAAAATCCTATCACTTTCATATTTGTATCCTGGCCCTCAATTGGGCCGGGGTTTTGCGTTTGAACCGTACTAGCTTGTTTGGCGGCACCAAACCTTTAGCGCAGCTGTGGCGGTTTGGTGTCGCTCCTTTGATGGCACAACGTGCAGCAAAAGAGACGAGATAACGGCATGGGAGGAAAAAGTGAATTCCGCAAGGATACGGTGCGAACTGTTTGAACAGGCGTGCAATTTTGTCCCCCGTAGCGGGGTAATCGGCGTCCAAAAATGCCCCCCCCCTTTAAACTGATGTGGATGCTGCCCCCCGAGATCATCGGGGAGCACAGTGTGGGATGTTGGTTGTGGAGACGATTGCAAAGATCCGTCGGGCGTATTTTCAGGACAAAAGTCAGTTAAGCAGATCTGCCGGGAGCTGCGGGTTTCGCGGAGTGCGGTGCGGAAGGTGATCCGATCCAGCGTGACGGAGATGACCTATGAACGCATGAACCAGCCTCAGCCGAAGATCGGGCCTTGGAAAGGCATGCTCGACGAGATTCTGGCGGCCAACGCCCGACAGCCCAAACGCGAGCGACTGACCCGCATCCGCATCTTCTAGGAACTCCGGGCCCGAGGATATGATGGCGGCTATAATGCAGTCCGGCGATATCCGGCCACGTGGTCCAAGGAGGAACAGGAGGCCTCGGCCTTTGCATATGTGCCGCTGATCTTCGACCCAGGCGAGGCCTACCAGTTCGACTGGAGCCACGAGATTGTGGTGATCGATGGGGCGACGACAACCGTGAAGGTGGCGCATGTCCGGCTTTGCCACAGCCGGATGTTGTTCGTCCAGGCCTACCTGCGCGAGACGCAAGAGATGGTCTTCGACGCCCAAGACAAGGCCTTCGCCTTCTTCGGCGGAGCCTGTGCGCGGGGCATCTGCGATAACATGAAGACCGCGGTGGACACGATCTTTGCCGGTCGCGAGCGCGCGTACAACCGCCGGTTCCAGCGGATGTACGGGCACTACTTGGTCGACCCGGTCGCCTGCACACCTGCCTCTGGCTGGGAGAAGGGACAGGTCGAGAACTAGGTTGGGGTTGTCAGGCGACGGTTCTTCGTGCCCAGACCGAAGTTCAGGAGTTATGCCGAGCTCAACGCCTGGCTCGAGGACCGCTGTGTGGCTTGGGTCAAGTCGCATCCGCATCCAGAACTGCGTGACCGGACAATCTGGGAATTACTCGAGAAAGAGCGCGCGAGCCTGGTGCCCTATGTCGGACCTTTCGATGGCTTCCATGCCGTGCCGGCGTCCGTGTCGAAGTCCTGTCTCGTTCGCTTCGACAAGAACCGCTACTCCGTGGATGGCCGCGCTGTTGGTCGCCCTGTCGAGATCCGCGCCTATGCCGAGCAGGTCGAGGTCTGGCAGGACGGCAAGATCGTGGGGCAACATTCCCAGTCCTTCGGCCGCGACATGGCTATCTACGACGCGCTGCACTACACTCCGGTGCTGGCCCGCAAACCCGGTGCCCTCCGGAACGGAGCGCCGTTCAAGGACTGGGAGTTGCCGCCCGCGATCAGGCGAGTGTAGCGCAAGCTTGGTAAGGTGCCGAATGGTGACCGCCAGATGGTTCAGATTCTGAGCATGATCCCAACCGACGGGTTGGATGCCGTGGATGCTGCCTGTGCCGAAGCCCTGAACGAAGGGGGCCTCGCCGCCTCAGTCGTCATCAACATCTTGGCCCGACATCGTGAACCGCAGCCGCCGCTGACCATCGATACGCCGGACGCGTTGCGACTGACCTGCGAGCCTGTGGCCGATTGCAAACGCTATGCCAGCCTCAGGATACCCAACCATGGAAAGATCACAGGTACTGGACGCGATGAGCCAGTTGAAGCTCTACGGCATGAAGGCCGCCTACGATGAGATCATCACCACGGCGGTGAAGCGGCAGCATGAACCGCAGCAGATCGTAGGCGACTTGTTGAACGCCGAGATCAGCGAGAAGCAGGCGCGTTCGATCAAATACCAGATGACGATCGCCAAGCTGCCCCTGGCGAAAGAGGTCGACGAGGTCAGCTTCGAGGAGACGCCGGTCAACGAGACGCTGGTGCGTGACCTGGCCGCCGGGGATTTCCTTGAACAGCAGCGCAATGTTGTGCTCATCGGCGGCACCGGCACCGGGACCGGCAAACCCCACCTTGCTGTGAGCATCGCTCGGGCGTGCATTAGGCGAGGCAAGCGAGGACGGTTCTTCAACGCCGTGGACTTGGTGCACAAGCTCGATGCTGAAGCTCGTGCCGACCCGCAGGGACGCACGGCTGACCTGCTGTGCCGCCTCGACTTCCTAATCCTCGACGAGCTTGGCTACCTTCCGTTCGCCCAGACTGGCGGCCAGTTGCTATTCCACCTCATCAGTCGCCTCTACGAGCGCACCTTGGTCATCGTGACCACCAACCCCGACTTCGGTGAATGGCCATCGGTCTTCGGAGACGCCAAGATGACGACGGCACTACTCGATCGCCTTATCTACCACTGCGACATCGTCGAAACCGGCAACGAGAGCTGGTGCTTCAAGACCAGGGAATACTCCAAGCCCCGCCGGCCCGATACGGCTGCGCTGTGCGTTGGCTACACCGCATCGGGCCAGCTACACGTGGGCCAACAGGGGGTCATTTTGGACGCCGATAGGGGGGGCAAGATTGCGTGCCGATTGACAGCGAACTGCGCTGATCTGCGGTCTTATACGGCGTCAGGTTGCAGACGATTTGGGCGTTGCGTTTGGCTTTCGATGCTCAACAAGTGGGGGAACGCGCTCTGCGGCACAGATGTGGTATCGTCCGAGGATCGCGAGCATGCACGGGAGAACGAACGGCTCCGGCGCGAGACCTGTGCCTTCAAGGAGGTAAGGGATATGGCTATCCCTTACCGGCGCTTCCCAAGGCATGCATCTTCCACCGTGATCGCGGTAGCCAGTACTCTTCGCACGGCGACCCGATGATCCTGCCCCAACATGGCTTCCGGGTTTCGATGAGCGGCAAAGGTTATCGTTATGACAATGCGGCCGTTGAGACGTCATTCAAAACAACTAAGGCTGAGCTGATCTGACGACCATCATCGACACCCGACGGCAGGCCGAGATGGCGATCTTTGGATCCATCAACGGCTTTTGCGATCCACGCCGATGGCACTCGGCATCGGGCTGGAAATGCCCTGTCGTCTTCGAATGGAAAGTGGCTTGAACGAGCACGTGGAACGGCAGAAATACGCGACAGGTCCGGCTTGTTCAGTTCCGCCGCGCAGATTTGTTCTGTGGTTCGCCCACGGCCCGTGGAGCTGTCGCCATGTTCTCAATCGCCGGGCGCTTCCGGATGCCAGCCTATGTCGTAGGGGGAGAACTCCAAGCGGATTGAAAGCATGTGCTTTGCGCGAGAAGAGCGTAGCGTTGATCGGCGAAATACCCACATTAAACATCTGAAAAGGCCGGATTTGACTACGGTTCAGCGGAAAACCGACGTTTTAGCCAGTCCTCGAAGAGGCGGCTTTCCGGTTTTTGTTTCCTCCGAGTTTTGGGTCTGGCGATGTAGTGGACGTGCGAGAATGGAACCGGGTCACCGATCATGCCGATTTGATGGTGCGCTAGGGTCGCCTGTCTGGCAAAACGTGTCAGGATCGCCGCGCATCCGGCGTTTGCCGAAACGAGCGCAAGCGCGGCCATGCTGGTATCAACCGAATAGGCAGGTACCGATGTCGGTTGCTTGAGGCCGGCGGCAGCGAAACAACGCGTCCAGCAATCGTCATATCCAAGGATGGAAATGAGGGGCTGGTCCTCGAGATCACTTGCATCGCGTATCTTGCCAAGGCGTTGAAGGCTCGCAACCGCGGTCACCGTCTCGGAAGAGATAACTTCGCTTGGGCCATCATACTCATCGCTTCGTCCCAATCGCAAATCGACATCGATGTCTTCGTCGACCGCAGAACTGGCCCAGATGGTGGATACCAGCCGGACGGTGATATTGGGATACTCGGTTTTGAAATCAGGTAGGTGCTTGGCGAGCCATAGCGCCGCAGTTGAGATTGGCGCCCGCACGGTGATCAGCTGTTGCTCCTCGACGCCAAATAAATTCGTTGTCGCGGCACGAATGTCCCCCAGCGCCTGGCTCACTGAGAGCAAATACGCCTCTCCCTCAGAGGTGAGTTGGAGGTGCCGGGCCTGGCGGACGAACAATTGGCGCTTCAGCGCGGCTTCGAGCGATCTGATATGCAGGCTGACCGCCGTCTGTGTCAGCCCCAACTCTTTGCCTGCCAGTGTAAAATTTTGCAGGCGAGCAGCTGTTTCAAAGGTTCTGAGCCAGACCAGATTGGGCAAGCGTGAGGACATCTATCACCAAAATATTTTTGGTATAGATGCTATCTTTAATCATTTTACGCAAGTCTCGACTTGCTGCATATCTTCTATAATTCGTGATCTTTGCATGCCTGCCAGCACGTCAAAGACAACCAGAAATGCCCCGGGCGCCATGCCCAGGGCCGCGGAGGAGACGATATGAGTTTGGATACCATGCAAAATTTGAGCCACTGGCAGGAGCGCATCGAACTTGCTGCTGCCTTTCGGTGGACCGCGCGGTTGAATATGCACGAGGCGGTCGCCAACCATTTCAGCCTTGCCGTCAACGCAGATGGCTCGCAGTTCCTGATCAATCCCAACCAGGCGCATTTCTCTCGCATCCGCGCGTCCGAGCTGTTGGAGTTGGATGCAAACGATCCTGATGTTTTGAATCGACCTGATGCACCAGATGCAACCGCTTGGGGACTGCACGGGTCGATCCATCGGCGCTGTCCACATGCGCGCTGTGTGATGCATGCGCATTCAATCTTTTCGACCGTTCTGGCCTCGCTGGCGGACAGCAGATTGCCACCGATCGATCAGAATACGGCGACGTTCTACAACCGTGTCGTGATCGATGATCAGTTTGGTGGTCTGGCCTTTGAGGATGAGGGCGAGCGCTGTGCTGCGATGCTGACGGATCCTTCCAAGAAGGTAGTGGTGATGGGCAATCACGGTGTTTTGGTCCTGGGTGACAGCGTCGGCGATGCATTTAACCGGCTCTACTATTTTGAACGTGCAGCCGAGACATATATCCGGGCCTTGCAGACAGGGCAGCCGCTGCGCCTGATCCCGCCGGAGATCGCCGAAAAGACCGCTAAGGAGTTGGAAGACTATCCCGGGCAAGCGGAGGCGCATCTCGACGCGATCCGCTCGATTCTCGATCACGAAAACTCCGACTACGCCACCTGACCCTGACTATCAGAGCAAAAACATGACCCAAATCGCCCTAAGCACTTCCGGTTTGACCGTGCCCCTTTCTTCAGGAGAGGTATATTTCAACTACTGCTGGCTGCGCGACGCATGCCCCAGTTGCATCGACAGCCAGACACGCGAACGGATCTTCGACGTGGCCTCTCTGCCTGATCTTCCACGCCCGCTCAGTGCGCGTCTGGAGAACGACGCACTTGTGATCAACTGGAAGACCGAAAATCAAGTTAGCCATATCCCGTTGGCATTGTTGGAAAGTTTCGCGACAAGAGGGCGTACGGAAGACCCTGCAGATATCTCGCCCAAGCTGTGGTACTCGGATCAAGAACCACATTTTTCCCGTGTGCCACAACATGCAGTGCTGAGTGACCCGGATGCCCGAGCGCAGCTGACGCATGCGCTTATTGAGGATGGGATTGCCATCGTGAGCGACATGGCCGGCGATGATGACAGTCTGCCGCGCCTTGTAGAGATGATCGGTTCAATCACACCATCGGCCGAAGGGCTGTTCTTTGACGTGCGTGTCGAAATCGAACCCACCAATCTGGCGTTTACCGCCGGACCGTTGGAGATGCACACTGATCTTCCCGGAGAAGAGGCCGCACCGGGCGTACAATTCCTGCATTGCATTGAAAATACTGTGGAGGGGGGACTTTCGCTTTTTCTCGACGGCGCCGCTGTGGCAGAAGCGCTGCGTGAGGAAGATCCCGAGTCCTTCCGCCTGCTGGCTGACAACAAGATCCCGTTTTTCTATCGTCATGACAACTGGGACTACCGCGCCCATCAGCGCGTGATCGAGACCGATGCCGATGGGCGTGTGACCGGTGTCACCATTTCTCAGCACTTGCAGGACGCCATGGATCTGCCGCAGGACCTTCTAGACAGCTACTATCCAGCATTTATCAAGTTTCTGAAGATGATGCAGGAAGACCGTTTTCTGGTACGCTTCCGCTCTGAGGCGGGAAATTGCGTGATTTTCGACAATCACCGCATTGTACATGGCCGTGAGGGCTATGTTGCCGACAGCGGCAAACGTCATCTGCGCGGCTGCTATACGGATCGCGGCGCGCTGCGATCAACCTATCGCGTATTGGCGAAGCAAGGGTATTCGGGCCGGACCTCCAGCGAGGCGAGGCGACAAAGCGCCTGACAGCGTCACCTTCGGGCTCTGTCGGTAACCCGCCGGCAGGGCCGCGAAACGTGATATTCTGCGACCTGGATCTGCGTTCCCGGGTCTTGACCACATCCTCGCATATCGAAAGCTCCTGTTGTGCGTGAACGACAGCAGCGCATTTCACCACGCCGGATGTCCTAGGGCGCGCCCCGGGGTAAGCAACTGGAGATAATCATGAAAGTAGGGTTTATCGGCCTCGGAAATGTTGGCGGCAAGTTGGCTGGCAGCCTGATAAGAAACGGATTTGATACGGTCGTGCATGACCTCGACCGGCAAGCTGCGCAGGATTTCATCGCCAAGGGTGCCGACTGGGCCGACACGCCTAAACAGATGGCAGAGCTGTGCGACGTGGTGATAACCTGTCTGCCATCGCCCAAGGCCTGTTCGGATGTTATGGAAGGGCGCGATGGCATTCTGTTTGGCCTTTCCGCAGGGAAAGTTTGGATGGAAATGTCCACGACCGATGAGGCCGAGGTAAAGCGGATCGGTGAACTTGTGCGTGCCAAAGGGGCCTTGCCGGCGGAGTGTCCAGTTTCCGGCGGTTGCCATCGTGCGGCAACCGGCAATATTTCGATCTTCGTCGGCGGTGATCGCGAGACCTTTGAAAGGGTTCTGCCACTGACCACCACGCTGGGCCGCCGGGTATTGCACACGGGGCCGCTGGGCACAGCGTCTACGCTGAAAGTGATGACTAACTATCTGGCAACGGCCAATCTTTTGACGTGCTGCGAGGCGTTGGTTACGATGAAGGCCGCGGGCATGGATCTTGCAACTACCTATGAAGCCATTAAAATTTCTTCGGGCACCAGCTTTGTACACGAAACGGAAAGTCAGCTGATTCTCAATGGCGCGCGTGATGTGAATTTCACACTCGACCTAATCCTCAAGGATATCGGCCTGTTCCAGACCATTGCCGCGCGCAACAACGTGCCGTTGGAATTGTCGCCAATGATCATCGACATCATGAAGGATGGCCAAGAGCGCTATGGAGAGCGCGCAAATACAGACGATATCATCCGTCGCCTTGAGGAAGCCACAGGCCTGTCGGTGCTGGCAGATGGCTTTCCGACAGAGCTGATCGACGATGAGCCGGAAGAGAGCGGCTACGAAGTGGTACCCCGTCGAGCAGATTAGATACAATCTCGGCCAGTCCGGTACTCTGAAGCGTCGGATATTGATCGTCCTGCAGAGATTGACAGCGAAGCGACCGTGACCGGCGTCCCTCAATCATCCGACGGCGGACGTGATAGCGCTGGGGACGCTGGTTCAAGTTCACTGGCAATTGGAATAGGGTTTCGCCTGTTTCCGAGACGGTTTCATGATGGTGATCCACCTCGGCGGCAACGCCGCTGGTCTTTGATTTGAGCTATTCCACTGCTGTGGATGCTGTCATCAATTTCTGTGGTGAATCTACTCGCATCGAGACCGCGATCATTGGATCCTGGATCCAATGATTAAACTATTTCCAATGCCTTGTGTGGGAATTGGCTCCGGCGGTAGGGATCGAACCTACGACCAATTGATTAACAGTCAACTGCTCTACCGCTGAGCTACGCCGGAGTGTGGCGCTCGTATAACGGGGACGTTTTCGGGCGTCCAGAGCGAAAACGTCCCCAAGATAAAAAAATCAACTTTTGATGGCGAAGGTTGCTGTTTCGGACAGGTCGTTGATCGGGTGGACCGCGCCGCGCTGTGTAAGATCCACCAGATGAGAAAGCACATTGCGTTCGGCTGCAGGAAGCAAAGCAGCCGGCGTGTCAGTGTAGATCGCAAGGGTGAGGTCGGCAGCCGTGAAGGGGGCCTCGCGCAACCGGTCAAGGATGGCGGTCTCGCGTTGTCGGCGATGGGTGATGAGCCAGTCGAGGCGGTCATGTGGATCGAGAATTGGCGCTCCGTGCCCCGGCAGGAATTGCGACCACTCTCGCTGTTGTAGCTTGTGGCAGGACAACATGAAATCCGTCAGATCTCCGTCCGGTGGCGACACCAGAGAGCTGGCCCAGCCCATGACATGGTCGCCCGAGAACAGGATGTCACCAAGCGCAAAACACAGGTGATTGCCGATGTGACCCGGGGTGTG
Source organism: Tritonibacter sp. SIMBA_163 (assembly GCF_046535935.1). Taxonomy (NCBI): domain Bacteria; kingdom Pseudomonadati; phylum Pseudomonadota; class Alphaproteobacteria; order Rhodobacterales; family Paracoccaceae; genus Tritonibacter; species Tritonibacter sp. SIMBA_163. Next base: position 132,413 of record NZ_JAWJBP010000002.1, read on the forward strand.
GATCGCCTCCAATTGCCAGTCCGGCCCTGTCAGCATCGCTCCGTCAGCAAGGCGATGGTCGCAGTCAAAGGTCTGATCTATCCCTTCACCGCCGCCTGCCAGCCCGCGCGCGGCCAGATCCTGCATGATCGCACTGCGTCCCGCATCCGCGGTGCCGAAGGCGAAAACAGGCGCTCCGGTCTTGGCACGCAGCTGTGCCGCGAGGGGGGAGTGATCCAGATGGCTGTGCGTCACCAGGATATGCGAAATGCGCCGTCGCGGCCCGCAGGCGGAGAGGATCGCCGAGAGATGCGCCTCTGAGGCGGGGCCCGGGTCGATCACGGCCAGATCGTCTTCGCCAATCAGGTAGGTATTGGTGCCCCGGAACGTCATCGGCGAGGGATTGGGGGCAAGAATGCGGGTAACACCCGGAGCGATTGTTTCGGGTAAACCGGGTTTTGGGTTGAACCCATCTTTGGCTTGCGATCTGCTCATGACGTTCCTCCTCGAGGGGCGCTGTTCTGTCTTATCTGCTCCGCTCTAGGCTTAGTCATGAAGCTCTTTCGTCTCAAACACTATCTGCCCAAGCTCCCTACGGGGATTTATGGCCGTGCTGCACTGATCCTGCTGATGCCAGTGGTGGTGTTGCAGCTTGTGGTGTCCTTCGCCTTTATCCGGCGCGATCTTGAGGACATTACAAAGCAGATGTCGCAGACCATGGTGCGGGAGTTCCTGCTGATAGAGGATCAGATCCAGCTCTCAGCGACGCAGGAAGAGGCGTTGACGCGCCTGACGCCAGTGCTGCCGCCGCTGAATGTCGGGCTGCGGTTTCTGGACCCGACGGAGGCAGTGCCGGGTGATGAAATCCCATTTGAGGATTTCTCGGGCCGGGTTGTGCGGGAGGCCTTCACTATCGGCTTGCCTCGGTTCCAGTCGATCCAACTGCCGCGGTCGCGGCCGGTCCGCATGGTCATGGAGAGCGACCTTGGAATGGTGGAGCTTGAATTCAGCCGGCGCCGCGTGACGGCCGCCGCGCCGCACCAGTTGATCGTCACCATGGCGGTCTTTGGGTTCATGCTGGTGATTATCGCAATGGCATATATGCGTAACCAGCTGCGCCCGATCAAGCGGCTGGCCGATGCGGCGCAGGCCTTTGGTGTGGGTCGTATGATCCCCTATCAACCGCGCGGCGCCACCGAGGTGCGGGCCGCAGGGGCGGCTTTCATCGACATGCGGGCGCGGATTGATCGGCAAATCGAGCAGCGGACGCTCATGCTCTCCGGGGTCAGCCATGATCTGCGGACCCCTCTGACCCGGCTGAAGCTCAGTCTTGCCATGCTGGATGAGGATGGGGCAGAGCCAATGCTGCAGGACGTGAAGGAGATGGAGGATATGGTGGACGCCTTCCTCGACTTCTCACGCGGGGTGACGACCAGTGCAATGGAAGAAACCGATCCCTGCGCGCTGGTTGAGGAAGCGGTGCAAAGCTGGACCCGGCAGGGAAAGACCGTGCATCTGGTCGAGGCTGTGGGAAATCGTATGATCCCCCTGCGCGCGGCTGCTGTGCGGCGGGCGGTGGACAACTTGATCTCTAACGCTGTGCGCTACGGCACGCGGGCGCGGGTCTCGGTGGCTGTTCTGCAGAAATCCCTGCGCATCCGGGTGGAGGACGATGGTCCCGGTATCCCTGCCGAGCTGCGCGGTGACGCAATTCGCCCCTTTACCCGGCTCGATCCTTCTCGCAATCAGGATCGTGGCACAGGTGTGGGGCTCGGTCTGGCAATCGTGGCGGATATCGCGCGCGCCCATGGTGGAACGCTGCGTCTGGGCACTAGCGAAGAGCTGGGCGGACTGCAGGCGGACATCGTGATCGCGCTTTGATCGCGCCACGTCAGACAGGGGCCAGTTGTGTCGCAGGGCGCAACGCCTGAATGCCGGATGACACTGGAAGGCGCGGTGGTGGGAGATCAGAGATTCGAACTCTGGACCAAAGCGTTATGAGCGCTCTGCTCTAACCGCTGAGCTAATCTCCCACAGGCTGGTTTATAGAGTCGTTCCACAGGCCTCGCAATCCGTCCCGTGCAAGAAATTTGCCGCACTTGCGCTTCTGCACTCAGGTCCGCTGGCACTCTGACCGCGCCGTCCTTGGGGCCAGGGGGCAGGTCGCGCGCTTGTGTCGTATGCGGGGCTATCCGGTGACGGCATGGAGGTGCGGGGCAGGGCGCTTGCGGTGGATGTCGTCTAGGCGCGCAACGATCCCGTCGATCACCAGATCCCGACGCCTGTCGACACCATGGCGCGAGGGGTAGACGGCAAAAATATCCTTTTGCGGCGCCGACCAACCGGGCAGAACTTGCTCAAACACTCCCTCGGCCAGCATGTCCTGAACAAAGAACAGCGGCACCCTAGAATAGCCCGCCCCGTTCGTAACCGCATGCTGGATCAGATCCGGGTCATCGGCGGTAAAGCCGACGCGAACCGGCGCAAGGACTTCGGTGCCGTCGCGGGTCAGCGGAAAGAACCCTTTGGTCTGTTCTTCATGGTGCTGGATGAATTTGAGACGCTTCAGATCTTCCGGGTGCTCGGGCCTGCCCATGCTGTCCAGATAGGCGGGTGTCGCCAGCAGGACGGTTTCCATTGTGGCAATGCGACGGCCAACGCCATCTGTCTCTCCAAGCCGTCCGGTGCGGATGGCAAGGTCGTAATTCTCTCGCACCACGTCCACCAGCCGGTCCTCAACGCGGACAATGATGTTCAGGTCGTCATGATCCCGATCCAGGTCGAGCAACATCGGACCGATCAAATGGCGCCCGAGGAAACTGTTCACACTCACCCGGAAGTCACCGGAAAAACTGTCGTTCAGCTGATCAAGCTCGGCAGTCATCCGGTCAAACCCGCTCAGCAACCCTTGGGCGTGAGCATAGATCAGCTCGCCGGATCGCGTCGCCCGCACCCCTTGTGCGGTGCGGTGCAGCAGCTGATGACCGATCAGGCTTTCCAGCTGCTTGACCTGCTGGCTGATGGCCGATTGCGTCATGTCACGGCGTTGCGCGGCCCGGTTCAGGCTGCCTTCGTCGAGGGCCACAATCAGCGTTTCCAGAAGCGACAAACGATCCATGAATTTCCCTATCAGAGATGCTAATATCCCCTATTAGATGATGCTGGCTGTGGGGCACCAGTAAAAACGCCTATTTCCCAATCATGCGCAATCAGCGCAAATCAGGATATCGGAGCCACTTATGACTTTTTCTCGCCGAACGTTGTTGAAAACCCTTGGTGTTGGCACCGCATCGCTGGCGCTGCCGACGCTTTCCACAATGGCGCAGGCCGCCCCAGCCGGACCGGCGCCTGTCTTGCATCAGTTCCGCTTGGGGGATGCCACGATCACGGCGTTGCTTGACGGTCATCTTCCGGTGCCGGCCACGATGTTCACCGGATATGATGCGGCGCGTGCGCAAGAGACTCTGGAAGGCAGCTTTTATCGCGAAGGCGCTCAAGGGCTGGAGATCCCGGTGAACGGCTATCTGGTCGAGCGCGGCGGAAAATATACGCTGGTCGATACAGGTACAGCACAGCTGATGGGGCCGGATCTCGGTGGTCTGATGGCGGCGTTGGCAGCGACCAGAGTTGGCGTCGGCGATATCTCGACGATCCTGCTGACCCATATGCATCCTGACCATGCCGGAGGTCTGCTCGCAGCGGACGGCAGTGCTGCCTTCCCCAATGCGGAGCTGGTGGTCGCCGAGACCGAATGGGACTTTTGGTACGATGATGCGATCATGGCATCGGTCGACGAGGGCAGCCGTGGGTTCTTCCAGATGGCACGCGATGCGGTGGCACCCTATGCGGACCGGAAAAAGCCGTTCACGGGCGAGGTCGAGGTTGCGCCCGGCTTTACCGCCATGCCGTTGCCGGGGCACACGCCGGGGCACAGCGGCTTCATGCTGGACGCGGGTGATGAACAATTGCTGATCTGGGGCGATGTGGTTCACAGCACCGCATTGCAGTTCGCCAATCCGGACTGGACCATTCCCTTTGACACCGATCAGCCGCTGGCGGCCCAGACCCGCAAGGCGATGTTTGATCGGGCTGCGGCCGACCAGCTTCTGGTGACTGGCATGCATCTGGATTTCCCCGGTTTGGGGCGGGTGGTGCGGGATGGTGCGGCCTATGCCTTCCATCAGGCACCGTGGCAGTTCGGGCTCTGATCCGACGTCCTGATCGCTGTAGTTTGCAGTGATCGATCAAATACCCCTCCCATTGTGCAGATTTGTGCAGGGGGAGGGGTGCATTCCCTAGTTTCCTTCACCCGTCCTATAGGCTAAATGCTCGTCAACCATTGCGAAGGAGCCAAGCGATGACCAGCGGCAAGAACGGGTTGACCTATGCGGATGCAGGGGTGGACATTGATGCGGGCAACGAACTTGTGGACCGGATCAAACCGGCTGCAAAACGGACCAACCGTCCCGGAGTGATGAGCGGTCTGGGCGGATTTGGCGCGCTGTTCGATCTCAAGGCCGCCGGATACGAGGATCCGATCCTTGTGGGCGCCACCGACGGGGTGGGCACCAAGCTGCGCATCGCCATCGACACCGGCCATGTGGACGGCGTCGGCATCGACCTTGTTGCCATGTGCGTCAATGATCTGGTGTGTCAGGGCGCGGAGCCGCTGTTCTTCCTCGACTATTTTGCCACCGGCAAGCTGGAAACAGATGTTGCGGCGCGAATCATCGAAGGCATCGCAGAAGGCTGCGTGCGGTCAGGCTGTGCGTTGATCGGCGGCGAGACCGCCGAGATGCCGGGCATGTACCCCAAGGGTGATTTCGATCTGGCAGGCTTTGCCGTTGGCGCGATGGAGCGCGGCAGCGCGCTGCCCGTTGGTGTCGAGGCAGGCGATGTGCTGCTTGGTCTTGGCTCCGACGGGGTGCATTCCAACGGTTACTCGCTGGTGCGCCAGATCGTGAAATACTCCGGCCTTGGCTGGGACGCGGACAGCCCGTTTGGCGAGGGCAAGCTGGGCGAGGCGCTGCTGGCCCCGACGCGGCTTTATGTCAAACAATCGCTCGCCGCGGTGCGTGCTGGTGGCGTGAATGCCTTGGCGCATATCACCGGCGGTGGCCTGACCGAGAACTTGCCGCGCGTCCTGCCTGAGGGGCTTGGTGCCGATATCGATCTCGGTGCGTGGGAGCTTCCCGATGTCTTCAAGTGGCTTGCGGAAACGGGCGGCATCGAAGAATCCGAGATGCTGAAGACCTTCAACTGCGGCATCGGCATGATCCTTGTGGTCAAGGCGGACCGTGCAGAAGCGCTGACTGAGCTGCTGGCAGGTGAGGGCGAGCGCGTTTCCCGTCTGGGCACCGTGACCGCGGAAGAGGGCGTGCGCTATACAGGCGGGCTGCTGTGAGCGACAAAAAGACCGTCGCCATTCTGATTTCCGGCGGGGGCTCCAACATGGTGACCCTCGTCGACAGCATGCTGAATGATCCCGACCACCCCGGCCGGCCTTGTCTAGTGCTATCGAACAATGCGGATGCCGGTGGTCTGACCAAGGCGGCAGAGCGGGGCGTGGCCACAGCTGTGGTTGACCACCGCCCCTTTGGCAAGGATCGGGCCGCATTCGAGGCGGAGCTGGTCAAGCCGATCCTGAACGCGGGCGCCGATGTGGTTTGCCTGGCTGGCTTCATGCGTGTTCTGACCGCCGGCTTTGTCAGCCAGTTCGAGGGGCGGATGCTCAATATCCATCCCTCCCTGCTGCCAAAATACAAAGGGCTTCATACCCATGCCCGTGCGTTGGAGGCTGGCGATGACCGTCACGGCTGCACCGTGCATGAGGTCACGCCGCGTCTAGATGATGGTCCCCTGTTGGGGCAGGCGGAAGTTCCGGTGCTTTCAGGCGATACGCCGGAGGATCTTGCGGCCCGTGTTCTGGTCCAGGAACACCGTCTCTATCCCGCAGTCCTGGCGCGCTATCTGCGCGGGGAACACGCAATGTTGCGGCTGAGCTGACACGGCACGGTGTCTTGTCGCAGACAGGTGTTTGCAACCGGTGCGTCGTCGTCGTATCAACGGGGTGCCCGAGCGGTAGAAACCCTAAAAAAGACGCTATTGATGAAAACTCTTACAACCACCGACGAACTGCGAGCCTTTTGTGAAGAGGCCGCGAAGCATCCTTACGTGACGGTGGATACCGAGTTCCTGCGCGAACGGACCTATTATTCTAAACTCTGTCTGCTGCAGATCGCCTTTGCGGGTGATGGTGAAACAGATGCCGTTCTGGTGGATCCGCTATCTGCAGAATTGTCGCTGGAGCCGCTCTACGATCTGTTCCGCAATGAGAATGTGGTCAAGGTGTTTCACGCGGCGCGTCAGGATCTGGAGATTTTCTGGGTCGATGCGCAGGTGTTCCCAAAGCCTCTGTTCGACACTCAGGTCGCGGCCATGGTCTGCGGCTTTGGCGAGCAGGTGGGCTATGAAACTCTGGTGCGCAAGATCTGCAAGCAGGGTCTGGACAAGACCTCGCGCTTTACCGATTGGTCGCGCCGTCCGCTCAGCGATGCGCAAAAGACCTATGCGCTCGCGGATGTTACCCATTTGCGCCAGATCTACGAGCACCTGCGCAAGGAGCTGGACAAGACGGGGCGCAGCCACTGGGTTGCAGAAGAGCTGCAGGTGCTGACCGATCCGGCCACCTATAACGTACAGCCCAGAGAGGCTTGGCGCCGGGTCAAGACCCGCACCAACTCCGGTCGGTTCCTGGCTGTGGTGCGCGAACTGGCAGCCTTCCGCGAAGAATATGCGCAGAGCAACAACGTGCCGCGCAATCGGGTCTACAAGGATGATGCGCTGGTCGAGCTGGCCTCGACGAAGCCCAGTTCAGGGTCTGACCTGAGCGGCTCTCGTCTGTTGTTGCGTGAGGCGCGCAAGGGAGCGATCGCCGATGGCATTCTGAAGGCCGTGGCGCGGGGCGTGAACTGCCCGCAGGACGAGATGCCGCAACCGGATCGGTCGCGCGAGAAGATGCAGATCAACGGAGCATTGGCAGACTTGCTGCGCGTTCTGCTGAAGGCCAAGACCGAGGCGTCCGGTGTCGCAGCTAAGCTGATTGCCCCCTCCTCGGACCTTGATGCGATCGCCGCGGGAGAGCGGGACGTTCCGGCGCTTCAGGGATGGCGGCATGAAGTGTTTGGCGCAGATGCGCTTCGCCTTTGCAACGGTGAAATTGCCTTGGCTGCCAAGGGGCAGATGGTCAAAGTCGTCAATATCTGACGCTCATCTCACTTTAAATCACAAAAAAACGCGCCCAGTGAGGCGCGTTTTTTGTATCGAATTGTTCAGGGCTGAGCTCTGTCAGCGCCGGGTTTCGCGGGCGTTTTCCTTACCGATCACCCGCAGCACACGCACGCCTGCAAGATCCTGGTTCGACAGGCTGACAGCGGCGCGAATGGTGCGGGTCGCTGGCGTGCCACGATAGGTGGCGTTCTTGGGGTAGTTCACCCGGAAGGTATATTCCAGCCGCCCCGGTTCCTGAGTGATGCTAGGGACCAGCTGCGCGTCATAGGCGCCATTGCGGGCGGCTTCACCTTCTACCGTGAGGATTGCACCAACCGAGGTGCGCTCGATCCGCATATCCTTGATCACCGCGATCGGCAGGCTGTTGTCGACCTCTTCATCATCGCCGCGCCCGAGCAGGCTCACTCTTTCCTCTTCCTGTGGGATCAGGGGGTTGAGGTTTTCGTCGGTCTCAACCGGGGCCTCGCGAGAGTTGCCGAACCAGTTTGTCGGGTTGACGCGGGAGTCACGCCAGCCGCCGCAGGACGACAGGGCCAATGTGCCAATCAAGAGGGCGCCGAGAGTAATACGCATGAATACCTGCCGCAGTGAGAGTTACTTGCAAATCTGACTACCCGATTGAAGCGGCGTTGAAAAGCGGTTGAAAACCCTTCGATGCTGGCCTAGGTCCGATCTGTTGCCCCTGCACAGCGAGATGAGGATTGCCATGGCCAGCGCCGCCTTTGAGGAAATCGTCGATGACTTCGAGTTTTTTGAGGATTGGGAAGACCGCTATCGTCATGTGATCGAGCAGGGCAAGGCGATGCCACCGCTGGAGGATGCACTGAAGGTGCCCGCAACCAAGGTGGACGGCTGTGCCAGTCAGGTCTGGCTGCACCCGCAGATCAGCGATGGAAAGTTCCACTTCGATGGTGATAGCGATGCGATGATCGTGAAGGGGCTGATCGCGCTGCTGCGCAAGCTCTACAACGGTCTCACCATGGCTGAGGTTCTTGCGGTTGATGCGCGCGCCGAGATGGAGCGCCTTGGCCTGAACGATCATCTTTCCGCGCAGCGGTCCAATGGGCTGCGCGCGATGATAGAGCGTATTCGCGAAACCGCCGCCGCGCAGGTCTGATTACCCTGGTTGCTATTGCTGCGTCTTGGGCAAGGCGTCTCTGATGCCTGCCACAGTAGTCTAGTCAGAAGTAGATCTCTGTGCCGCCCAGCTGGTGAGCGTGCTCTGCAGATCGCCGTATCCGGTGTGGCGATGCTGAAACGCCAGCCCCATGCGGTCGGCGCAGACGCGGGCTTTCTCCACAAACTGCGGGTCGGTGACCTGTGACTGATAGACCAGCGTCGTGTAGTTGCCAAAGATCATGTCGCGCAGCTCGGGGTTCTTGTCGAGGCCCATCGGGCGCCAGATAAAGGCGTCGAACTGTTTCACCAGGAAATCGGTCAGGTAGAAGGCGGTGATCTCGCCTGCCTCTGAGCGCTCTGCAAACTGCGCATTGCCTTCGAAGAACGCGTAACAATGCGGGCCGGGGACCATCTCCACGCCCATCTCCGCGCATTTCTGTTCCAGCAGGCCGCCGGTGCCGCAATCGGCATAGACCACGTAGATCTGGTCATAGACCGCACGATGGGTTTCCACCGCGGCCTCCACATGGGTGACGATCTGATCGGGGTAGAGGTGCAGCTTGGCCGGCAGGCAGGTCAGATCCATGTGATCGAGACCGTTGAGCGCCTTGATATCCAGGATCTCACGCGCGAGCGCGCCACAGGCGATCAGCAGGATGCGCCCAGTCTTGCGTTCTGGTGCGGCCAGGCCGTCTTCCGACAGGCTATGCGCATCCAGGGTCTTGCCACGGGGCAAGGGAAGGGCGGCCCGCTGCGTGAGCCGGGCCGCCCGGCCGCGTCTCTGGGACGCGGCAGCCATATCAGGCGGTCATGGCGTTGTGCTTGCGCGCCACGTATTCCTTGGCGGTTTCCACGGCCACGGCCGCATCGCGGCAATAGGCGTCGGCACCAATGGCCTTGCCGAACTCCTCGTTCAGCGGCGCGCCACCGACCAGCACAATGTAATCATCACGCTTGCCCTGTTCGATCATCGTGTCGATGACCACTTTCATATAGGGCATGGTGGTGGTCAGCAGGGCGGACATGCCGAGGATGTCTGGCTGGTGTTCTTCAAGCGCCTCAAGGTAGTTTTCCACCGGGTTGTTGATGCCGATGTCGACCACCTCGAACCCGGCGCCTTCCATCATCATGGAAACGAGGTTCTTGCCGATGTCGTGAATGTCGCCTTTCACCGTGCCGATCACCATGGAACCCATGCGCGGCGCGCCGGTCTCTGCCAGCAGCGGCTTCAGGATGAACATGCCGCCCTTCATGGCGTTGGCGGCCAGCAGCACTTCAGGCACAAACAAGATACCATCGCGGAAGTCGGCGCCCACGATGGTCATGCCGCCCACGAGTGCTTCGGTGAGGATCTTGTAGGGCGCCCAGCCGCGCGACAGAAGGATATTTACCGACTCTTCGATCTCTTCCTTGAGACCGTCATAGAGGTCGTCATACATCTGTTGGACCAGTTCCTCGTCATCGAGTTCCGAGAGGATGATGTCTTCTTCTTCCGACATATCTGCATTCCTTAGCTGACGGGCGCGCCCGGTTTGGCCGTTCTTTATTGTTTTGTGACAGATGCGACGATCTGCACTGTTTCGATTGCGACACTGGTGCGTTTCGAACCGACCAAACCGATGAAAGCGATGCGATTCTAGGGGCGGTTTTGCATGATTTTGTTCGCTTATCCTTGTTTGTTCTTTATTTGTTCTGGTTCGTGTGCCATATCAGCATTATGCACGACAATGGTTCCCAAAATCTCAAACGTCGCAAATCGCGCGCTGCGCTCAGCAATGCGGCAGGACGCTTCGATTTGGGGCGCGAAGAGGTCGACGACGGCTGGCATCAGGAGGAGGCTGTGACCTCCGTTGCGACAGAGATTCGCTGCGAGATGGCCCGCAGCCTGATCTCCTACAACCGCTCGCCGGATCTGCCATTCGACCGCTCGATCAATCCCTATCGGGGGTGCGAACATGGCTGCATCTATTGTTTCGCGCGACCCAGCCATGCCTATCTCGGGCTCTCACCCGGGCTTGATTTCGAAACTCGGCTTGTGGCGCGGCCGAACGCGCCGGAGGTGCTGCGCAAGGAACTGTCTGCCCGCAGCTACAAGGTCGCGACCCTGGCGATCGGCACCAACACCGATCCCTATCAACCTTGTGAGCGGCATCACGGCATCATGCGCGCCTGTCTGGAGGTGCTGCGGGAGTTCAACCACCCGGTGGCCATTGTCACCAAGGGCACGTTGATCGAGCGTGATATCGACATCCTGTCCGACATGGCCGCCCGTGGGCTGGTCCGGGTTGGCGTCTCTGTCACCACGCTGGATGCAGATCTGTCGCGCCGGATGGAGCCGCGGGTGCCGGTGCCCGCGCGCCGTTTGGCGACGATCAAACGGTTGAGTGATGCCGGCATTCCGGTGCGGCTCATGACGTCACCCCTGGTGCCGGGGCTGACGGATCACGAGCTGGAGGCGTTGCTCGCTGCCGGGGTAGAGGCCGGGGCGGATGCGGCCAGCTGGATCATGCTGCGCCTGCCGCGCGAGGTGTCGGGGCTGTGGCAGGACTGGCTTCAGGAACATGAGCCCGGTCGGGCGGAGAAGGTAATGGCCCGCCTGCGCGAGATGCATGGCGGCCGTGACTATGATCCGCGTTGGGGGCAGCGCATGCGCGGCGAGGGCGAATATGCCGAGGTGATTGCGCGCCGGTTCAAACTGGCCTGTGCCCGGCTGGGGTTGGCTGAAAGGGCGGAGCCGCTGCGGAGTGATCTCTTTGCCAAACCGGCACAGGCGGGCGACCAGCTCAGCCTGTTTGGCTAGATCCGCTTCGGTGGGTCAGGCAGGCAAGAAATAAGGGCCGGACTTGCGTCCGACCCTTTCGGGAGTTCGAAATTCGGTTGGATCAGCTGCGCCGGCGACCACGGCGGTTTCGCCGCTCGCTGCCATCGTTTGCGCCCTCTTCGGTGCCATCATTGGCAGAGGTGAAGGGGCCCAGCACCTCGACGATCCGCTCCAACGTCGGACGTTCGCCGCGGGGCCGCGTGTCGAGCGCCTCGCGCATCTTGCGCAGATGGTCCGGCATGGTGCCGCAGCAGCCGCCGATGATCTTCGCGCCAGAATCCCGCGCCAGCACGGCGTATTCGCCCATCAGTTCTGGCGTGCCGTCATAGTGGATGTGGCCATCGACGTATTTCGGAATGCCCGCGTTCCCCTTCGAGATGATCGGACGCTCCGTGCCTTGCGCGGCAAAGCCCAGAACGGTGCGCAGGATGTCCGACGCGCCGGTGCCGCAGTTGGCGCCAAAGGCCAGCGGCGGCTGTTCGTAGCCTTCGACCAGCTTGGCCAGATCGGCGGAGGTCACCCCCATCATGGTGCGCCCGGCGGTGTCAAAGCTCATGGTGCCACACCAGGGCATGTCGGCCAGTTTGAAGGCCTCTGCGGCGGCGGCAAATTCCTCCGGCGCGGAGATCGTCTCCAGCCAGAGCACATCGACGCCGCCTTCTTTCAGCGCGTCGGCCTGTTCGTGGAACATCTCTACCGCCAGCGCATGGCTCATCTCGCCCACGGGCTGCATGATCTCGCCAGTGGGGCCCACAGACCCGGCAACGGCGATTTTGCGCTCGGCGGTGTCGGCGACCTCACGGCCCAGCTCGGCGGCCACGCGGTTCAGTTCACGCACCCGGCCTTGGGCATCATGCAGTTTCAGACGCGCGGCTGTGCCGCCAAAACTGTTGGTGAGGAACAAATCGCTGCCCGCATCAACAGAGCCCTTGTAGAGCGCTTTGATCTTTTCCGGCTCATCGGTGTTCCACAGCTCTGGCGCGTCGCCGGACTGCAGGCCCATGTTGAACAGGTTGGTGCCGGTTGCCCCGTCGGCCAGCAGCACATCGCGGCTCTCCATGAGGTCGAGGAAACTATTGCTCATCTTGGTATCCACTTACCAGGTCAGTGCCGAGGGGCCACATGCCCTCTGCAGGATGGGTTCATCTGTCACGCAGAGCGTTTTCCCGCAACTGCATTTTCGTCAAGTTCTACATGAGGTGCGCGCATGGTCATGTCCGGCTGCGGCATCTCGATCTCCGGTCGCGCCGGGCGATGGACTAGTCGGATCATCTCCGCCAGCGCGAGAGCCAATTGCGGCCAGGTTGGTGCCGCAATGTAGCGGGGTTGCCAGCTGGGGGCAAAGCAGGATTTGAACTGCCGCAGGCCCCGGTCGAAACGGTGTGCAAACCTGTGATCGGGCACGGCGGCAAGCGACAAACGCGTGACACCGGCATCTCTCGCCGTCTCAATGGCGGCGCGCAGCAGGGCATGACAGGTGCCATCCGGCGCCCCCGGCAGTTGGCGCATCAGGTCGAGACACCACTCGTCCGCCGCGCGGTGAAAGGTGATGAACCCGATCAGACGTTCCTCCTGCCACGCCAGAAACGTCATCTGGATCGCCACATACCCGGGTTCGAACTGTCCCATGGTGGTTCCACGCGCACAGCCATGTTGCCGGGTCCAGGCGTGATCAACCTCGGCCATATCGTGCAGGGGCAGGGTGCTCCACGCAGGTTCGACCCGCAGGCCCGCCTTTTCTGCGTTGCGGAGCTTGCGTCTCAGTTGGCGAAAGGAAGATCCTTTGTCAGAGAACTCTGATGGGTCAAGAATGGCATCCTGTGCAATGCGCAGCACCTTCCACCCTTGTTGGCGGGCGGCGATTGCCAGTCGCGCGCTGCATTTATAGAGGCAGGCGGCTGCATTGCGCGCGCGGGCATGGCGGTTGAGCGCATCGGGGATTTCAGGCCTGCGCCCGCTTATTGGGTCAAACAATACGGCCGAGATCTGCGGCGTGTCGAGCATGGCCACCTGATTGAGGCCAAAGGCCATGACGTGACCGCCGTTCTGCAAGATCACCCCGGTTTCCGCCTGTGGGCGGTCAAAGGGCTGGCTGGCGGCAGGACGGACGTCTGAGCCAAGCAAGTCTTCCTCGTCTTCTGGCTCAGCCGCCAGGCCTTGCCGCATCAGCGAAGGCCAGAGCAACAGCGCCCCCGCGAGCGCCGCAGGTATGGCATAATAGACCAAGCGGAAGGCCAGCAATCCAGCAACCAGCGCCGCAGGCTCCGCGCCCGGCAGCAGCGCCAGCATGGCCAGCTCCAGCGGGCCGGCGCCACCGGGGGAGGACGAGATTATTGCCAGCCCCAGCGCCAGAAAATAGGCAGGCAGCAGCGCGGCCAGTTCGATCCCATGCCCCGAGGGCAGCAAGAACCAAAGCGCGATCCCGGCAAAGCCGACATCCATTAGCGTCCAGAGCATAAGGGCGAGGATTGCTTGCAAGGACGGCGGGCGCAGTCTTAGTCCACGTAGCCGCCACTCCGGATGCAGGAAGCACAATGCGCAGGCAAGGGTCGCAAGTATCAGTATGCCAAGACCCAGCCCGCGCAGCGCCAGGGATGGCGCGATCAACAGCAGCGACAGTCCGCAGATCACCGACAATGCGGTCATGAAGGTGATCCCGACAAAGGCGGTCAGCTGAGCTGACTGCAACGGGGACAAGGGCGAAAGCAAGCGCCAGCGGGCAAAGGACCCCGACAGCAAGCCAAACCCGACAGCCTGAGAAAACGCGATCGAGGCCATGCCGGCGCGCCGTGCCACCGGAGCGTCAAAGTTGGTGCGCAGATGCCGGTGGGCGACAGCATCATACCGTCCAAGTGCCCAGAAGCTGAGCACAGTCGCTCCGAACGCGCCAATCCAATTGGGCAGCGGAACCTGCCGCACCAGCGTTATCAGTTCCGGCAGGCCCGGTAGATCCGCGTGGCCCGCCAGCGTTACCAGACAGGCCACCATGATGCCAAGCGGCGCAATCACGCGCAGGAGGTTTGCAACGGTCTGTTTGCGCGTGGTGCGTGAAGTCATGTCAAGCGTCCGCCAGATGAACAGACATCGCCGGTCGCGTACCACCGTGATATCTGTCGAGTCAGGGTCAGACGGACATGCCCGGTGCCGTGTTCTGGGGCGGGTCCGTCGGGGTCAGGGAACCGTAGGGGAGACTTCTTCCGCCACCTGCAGCATGAGCGCCGTCATCTTCTCCCGGATCGCGCCACGATCAACCTTGCCCTCAAGGTCGCGGGTCAGCTTTTCCAGAACATCTTCCTCTCCAGGTTCTTCCAGATCGGCGATGATGACGGTTTGGGCATAGGCTTCTGCCGCTTCATCCCGGTGCCCCAACAAACCCGCGGCCCAGAGGCCCAGCAACTTGTTGCGGCGCGCCTCAGCCTTGAACTTCAGTTCGGCATCATGCGCAAATTTGTTCTCGAACGCCTTCTCTCGGTCGTCAAAGGTTGTCATTTTCGGTCCTTCCCACAGTGAGCGATGCCGGGGCCGATGCTGAACGGTGTCTGGCCCCGTATGCCAGTCTACCACATCAGCGGTCAGGACCGCTTTCACAACTAGGCAAGGAGTGCGGCGTGCCATTCTGTGCACTGGAACCGCAGCCCCGAGTCCCACCACGGGAGGCCGGATATCCGCAGACATCCGTATCTGGTTGAAGTCAGCGTAGCCTGCGTTCTTGAAGAAAGCGTCAACGCAAAGGGAGAGAATGGCTGCAAATTTGGCCAGCCCTGCTGAATTGCGTATATTTGACGCTCGCGTCCTGCTCGGGGAGGAGACGTCTAGGCAGGTAATCCGATCACGACTGGCGGCGCGCTTGCGGGATGTGCCCCCTTGCACTAAGAGAACGCTACGGATCGGGGCAGATTCCCGGTGGTCCATACCGAAAGGCTCTCCATGGCGCGGCGCAAAAAGATTTACGAAGGCAAGGCAAAGACTCTTTATGAAGGTCCCGAACCGGGTACGATCGTCCAATACTTCAAGGACGACGCCACGGCCTTCAATGCCGAAAAGCACGACGTGATCGAGGGCAAGGGTGTCCTGAACAACATCCTCAGCGAATTCTTCATGCTGGGTCTTGGTCAGATCGGTGTGCCGACGCATTTCCTGAAACGGCTGAACATGCGCGAGCAGCTGGTGCGCTCCTGCGAGATCATCCCGCTGGAAATCATCGTGCGCAACTATGCCGCCGGCAGCCTGAGCAAGCGCCTGGGCATCGACGAGGGCACGCAATTGCCCCGTCCGATCGTGGAATATTGCTACAAGGACGACGACCTTGGCGACCCGCTGGTCACCGAGGAGCATATCGCCGCCTTTGGCTGGGCCAGCCAGCAGGACATGGACGACATCCTGAGCCTTGCGCTGCGGGTCAATGATTTCATGTCCGGCGTGATGCTGGCCGTGGGCATCCGTCTGGTAGACTTCAAGATCGAGATCGGCCGCGTTTACGACGGAGATTTCCAGCGTCTTGTGATCGCCGACGAGATCAGCCCTGACAGCTGCCGCCTGTGGGACATCAAGACGGGTCAGAAGCTCGACAAGGACGTGTTCCGCCGCGATCTGGGCAGCCTGACCGACGCCTATACCGAGGTGGCCCGCCGTCTGGGCGTGATGCCGAACAACCCACCAGCGCCGGGCAAGCCTCAGCTGGTGAACTAAGAGATTTCGCCCGCAAGGTCTGCTCAGTCGGTCTTGCGGGTTTTTCAATAGCGCAACAGGGCAGGGCGCTTTCGCTCCCGCCCGCAGGAACTTGAGGAAAGACGCGATGAAGGCACGGGTGCATGTGATGCTGAAGAACGGAGTTCTCGATCCGCAAGGAGAGGCCGTGCGTCACGCGCTTGGCGCGCTTGGCTTTGATAAGGTCGAAGGCGTGCGTCAGGGCAAGGTGATCGACCTGGAGCTGGCCGAGGGCGCCACTGAGGCGGATGTGACCGAGATGTGCGAAAAGCTGCTCGCCAACACCGTGATCGAATCCTACAGCGTCGAGATCCAGTGATGAAGGCCGCAGTCGTCGTCTTCCCCGGATCCAACTGTGATCGTGATCTGGCCGTGGCCTTTGAACAGGCCGGTTTTGACGTCTCCATGGTCTGGCACAAGGACAGCCAGCTGCCCGAGGGCGTCGACATCGTCGGCGTGCCAGGTGGTTTCTCCTATGGTGACTACCTGCGCTGCGGCGCCATTGCGGCACAATCGCCGATCTGCAAGGCCGTGGTCGACCACGCCGAGCGGGGCGGCTATGCGCTGGGTGTCTGCAACGGCTTTCAGATTCTGACCGAAACCGGCGTGCTGCCGGGGGCGCTGCTGCGCAACGCAGGTCTGAAGTACATTTGCAAAACCGTCGATCTGGCCGTCGCAACCTCTGACAGTGCCTTCACTCAGGGTTACAACGCCGGGGACGTGATCGGTGTGCCGATTGCCCATCACGACGGCAATTACTACGCCGATGACGCCACTGTGCAGGCGCTGAAGGATCAGGATCGCATTGCCTTTACCTATGTCGACAACCCCAATGGTTCGATTGACGATATCGCGGGCATCCTGTCGGAAAACCGTCGCGTTCTTGGCATGATGCCGCACCCGGAGCGGGCGGCGGATGAAGGTCATGGCGGCACTGATGGCACGGCAATGTTCCGCGCATTGTCCGGCCTGCTGACGGACGCCTGACTTGAGCCTCAGGGGCGGTAAACCTACTGTTGCAGCATGACAGCCCCTGAGGAGACCTCCGGCGCCAAGCCGTCCGCGCCCCGCGCGCGCCAGAGCAAGTCCCGCACTTTGCGCTCCCGGACGATTTCGTGGCGAGTGCGCATCGCGCTGGTGGTGTTTATGGCTGTTGCCGGGGCAACTGTCTGGTTCACCAACACGACGCTGACCCACAGTTTTACCGAAACCACCCGAAACCGAGCTGAGCTGCGTCTCGCGCTTTATTCAGGCAATCTTGTGAGTGAGTTGCGCCGGCACGCCATCGTCCCGCAGCTGCTGTCACGGGATCAGGCGCTGATCTCTGCGCTACAGAGCCAGGATTTCTCTCTCTCCACCCAACGTCTGATATCCTTCGTTGACGAAATCGGCGCCGCCTCGATCACGTTGATGGACCGCGACGGGCGCACGGTGGCGGCGACGGACCGTATTCGACTGGGAGAAACCTACCGCAACGCACCCTATTTCGTGGAGGCGATCCGGTCCAATTCCACTGTGTTTTCGGTCATCCCGCGCGAGGTGCGAGGGTATCAGTTCACCTACTCCCGGCGGCTGGTGGACAGCAGCGGAACACTCGGCGTCATCATGGTCGAGGTGGATCTGCAGAAGTTTGAACGTGCCTGGGCCGGGATTTCCGACGCTGTCATGGTGGCTGACAGCACTGGCACCGTGGTGCTCGCGACAGAGGCGCGCTGGCGCGGGCTTTCCGAGGCCGAGGCACTGAAGGAACAGACCCCTGAGGGCGCCATTCAGCGCGCCATTCGCGCCACTGCGGATTGGACCGCACTGCCGACCGATGTCTACCTGCAGGGCGAGGCGGTGATGCGACTGGAGACCCGCGTGCCGTTTCAGGGCTGGCGGATGATGTCCTACACCACCTATGATTCGATCCGCGAGCAGGTGAATGCGGTGATTGCGCTCGAAATCATGGGCTTCGCGATCCTGCTGGCGCTGGCCTTCTATGCGCTGAGCCGGAAGACGGCGCTGAGGATGGCATTGTTCCAGCGCGAGTCGGCGGAGCTTCGCGTGTTGAATACCCGCCTACAGCGGGAAATCGCCGAACGGGAGCGCGTGCAAGAGACCCTCGCAGTGGCCGAACAGAGCCTCGCGCAGAGCTCGAAACTGGCCGCCTTGGGCGAGATGTCCGCCGCCGTCAGCCATGAGTTGAACCAGCCTCTGGCCGCGATGAAGACCTATCTCGCGGGGGCACGGTTGCTGCTGCAACGCAACCGCCCGGAAGAGGCGCTGTCCTCCTTCGGCCGCATTGATGACCTGATCGAGCGCATGGGCGCGATCACACGGCAGTTGAAATCCTACGCCCGCAAGGGTGGTGACGCCTTCAGCCCAGTAAACATGGGCGATGCGCTGGCCTCCAGCCTGTCGATGATGGAGCCGCAACTGCGTCAGCGCCATGTAAAGATCACCCGTATACTTCCGGACGAACCGGTCTATGTCATGGCAGACCGTATGAGATTGGAACAGGTTATGGTGAACCTCTTGCGCAATGCGCTGGATGCCACCAAATCCGTTGAGGAACCGGAGGTGGAGATTCTGCTCGCCGCCGGAGAGACCGCGACGCTCACGGTTCGGGACAATGGCGATGGCATTCAGAATTTCGACAGTCTGTTTGAGCCGTTCTATACCACCAAGCAGCCCGGTGACGGGGTTGGTCTGGGGCTTGCTATCTCCTCGGGGATCGTGAACGACCTAGGCGGTCGCCTCACGGCCCGCAACGCAGAGGCGGGCGGTGCGGTGTTTGAAATGCAACTGCCGATCCTTGTGGACGGCATCGAGGCCGCTGAGTAGGCGGCACGACGTGGAGGGCAACTTATGGCACAGGCCATGAAAATTGCGATTGTGGATGACGAGCAGGACATGCGTCAGTCGATCAGCCAATGGCTGGCATTGTCCGGTTATGACACCGAGACTTTTGCCAGCGCGGAGGATGCACTGAAGACCCTCGGGCCGGATTATCCGGGGATCGTGATTTCCGACATCAAGATGCCGGGCATGGACGGGATGCAATTCCTGAAAAAGCTGATGGGATCCGACAGCTCCTTGCCGGTGATCATGATTACTGGCCACGGGGATGTGCCGATGGCGGTTGAGGCGATGCGTGTCGGCGCTTTCGACTTTCTGGAAAAACCGTTCAACCCGGACCGCATGTCGGAACTGGCCAAGCGCGCTACAGGTGCGCGTCGCCTGACGCTGGACACCCGCGCGCTGCGCCGTGAGCTGTCCGATGGCGGCCAGATCATGAAAAAGCTGATCGGCACCAGCCCGGTGATGGACAGACTGCGCGAGGATATCCTCGATCTCGGGCAGGCGGACGGCCACGTTCTGATCGACGGCGAGACCGGCACAGGCAAGACGCTGGTCGCTCACGCGCTGCACGCTGTCGGCAGTCGGGCGGGCAAGAAATTTGTTCTCGTGTCCTGTGCGGCGCTTGAGGAAGAGGCGTTGGCCAAGCGGCTGTTCGGCCCGATGCAACCTGACGACAGCATGCTGCCCGCGGTGGAAGAAGCGCGTGGCGGTACGCTGGTACTTGAGGATGTGGAGGCGCTGAGCGAGCCGCTGCAGGCAAAGCTACTGAGCTTCATCAACGAACAGGGCATTCCAGGCGAGACTCGCATCATTGCGATTTCCAATCTGCAAGAAGCTGGCAAGACGTCAGAAGATGTGCTGCGCGCCGATCTGTTTTACCGGCTGGCCGCGCTGCGGATCACAGTGCCGCCGCTGCGCCAGCGTGGCGAGGATATCCTGACGCTTTTCACTCGTCTCAGTGAACAGTTCTCCGAAGAATATGGGTGTGACGCGCCACAGGTGACCGCTCAGGAAGCTGCACAGCTTCTGCAGGCGCCCTGGCCGGGCAACGTGCGTCAGCTGATCAATGTGGCGGAACGTGCGGTGCTGCAATCGCGTCGCGGCTCCGGCACCATCGCGTCGCTGTTGATGAGTGACCACGAGGATATGCAGCCGGTGATGACCACAGAGGGCAAGCCGCTCAAGGAATATGTCGAAGCGTTCGAACGCATGCTCATCGACAATACCATGCGCCGTCACAAGGGCTCCATCGCGTCGGTGATGGATGAGCTGTGCCTGCCCCGTCGGACACTGAACGAGAAAATGGCCAAATACGGCCTGCAGCGCTCCGACTATCTGGGCTGACAAGAGGACGGCTCGCATGCCTGCCGCATATCTTTTTGACATGGATGGTCTGCTTCTGGATACGGAGCGGCTGACCATGGAGGGGTTTCTTGACTGTGCACCGCTGGTGCAGCGGGACGCGGCAGAGATGCGGGCCTTTTTCACCACGCTCGTCGGGCTGACGGCCCGGCGTAGCCAGCATCTCATGGCGGAGTTCTGCGGGCCGGAAGCCGACCTCGACGCGATTTCCGCTCACTGGGAGCGCAGTTGCGAGCGGAGGCTGGCGGATGGTGTGCCGATCAAACCAACCGTTGCGGATACTCTGGCTGGGTTGAGCGGGCAGGGAGTGCAGATGGCAGTCGTGACCTCCACCGACGGCGCTCGGGCACGGCATCACTTGGAGCGCGCGGGGTTGCTGGCGCATTTCAGTTTTGTACTCGGCGGTGATGAGGTGAGTGCGACCAAGCCCGATCCCGCACCCTATCTGGAGGCTGCGGCCCGGTTCGGCTTCGACCCTAAGCTTTGCGCCGCCTTCGAAGACAGCGACCACGGGCTGACCGCCGCTGCCACTGCAGGGTGCTTTGCGGTGCAGATCCCTGATCTGCGACCACCCGGTCGTCCCTTTCCGCAATTGGGTCAGGCATTTGCCAGCACGTTGCAAGACGCGGTGACGCATGCGCAGGGGCATTTCCGGCAGCGGTGCCAGGCGTCTGCGCCATCAGTTTGACGTAAAATAATAGATGTCATGAGTGTTGCACGTCATTCAGCGACATCCGTTAACCTTGCCTTGGAAATTTGCAGCTAGATCGTAAAATCGTGTTTGCAGCGGTCCGGCGCAGAATGACCATTGTCATTACCTATCCACAGGCCTTATGCTAAATGAACGAACGCTGCATCTGTTGGCGTTCATACATGAAATTTTT
Organism: Tritonibacter sp. SIMBA_163; assembly: GCF_046535935.1. NCBI lineage: Bacteria > Pseudomonadati > Pseudomonadota > Alphaproteobacteria > Rhodobacterales > Paracoccaceae > Tritonibacter > Tritonibacter sp. SIMBA_163. The sequence goes on from NZ_JAWJBP010000002.1 coordinate 153,419, forward strand.
TGTCCTCCTGTCCGACCGGCCAACGCCGGGGCAGAATGACAGACCAGTTCGTCTCGCACTTTGCGAGGCAGAAGAGTGCCTGCTTTGATGAGGCCGAAACCGGCCAGGTCGAAGAGGAAATAACGGGCAGGGATCGGGATAGCCCCACCTGTCGGAGAAGAACCGCGATGACGCGCGCGAGACTATTGAGTACAAAAGCAGGTTTTCCGCTCTTATGCCGGAAATCCCCTTTGTGCACCACATGGTCCGCGACGCAGTCGAAAATCGCCCTGACAAGACACCACCCACAACATGTGCGTCCACCCGGACCTGATGCAAGGGCAGGGGCAATCGTCTCTGGACCCGTGCATCCCGACCGGTGGCGGCCTGTGCTGGCATGGTGCAATCTAAGGACTAATGGCGAAGAAAATGCTGATCGACGCCACCCACGCGGAAGAAACCCGCGTCGTGGTGGTGGATGGAAACAAAGTTGAGGAGTTCGACTTTGAATCTGAAAACAAACGCCAGCTTGCTGGCAATATCTACCTCGCAAAAGTAACCCGCGTCGAACCATCGCTGCAGGCGGCTTTTGTGGACTATGGCGGCAATCGCCATGGTTTCCTTGCCTTTTCGGAAATCCACCCGGACTATTATCAGATCCCCGTTGCGGATCGTGAAGCTCTGATGGAAGAGGAACGCGCTTACGCCGAGGCTCTGCGCGCCCGCGACGAAGAGGACGACGAACCGAAGCCGAAGAAACGCTCCCGGTCGCGCAGCAAGACCCGCGCCGAACGGTCGAAGACGACAGATGTGGTGGAAACCCGCGAACCCGCGGCGTCCAACGGTGAAATCTCCGGAATGGAGACCATCGACCTCACTGATGAGCAGGTTGATCTGACGGATGTACCAGAGGCGACATCGCCGATGGAAACCGTGGCAGAGACCCCGGTCGAAGAGCCTCAGCAAGACACAGCCGCGACGGATGCCTCCGACGACGGTGATCTGGCGTCGGATGTTGCATCCGCTGAGGATGCAGATGATGTCGAAGGCGATGACGCTGCGGACGACAAATCCGAAGACACATCCAAGTCTGCGAATGCCGCTGACAAGGATGACAGCATCGAGTCGGTTGCCGATGATGATGATCACGAAGACATCCGCCCGCCGCGCAAGCCGCGTCCCAAGCGCTACAAGATCCAGGAAGTCATCAAGGTCCGTCAGGTTCTGCTGGTGCAGGTCGTCAAGGAAGAGCGCGGCAACAAAGGCGCGGCGCTCACCACATATTTGTCGCTGGCCGGTCGCTACTGCGTCCTGATGCCCAATACCGCGCGTGGCGGTGGCATCTCTCGCAAGATCACCAACGCCGTCGACCGCAAGAAGCTGAAAGAGATCGCTGCCGAGCTGGACGTGCCCAAGGGCGCGGGCCTGATCGTGCGCACCGCCGGTGCCAAGCGCACCAAGGCGGAGATCAAGCGGGACTATGAATACCTGCAGCGCATGTGGGAGCAGATCCGCGAGCTGACGTTGAAATCCATCGCGCCGGCCAAGATCTATGAAGAGGGCGACCTGATCAAACGCTCGATCCGCGATCTCTATAACCGCGAGATCGACGAGGTTCTGGTGGAAGGCGAACGCGGCTACCGTATCGCCAAGGACTTCATGAAAATGATCATGCCGTCCCATGCCAAGAATGTGAAAAACTACCAAGATCAGATGCCGCTGTTTGCGCGCTATCAGGTCGAAACCTACCTTGGCGGCATGTTCAACCCGACCGTGCAGCTGAAATCCGGCGGCTACATCGTGATCGGTGTGACCGAGGCGCTGGTGGCGATCGACGTGAACTCCGGCCGGGCCACAAAAGAGGCTTCGATCGAGGATACCGCGCTCAAGACCAACCTTGAGGCCGCCGAAGAGGTCGCACGTCAGCTGCGTCTGCGCGACCTTGCCGGTCTGATCGTCATCGACTTCATCGACATGGACGAGCGCAAGAACAACGCCGCCGTCGAAAAGCGTATGAAAGACAAGCTGAAGACCGACCGCGCCCGCATTCAAGTGGGTCGCATCTCGGGCTTTGGTCTGATGGAAATGTCGCGCCAGCGTCTGCGTCCCGGCATGATCGAGGCAACGACGGCGCCTTGCCCGCATTGCCATGGCACCGGTCTTATCCGCTCCGACGACTCCATGGCGCTGTCGATCCTGCGTCAGATCGAGGAAGAAGGCACCCGCCGTCGGTCCCGTGAAGTGCTGGTGAAATGCCCTGTGGACATCGCCAACTACTTGATGAACCAGAAGCGCGAGCATATCGCCCAGATCGAGGCCCGCTACGGTCTGTCGGTTCGGATCGAAGGGGACGTGACGCTGGTCAGCCCTGATTTCACGCTTGAGAAGTTCAAGACCGCCTCGCGCGCCATTCCGGTGGTGTCCAGCCCCGTCGTGTCAGTCGATGCGTCCATCATGGATCAGATCGACGCGATTGAAGAGCCGGAGGAAGAGGTCGAGGTTGCGCCTGCGCCGGTAGAGGCTGAGGTCGAATCCGAGGCTCGGTCCGAAGAGAGCGAAGGTGAAGCCAAACCCAAGCGGAAGCGTCGGCGTCGTCGTCGGAAAAAATCCGGCAATGGTGAGAACGGTCATGAGAGCGGTGAGAACGGCTCTGCGAACGGTGACACGTCTGAGCCGGCCAAAGAGGCCAACACGCAGGACGAGGCCAACACGACTGCTGATCCTGCTGTCGATGGTGAGCCCGAGGCCGATGCGGAACCGAAGAAAAAGCGGACCCGCACCCGGACACGCAGCCGCACGCGCAAGAAAGTGGAGGCCGAGGCGGATCAACCCGTAGCTGCTGATGCCCCTGCGACCGCTGAAGCTGATCGCGCAGAGGCACCCGCCGTCGCAACCGAGGTGACGCCGAGCGTTGCTGCCGCGCCTGAAGTTGCAGCCGAGGTCGAAGCACAGGATGCACCCGTTGCGGCAGCGCCCGCGACAGCACCTGAGCCAACACCCGCGCCTGAGCCGCAAAAAGCGCCTGAGCCAACCGCTTCGGAAGTACCGACGCAAGAGGCACCTGCGGAGCAGGCAACGGCACCCGAGGTCACGTCAGAGGCGCAGCCCGCCCCGGCGGCACCGCAAGCCGAGGACGCACCGGTTGCTGCTGCACCGACCGTAGCTGAGACAAAGCCGGAGCCGGTCGCGGCGCAGCCAGAACCGGCACAGTCGCAAAAGCCCAAGCGTCGTGGCTGGTGGTCTGTCGGCAGCTGAGGCTGACACAACGAAATTGAAAAAGGCGGCTCCAAGCAGGGCCGCCTTTTTTGCTTTCAGTTCACATTTCTGAGATTAGCGCGCGCCCTTGCGGATCAGATAGACCTGATGCGCGCCATCTTCTTCCATCCCGATAAAGCCGTGTCCGGCCTCGGCACAGAAATGCGGCACATCGATAATGGCTGCCGGATCATCGGCTAGAATGCGCAGCACACCGCCGTCGGGCAGAGGTTCCAGCCGCTTGCGGGCCTTGAGGACGGGGAGGGGGCAGAGGAGGCCGATGGCGTCCAGCGTGGCGTCAAAATCTGTCATGTGGTCCGAAATAAGCCGCGTGTTACAGCCTGTCCACAAGGATGTGACATCCCGTGCAGGTGACGGCGTCAGAGGCTTCGACTAAGTAGGCGATATGTTTGGAATCGAGATCATCGACGCGAGCCTTCTGCCCGCCATGTTCGTTGCCCTTGTCGGGGGCATCATCAGCTTTCTGAGCCCGTGTGTGCTGCCGATCGTGCCGCCCTATCTGGCCTATATGAGCGGAGTGACCATTGGCGAGATCCAGGGCACTGCCGCCGCCCGGCGCAAGGCGATCCTGGCGGCGATGTTCTTTGTGATGGGGCTGTCGACGGTGTTCCTGCTGCTGGGCTTCACCGCCTCGGCCTTTGGCGCCTTTGTGCTGCAGAATCAGGAGCTGTTCGCCAAGGCTTCCGGCCTCGTGGTGATTGTCTTTGGTCTGCATTTCCTGTCGGTGTTCCGCATTCCGCTGCTGGACCGCGAGGCGCGGATGGAGACCGGCGATGCGGGTGGTTCCGTCCTTGGTGCCTATGTGCTTGGGCTTGCCTTTGCCTTCGGCTGGACGCCTTGCATTGGCCCGCAGTTGGGGGCGATCCTGTCGCTGGCCGCCTCTGAGGCCTCTGTCAGCCGGGGCACCATCCTGCTCGGCGTCTATGCGCTGGGGCTTGGTGTGCCTTTCCTGCTGGCGGCGATCTTCCTGACCCGCTCCATGGCGTTGATGAACCGGATCAAGCGGCACATGGGGCTGATCGAGAAGGTCATGGGGGGACTGTTGCTGATCGTCGGCATCATGCTGGTCACTGGCCTGTTCACCAGCTTCTCCTTCTGGCTGCTGGAAACCTTCCCGGCGCTGGCGACCCTCGGCTAATCGCCGGAAATCACACTCTTACGCTTGCCGCAAAGCTGCGCTAGGCTCTGATCAACATTGATCGGGGCCACATATCGGGCATGAGCAGCAACGCCACGACATCAACGGTGCGCAGCCGCCGGGTGTTCTATATTCCGGGCTACGACCCGTTCCACCCTCGCCGCTACCGCGAACTCTATCGCAGTGAGGGGGCGGAGCAGGCGCAGCTGTCGGGCTACGCGCTGACCCTCACTCCGAAGACCACCAAGGGCGCTTACGGCTGGCATGTCTCGGCCGAGATCGAAGGCGCGCAGGTGGAGACCGATGTGGAGGTGCTGGTCTGGTCCGATATTGTCAAGCACAGCATGAACAGCTCCATTGCCGCGACCTATCTGCAGCTTATGCGCACCGTTTGGACCTACATCGCCTCCGGCGCGCTGTGGCGGCTGATGCGGCTGCGTAAGGGCCCGGTGATCGCGGCGCTCTATCCGGTGGTGATCCTCTTGGTGCAGGCTTTGCTGGCAGCGCTTTTGGGATGGATTGTGGCCTGGGCTGTCGGCGCGTTGTCGGGGCATCTGCCGCTGCCTGCGCCGCTGATCTGGATCGCGCAGATGCTGGCCGGGGCGGGGGCTGCGGTGGCGCTTCTGCGCGGGTTCAAAGCCCGCGACAACAAGCTGTTCGTCTACTACCTGATGCATGACTACGCCTATTCGGCCGCCCTGCGCGGGCAGAACCCACCGGAGTTGGAGGCGCGTATGCAGGTGTTCCGGGCCGCCATTCGCGCCACTCTGGAGGACAACAATGTCGATGAGGTTCTGGTGGTCGGTCATTCCTCCGGCGCCCATATCGGGGTGTCGGTGCTGGCGGATCTGCTGCACGAGGGGCTGCCCGCAGAGCGCCCCCACCTCAGCTTTCTCAGCCTCGGGCAGGTGGTGCCGATGGTGTCCTTCCTGCCGCGCGCCACCCGCCTGCGTCGCGACCTGAGAGAGATGTCGGTGCAGGGGCAGATCCCGTGGTATGACGTCACCGCGCCGGGTGACGGCTGTGCCTTTGCGCTCTGTGATCCCGTTGGAGTCACCGGCGTTGCGCCAGAGGATCAGCGCTGGCCCATCGTGTTTTCCGCTGCCTTCACCCAGACCCTCAGCGCCGCGCGCTGGCAGGCGTTGAAGCGGCGTTATTTCCGGCTGCATTTCCAGTATCTCTGCGCCTTTGACCACCCGAAGGACTATGACTATTTCCGCATCACCGCCGGGCCGCAGACCCTCGGCGACAGGCTGCAGAACAGGGCGCATTCCCGCTCCCGGCTGGCGCGTCCGGTGAACCGCTTCCGCTCGATGGATCCGCGATGAATCTGCGCCCGCCCAAACCCCCGGCCCGGTCTGACAAGGTCTCGCTTTGGCGCTATCTGAAGCTGTTTCGCGCCGATATCCTCTCGGCTCAGCCGCAGCGGCTCTATCGGGCCTGGATGGCAGAGTTCCGCACGCCGTTTTTCCGCTCCTATCTGGTGAACCAGCCGGATCTTCTGGATGTCATCCTCAAAGAGCGCCCGGATGATTTTCCCAAATCAAACCGGGTGGGCGAGGGGCTGCGGCCGCTTCTGGGCAATTCCGTCTTTCTGACCAATGGCGAGACCTGGAAACGCCAGCGCCGCATCATTGACCCGGCCTTTGAAGGGGGGCGGCTGAAGGAGACATTTCCCGCCATGCTGGCCGCAGCCGAAGCCGGGGTGGCGCGGCTGGCGCCTAAAGCAGATGGCACCCCGCTGGAGATCGAGGCCGAGACCTCTCATATCGCGGCGGATGTGATTTTCCGCACCCTGTTCTCGATACCCATCGAACATCAGGTCGCGACGGAGGTCTTTGCCCGCTTTCGCGCCTATCAGCAGGCGCAGCCGATCCTGAACCTTGCGGCCTTTGTGCCGCTGCCGCGCTGGATGCCGCGCCCCTATCCCAAGGGCACCCGCGCCAATGCGGCCCATATCCGCCGCCTTATCGCCAACCTGACCGAGGCCCGCATGGCGGAGATCGCCGCCGGTATCGCACCGCAGGATCTGGCCACCAAGATCATGACCACAGTTGATCCGAAGACAGGCGCAGGGTTCGATACCGAGGAGATGGTCGATCAGGTGGCGATCTTCTTTCTTGCGGGGCATGAGACCAGCGCCTCGGCGCTTGGCTGGGCGCTCTATCTGATGGCGCTTTATCCCGACTGGCAGGAGAAGGTCGCGGCGGAGGCCCTAGAACATGGCACCGAGGAGTTCGCCGCCATCGCTCGCCTGCGGATCACCCGCGACGTGTTCCGCGAAACACTACGGCTTTATCCGCCGGTTCCGATGATGGTGCGCGAAGCCACATGCCCCGAGCGCTTTCGTGATCGTGACATCCCCAGCGGCGCACAGATGGTGCTCAGCCCCTGGCATCTGCATCGCCATGAGCGGTTGTGGGAACGTCCGGACGACTTTGACCCCGCGCGCTGGCAGACAGAGACTGGCAAGACCTGTGCCCGCAGCGCCTATATGCCGTTCTCTGCCGGTTCGCGGGTTTGTACCGGGGCCGGGTTTGCCATGGTTGAGGGCGTGTTGATCCTCGCCCACCTGCTGCGTCGCTATCGGGTCGAGCGGCTCGAAGGCCACGATCCGCAGCCGGTGGCGCATCTGACAGTAAGGTCGAAAAACGGGATCTGGCTGCGATTGACGGAGCGCTGATGTGGCTCAGCGCGCGGCTTCAGCCTTCAGCGCCTGCAGCACATAAAGCCGGATCGCCGAGGCCAGTCCGCAATCGGTGCCACGCTCTTCGTCGATCTCGGCTGCCAGCTCATTGATCGCACGGTCCTGATCTGCGGCGAGACGTCTAAACTCCGCCCAGAACGCATCTTCCAGCGACACCGAGGTCCGATGCCCGCGCAGGGTCAGAGAGCGTTTTTGCGGGCGCTCGCCAATCATCGGGGCGGGTTTTCTCTGCGTTGGCAACGCTTCATGGCGTGTCACTCGTCTCCATGGTCCAGTTTGTGCTGGTCAATGAGCGTTTTGTCGCGCGCCTCATCGGCCTTGTCGCGGGCCTTTTCGGTCTTGGTCCGACCATGTTTGACAACGTTCTGATCCGCGCGGGCCTTTTTCTCGGCCCGCGCTTTTTGTTTCCGAAACCGGTTCAGATTGACCGGTTTTCCCATCACTTCGCCTTCGGGCCGATCATCTGCTCGGGGCGAACGACCTTCTCAAAGGTCTCTTCGTCCACAAAGCCAAGCGCGATTGCCTCTTCCTTCAGCGTGGTGCCGTTCTTATGCGCGGTCTTCGCCACCTTGGTGGCGTTGTCGTAACCGATGGTCGGCGCCAGTGCGGTGACCAGCATCAGGCTCTCCGTCATCAGTTTTTCGATGCGCGGCTCGTTGGCCTTGATGCCGTTCAGCATCCGCTCGGTGAAGCTGTCCGCGGCGTCACCCAAAAGCTGGATGGATTGCAGCAGGTTATAAGACATCATCGGGTTGTAGACGTTGAGTTCAAAGTGACCCTGAGAGCCTGCAAATTTGATCGCGGCGTCATTGCCCATGACGTGTGCGGCCACCTGCGTCAGCGCCTCGGCTTGGGTCGGATTCACCTTGCCCGGCATGATCGAGGAGCCGGGCTCGTTTTCGGGCAGCACCAACTCGCCCAGACCAGAGCGCGGGCCGGAGCCCAGGAACCGGATGTCGTTGGCGATCTTGTAGCAGCTGCCAGCGATGGTCGCGAGCGCGCCGGAGAGGAACACCATGGCGTCATGGGCGGCCAGTGCCTCGAACTTGTTCGGCGCGGTCACGAAGGGCAGGCCGGTTATTTCGGCCATGTTTGCAGCGACTTCCTCGCCCCAGCCCTCAACGGTGTTGAGGCCGGTGCCGACGGCGGTGCCGCCCTGCGCCAGCTCATAGATGCCGGGCATTGCCGCCTCGACTCGCGCCAGACCCTGACGGATCTGATGCGCGTAGCCGCCAAATTCCTGACCCAGTGTCAGCGGCGTGGCGTCCTGCGTATGGGTGCGGCCGATCTTGATGATGTCCTTGAACTCTTCCGCCTTGGCCTCCAGCCCTTCGGCCAGTTTGGTCAGGCCGGGTACCAGCACGTCACGCAGAGACATTGCGGTGGCGATATGCATCGCGGTGGGGAAGGTGTCGTTGGAGGACTGCCCCATGTTGCAGTGGTCGTTCGGGTGTACCGGATCCTTGGAGCCGATCACGCCGCCGAGGATCTCGATCGCGCGGTTGGCGATCACCTCGTTGGAGTTCATGTTGGACTGGGTGCCGGAACCGGTCTGCCAGACCACCAGCGGGAAGTTGTCGTCGAACTTGCCCTCGATCACCTCACCTGCAGCCTGAATAACGGCATCGCCGATCTTGGCGTCGAGCTTGCCGGAGGCCTTGTTGGCCATGGCGCAGGCCTGCTTGATCACGCCGAGTGCGCGCACGATGGCGACGGGCTGTTTTTCCCACCCGATCGGGAAATTCATGATCGAACGCTGAGTTTGTGCCCCCCAGTATTTATCGGAAGGGACCTCAAGCGGGCCAAAGCTGTCGGTTTCGGTGCGGGTGTTCGACATTGTGTCTGTCTCCGTCGCTGGTTCGGCCACCTGGATCAATAGGTGGTATACTGATGTATGCCGTTTACCCGTGCTTGCCGTCGGACGCAAATGTCTTGCGCGATCAGCGTGGATCGCTACGGGCCTCGGGCGATGGTATACTGCCCCAAATCCGCAAGTGCCATTGCCAGTTTGGGTTAGATGCATAGATTACACTGAAAGAGAGTCGCCAGACCGCCCCCTCAACAGGAGCTCGAACCCCAGATATGCGCAGGACTGTGATCAGCCAAACCCGGACCATGCCTGACATCAGACGTGTGACCCTATGGTGCCTCGTCGGGCTGAGCGCCCTTCTGCTTGCGATTCAGCCCGCGTTTGCCAGCGATACCTTGCGCCGCTTCGTCGGAGAATACTCCGGCAACGCACAGGTCGAGCAGCTCGATGGCTCGGTTGAACAACGGGACATGAGTGTGGCCATTCGTGAAACCAGAAAGGGCTTCGAAGTGCAGTGGAGCACCGCGATCCAGCGGGCGAGTGGCGAAGAGAAGACCAAGACCTACAAGATCGAATTCCAGCCCACCGAGCGGAATGGAGTCTTTGCCGCAGCCATGAAGACCAACGTCTTTGGTCATACCGTCCAGATGAATGCGATGAAGGGGGAGCCCTTCGTCTGGGCGCGAGTGATCGACAAGACCCTGACGGTGTTCTCGCTCTATGTTGCTGAAAACGGGGATTATCTCATGCAGCAGTATGACCGGACCCTGGCCGACGGCGGATTGGAGCTGGACTTCTCACTCCACCGGAACGGGATGCCGTCGCGCAAAGTGTCGAGCTTTCTCACCCGCGACTGAGCGAACGCCGCGCGGGTGAAACGCGCAGTGCTGCACATATAAAAAAACGGCGCCGTAGAAAGATCCGCAGCGCCGCTTTTTTTAACTGTTTATCGTGCTTACTTGCGAAAGCTGTCGAGGGACACCACATCCGCATCCTTCTTGGCGTCGGATGTGTCGTCACTTTCCTCCTGCTCATCAGGCAGTTCGCCTGCGATCTCCAACGGGGGCAAATCCTCGTCGTCGTCCTCGCTGGTGCTTTCGAACCGCAAACCAAATTCGACAGACGGATCGACAAATGTCTTGATCGCGTCATAGGGAATATACAGTGGCTCCGGCGCGTCACCAAAGTTCAGCGTGATCGCAAACCCTTCGTCGGTCACGTCGAGATTGTCGAACCAGTGTTGCACAACCACGGTCATTTCACCCGGGTAGCGGTCAGACAGCCAGTCGGCCAGTTCCGCGTCCGGATGTGATGTGTCGAACGTGATGAAGAAGTGATGAGCCCCCGGCAAGCCATTCGCAGCAACATCGTCCAGGACATTGCGGATCAGGCCACGCATGGCACGATGCATCAGGTTTCCATAGTCGATCTGACGGGACATCGTCTCACCTTTTGTTATTGGCAGGTATGGCCACGGCAGCGCCGCCCCGGCATCACACCCGTTCCTCTCCAGTTTTGGACCTATTTTGAGGGCATTGCAAGCCAAGCTGGCAGTCTTTAGCCAAGCGTGAAGCCATCGGCAATCAGCCCGAGACATGCCATTACCGCGAGCAACCACAAGATGCGTCCCCGCAGGGCGAAGGCAACCAAGGGCGCCAATACCGTCAGGGCCAGGGCCCGCACCTCTATGCTGTCGACAGCTGGAACGGCCAGCGAAAGCGGACCAAACTGGAGCTCTGTCTGACGACTGAACAGCAGATGCAGCAGGAACCAGACCGAGAGGTTGAGCATCATCCCCGCAACAGCTGCGGTGATCGCCTGCAACGCTCCGCGCAGGCGCGGCTGGTGGGTCAAACGCTCCACGTAAGGAGCAGTGGCAAAAATCCACAGGAAACACGGCGCAAATGTCGCCCAGAGCGCCACAATACCGGCGGCCAGGCCCAGAAGCGCGCCGCCTGTCTGGACGCCCGCGAGCATGGCGACAAATTGTGTCACCAGCACCAGCGGTCCGGGTGTGGTCTCTGCCAGCCCCAGCGCGTCGATCATCTGGCCGGTGCTGATCCAGCCATGGGTGCTGACCACGGTCTGTGTCATATAGGCCAGAACCGCATAGGCCCCGCCAAAGGTCACCACGGCCAGTTTCGCAAAGAACCAGCCGATCGTGGCCAGGAACTCGGCGCCGATCAGGCTCAGCCCCAGTAGCGGCAGCAGCCACAGCGCGGTCCAAATGACGATGGTGCGCCAGTGATGTGCCGGAACGGCGCGTGCGGGCGGCACGCTGTCCTCGGCTTCTGGAACCCGCGTCAAGCCGATCAGCGCGGCACCAAGCACAACCAGTGGAAACGGCAAGTTGAATGCAAAGATTGCAAGGAACCCGCCCAGCGCCAGCAGCCATGCGCCTGTGGAGTGGAGCGCCTTGCGGGAAATCCGCCAGAGCGCCTGCATTACGATGACGACCACCGCCGCCTTGATCCCGAGAAACGCCGCCTGAACCGTCGGCAGCGTGCCGAAGGTTACGTAGAGCCAGGCCAGTGCTGCAATGACGAACGCCCCGGGCAGCACAAACAGGCTGCCCGCCAGCAGGCCGCCGCGGATACCGCGCAATCGCCAGCCCGCATATGTGGCAAGCTGCATGGCTTCGGGGCCTGGTAGCAACATGCAAAAGGACAGGCCGCGGAGGAATTGCTCTTCACTCAGCCAACGGTGTCTGTCGACCAGTTCCCGGTGCATCAGCGCGATCTGCGCCGCTGGTCCCCCGAAGCTCAGGAGGCCGATCAGACCAAAACACTGAAACAGAACGCCCCATGAAGGCGCGAGATGCGAGGGGGGAGAAGTTTGCGTCATGACACCGCTCAGGTCATTTCGAGTCTCGCCCTTGTAGCAGAGCGGAGCACGCTCACCAGCGATATGGCAGCGGACGCACAACAAAAAGTATCAATGCGACAAGGATGTTCTCGCACACAGGTATCAAAACGGGGGCGAGGTCCGGATTACCGGAGCGGCCTCATTCGACCCAGGTCAGGCGCTCGCCGGTCATGCAGACGGGCAGGGAGTCCGTGGGCAGCTGGCCCAGCTGTTCGAACATCCGCAAGTAGTCGAAATCAGTGTAGAATTCGACAAAACGGCCGTCGCGCACCCGGACGGTCACATGCCCCGTAAAGTCAAGTTTCTGAGCATGACTGTGGCCTACGCCATTGACCCTGACCCGCACCATCGCGAGATCACCTTCGTCCATACTGTGGGTGATGGTGACATGTGCCTGATCCAGCAGCGCCTTCATCGCCGTCACCACTTCCTTGTAGTCCACGCCAGGCGAAACAACGGAATCCAAAGATCCGTTGAACACGACATCTGGGTCAAGAAGCTCGTCGATGACGGCGAGGTTATCCTTGTTCCAGACCTCTTCGAACCAGTGGTGCAGCAGTGCGCTGTTTTTCATTTTCGGAGCATTTCATAAACTGACAATTGCGGAAGGCGCCTCCTACAGGTCTGCGCCCGGAAAAGTCGAGAGCGAACTGTCGATATTACGTAAGTATAGCGTGAAATCTCGACCATAGGACATAAAATTCCCGACCAAATTGTCGGGATTTGAACATATCAGCCCTAAAGTCAGATTTTGTATTTTCAATGTCAGAGGGTATGAAGTGCAGGTTTCTGTTGCCAGGTACCTGCGAACCCCGCCTTACGCTGCTAGGCACAAGGACTTAAGTTCGGTTCGACTCGAACTGCTTACGCAGCCAGAGCAACCGGAGCACGATTGTCGTTTGCAATTGTACTGTTTTCGCCGGTAACGGTGGCAGACAGCCGAGACAAAGCTAACCCCTTTAGACGTCCGTCGATCCTATTTCGGCCCCACAGTCCTGATCGCTATCCCCAAACGAAGGATGCAGCCAGTGGTAGGTTGGTGGAGCCGCCGGGTACCGCCCCCGGGTCCGATCCGTTTATTACGAGCGCGTTTATGTCCATAGTTCCCGAAGGAACAGAATGAATATAGGCGAGGTGGGGACGGAGTTAAAGGGGGAAATGACGCGCTATTGTGCGGTCTTTGTCGGGCGTGTTGTGCGAAAGATAAAGAGGTTCAGCGCTTTGTGGCGCGTCGTGCAAACACATCGGCGGCCAGTTTTCGGGTTTCTTCCTCAAGTGCTGTAAGCCCTGTGACGGCGTCTTCGCCCGCACCAGCCTCGATGGCATCGGCGATGCGCGCGTGCAGTGCCAGAATGGTGGCGCGGTCACGTGCGGTGAAGGTGATCATGTTCATCAAGGGCTGCATTGCCTCCACCGACCCGGCCAGCTGATAGGACAGCACCGGATTATGGGCGCCGTCCACCAGGGCCCGGTGAAAGGCAACGTCGGAGGCGCAGAAGGCCTCATCGGTCAGGCCCGGCTGGCCTTGGCGAAAAATCTCGGCGCGCATGGTGGCCAGCTGGTCGGCACTGCGGCGCGCAGCGGACAGGGGCGCGCAGGCGCGTTCCAGCGCGTAACGGGCCTCGCAGGCGGTATCAAAACTGACCGCGTTCATACTCAGCAGCAGCGTCGAGGTGGTGATCTGCTGGCTGTAGGCGTCCTCGAAACTGAGGCGATTGACAAAGGCCCCACCGGTGGCGCCGCGCTGGGTGCGGATCAGGGACTGCGCCGCCAGCCGTTTCAACCCTTCGCGCACCGTGGCGCGGGAGACCTGGAACTGTTCGGCCAGCTCCGCCTCCGAAGGTAGCCGTTCATCCACGATTAGATCGCCGGAGATGATCGCATCCCGGATGGCGCCGGCGATCTGCGCAGAAAGATCCGCGGTGCTGTTGGGGTCGATCTTCATCGCGTTGTGCCCTCACGTCAGATGGGGTCGGTGGAAAAATCATTTGTCAGACATTTAAAAGTCTGACATTTGATTCACAAGGTAATTCGACTCGAATCGATAGGGGGAGGCCCGTGAAAACGCCATGCTGAAAGCGCGCCTGACACAAAGCATTCGCCAGATGACCGGCCTGCATTGGCTGATGTTGTTCGGCGGCATACTGCTGGCTTGGGCTGCGCTTTTCGCCATGTCGGTGCCCAGCGATCTGCGTGCGGCGGGCGCGATCTACGGCGCGGAGTTCTGGCTGCAGCTCTGCACCATGACGCCGGATGCGGCAGGCGCGGCAAAGATGGTGCTGATGTGGGTGCTGATGTCGGCCGCGATGATGGCCCCCACGGCGCTGCCGGCCTTTGCCACCTATGACGACCTCGGCCAGACGGCGGAGGGCACGCGTTTTGGCGATCTGGTCTTTGGCTATCTTGCTGTGTGGGTCGGCTTTTCGCTGCTGGCGGCGGGAATGCAAATGCTGCTGCTGCGGGCGGATCTGGTCAGTGTGTTTGGCGACAGCCGCTCTGGGATCCTGTCCGGTGGCCTGTTGCTGGTCGCAGGCGCCTATCAGTTCACGCAGCTGAAGGAGGCCTGCCTGTCCAAATGCCGCCGCCCGCTGGTGTTTTTCATGCAGCATTGGGAAGAGGGCCCCCTGCGCAACGGGCTGCGGCTTGGCGCGGTGTGTCTGGGCTGCTGCTGGGCGCTGATGCTGCTGGCGTTTGTCGGCGGGGTGATGAACCTCGCCTTCATGGGGCTGGCAACCCTGTTCATGGTTCTGGAAAAACTGCCCGAGATCGGACGCTGGCTGACCCGCCCAATGGGGGCGTTGCTGCTGCTGTCCGGCACTTGGGTCATCGTGACAACATTTTAGAGGGAGGAGACACATCATGGCGAGCGATCAGGTGATGACCGCAGAACAGGGCGCAGCCGCGCCGAAGAAGACAGGGCAGGAGATCCCACCCTGGGCGATCAAGGGCGAGTTGATTCTGAACTGCAATTGCACCGTCTTTTGCCCCTGCGTGGTGTCGCTGGGCAAACATGCCCCCACCGAGGGCTATTGCCAGGCCTGGGCCGGGGTGCGCATCGACGAGGGGCATTTTGGTGACACGGATCTGTCGGGTCTCAACGTCGGGCTGATCCTGGAGATCCCCGGCCTGATGGCGCGCGGCAACTGGAAGGCGGCGGCCTATATCGACGACCGCGCCAGCGAGGACGCCTATGACGGGTTGATCGATATTTTCTCCGGCAAGGCGCGGGGCACCACCGGCTTGTTCAAGGTGCTGGTGAGCGAATTCCTGGGCGCCGAACGCGCCCCCGTGACGTTTGAGACCGAGGGCAAGACCCGCCGGTTGATCGTCGGCAAGCAGATCCACGGCGAAGTGGTGCCGGTGGGCGGCGCCGACAGTGAGCAGGACATCGTGGTCACCAATACCGAATACTGGATGGGTCCCGACATCACCGTCGCCACCGCCACCAAAGGCAGGGTGCGTGCCTTTGGCCGGGTCTGGGACTTTGACGGCCGCTCTGCCGAGATCTGCCAGATCGACTGGAAAGGTCCACGCTGAGGTGACACCGGGCGGCGGCCAGACTGGCGCGCCGCTCATCCCAACACTCGTGCCATGAAAGGGATCGCCATGGCCGTTATTCAACCCAATATCTCCCTGTCCCGCCGCCTGCGCCGCACCCCGTTTTCCGACGGGGTCGAGGCGGCAGGTGTGAAAGGCTACACGGTCTATAATCACATGCTGCTGCCGACGGTGTTCGACAGTGTCGAGGCGGATTATCACCACCTCAAACGGCATGTGCAGGTCTGGGACGTATCCTGCGAACGTCAGGTGGAGCTGCGTGGCCCCGATGCAGGGCGTCTGATGCAGATGCTCACCCCGCGAGATCTGCGCGGCATGATGCCCGGTCAGTGTTACTATGTACCCATCGTGGATGAGACCGGCGGCATGTTGAATGACCCTGTTGCGGTCAAGCTGGCCGAGGACCGCTGGTGGATTTCCATTGCCGACAGTGATCTTCTCTATTGGGTCAAGGGCATCGCCAATGGCTGGCGGCTGGATGTGCTGGTGGATGAACCGGATGTTTCGCCACTCGCCATTCAGGGACCAAAGGCCGAGGATCTGATGGCCCGGGTCTTTGGCGAGACCGTGCGCGCAATCCGTTTCTTTCGCTTTGGTGTCTACCAGTTCGAGGGTCGCGACATGGTGGTGGCGCGCTCGGGATATTCCAAACAGGGTGGGTTCGAGATCTACGTGGAGGGCGGCGATATCGGGATGCCGCTCTGGTCCCGCCTGTTCGAGGCGGGCGCCGATCTGGAAGTGCGGGCGGGCTGCCCCAACCTGATCGAGCGGATCGAGAGTGGTCTGTTGAGCTATGGCAACGACATGACCGATGACAACACGCCGCATGAATGCGGGCTGGGCCGCTTCTGCAACACCCATACGGCGATCGGCTGTATCGGCCGCGACGCCCTTCTGCGGGTCGCCAAGGAAGGCCCGGTGCAGCAGATCCGTCCCATCGCCATCAGCGGCGAGGCGGTGCCGCCCTGTGACCGGTTCTGGCCGCTCTATGCCAATGGCCGCCGGGTGGGGCGAGTGTCCTCGGCCACTTGGTCGCCGGATCACGCCACCAATGTCGCCATCGGCATGGTGAAGATGACCCATTGGGACGCGGGCTCTCGCGTCGAGGTCGAGACACCGGACGGCATGCGCGATGCGACCGTCCACGAGACATTCTGGAATTAACGGGAGAGATCAACATGTTCAAAGCACTGGTGATGACGAAAGACGCAGACAGCGGTAAGGCCTCTGCGGCCATTGAAGAGCTGAACGAGGATCAGTTGCCCGACGGTGAGGTCACCGTGGCGGTCGACTATTCCACCGTGAACTACAAGGACGGCCTTTGCCTCAGCGCCAAGGGCGGCGGGTTGGTGCGTACCTATCCGCATGTGCCGGGGATCGATTTTGCCGGAACCGTCGAGGAATCTTCGGACGGTCGCTACAAGGCGGGCGACAAGGTGGTGCTGACCGGCTGGCGCGTCGGTGAGGCCCATTGGGGCGGCTATGCGCAAAAGGCGCGCGTGAAGGCCGACTGGCTGGTGCCGTTGCCCGATGGGCTGGATGCCCGTCAGGCCATGGCCGTGGGCACTGCTGGTTTCACCGCCATGCTTGCCGTGATGGCGCTGGAAGATCACGGGCTGAAGCCGGGGCAGGGCCCGGTGTTGGTGACGGGGGCTGCCGGTGGCGTCGGCTCTGTCGCCACGGCGATCCTTGGCCATCTGGGCTATGAGGTTGCCGCCGTGACGGGCCGTCCGGAGACGGGCGACTATCTCAAGAGCCTCGGCGCCACCCAGATCGTACCGCGCAATGAGCTCAACGAGACCGTCAAACGCCCGCTTGAGAGCGAGAACTGGGCAGGCTGCGTCGATGCGGTCGGCGGTGACATGCTGGCGCGGGTGCTCGGGCAGATGAAATACGGCGCCTCGGTCGCGGCCGTGGGCCTTGCCGGGGGGGCGGCACTGCCCGCCACTGTGATCCCCTTCCTGCTGCGTGGTGTGAACCTTCTGGGCATCGATTCCGTGATGCAGCCGTTCGAGAACCGTCAGCGCGCCTGGCAACGCATTGCAACCGACCTGCCTATGGACAAGCTGGAGGCCATGGTGCAGCCCGCAACACTGTCCGATCTGCCAAAACTGGGCGCGGATATCCTCGCCGGTCAGGTCAAGGGCCGCGTGGTTGTCGATGTGAACGGCTGACCCGCCCACAGGGACACGTATCTCACCTCGGCCCACGGGCCGGGGCGCGCGTTGCGTCGGGTTAAAGCGTCGCAATTCTTCGTTTCTAGGCTTGATCTTATGGCGTGAACTTGCACTCTCTGTCGCGAACATTCTGGAATGGAGACGAGAGACGCCATGGATATCGACTTTGTCCGAAATCAGTTTCCGGCCTTCGCGGAACCCTCGCTGCAGGGGCAGGCGTTTTTCGAGAACGCAGGCGGGTCCTACACCTGTCGTCAGGTCATCGACCGATTGATGCGCTTTTATACGCAGCACAAGGTTCAGCCCTACGCCCCCTACGCCGCATCCGAGGCGGCAGGGGCAGAGATGGATGAGGCGCGCAATCGGCTTGGCGCGCTGCTTGGCGTGCGTGCACAGGATGTGAGCTTTGGCCCCTCGACGACCCAGAACACCTATGTTCTGGCGCAAGCCTTTCGGCAGTTCCTGCAACCGGGCGAGAAGATCATCGTTACGAATCAGGATCACGAAGCAAACTCCGGCCCCTGGCGTCGATTGGCGGAGGCGGGGATCGAGGTCGTGGAGTGGCAGATCGACCCGGCCACCGGCCACCTTGACCCGAACGCGCTAGAGCCGCTGTTGGATGAAAGCGTGCGGCTGGTCTGTTTCCCGCATTGCTCCAACGTGGTGGGCGAGATCAACCCGGTGACCGAAATCACCGCATTGGCCCATGCCGCCGGCGCCTTTGTCTGCGTCGATGGCGTGTCCTACGCGCCGCATGGTTTGCCGAATTTGGGTGAGCTTGGCCCGGATATCTACCTGTTTTCCGCCTATAAGACCTATGGGCCGCATCAGGGTATTATGGTCATCAATCCGGCACTGGCCGAGATCCTGCCCAACCAGGGACACTATTTTAACGGCGATGTTCCTTACAAACGTTTCACGCCCGCAGGTCCGGATCATGCGCAGGTCGCCGCCTGCGCCGGCATGGCGGACTACTTCGAGGCATTGGCAGATCATCATGGTGCATCCGATCTTCGGGGCGCGGCAGTGGGAACCTTCGTGCATGACCTGATGCGCGAGCGTGAAATTACGTTGCTTCAGCCGTTGCTCGACGCGGTGAAGGATCGCAATGACCTGCGCCTGCTTGGCCCCTCGGTTGCGCAGGAGCGCGCTCCGACCGTCACATTGGCCCTGGGGCGCAGCGCTGAACCGGTGGCACGGCAGTTGTCCGAACATGGCATCATGGCCGGTGCGAGCGATTTCTACGCCGTGCGTGCCCTGTCTGCGATGGGGGTCGACCCCGCGCAGGGCGTGCTGCGGCTGAGTTTCACCCATTATACCAGCGAGTCGGAGGTGACAGGGCTGATCGAGGCTCTAGATCGCATCCTGTAACGTTCGGACGATCAAGGGATATGACTGACCATGGCTGACACCCGACCGGTGATCTGGTGGATCCGGCGCGACCTGCGCCTGCGCGACAACCCGGCCCTGAGCGCCGCATTGGAGACGGGTGCGCCGATCATCCCGCTCTACATCCACGACCCGCAGGACGAAGGGTTGGGAGCAGCGCCCAAGTTCCGCCTTGGCCTTGGGCTGCAGCGGTTCGCCAAGGCGCTGGAAGGGCGCGGCAGTCGCCTGACCCTGCGCCGGGGCAAGGCGCTTGATGTGTTGCGCGATGTGATCGCAGAAAGCGGCGCCGGTCAGGTCGTCTGGTCCCGGCTTTATGATCCGGAGGCGATCAAACGCGACTCCGAGATCAAAGAGCAGCTCAAAGCCGCTGATATCACGGTGAAATCCACAGGCGGCCGTCTGATGTTCGAGCCCTGGACCGTGGCGACCAAAGAGGGCGGCATGTACAAGGTCTACACGCCGTTCTGGAAATCGGTCCGCGACCGCAGCGTTGATGATCTGATCGACGCGCCCGCACGCCTGGCCAAACCCGAGGAGTGGCCCAAAACCGACCGGCTGGCCGACTACTCCATGGGCGCCGCCATGCGCCGCGGAGCGGATGTCGTCGCGCCCTATTGCCGGGTGGGCGAAGACGCGGCGCTCGAACAGCTGGACGATTTCCTCGACGACCGCGTGGCGAGCTACAAGACGGACCGGGATTTCCCGGCGCGGGCGGCCACCTCGGAACTCTCGGAGAATCTGGCCTGGGGCGAGATCAGCCCGCACCGCATGTGGCACTTGGGCGCGCGCGCCATGGCGAATGGCAAACAGGGCGCGGAGCATTTCCTCAAGGAGGTGGTCTGGCGCGAGTTTGCCTATCATCTGATGTATCACTCTCCGCAGATCCTGACCCGCAACTGGCGCGAGGAATGGGACGGGTTTCCCTGGCAGGAAGATCCGGGCGAGGCCTTGGTGCGCTGGCAGCAGGGGCGGACCGGATATGATTTCGTCGATGCGGCGATGCGGGAGCTCTATGTCACCGGCAAGATGCACAATCGCGCCCGGATGATCGTGGCGAGTTTCCTGACCAAGCATCTGATGATCCACTGGAAGCATGGCATGCAATGGTTCGAGGACTGTCTGGTTGACTGGGATCCAGCCTCCAATGCGATGGGGTGGCAATGGGTTGCAGGCTCTGGCCCCGATGCGGCACCCTTTTTTCGGATCTTTAATCCCGATGGTCAGTTGGAGAAGTTCGACCCCAAGAGGCGCTATGTGCGCAACTGGATTGCGGAGGGGCAGTCTGATTGCCCGCGCACGGCGCTTGATTTTTACGACGCGATCCCGCGCAGTTGGGAGCTGGACCCCGACATGAAGCGCCCCGAGCCGGTGATCGATCTCAAACGTGGGCGTGAGCGCGCGTTGGAGGCCTATAAGGACAGCCGAGACACAGGATGACGGTCGTCCGGACGATGTCTCCTAGATGAGGGATTGAGGCCACCCGTCCAGAGAAAACCCGTGTTGCCACTGGATTTGTGAAGACCCTGGGCCTACCGTGGGCCTCGATCAAGCAGCTTCGCAGGAACAAATACACGATGCCCACTGCAGCCCGCCTGGTGGCGGCATTTGCCCTTGCCGCCCTGGCTTTTGTCCTGTCGGGGCAAATCATGCCGCTGATGCCCGATGATACTGACTTTGGTTATTTCACGCATGTGAACATGGGCTTGGCGCTTGTTGTCGGCTGGCGCGTTATCGGCCCGCGTGCCGGGCGCGGTCTGGTGCCCGGCATCAACAACGGTCTGACGGGCACTGCGGTTCTGGTGCTTCTGGCGCTGGTCCTGCAAGGCGCCGTAGAGATGTTCCGTCTTGCCAATCGGCATATCTACGACGGTCCGTTCGAGGCGTTGGCTGCGATTTTTACGATCGCTCTGGAGTATTTTTTCATCATGGCGGTCCCAAGCGTTCTGGTGACATTTGTGCTTGGTGGCGTGGTTGTTGGCTTCGCGACTGAAACGGCCAATAAACGCTGGAAATAGCAGGCTTCGGAAAGGGTCATCTTCGTGACAGATGTGTTTGTTGCCGGTGCGTTGCGGTTGCCGGAAGTGCTGCGGGCAGTTGTTTCTCCGGCCCCCAAGACCATACGAACCTGTTCAGCCGGGTTGGATGGACACACGCTCGTGGTCATTGATCCTGCCCATTCACCTGCAGTGGTGTCCCGTGCGGGTGCAACGGTTGAGGGATTGTTGCTCTGTGATCTGTCCACCGACGACTGTGCTGCGATCACCTATTATCAACGCTGTTTTGCCAGATCCCCATATCCGTGTACCGTATCGGTCGCGGGCGAACGCCGTGAGGCCATAGCTTATGTCAGCGAAACCGCTGTCGAGGCGGCTGCAACCTCTCTGTGCGATTGGGCGTCCGTCTGGACGGCTGTTGCTGCGCGGATGGCAGAGGAGATAATGGCGCATCGCGGTCGCAAACCCGCGCCGGACATGGTTCAGTCGTTGCATTCCATGCGCATGCGTGCCTCGGCCTGGTGCGCCGCACAGCAGCGCCCCGCCGATCTGCAATATGATCTGTCCCGCGATGTGATTGTGCATGCCCACAAGCGGGAATACGTCAATTTCTTCGCAATGGAGGAAATGGACCTGCAATACCGTCAGTTCGACGGGTCCATGGGGCCGGTTATCAACCGTGGGGCAATGCTTGTCGGTGAGGCTGCTGTTCTGCTGCCCTATGATATCAAGCGGGACGCTGTGCTGTTGGTACAGCAGTTTCGCGCCGCGATCTTCATCGCTGGCGAACCTGCGCCTTGGAGGTGGGAGCCGCCCGCAGGTCTGGTTGATCCAGGGGAGACACCGCAAGACGCGGCACGGCGCGAGGCCAGAGAAGAAGCCGGGGTGAGAGTTGGTCATCTGGAACCTGTGGGCAGTCTCTACCCATCCAGCGGCTCGTCTGGCGAGTTCACCCATATCTTCTGTGGGCTTGCCTCGTTCGACGAGAACGAAGGCGGTGGCGGTTTGGCAGGCGAGGGCGAAGACATCCGCAGTAAAGTCATCTCGTTCCAAGATTTGATGGCGCAGGTGGACGACCGTACCTTTCAGGACATGCCTTTGGTGACAGCAGCGCTCTGGCTGGCGCGTCACAGGGACCGTCTTCGCGCTGAATTCGGCTGACACCACGTGCCAGACCTGCGGTGAGCCTTGCGCGCCCTTGTGATCGTGCTTGGCCCCGGCTACATCAAAAGAGAACGAGCGAAAGGGACCTCCATGCGCATTGCACGCGATCTGGCCGATGCGGTCGGCCATACCCCTCTGATCCGTCTGAACAAAGTCAGCGAAGAGACCGGCTGCGAAATTCTTGGCAAGGCGGAGTTCTTGAACCCCGGCCAATCCGTCAAGGATCGCGCGGCGCTCTATATCATCAAGGATGCGATTGCCCGGGGCGATTTGAAGCCCGGAGGCACAATCGTCGAAGGCACCGCAGGCAACACCGGCATCGGTCTGGCGCTGGTTGGGGCCTCCATGGGCTTCAAGACGGTGATCGTGATCCCGGAAACCCAGTCCGAAGAAAAGAAGGACATGCTG
Organism: Tritonibacter sp. SIMBA_163; assembly: GCF_046535935.1. Lineage (NCBI taxonomy): Bacteria > Pseudomonadati > Pseudomonadota > Alphaproteobacteria > Rhodobacterales > Paracoccaceae > Tritonibacter > Tritonibacter sp. SIMBA_163. The sequence goes on from NZ_JAWJBP010000002.1 coordinate 175,884, forward strand.
CGTCTTGCCGGGGCGCAACTGGTCCAGGTGCCTGCCGCGCCCTATAAGAATCCGAACAACTATGTTCGCTATTCGGAGCGTCTTGCGGCCGAGCTTGCCAAAACCGAACCGAATGGCGCGATCTGGGCCAATCAGTTCGACAATGTGGCCAACCGTCAGGCCCATGTGGAAACCACCGGGCCGGAGATCTGGGAACAGACGGGCGGTAAGGTCGATGGCTTCATCTGCGCCGTTGGCTCTGGTGGCACCTTGGCCGGTATCGCCGAGGCGCTGCAACCCAAGGGGGTGAAGATCGGTCTTGCGGATCCAAACGGTGCCGCGCTCTATTCCTTCTACACCACCGGAGAGCTGGCGTCCGAAGGATCCTCCATCACCGAAGGGATCGGGCAGGGGCGGATCACCAAGAATCTGGAAGGTCTCAAGCCTGACTTCAACTATCAGATCCCCGATTCAGAGGCGCTGCCTTACGTTTTCGACCTGCTGCACGAAGAAGGACTGGTACTGGGCGGATCTTCGGGCATCAACATCGCCGGGGCCGTGCGCCTGGCCAAGGACATGGGGCCGGGCCACACCATCGTCACCGTGCTTTGCGATTACGGCACGCGCTACCAGTCGAAACTGTTCAACCCTGATTTCCTGAAGGAAAAGGGCCTGCCGGTTCCGGACTGGATGACACATAGCCCGGCCTCCATACCCGGCGTGTTCGAGGACAGCTGATCTCAATGACCGACTTGAAGAAACTCATCCAGGTCGGTCTGCTGTCGCTGACCTGCCTGCTGCTGCCGCTGGCGGCACTGTCGCAGACCGTTTCTGCGACCCAAACTGCAGAGAGTAGCGCGGGCCTTACGGAGGCCCGCGATCTTGCTCAGGATGCGGCCTCCGGCGCCCTGGGTGAGTATTACGAATCCTGGCAGCGCACTGCTGACCGGGCAGAACGCGTTCTTGACGCCAAGCGCGCCTCCAATGGCGCGCTGGAGGCGCTGCGGGTCGAACTGACGGGGTATCGTCAGCAGTTCTTGGATGCGGGCAACCAGAATGGGGACCGCCTCAAGACCCTGCGTGCCCAGATCGAAGCGCTGGGTCCAGTCCCGGAGGAGGGCAAGAGCGAGCCGGAGAACATTGCGAAGCTGCGTGAGGAACTGCAAAGTCAGCTCGCGACAGTGACAGCGCCGCAGGTGCTTGCTGATCTCGGCTACAGCCGTGCTCAGGGACTTATTACCGAGATTGACAAGCTGATCCGGGAGCGCGCGACACGCACGCTTCTGGAGCGGGTGCCGATGCCACTCAATCCAGAAAACTGGCCCGCCGCGGTGTTGGACGCGACCAAGGTTCTGGGCGCATTCTGGCATGAAACGGCGGATCTGATGGCTCAGGCCACCACCCGTGAAACCATCCGGTCGCGCCTGCCGGTCTTGCTGCTGCTGCTCGCAGGTTCCGTGTTGCTGCTGGGCCGGGGGCGTCACTGGGCCAAGAAAGCGGGTGCATATCTGCGAGAGTTGGGCTGGAGGGGCACCGGTGTTTGGCGCTTCATTGTATCGCTGTTGCAGGTCCTGCTGCCTTATTTGGGCACGGTGCTCTTGGTGCGGGCGATAGATATTTCAGGCGTTCTGGGCGTGCGTGGGACGTTGTTGTTGGACGATGCGCCGTTATGGTCGCTCATTCTGTTTGCCTCTCATTGGCTCGGCGAGCGGCTCTATGTCTATCAGCTCACCAACGAGCTGATCCCATTCGAACCTCGCGCTCAACGACAGGTCAGGGTGCTGCTGGTCTCGCTTGCGCTTGTGCTGGTTATGCAGCTGATACTGGGCCGCCTGGACACAATCGAGAATTTCGATGACGGCACCTATGCTGTCCTGAGCTGGCCTTTGATCCTGCTGGCCTCGCTGTTGCTGGTGCGGATGAATCGTATCCGGGTTCGTCAGCGTCGCGATGAGGACACTGAAATCGGCGAGGAGGATGACGAGGGCGCCATCGCCGTGGGCGCAAGCCGTGCGATGTCGCTGCTGCGCCGTCTGGTGTTTTGTCTCGCACTCATCGCGCCTGTGCTGGGGGCGATTGGCTATATCAATGCAGCGATTGCCATCATCTATCCTGTTATCCTGACACTCGCGCTGGTCACGACGCTCATGGTGTTGCAGCGGTTTCTATCTGACATCTATGACTGGCTGACGCGCAACAGTCAGGGGGCAGAGGACTCGCTTTTTTCGGTGATGACCGGCTTTGTTCTGGCGCTCCTGTCGCTGCCGTTCTTTGCCCTGATCTGGGGCGCGCGCACATCGGATCTGACAGAGCTCTGGTCGCGCTTCCTCGAAGGCTTCGACATCGGTGATACCAAGATCTCACCGACGATCTTCCTGACCTTCGTGGTGATCTTTGCCTGTGGCTATGTCCTGACGCGTCTGTTGCAAGGCAGCTTGCGGTCTTCGTTGCTGCCCAAGACCAAGATCGACCCCGGCGGGCAGAATGCGATCGTCTCTGGCGTTGGCTATATCGGCATTTTCCTCGCGGCATTGATTGCGGTGTCCACGGCTGGTCTTGATCTGTCGTCTCTGGCGATCGTCGCTGGTGCGCTGTCGGTCGGGATCGGCTTTGGCCTGCAGACCATCGTGTCGAACTTCGTCTCCGGGATTATTCTGTTGATCGAGCGTCCGGTCTCCAAAGGGGATTGGATCGAGGTTGGCGGGCTGATGGGCTACGTGCGCGACATCTCTGTGCGCTCGACCCGGATTGAGACCTTCGACCGCACCGATGTGATTGTGCCGAACTCCGACCTGATTTCTGGCACCGTCACCAATTACACCCGCGGCAATACCGTGGGCCGGGTGATCGTGCCGGTTGGCGTGGCCTATGGCACCGATCCGCGCAGAATCGAGCAAATTCTGATGGAGGTCGCCAAGTCGCATCCGATGGTGCTGATGAACCCGGCGCCTGCTGTGGTGTTCCAGGGCTTTGGTGCCGATAGCCTCGATTTCGAGATCCGCGCCATCCTGCGGGATGTGAATTGGGTGTTGTCGGTGAAATCGGACATGAACTACGAGATCGCCAAGCGTTTCGTAGAAGAAGGCATCGAAATTCCGTTCGCACAGCGTGATATCTGGATTCGCAACCCCGAGGCCCTGAAGGGCGAGGCAGGCCCATCAGACGCCACGCCCGCAGAGCCAACCGGGGCGTCGCCAAGTCTGCCCCCACGCGAGAACACCCCGATAAAGCCGGATCTCGCGGATGTTTCGGTCGAGGATGGTGCAGAAGGCGATGCCGACCGCTGAGCCAGACCTGCCTCTTTTGGTCTAAACCACCCAGAACGCCGCTGCAGGAGCCTCCTGTGGCGGCGTTTCGTATTTGGCGCAGGGGCGGCGCCATTGGCGGCTCTTGTCCTCTCCAAGGGCGTCGGCAAGCGCTTGATTCACTGCATGTTCACAGATGGTTAGAAGAAAACTGGGTGAGGGCAAAAAAACTGAACTTTTTGTCAGAAAGCCTATTGCAATCCCCTCCGTAATGCATCAAAAGTCGCCTCCACGGAGAGGTGGCCGAGTGGTCGAAGGCGCACGCCTGGAAAGTGTGTAGGCGGGAGACCGTCTCCAGGGTTCGAATCCCTGTCTCTCCGCCATATTACCCCACGACAGAAATTCGTATCGCTGGCGTCATAGTGACTGATGACGTTCTTTGAATTGCTGCGCGGCCATGTTGTTGCGCTGTCGTCAAAACGTCATGAAACCAGTGGCGACTTTCGCGTGAAGTTCCGTCCGCAACCGGCTAAGACCGTGGTGAAACGCGGACAGGGAGCGGATGCACATGCGGCTGGATCAGGATATCGAAGAGGCCCTCATCACCATGGTGCGGGCGGCGGCGCGGGCAGAGATCATGCCTCGCTTTCGTAACCTTTCAGCCGGGGCGATCACCGCGAAATCCTCCGCCATCGATCTGGTTACCGTCGCCGATGTGGCTGCCGAAGCGCATATGACCCGCGCCGTGGCTCAGATCCTGCCCGGCGCCGTGGTGATCGGCGAGGAGGCGGTCAGCAAGGATGCGTCGGTGCTTGCACGGCTGCCAGACGCCGAAGTTGCGGTGATTCTCGATCCCATTGATGGCACCTGGAATTTTGCCAATGGGCTGGCGGTCTTTGGTGTCATCCTGTCGGTGGTCGTTCGGGGGCAGACCGTGTTCGGGCTGCTTTATGATCCGGTGATGGATGACTGGGTGCAGGCAAGCCTTGGCGGCGGCGCGTGGTTCGCAGCGCCAGGCCGCACGCCAGAGCGATTGCAGGTCGCACCAGAGCGCCCCTTTGCCGAGGCGACCGGGTTCTTGCCGCATTACGTGTTCCCGCAGGCCGAGCAACCCCGTCTGGCCCAAGGCATGATCCGCGCGCGGCGGGTCAACTCGTTGTTTTGCTCCTGCCATGAATACCGAATGATGGCGCAGGGCAACGCGGATTTTGTGCAGAATGAGAGTCTGAATTGCTGGGATCACGCCGCCGGTGTTCTGGCGGTGCTGGAGGCCGGCGGCCATGCGCAGCTGGTCGACGGGCGTGACTACGCTCCGGCGATCTCTGAGGGACGGCTGACGGTCTCCACGGGCGCGCGCATGCGGAATGAGGTGATACAGGCCTTTGGTCTCGGCTGATGGCAGCGCCTCTTGGCGCGCAGGACTGCCGATACATCCCCCCGCAGCGGTCAAGATCGGCAAGGCGGTATTCTATGCGCAGGCGCAGATGTCGCTGGACGAAGCCTATGTCGGGGAAGTGATGGCGTGGGATGCCGAGGCGGGCATCGGGGCGTTTATCGCCAAATCCGAGATGCAGGAGTGGACGGGCAAGTGACGCGCTAAGAGGCGACTATTGTTGCGCGTTTCGGCTTTGTATCCCCGCCATCAGCACCTGTGATTCGCAATGCCATGCAAAATACCGTGATGATTCGACCTCTGGTTCGCTGACAGAGCGAAACAAACGCAAGATGCACCGCTTGTTTGTCCGCTCCGAGCCAACAATGCGCTGATGAGACAAATGGGCACTGCGATCTCAGCGTAAAACCGCCATGACGTCGCGGGGTTTCGCCTGTGGAAACAATCGACAATGTCAAAACGGGCATTTGGATAGTTTGATGTGAATTTGAGCCAAATTTACGTGATCTGTCGGGCAAGCATCACGGGTGCGCGTGCGCAAATGTCGAAACAATAGATTGCTCCGCAGGACGCCATCGGGCGGTTGGCCTTTGGGACTGAGGTCTATGCGCAATTTTAACTGTCTTTTAGACTATGTGTGCGGGGGCGGCCTCGTTATCCCTGACCTCCACCATGATGCGGCTCGGAGGTGATCTCAGTGTCGCGAGGGATAGATCGTCGAGTGTTCGGCGAGATCGAAGGAGAGCGCGGCATGGCCAGAGATTCAGATACCCGAGATCCAGAGATCGCGCCATGCACCGGGATGAACTGGCGCGATAGGGACCGCGGACAGGCGCGGGTCTCGCCCTGCTTTACCCCTGGCACGTTGATTGCAACACCGCGTGGAGAGCGATTGGTTGAGAATTTGCAAGTCGGCGACCGAGTTATCACCCGCGACAACGGCATCCAACAGATCCGTTGGATTGGCCACAACGCGATGGGGCGAGAGGGGCTGGCGCGGGCCTCCTATCTGCAGCCGATCCTGATCCGACAAGGCGCGCTTGGCAACGGTCTGCCCGAGCGCGACATGATGGTCAGTCCAAACCACCGGGTATTGGTGGCCAACGACAAGACCGCGCTTTATTTCGAGGACCGCGAGGTTCTGGTCGCCGCAAAGCACCTGACGGGCCTGATCGGTATTGATGCGGTTGAGACCACCGCGGTGACCTATATTCATTTCATGTTCACGCAGCATGAAGTTGTCTTGTCGGATGGCGCATGGACCGAGAGTTTTCAGCCCGGTGACCAGTCGCTGCGCGGATTGGACAATGCGCAGCGCAACGAGATATTCGAGCTCTTTCCCGACCTGCGACATGCAGAAGGTCAAGAGGCCTATCCCTCCGCCCGCAAGACCCTGAGGAAGCGCGAAGCCAAGATGCTGTTGCACTGAGTTACGGCATGCCCTCTGGTTATGTCTGTGCCCTGCCAGCGCGCCAGGCAGACCAGGCGTCCGGCGTATCCAGATCTATGAGCGCATGTTGCCCGGGCAGCGCGATCTTCGTCACGGTTTCACCTAGCAGCACGTGGCGCGCGCCTTCGTCGCCCTTCAGGGCCTGTAATGCGGAGAAGCAACGACGCGGGAACAGCACCGGGTGACCTGGGCGGGTGGCGCCTGAGTTATCCTGACCTGTCGCACGCAGGATTGGTCCGTCTGGCCCGGTGAAGTGGCGTGCAAGCTGCCGGAGGTCCGCCGTCGTCAGCTCTGGCATGTCAGCAGGCAGGATCATCACACCGTCGATCATTGCGGGCAGCGCCCTGATTCCGGCGCGAATGGAGGCGCCCATGCCCTCGGCCGCGTCAGGCACCGGAATGCACTGAGCCGGGTCAATCAGCGCGGCGCGCGGATGGGTTAGGGCGGGGACCGTCACCCGGACGTCAAAACAGGTCGCCTGCGCCTGCTGCAGCAGATGAGACAGGAGCGGCTGGCCGGCGACCATTTCCAGCAGCTTGTCACCACCCCGCATCCGGGAGGAGGCCCCGGCAGCGAGGAGGAGAATCGTGAGAGCGTGAGGCATGTATCGCGCACCTTGTGTTGAGCGGCGCCGGTCGGAGCCTCCGGCGGAGGTATTTTGGAAAAGATGAAGCGGGATGCCAAGGGGGTTGGTCAGCCTCAATGACCTATTGTTTCGCACGCGAAACATTGGGGCAGGGAGAGTGACCATAAAGTTGCACGCGCCCCGGGGGAGCGCGTGCGGTGGTCCGGCAACAGGGGGCGAGACAGGTCAGTCCTGTTGACCTGTTTTGTGGTTTCAGCCGCGCATACGGGCGCCATCGGCGTCAAACAGCGGCTCGGTAATCAGCCGGGCGACGTGTTTCTTGCCGAGGATCTCGATCTCGACCTGCAGCCCGTCGGTGGCGCGCTCAACGGGGACAAACCCCAGCGCGATGGATTTCTGCGCATGGTGGCTGTAGCCACCCGAGGTGCAAAACCCCACCACTGCGCCGTCGAGCCAGATCGGCTCATAGGCCACCACATCAGCGTCCTCTGCCTCAACCTCAAAGGCGCAGAGCTTGCGTGCGGCACCTGCGTCCCGCTCAGCCTCCGCAGCATATCGTCCAATGAAATCAACGGGTTTCTTGAAGGATATAAAGCGGTCCAGCCCGGTTTCCGCCGCCGTGTAGTCGGGAGAGAATTCCGATAACCAGGAGCCGAAGAACTTGTCCAGCCGCAGCGACATCATGGCGCGCATACCGAATGGTTTCATGCCGTGGGTTTGGCCCTCGCCCCAGAGCGTGTCCCACAGGGATCGCTGGCTCGGCAGGTCGCAATAGATTTCATAGCCAAGATCGCCCGTGTAGCTGACCCGTTGCACGACGCAATCCACCTTGCCGATGGTCATACGGCGCACATCGAGGAACTTCAGGTCTACGGCATCGCGGGTGACGGCGGCGAGCACGTCCCTGGCGCGGGGGCCGGCGATCTGGAAGCCGTTGACCTGATCCGAGACGTTTTCGATGGTCACGCCCTCGTCCAGGTTCTGCAGGAACCAGCGCATGTGATAGGCCTGCGCGCCATAGGAGGCGGTGAGCTGGAAGTCCTCCTCGCCGAGGCAGGAAATGGTGAAATCCCCAATCAGGCGCCCCTTGGGCGAGAGCATCGGCGTCAGGCTGAGCCGACCCTGTTTTGGCACCCGGCCCGCCATGATGCGATCCAGCCAGGCGCGGGCACCGGCGCCTTTGACACGGTATTTGCCAAAGTTGTGAATCTCATTGATGCCAACGGCTTCGCGGACGGTCTTCACCTCACGCGCGGTGGCCTCGAAGGCGTTGGAGCGCCGGAAGGAGGGGATCTCGTATCGCTCATCTCCTTCGGCAGCAAAGTAGTTCGGGATCTCCATGCCGTAGTAGTGGCCCCAGACCGCGCCCAAGCCATCAAAGATGTCGTACATCGGCGTCGTGCGGAAGGGGCGCGCGGCGGGAAGCTCCTCGTTCGGGTAGGCGATGGAGAAGCGTTTCTGATAGTTCTCGACCACCTTGGGGCGGGTGTAGCCGGGGGTGATCCAGTTGCCATAGCGGGCGACATCCATGGCGGCTGTGTCGCGTTCGCATTCGCCCTCGACCATCCATTGCGCCAGCATCAGCCCGACGCCACCGCCTTGAGAGAAGCCCGCCATCACGGCACAGGCCGACCAGTAGTTGCGCACGCCGGGCACCGGGCCCACCAGCGGGTTGCCATCGGGGGCAAAGGTGAAGGGGCCGTGGATTACTGATTTGACACCGGCCTCGGCCAGGGCCGGGAAACGTTTGTAAGCAAATTCAATGCTTTCTTCTATCTTGTCAAAGTCGTCTGGCAGCAGTTCGTGGCCAAAATCCCAGGGCGTGCCATCGACCGCCCATGGCCGGCAGGGCTGTTCGTAGAAACCAATGCAGAGGCCGCGGCCTTCCTGTCGCAAGTAGCTTTCGCCCGCCGGGTCCATCACATGCGGATGCTCGCCGCCGCCGTCGATAATCTCGGCAATCATCGGCACCTCGTCGGTGACGATGTATTGGTGCTCCATCGGGTGCAGCGGAAAGTAGATCCCCGCCATCGCGCCCACTTCGCGGGCCCAGAGACCGCCTGCGTTGACGATATGCTCGGCGTGAATGGTGCCCTTGTTGGTGACCACATCCCAGCTTCCATCGGGGCGCTGGTTGGTCTCGATCACCTTGCAATGGGTCTCGATGGTGGCGCCGCCCATGCGTGCGGCCTTGGCGTAGGCGTGGGTGGTGCCGGAGGGATCGAGGTGGCCATCCAGCGGATCGTAGAGCCCGCCGATGATGCTGTCGATATTGGTGACAGGGGCGATTTTCTTGATTTCTTCGGGACTTACGATCTCTGTCTCAAGTCCCATGAAGCGATGTTTGGCGCGCTCCGCCTTCAGCATGTCGAAGCGTTCCTTGTTGTCCGCAAGGGTGACGCCGCCGACATGGTGCAGCCCGCAGGACATGCCGGTGATCTCTTCCAGCTCCTTGTAGAGCTTGATGGTATAGCCCTGAAGGGCGGCCATGTTGGTGTCGCCGTTCAGGGTGTGAAAGCCCCCGGCTGCATGCCAGGTGGAACCGGAGGTCAACTCCGAGCGCTCAATCAGCATCACGTCGGACCAGCCGAGCTTGGTCAGGTGGTAGAGGACGGAGCAGCCGACGACGCCGCCGCCGATGACGGCCACACGGGTGGTGGTTTTCATGAAGTCTGTCTCCCTGTCAGGTTCGCGATTGGCATCATTCTGGACACTTGTGCCCAGTAGTCCAGTCAAAATGCGACAGGGGATGTCGGAGGTGGGATGCAAAGCGGGTGATCTCCCGCCCGCTTGTCCAGCCCCAACGGGACTGGCCCTCCGGTTGGGCGCGCGCCGCGCTGGTCGCTTCGGGCAAAGCCCGAAGCGAAACCCCTCTTTCGCGGGGTTTTGGATGACAGACAGATATCAGCTGTTCAGGGGACGAATTTTCAGACCCGTGACGCGGTTGCCTTCACGCGCGGTGACTTCGAAACGGAAGCCATGAAAGGAAAACACCTGACCCACTGTCGGGATCATCTGCGCCTCGTGGATCACAAGGCCTGCAACGGTGTTGGCCTCTTCGTCGGGCAGGTTCCATTCCATGGCCCGATTGAGGTCCCGGATAGTGGTGGCGCCTTCGACGATGAAATTGCCATCCCCCGTTTTGCGGGCGAAGCTCTGTTCGGCAGGGTCGAATTCATCGGTGATCTCACCGACGATCTCCTCGAGAATGTCTTCAAGGGTGATCAGCCCTTGCAGGGAGCCATATTCATCCACCACCAGCGCGAAATGAGTGCGCATGCGCAGAAACTGACGCATCTGATCGTCTAACGTGGTGGTCTCTGGCACGAAATATGGCGGCTTGCTGACTTCGGTGATGTTGAAGTCACGCAGTGCGGAGGCGTCGCCATCCGGACCGCCGATCTTGGCATACATCTTGCGCAGCAGATCCTTCGCATGGACCACGCCGATGATGTTCTCCTGATTGGTGCGAAACAGCGGCAGGCGGGTGTGTGAGGAGGTCAGGCATTGTTCCAGAATGGCCTCGGGGTCGGCCTCTGCATCGATCATTTCGATTTTGGAGCGATGCAGCATGATTTCCTCAACCAAGCGGTCGGAGAGATCCAGCGCGCCAAGGATACGATCGCGGTCTTCCTTTTCCACCACACCTTCGGAGTGGCCGATCTGCAGCGCACCGACGATTTCTTCGCGCACCGCCATGATGTGGCTGTCCGGGTCGATCTGCACCCCGAAGACGCGCAGCACACCGCGCACAAGCAGCCGCACCGCACCGACGATCGGTGCCAGGATCGTCACCAAGGTACCAATGACCGGCGCCACGGCTGCGGCGGCTTTTTCGGAGTTTGTGATGGCGTAGGTCTTTGGCAGAACCTCGGCAAAGACCAGAACGAGCATTGTCATCACGATGGTTGCCAACGCGACGCCACTCTCACCGAAGATCTTGGTGAACAGGGCGGTCGCCAGAGAGGCCGCCAGGATGTTGACAAGGTTGTTGCCCAGCAGGACAGACCCGATCAGTCGCTCGCTGTCCTCGGTTATCTGCAGCGCGCGTTGTGCCCCGCGCGCGCCCTTGTCAGCCTGACTGCGCAGCTTGCCGCGTGAGGCGGCGGTGAGTGCAGTTTCGGAACCGGAGAAAAAACCGGACAAGATCAGCAGCAGCACAATGCCGCCGGAGGTGATCCAGAATGAGCTGTCGAGTACGGAAGTTGCGCTGTCCATTGGGGTCCTGAGGGTCCTTCATTTTTGATGGTTATGCTGTGCAAGCGACGTTGGATCAAGCAGTCTGGGGTCGAAACCGGCTTTTGCCTGCGCCGGAAGCGCCGGTTTGGGGCCTCGGCACCTGTCAGTCCGTGTCCGACGCTTTCTTTGCGAGCGGATGGTGTTGGTGCACCAGTTCTGCCAGTCGGGCATCGAGAACATGGGTGTAGATCTCGGTTGTTGCAATATCCGCATGGCCCAGAAGTGCCTGAATCGCACGCAAATCCGCACCGTTGGCCAGCAGGTGTGTCGCAAAGGCATGGCGCAGGGTGTGCGGGGTCACTTTTTCGGGCGAGACGCCACCGGCCACTGCCAATTCCTTGATCAGAAGGTAGAAGCGATGCCGCGTCAGATGCCCGTCCTTACTCCGGGAGGGGAACAGGAAACGAGAGGATTTGTGGCCTTCGGTTTCGCGTTTGTCCTCGATCCCATCGCGGGTGCTGAGCCAGACAGCCAGGGCCGCGCGCGCCGGTGGTGACAGCGGCACCATACGCTCCTTGCCGCCCTTGCCCAGAATCAGCAGCATGTTGGGATCACCTCGCGCGGCTGACACCGGCAGCGAGACCAGCTCACTCACCCGCATACCTGTGGCGTAGAGCAGCTCCATCAGGCAGGTGTTGCGCAACCGGTCGGCCTCTGTGCGCCCGGTCACACGGGCCGCTTGCAAAAGCAGGTCGACCTCCGCGATCTCAAGGGTCTTGGGCAGGGATTTGGCGCGGCCCGGGCCTTTGATCTGCAACGCGGGATTGTCCTCGCGCCAGCCTTCTTCAAAGGCAAAGCGATAGATCTGCTTGACCGCAGAGAGGCGCCGGGCGCGGGTGGCGCGGCTCAACCCTTCGGCGTCGCAGGAGATCAGGTAGGACTCCACGTCGCCTTGCTGCATTAGGCTGAAATTCAGACCTTGTCCGGCCATCCAGTGCGCGAGATTGCGCAGATCGCGCCCGTAGGCGAGCAGCGTATTGCGCGCCGCGCCCAACTCGGCGGCCTGAGCATCGAGGAAGGTGGAAATCCATTGGAGGTCATCATCCGGTGCCCGCATCTGTTGCTACCCGCGCGGTAGAAGCAGGAGTTGGAGCGCGGCACGACGTGCCGTGTCCTCAAGCCCCATATGGCGGAACGCGGCCAGAGACTGGGTCGCAGCCTCCAGATTGCCGTCGGCCCCATGCGAGAAGCTTTTCATCGTCACAAGGATGGCCTCGCCAAGACGGCCCTGGTCGAGCAGCAGTTTCTGTGCGGCGGGCAGCGTGCTGTCAGGGGCAAAGCCGGTGGCGATGGCCTGTTCCTGCGACGTGTTGGCGAGCTCCGCCGCCGGCTGCCCTTCGGCCAGAGAGGCAAGGAAGCGGCTGTGCCGGCTGTCATTGGGGGGCGTGGCTGCGGCTGTTTCATAATCCGCAGAAAGCAGGCGCAGGCGCCAGGCGATCATGGCGGCCTTGCCGTCCAGTTTGATGTCCGCCAATCGCGGCGCAAAGAGATCGGCCATCGCCATTTCCAGCCCTGCAGCCTGAGCGGCGGCCCAGAAGGCCGGCAGCGTCTTTCGCACCGCGTCGGCGCTGCCGGTGGACAGGGCGGTGTCAAACCGCTGCACGGCGGCGACCCGGTCCCAGATGCCGCCAGAGGCGGCCGGACGACGCGCGGTGAACAGTCCCAGCAACTGGTTCGGGTTCATCGCCCGGCTGCGGGTCAGGCGTTCTGCGGCCTCAAGTTGGGCCTTCCATCCGGCGATGTCGCGCAGATCCGCGCTGGCAAAGGCGCGGGGCAGGGACCGTGTTGGCATCGGCTCTCCGATCGCCTCGAACATGCGAAATTCGAGCGGCGTCGGGGCGGAAGGCGACGGCAGCGGCGGCATGCCCTCATAGAGGTCCGGATTGAGGAAGCGGTCCAGCAAGGCAATCTGTGTCTTGCCCAGCAAGGCCAGCGCATGGGCCGTTTCCAGCATCAGCGCAGCAGTGGGCCAGTCCCCGCGACGGGCGGCGCAGAAGATGCGCGCTGCATAGTCCTGCATCAGATAGGGATCCGCCGTTAGCGCGGCGCAGCTGCGCTCCTCATCGCCGTTCAACAGCGTTACATCGAACCAGCGGTCGAACCTTTGCGCATTCTCGGTCGGCCCGGCCTCTTGCACCAGCGCCTGAGCCGGGTCCGTGGCGCCGATCTCACGCAGCCGGTCGAGGCGTGCAAGCAGGATCTGGTCGTCGTCACGAAAGGGCGGGCGCGCTTCGGTCAGAAGCAGTGTCATCAGCAGCGATTGCATCGCGGGCAGGTCGGAGACCGGAACCTCCCTGATCAGCGTGGCCAGCTGTTCCGGTGGGCTGCCTTGCCACAGGGTTGCCGGAAGTCCGGTGCGCGATTCCGGCACCAGCCCAATGGGCGGCAGCAACCGCTCCAGCGGGGTGACGGTGATGTCGGGGCCATGCGCGCTTTGCGCGACCGGGGGTTCCTGCAAGAGCGTCGGCGGAATATTGGCCACCGGAGGAGCAGCTTTCAGCCAGTCAATTGCGGTCAGCGGATCGCGTGCCAAAACCGGAGATGTCGTCAGCAGAAGACCGCCAAGGACCAATGCGGCAGTTTTAGTCGGCATTGAGCACCACGGGTTTGCGCACTTCTTCTGACGGAGCCGAAAAATCTGCACCAAACCAAGGGCCTACATAGGCGTATGCCACCAGCCCGATTGCCGCCAAAATGAGGAGGAAAGCCAAGTATTTTACCAAACGTGCCATGGGTGTCCCGGTGCCTGCTTCTTTGTCTGTTTTGAGAGTTTTATATATGGCCTTTTTGCCAATATCACGTCATTCACTGAAGAATGAGCGAAAAAGACCAAATCACCGATGCGACGGCAGAAAGTTGCGCGCCGGGAAAGTTGAAGAAGACCATCGTGCTGGTCGGGATGATGGGAGCCGGAAAGACCGCGGTCGGGCGGGCGCTGGCTGCACGGCTTGACGTGCCCTTCCTCGACAGTGATCACGAAATCGAATTTGCCGCCAATATGTCGATCCCGGAAATCTTTGCCCGCGATGGTGAACCATTCTTTCGCGAGAAGGAATATCAGGTCATCTCCCGGCTTTTGCAGGAAGAATGCGGCGTGTTGTCCACCGGCGGCGGCGCCTTTCTGGCGGAGCGAAATCGGCGGGTCATGTCCGAATCCGGTGTCTCGATCTGTTTGCAGGCGGATCTGGATGTGCTGTGGAAGCGGGTGAAGGGGCGCGACACGCGGCCCTTGCTGCGCTCGGCGGACCCGTATCAGACGCTTTCCGACCTCTATCATGCGCGCGTGCCGGTCTATGCACAGGCGGATCTGACGGTGAGTTCGGATGGGCAGGTCTCGATCGACAATATGGTGAGCCGGGTGCTGGAGGCCTTGAAGGCGCGCCCCGATGTGCTGGAGTTTGACTGATGGAAAAAATCGTTCACGTACCTTTGGACACCCGCGCCTATGACGTGGTGATCGGCCCCGATCTGGTGGCCGAGGTCGGCAAGCGTTTGGCGCCCCTGCTGACACGTCCAAAGGTTGCCGTGCTGACCGATGACACCGTCGCGGCACTGCATCTTGAAGCTCTGCGCGCCGGGTTGGCTGCCGAAGGCATCGAGATGGAGGCGCTGGCCTTGCCGCCGGGCGAGGCCACCAAAGGCTGGCCGCAATTCTCCCGTGCGGTGGAATGGCTGCTTGAGAAGAAGGTTGAGCGCGGTGATATCGTGATCGCCTTTGGCGGTGGCGTGATCGGTGATCTGGCGGGCTTTGCGGCCGCGGTGTTGCGGCGGGGCGTGCGTTTTGTGCAGATCCCGACCTCCCTGCTGGCGCAGGTGGACAGTTCGGTGGGGGGCAAGACCGGCATCAACGCGCCGCAGGGCAAGAACCTGATCGGCGCGTTCCATCAGCCGGCGATGGTGCTGGCCGATACCGCGATCCTCGGCACGCTGACCAAGCGCGATTTCCTCGCCGGTTATGGCGAGGTGGTGAAATACGGCCTGCTGGGCGATGCGGAGTTTTTCGACTGGCTGGAGGCCAATGCGCCCGCCATGGCCGAAGGTGATATGGCGCTGCGGGTCGAGGCTGTGGCGCGATCCGTTCAGATGAAGGCCGATATCGTGGTGCGCGACGAGACCGAGCAGGGGGACCGCGCGCTGTTGAACCTCGGTCACACGTTCTGCCACGCGCTGGAGGCGGCGACCGGCTACAGTGATCGGCTGATGCATGGCGAGGGTGTGGCGATCGGATGCGCGCTGGCGTTTGAGCTGTCCGCCCGTCTGGGACTGTGCAGCCAGGAAGACCCCAGCCGGGTGCGCGCGCATCTTAAGGCGATGGGTATGAAGACCGATCTGGCGGATATCCCCGGCGATCTGCCCACTGCCGAAGAGCTGGTTGAGCTGATGGGGCAGGACAAGAAGGTCGTGGATGGTCAGCTGCGGTTCATCCTTGCCCGCGGCATTGGCGATGCCTTTGTGACGTCCGATGTGCCCGAGGACAAAGTTCTCGCGGTGCTGCAAGATGCATTGCGTCAGCGCGCATAAAACGCAGCGGGGACGGCCAAAGCTTCTTTTGTGGCGAAGGCGGCTGAGGCGCGCCGGTCATGCAACCGAATGATGACAAAAAAACACCCGGAGCGGTTCGCTCCGGGTGTTTTTGCTTTGCGCGCTGAGGGCAGACCTCAGAACGGGATTTCGTCGTCGTCGATGTTTTGCGAGGGGCCACCCTGACCGCCGCCAAAGCCGCCGCCCTGGTTGCCGCCACCACCGTAGCCGCCACCGCCGCCACCGTAGTCGCCGCCGCCCTGGCCGCCGCCACCGCCGCCAAAGCTGCCGCCACCTCCACCGCCGCCGCCTTCACCGCGACCGTCGAGCATGGTCAGCGTGCCGCCGATGCCCTGTAGAACAATCTCGGTCGAATAGCGGTCTTGGCCGTTCTGGTCCTGCCACTTGCGGGTTTGCAGCTGGCCTTCCACGAAGACTTTGGAGCCCTTGCGCAGATATTGCTCACACACGCGCACGAGGCCTTCGCTGAAGATGGCGACAGAGTGCCATTCGGTCTTTTCGCGGCGCTCGCCGGTGTTGCGGTCTTTCCAGGTCTCCGAGGTCGCGATGCGGAGGTTGCACACCTTGCCGCCATTCTGGAAGCTGCGCACTTCCGGATCGCGGCCAAGATTGCCGATGAGCATTACTTTGTTCAGGGATCCAGCCATGAGGGTCCTGTCCTTTGTTTCTTATCTGTTCAAGAGCGATTGCGACGGGTCGCCTGAACGGGAAGTCGAATCCCGTCCGTTGCCTGCCGGCAAGAGTAACGACCCTATTCGCGCGATGAAAGGGCAGGAGCGCGTCTGGAGCGCCCGGAGCGCGTGCAAATTGCGCCTGACAGGGCAGTAAGATGTGGATATCTTCCATTTGGCCAAAAGTTGGCTATATTGTTCACAGCAAAAATTGACGAGTTCTCGAAACATCCCATGCGACGCATTTCGACTGCTGCCCTGATCCTGTCCGTCTTCGCCACGCAAGCGGTGGCCGCTGACCTGTTCAAGAGCAAGACCAAGCGCAAGATGTTTGCGGCGCAGACCAACTTTCTCGATACCCGTGGCGCCAGCCAGTACCGTGGTTCGGAGCGGTTGAAGCCCGACAGCCTGAAGGATGATGTGCTGCCAATCTACAGCGGCAGTTACCGTGGCGAATACCTTGAAGTGGCCCGCAGCGCCGCACGTGATCATGGCGTTCCGGAAGATTTGTTCCTGCGTCTGGTACAGCAGGAGAGCAACTGGAATCCGGGGGCCGAATCTCACAAGGGCGCTCTGGGGCTTGCGCAGCTGATGCCGCAGACCGCGCGGCTGCTTGGGGTCGATCCGCTGATTCCGGCGGAGAATTTGCGCGGCGGTGCGCGCTATCTTGCGCAGCAATATCGCAAGTTCGGGTCCTGGCGACTGGCACTTGCGGCCTATAATGCCGGTCCCGACGCGGTGAAACGGCATGGCGGGGTGCCGCCCTACAAGGAAACTCAGAACTACGTGCGCAAGATTCTTGGCAGTTGAGCCGGTTTCCGCCGGTTCGGCCACTGCCAGCGGCGACTTCCAGCCGCCGTTAACCATTTGCCCCGCCACCTTCGTTAACGGGTCATTAATCTGCCTTAATCAGACGTGAATTTCTCTCTCAACACGGAGGGGCGTAAAAGTGAGTGGGAAGACGTTTGAAGGACAGGTGGCGCGCATGGGCTGGGAACCCGGCGCACAGCCCCGTCCTGAGCTGGTGGATCAGATCCTAGACTACCACGGCCGCGGGATGAGGCGCGAGATCGGGCCGACGCTTTGGGGTGTGGCCTGTGGCGCATTGATCGGCGTGTTGCTGAAGGGGATCGCCCTGGAGACTGCGCCATGGGGGCCGGGCACCGGGACGATTGGCGCCGTGATCGCCGCATTGGCACTGGCTGGGTTTGCCGGAACACTGACGGTGGCGTTCTGGGGCGCATGGCGGGCCAGAACACGGCCAGAGATCTTGCAATTTGGCTCAATCAACCTGTTGACCTTGCTGGTGGTTTTCCTGGTCTGACGATCAGCGATCTGCTGCAAGAGGAATACCCGCGGGTGGGACTGTGGGAGAGAGGAAAGGGCGTGGTCCAGATCAGGGCTGCGTCCTTTCTGCATCTGGAAATTGCGTGGTGACTGCGCTAGGCGGTGGGTGAAGAACCCGGAGAATATCAATGATGGTTTCGCGCTTTGTCGTCCGTCCTGCGGCCTGTCTGCTTCTTGCCACCGCCCCGGTGGCGGCGCAGCCCTATGCTACGCCAGAAGCGCTTGGCGAGGCCTTGTTCTTCGAAACCGACTTGTCGCTGAACCGCACCCAGTCCTGTGCCAGCTGCCACGAGCCCAATGCGGGTTTTGCTGACCCGCGTCGTGACGCGGAGGGGGCGTTTTCGCGGGGCGATGATGGCCTGTCGCTCGGTGCGCGCCACGCCCCCACGGCGGCCTATGCGATCCTGTCGCCTGCCTTTCATCAGAACGCTGACGGCGAATGGGTCGGTGGCCAGTTCTGGGACGGGCGCGCGTCGGACCTCGCGGCGCAGGCTGGGGGGCCAATTCTGAACCCGATCGAGCTGGGGCTGGCGCGTGAAGCGGATGCCATTGCCCGGCTGGCCGAGCATGAGGACTATGTGACCGCTTTCCGCGCCCTTTATGACGTGGATATCGCCACCGATGCCGATGCGGGGTTTGAGGCCCTGACGAAAGCGCTCGCCGCGTTTGAGAGCAGCGAAGCGTTCCAGCCCTTTGACAGCAAGTATGACCGCTATCTGCGCGGCGAGGACGAGCTGACCCAGACCGAAGAGCTGGGGCGGCTGTTGTTCTTTTCGCAGCAATTCACAAATTGCAATCAATGCCACCAGCTGCGCCGCAGTGCCATCGACCCGGCCGAGCCGTTTACGGACTTCAAGTATCACAATATCGGCGTGCCGGCGAACCTGCAGGGCCGTGAGGAAAACGGCGTAGACGCGGAGTGGGTGGACAATGGATTGCTGGACAATCCGCTGGTCGACGATCCGGCGCAGCGCGGTAAGTTCAAGACACCGACCCTGCGCAATGTCGCAGTGACCGGTCCATATATGCACAATGGGGTGTTTCAGGATCTGCGGACCGTTGTTGCGTTCTATAACAAGTACAACAGCAAGGCGGAGGCCGCGCAAACCAATCCGGAAACCGGAGCCCGCTGGGGGGCAGCGCCGGTGCCCGAAACCCTGTCGACTGAAGAGCTGACCCATGGGCCCGCATTGGATGACCGTCGGATAGATGCGCTTGTTGCCTTCCTCGAGACGCTGACCGATGCACGCTATGAGCCACTGCTCGAAGACTGATCGGCAGCCTATGTGGCAGTGCCGCGTTAAATTCCAAGAAAAAGCCACAAATTCGAACCAAGTGCTTTACCGCTGATTCACTTCTCTGACGCACATTCAGCCCATCGTTACAGAAGGGCGAACAACACATGCTGGTAGAAAACAGCCACACTCCCGATGCCTTGACCGAGGCATTCGCAACCGTCGACGGCCTTATGGCCACGGGCAAATTTGCGCGCTCTCTCAGCGTGATGCTGCCCTTTGTACAATCTGGTGATCTGGATCTTGGCCTGCTGGAACGTACCGCAGACTGCTTTTTCGAGATGCGCGACTATGACAATGCGATCAAGGTCATGCGCCATGTGGTCGAAAGCTACCCCGAGGATGCGGCGGCCTGGGGTAAGCTGGGCCTCATGCTCCAAAGCAAGGGAGACCTGTCGGGCGCGACGCAGGCCTTTGAGGAGGTCCTCAAACGCACCCCGAATTCGGTGCCCGCTCTGACGGCCCTCAATGGGATTGAGACTTTCTCTGTCGACAGCCTTTATGCTCAGAGAATGCTGGCGCTGTCCGAACGTGACGATCTGGACAGCAATCACCGTGCCCTGATCCATAACGCGCTGGCCCAGATCGCGCATGCCTCTGGCGAGGCGGACGTTGCGTTCACGCTGTTCCAGTCGGCCCGTCAGGAAGTGGCAGGCCCGTTTGCACCGGCGATCTTTGACGAAATGGTCGCCGAACAGGAGCAAATGTTCGAGCCGCGCCCGCCCTCTGAGGATGGCTCGATGCTGCCGAAATTCGTCTTTGTTGGCGGTATGCCGATGGCCGGCACCGGTCTGGTCGAGCGTATCCTGGCAAAGCATCCGGGCGTGTTCAGCGTTGGCGAGAACTCTGCGATGTCGCGCACCCATGGTGCCATTCGCATGCATCTGGCGAAGACGAACCGCCCGTGCAACTACTGGGACTGGATGGACCAGCTGAGCGCCGAAGAAATCGACATCTTCCGCCAGTATTACCTGGAGCGTGCTCTGGGTGGTCAGGTTGCCGGTGGCAAGACGATCGTGGATGCACATCCGCTGGGCTGTCTTGAGTTTGCGCTGGCACAGTTCCTGTTCCCGGAGGCAAAGTTCATCTTCATGTCGCGTCATCCGATGGATACGGCACTGGCCAATATCGCCTCGAACGTGCTGAACGGCAACGCGCTGGCCTCGCGTCCGGAGTGGATCGCCAATGTGATGCGCACGGTTTATGCGTCTGCCACCAACTATGCGGCAACGCTTGGTGATGCGATGCGCATGCAGTCCTACGCCGCGCTGGTCAAGGACCCCAAAGTGCAGATCAGCACGCTGCTGGAACATGCAGGTCTTGATTTCCAGGAAGCGTGCCTGTCGCCTGTCGCGCTCTGTGACCTTGATACCATTGGCAAAAAGCTTGGTCAGGAAGAACTGTCGCCGGATACGCAAGGTCAATGGCACGCCTATGAGGAGCACCTTCAGCCTGTGCTTGATGCGCTCGGCGGTGAACGTTGGGTTGAAGCTTGGGAAAGCTTTGACGCAACCCTGCGCTGAACGGCTCAGGACCATGCGTGGCGGAAGAATCCCCGCGCATGATCCGATGCGGATCGGCCATATCGAAAGGCCTCACCCGAGATGGGTGAGGCCTTTTGGTTCGAAGGTCAGTTGCCTGCGCCGCGTCGCCGCGTCGTTCGAGACATTATTCGGCTGCGATCTTGATGACGGGCTCCATGCTCTCGAGGATATCGTCGCTGAGGTGACATTTGATCTGATGCCCGCCCGCCAGCGTGCGGATCGGCGGCACCTCCTTGTCACACAGCCCGTTCGGAACCTGAGACTTCCAGCGACAACGGGTCTGGAAGGGGCAGCCTGACGGCGGGTCCATCGCCGAAGGAATGTCCCCCTCCAGCACGATATGCGTTTTCTCGATCGAGGTGTCGGCAATCGGAACCGCCGACAGCAAGGCTTCGGTATAGGGATGATAGGGGGGCGAGAACACCTGATCGGTATCGCCCAGCTCGACCACATGGCCGAGGTACATAACCATCACCCGGTCCGACAGGTAGCGCACGATCGACAGATCATGGGAAATGAACAAGAGAGTGGTCTTCTCATTGCGCTGGATTTCCATCAGCAGATCGGTCACCGCCGCCTGCACGGACACATCAAGCGCCGAGACGGGCTCATCCGCCACCACGATGCGCGCGCCACCGGCAAAGGCGCGGGCGATGCCCACCCGCTGTTTCTGACCGCCAGACAGCTGACGCGGCATGCGATCTGCAAAGGCACGGGGCAGTTTCACCAAATCCAGCAGTTCAAGCATGCGCTGTTTGCGCGCGCCATCGCTGTCGCCGATGCCAAAGATCTCCAGCGCCCGAATGATCTGACGGCCCACGCTCATCGACGGGTTCAGCGTGTCAAACGGGTTCTGGAACACCATCTGCACGTCGGCAATGGTGCTGGCATCACGGTTCTGGATCGGGATCTGTTCGATGTTGTGATTGTCCAACAGGATCTCGCCTTCGGTGGCCGTCTCCAGCCCCATCAGCACCTTGGCGAACGTGGATTTGCCACAGCCTGACTCGCCGACGATGGCAAGGGTCTCGGATTCGCGGGCCTCAAAGCTGAGCGTCTCATTGGCCTTGACCACTTTCTTGGCACCACCGCCAAACAGCGCGTTGGCGGCCACCTCGTAGTATTTCTTGAGGTTGTCCATCTTCAGAACGACCCGGCCCGGCTCGGTCTTGGCCTTTTGTTCACCCACGTTGATGGGGGCGTTCCAGTCGATTTCCTGAAACTTCAGACAGCGGGTGTGGTGGCGTTCGTTGTCCGGTACCGGCTCCATCAGAATGTCACCTGCATCACAGCGCCCGGCCTCGAAGTAATCGCAGCGTGGACCGAAGTTGCAGCCTGTGGGGCGTTCATGGGGCAGGGGGAAATTGCCGGGAATCGCCACCAAGGGGCGCGCGTTCTTGTCGGCACCGGGCAGTGGGATCGAGCGGAACAGCGCCTGCGTGTAGGGGTGACGCATGTCATCGAACACATCCTCGATAGAGCCACGCTCCACCGCCTCGCCGGAATACATCACGCAAATCCGGTCGCAAGTCTCCAGTACCAGGCCGAGGTTATGCGAGATGAACAGCATCGATGTGCCGTATTTCTTGCCCAGATCCTTGACCAGTTCGACCACGGCGGCCTCCACGGTCACGTCAAGCGCTGTGGTGGGCTCGTCGAGGATCAGCAACGAGGGTTTTGACATCAAGGCCATGGCGATGACGATGCGTTGCTGCTGACCACCCGAGAGTTGATGCGGATAGGAGTTCAGCATCCGCTTGGGGTCAGGCAATTTCACATCTGTGACAACCTCGAGCGCCCGGGCATGGGCGTCTTTCTCGCTCAGGCCTTCGTGGATCATCGGCACTTCCATCAGCTGTTTGCCGATCTTCATCGCCGGGTTCAGGGAGGCCATGGGCTCCTGGTAGATCATCGCGATCTCATTGCCCCGCACGTCGCGCAGCTCTTCCGTACTCATCTCCGACAGATCACGGCCCTTGAACTTGATCGACCCACCAACCACGCGTCCGTTCTTGCCCAGATCCTGCATCACGCCCAGCGCCACGGTGGATTTGCCGCAGCCGGATTCGCCGACCAGACCCACCGCCTCTCCGGGTTGCACGGCGACAGAGAAATCCATCACGGCGGGAATTTCACGCAGGCGGGTGAAGAAGGAGATCGACAGCTTGTCAATCTCGAGGATCGGACCGTCATACTCTGCAAGTTTGCTCATCTTGGTCTCCCTGGTGGGCCGGTCGAAGTCTCACGTGCTTCTTTTGGCCCAATATATCTCGGGGTCCGGGGGCAGCGCCCCCGGCTATGATTGTCTCAGTCCTTGAGGCTTTCTTCGCGCAGGCCATCGGCCAGCAGGTTCAGCCCCAGCACCAGGCTCATCAGCGCCACGGCGGGCGGCAGGGCCGGATGCAGGTAGATCGACAACAGCTTGCGCCCATCATTGATGGTCGACCCCCAGTCGGGGCTTTCTGGTGGCAGGCCGAGGCCGAAAAAGCCGAGCGTGCCCAACAGGATCGTGGTGTAGCCGATGCGCAGGCAGAAATCGACGATCAGCGGGCCGCGCACGTTGGGCAGGATCTCCCACAGCATGATGTACCAGGCGCGCTCGCCGCGGGTCTGCGCGGCCGCCACATAGTCGCGGGTCTTGATGTCCATGGCGAGCCCCCGGACAATCCGGAACACGGTGGGCGAGTTCACGAAGACCACCGAGACAAACACCACCAGCACACCGCCGGGAATATCAAAAAAGTCGATCGGCCAGAAGTCGATCTTGCTGCCATTTTCATTGATCAGCGACATGTACAGCAGGAAGATCGGCACCAGAACGATGGCTAACCACATGTAATCCTTGCCGGGCTGTGTGCGGAACCGCGAGTGGATCAGCACGCCGCAGAACACCATCGGGAAAGCAAAGAGCACCACGGCCATGAACTGCGGCAACCCCGTTGCCACGATCTCGGGTGTCACCAGTAGATAGAACAGCAGGATCACCGGGAATGCGAGGATGAGGTTGGCGAGAAAGGACAGCAGCGTGTCGAGGCGACCGCCGTAATAGCCCGCCGGCAGACCGAGTGTGATCCCTACCATGAAGGCAAAAAGCGTGGCGAGCGGGGCGTATTTCAGCACCTCCCAGGCGCCCTTGACCATGCGAGAGAACACGTCGCGTGCCAAGTTGTCGCCGCCGAGCAGGTACCAAGCATATTCGCCTTCCTCGGCTCCGCGCAGGGGCGTGCCGGGCACCTTGTTCTTCATACCCGAGGCCTGTCCCAGCGGATCATGGGTGGCGATCAGGTCCATGGCGCCAAAGATGCCGGTGAACACCCAGAACATCACCAGTCCAAAGCCAATCATCCCGATGGGGCTGTCGAAGAGTTTGCCATAAAGGCCAAGCCGCCGCTTGAAGGTGATCGAAAGGGCGAAAAGCACCACCAGCGCAGTCCATGTGGGCAGCATCTGCCGCGACATGGCACCGACGATACCCGCGCTTGTGCCCAGGATCAGTCCAAGCAGCAAATAGGCAAGGGACAGGATGGCGACCACCAGAAAGGTAAGTTTGACGCTGAGGTTCGCCATCGCTTGCGGATTGCCCGCGAGGGTGAAGGAGCCATCAGCGTTGGCCACCTGCCGGGTGCCGGCACTGATGACGGATGTGATGATCCAGATTGCCAGCGCTGCGACCAGCAGCACGAGCGTGATCTGGTAGATCGGGTTCAGGAAGGCAAGAGCGCCAGTCCAGGTCAAGGGATCCATGAAATGCCTCCTGCCTTATGAGATACGAATACGTGGGTTCAGGAACACATAGCCGATATCGGAAATCAGCTGCGTCAGCAGAACCACCACGACGGAAACAACAGAGACGGCGAGCAGCAGCTCGATGTCATTGTTGCTTGCGGCCTCGACCAATGCCCAGCCAAAGCCCTTGTAGTTAAACAGGCTTTCCACAATCACCACGCCGTTCAGCAGCCAGGGAAATTGCAGCATGATGACGGTGAAGGGGGCGATCAGCGCATTGCGCAGGGCGTGTTTCAGAACGATGTTGGGAAAGCTCACGCCCTTCAGCCGTGCGGTGCGGATGTATTGGGCTGTCATCACCTCGGTCATCGAGGCCCGGGTCATCCGCGCGATGTAGCCCATGCCGTAGAGCGCGATTGTCAGCACCGGCAGGAAGAAGTTCTCGAACGTGGGATTCTCCATCGCCGCCGTTGCTGTGCCCTTGAACCATTTCAGCCCCACGGTGGAGGAGGCAAACACCGCGATGAAAATCACCCCGGAGACATATTCCGGCGTTGCGGTGGTCATGATCGAGAGCGTCGACAGCGACCGGTCAGTGGCAGAGCCTTCGCGCATGCCCGCAAGAACGCCAATGATCAGCGCCGAGGGGACCATCAGGATCAGCACCCACATCATCAGGTACCCGGTGTTGCCGAGCCTGGTTTCGATGATGTCACCGACACCTGTCTTGAAGCGGGTGGAATACCCCCAGTCACCCTGGATGATCCCACAATAACGTGGTGCGGAGGCGGCCTCGTCTGGTGTTGCGGTGCCATCAATACATCGTCCGGTGACCTCGCCATCAGCAGTGCGGGTCCATCCGGGCATGACGCCGAGCCATTGGCCGTACTTCACGACAACAGGTTGCGCATAGCCATTTTTCTCCAGCCAGCTTGCGACGGCCTCGTCCGACATGCGGAAGTTGCCTTCGGTCTTGGCGAGCTTTTCAAGGTTTGGATAGAGATTTGTCAGAAAGAACACGATGAACGTCAGGCACAACGCCGTAATGATCATCACGCCTGAACGACGTAATATGAATAGTCCCATTTGATCCCCTGCAGACTGGCGGTCAGCTGGCCCTGATGCGTGCCGGAACTGGGTCTTCCGGATCGGGGGGCCGTCTTATTGTTTGGTCTTATCGTTGATAGCTGGCCGCCCCCGGCACAGAGGTCGGGGGCAAGCCAAGAGGATGTGGCCGATCAGAGATCAGGCCGCCCAGCCCCATTTGTAGTGGTGATGCTCGTAGGAGATGTGCATGTCCGCACCGGTGACGCCTTCGCGCATGTGGCGGAACAGCGATTTCCAGTAAGGCTGAATGGTCACGCCTTCGTCCTGAATCAACTTTTCAGCCTTGGCGACGACTTCGCGACGCTTGTCGACATCGGCAATCGCCAACGCATCGGCCAGAAGCGCGTCGAACTCTTCGTTGGCCCAGCCGAACTCGTTCCAGGCCTCGCCGGAGCGGTAGGCCAGAGCCCAGATCTGCACGCCAAGCGGACGGTGGTTCCAGTTGGTGGAGCTGAACGGATACTTGGTCCAGTCGTTCCAGAAGGTGGAGCCGGGCAGAACGGTGCGCTTCACCTTGAAGCCCGCGTCGCGCAGCTGCGCGGCCACGGCGTCGGTGGTGTTCTTGCGCCAGTCGTCGTCGATGGAGATGATCTCGTGCTCGAAATCCATCATGCCGGCTTCTTCCATCAGGGCGCGGGCGCCTTCGACATCGACTTCCTGCTTGGGCAGTTCGGCATATTCCGGGTGCGCCGGGCCGACATGGTGATGTTCGGCGACAACACCGCGATTGCCATAGCCCAGTTCCAGGCAGACATCATTGTCGATCGCCATCTGCAAGGCCTTGCGCACGCGCTGATCGGCATAGGGCTTCTTGCCATCGATCTCGGCGAGCTGGTTGGGACGGATCACGATGGTGGACATGGTCACAACTTCGGACTTCACAAAACCCAGCGAGTCCATCACGTCGATGAATTCACCAACGGATTCGTAGAGCATGTCCACTTCTTCCGCTTCCAGCGCGGAGAGCCAAGAGGACGGGTCGGTGCCGAAGTCGATGTATTCGATGCTGTCCAATGCGGGACGACCAAAGACCTCTTCGCCCCACCAGGTATGGTCCTCGTTGCGGGTGAGCGTGCATTTCACGCCGACCTCGAGTTCGGAGATCAGATAGGGGCCGGTGCCGACCGCGTTCTGTGCATCATCCGCGCTAAAGCTGGCATGGGTGATCGCTGCCGGGTAGTCCGCCATGCCCGGAATGATCGAGATGTCGGAGTTCGGCAGCTTCAGCTTCACGGTGTGGCTGTCGACCACCTCGATCGCGCCCTCGATCGCTTGGTTGGTGTCGGGGTCGATCAGGGTGCCGAAACGACCGGCCATGGAGTTGCCTTCCATGCCCTTATCGCACCATCCGGCGATGTTGCGCGCGACGTCCTCGGCGGTGAAGTCATCGCCGTTGTTCCACTTCACGCCCTTGCGGACATTCAGGGTGTATTCATCGGCGCTGTCGTTGACTTCCCAGCTTTCCAGCAGCATCGGGGTGAAAGAGCCGTCGTTGTTGTACTCAACCAAATATTCCAGCGTGCCGCGGCTCTCGTTGCCGATTTCGGACCAGTCATAGGTGCGCGGATCCTTCAGGCCGCGGACGTTCATCTGCACCCGGATGGTGCCGCCTTCCTGCATGTCGCCCGCAGCGCGCGCGGGGGCGGTCAGGCCGATCATCCCATAAGCGGCTACAGCCGAGACGCCCAGAGCGGTGGCACGGGTCAGGAATTCACGCCGGGACAGCTTGCCAGACTTCAGTTCCTGCGCGTGCATCTCTGCCGCCCAATGGGTGGTCGAGCTCTTGAGTGTGGTGGTGGTCATCGATGTCTCCCTGTTCTAGACATGTGTTGGGCGGGCGTCCGCGCGAGTGTGGCCCCCATGCGCCGGCAATGCTGTGTCGTGCTGAGGTGTTTGAATTGTCACAATGTTTCTCCAACCCCTCTATACGGCATCAGTTGAGCCATGAGGTCAATGCACAGTATCGGCACTCAAGAGCAAAAATGCGACATTTTCTACGTCGTTTTTGTGAAATCGACAGGACTGTACAGCGCGCGGGTTAAGCGGCGAGATTTCAGTGACGCATGGCCTGAGGGCCGGGGTCCTTCCGCGCAAGCTTGCGCAGGGCGCTTGGCGTTTCGCCGGTGTGCTGTGTGATGAAGCGCGTGAAATATGCAGCGCTCCCAAAGCCCAAACTCTGTGCAATGTCGCGCATTGGCAATGTGGTCCGGATCAGCAAACTACGTGCGGCGTGCAATTGGCGTTCCGTCAACAGCGCCGCAGCGGTCTTGCCGGTTTCCTGCCGGCAGACGCGGGTCAGATGCGTTGGCGTCACGTCAAGCTCGGCCGCATGTCCGGCCATGTTGAAGGCCCCTTCGGCATCCTGAGCCAGCCGGGCGCAGAATGCTCGGCACAGACGACGTGCAGCATGCGCCCTGTTGTTTTCGGGCGCTTTCGCCCAGAGCCGCTGCAACTGGATGCCGACAAGATCTGCGTAGCTGCAAATCGCGCGTGCGGCATGATCGTCATCAAGCTGCTGTTCGCGCAGCATTGCGTCGAAAAACGCAGTAAGGCGCGCTTGCTCTTGCATGTCATTTATGCGGATCTGCATTGGTGTTTCGGGCAACCCGCAGGGCATGGTCTCGTCGATGCGCAACACCTGACCAAAGCTCTGACGACCAATTTCAAGAGAGAACAAGGTGCGAGCGGGTATACAAAGCACCGTGTGCGATCCGAAACCGCGACAGTGTCCATCCAGCAATGCACGCCCCTGACCGCGTGTGACCCACACCAGCAGGTGGCAGTCGCGCTCATGCGCCAGTTCGATCTGCCATGCGCCGCCGGACAGAAGCCGTAGCAGAGGGCTGACGTCCAGTGGACCAGAAGCGTTTGGGTCAAAAGGCATGGCGGAGCTGACTGTACTTTTTGCGTAGTTGATCAGACGACAGTGACTCGCGCCGATGATTCGATCAATTTTATTGCAAGGTTTACCGGCATTCCGGCGGTGGCCGTCCGTTTTGTGGGATTTTAGACCCGTTTTTACGATTCAGGGCTGATTTTTGCCCATTTCGACATGCGTGACCGAAACCAACTGCGCTGCCGTTTGGCGTATTGCCGGGTGGCGATCGAGGCCTGCTCCTCGGCCTCCGACAGGCTGAGCGTGCCAGACAGATAGGCCATCAGCTCCGGCACGCCGATCGCCTTGCAGGAGGGAAGCGCCGGATCGTAGCGGTCCAGCATCGCGCGCGCTTCATCCAGCGCCCCCTGATCGAGCATCTGGGCAAAACGGCGACGGATGCGTGCTTCGAGCCACTCCTTGTCGGTCTCCATCACCAGTCCGGTGCAGGCGGTACGCGGCAGCAGGGGCGGCGGCGTATCATCCTGCCAGTCGGCGAGAGGACGGCCCGTGGCCCGCAACACTTCCCAAGCCCGCTGAACACGGGCGCGGTTTTGCATGTCGATGCGGTCAGCGGTCCTCGGGTCCAGGTCCTTGCTCAGGTCCTCAAGGCTGAGGCGATCCCCTTCGGTGCGGATCTGCGGCGGGGTGGCGGGGATCTCCGCCAGTCCTTCGGTCAGCGCGAGAAAGTAAAGACCGGTCCCCCCGACGATAATGGGGCGCTTCGGACCCTTTAGAAGCGGGGTCACCTCACGGAGCCAATGTCCGGCAGAGTAGGGAGCATCATAGGCCAGATGGCCATATAGCATGTGCGGTGCCCGGGATTCGTCCGCCGGCGACGGGCGTGCGGTCACCACGCGCCAACAGTCGTAGATCTGACTGGCATCTGCATTGATGATCACCCCGCCATCCCGTTCGGCGATCTCAAGCGCCAGTGCGGATTTGCCCGATGCGGTGGGACCGGCAATCAGCACAGGCAATTCGCTGGAGATTTTATCTAAGTCCATCAATGTCTTCCGCTGCAGAATTGGTTCGGGGCAGGGCCGCCTGAGGCCGGATCGGCAATAATCCGGCCGTTCGGATTGATCCTTGGCCGCTTTTGCTTCATTTTGCCGCGAGATTTAACCCCGACATATTGCGGAGCGCAACATGCCCCAGAGCTCAGATCAACCGGACGTCTCGACGGCCGCAGGCTATAACCGTGTGATGTTGAAGATTTCCGGCGAGGCCCTCATGGGGACGCAGGGTTTCGGCCTGCATCCGCCAACCGTGCGCAGAATCGCCCAGGAAGTGAAATCCGTGCATGATCTCGGCGTCGAGATCTGCATGGTCATCGGCGGCGGCAACATCTTCCGCGGCCTGTCCGGGTCGGCGCAGGGGATGGAGCGTACCACTGCAGACTACATGGGAATGCTGGCCACCGTGATGAACGCGCTGGGGATGCAGTCGGCGCTGGAGGATGAAGGTGTCTTCACCCGTGTCATCTCGGCCATTCGGATGGATGAGGTTGCAGAACCCTACATTCGCCGCCGTGCCGTGCGCCACCTGGAGAAAAAGCGGGTCTGCATCTTTGCCGCAGGCACGGGCAATCCCTACTTCACCACCGACACCGCCGCGACGCTGCGCGCCAACGAGATGAACTGCGAAGCCATCTTCATGGGCAAGAACGGTGTTGATGGTGTCTATGACATGGACCCCAAGACCAACCCGGAAGCCAAACGCTACGACAGCATCAGCTATGATGAGGTGCTCGCCAAACGGCTCAAGGTCATGGATGCCTCGGCCATTGCGCTGGCGCGGGACAACAGCCTGCCGCTGATCGTCTTTAGCCTTGATGAACCGGGCGGGTTTCGCGGCGTTCTGGCCGGAGAAGGCACCTATACCAAGGTTCACGGCTGAACCGCGTGAGGGGCTTTGGGACAGGGCGCGGGTCGGTGTTGCGATGCGCGTTCTGCCTGCAAAATTGCGTTCAACTGCCGGTTTCGCGGGTATTTACCCACTGAGATCGCTATACAATACACATATGATGGCGTAATAGCCGTCCTCAAGACCGCCTCAAGCAAGGGGAGAGCAGCATGTCTGAAAACTTCGAACTAGACACCGACGATCTGAAGCGCCGCATGGACGGTGCCCTGGCCAACCTGAAAACCGAATTTGCATCTTTGCGGACCGGGCGCGCCTCTGGTTCCATGCTGGAACCGGTGATGGTGGATGCCTATGGCTCGATGACACCGATCAACCAGGTTGGCACCGTGAACGTGCCGGAGCCTCGCATGGTCACCATCAACGTCTGGGACAAGGGCCTGGTCAACAAGGTGGAAAAAGCGATCCGCGAAAGCGGGCTTGGCATTAATCCGCAGCTCAATGGCACCATCATCATGCTGCCGATTCCGGAGCTGAACGAGGAACGTCGCCGCGAGCTGACCAAGGTGGCGGGCCAGTATACCGAACACGCTCGTGTGTCGATCCGCAACGTGCGCCGCGACGGCATGGACCAGATCAAGAAAGCCAAAGCCGATGGCATGTCCGAGGATGACCAGAAGTTCTGGGAGGCCGAGGTGCAGGAACTGACCGACAAGATGATCAAGGTCATCGACGACGCGTTGGAAACCAAACAAGCCGAAATAATGCAGGTCTGATCAGCCATTATGTCACTCGGGACGAACCGCGGAGCCCCGGCCAAGGCCGGAACAGACACAGCGTCACCGGGCTCCGGTGGCGGCCCGAGGCATGTGGCGATCATCATGGACGGCAATGGCCGTTGGGCGCAGATGCGCGGGCGGCCACGGTTGTTCGGCCACCACGCAGGCGCCCGACGGGTGCGCGAGGTGGTCGAGTGCTGCCCGGGCCTTGGCGTCAAGTACCTGACGATATTTGCCTTCTCGACCGAGAACTGGAAACGCACACAGGTGGAGGTCGCGGGCCTCATGAGCCTGTTTCGCCGCTATATCTCCAAGGAGATGAAAGCGCTGGCCGCCAAAAATGTCAGGGTGCGGTTTATTGGTGACCGGGTCAAACTCGATGCCAAGCTGATCCAGCTGATGGATGCGCTGGAACGAGAGACCGCGGGCAACGATGGCACGCATCTGACCATTGCCCTGAACTACGGTGGACGCGACGAGGTCGCCCGCGCCACCAAACGGCTGGCACAGGATGTGGCGAGCGGCAAGCTGGATCCCGAAAGCGTGGATCAGGAAACCCTGCCGCGGTACCTTGACACCCATGTGCTGCCGGACCCCGATTTGGTGATCCGGACCTCGGGCGAGGCGCGGATCTCGAATTTCCTGCTGTGGCAGTCTGCCTATGCCGAGTATGAGTTCATCGATACGCTCTGGCCTGATTTCACTGCCGAGGAACTGGGGCGGCTGTGCAGCAGCTATGGCCGCCGGGACCGTCGGTTCGGCGCGGTCAAGACATGAGCGCTCAGGGCTCTTCGCCAGGTCCCAAAGCGGGGCGCTGGTCCGATCTCGGCGCACGTACGCTCTCTGCCATAGTGTTGCTTGGCTTGGGGGGCGCATCCATCTATTTTGGTGGCGTGGCCTTTGCGGTCTTCGTCTCTGTTGCTGTTGGAGCAGTGTTCTGGGAAATGCTGCGGATGTACGACGCTGACCTGTCGCTCTCCGCCATCGGTTGCGGGGCGGTTGCCGCGCTGACGGTGTTCGTATCCTCCTTTCTGCCGCTTGTGGTGACGCCTCTTGTCCTGGCCTTTCCGCTGGTGTTTGGCGCCTGGATACTCGAACGCCAGCGTCGGTCCTTTCTGACAATGGCGGGGTGGGTGCTGTTTGGCGGGTTTGGCCTGATCTGGCTGCGAGAGGCTTACGGTGTCAGCTGGACCTTCTGGCTCATCTGCGTTGTGGTTGCGACGGATGTGGCGGGATACTTCGTTGGCAAGCATTTTGGCGGGCGCAAGTTCTGGCCTGCCGTCAGCCCTAAGAAAACATGGTCCGGTACAGCGGGGGGCTGGGCCGCTGCTGCGGTGGTCGGGCTGCTGTTTGCGCTTCTGGCGGGACTGCCTGCAAACCTCATCTGGATCTCCGCCCTTGTTGCCATGGCGAGCCAGGCCGGCGATATCGCCGAAAGCGCGCTGAAGCGACGTTTGAACGTCAAGGACTCCAGTCAGCTCATTCCGGGACATGGCGGCGTCTTTGACCGCTTTGACGGTATGCTGGGCGCGGGCGCCCTGTGTTTCCTGATCGCCATCACCTGGGGGTGACCCCCTGATCGCGTCCAGCGCGTTGGACGGATGAAAAACGAGTTTCTGATGCGAAAAATATCTATTTTCGGGGCAACCGGCTCCATCGGGCAGAACACCATTGATCTGATCCGACGTGATCCCGAGGCCTATGACATCGTGGCACTGAGCGGCGGGCACAATGTTGCGCAGCTTGCGCGCGATGCTATTGAGCTACGCGCCGAGGTTGCCATTACCGCGCACGACCACCGGTTGCCAGAGCTGCGCGCGGCGCTTGCGGGTAGTGATGTCGAAGCGGCGGCCGGCGCAGATGCGCTGGTGGAGGCCGCCAGCCGTCCTGCCGACTGGATCATGTCGGCGATCGTCGGGGCGGCGGGGCTTGCACCGGGGCTACGGGCGCTGGAACAAGGCAGCACGCTGGCGCTCGCCAACAAGGAATCACTGGTGTGCGCGGGACGGCTGTTGATGAAAACTGCAGAAGCGCATGGTGCCCGTATCCTTCCCGTCGACAGCGAGCATTCCGCAGTGTTTCAGGCGCTTGTCGGCGAGCGGATCGACGAGGTCGAGCGGATCATCATCACCGCTTCCGGTGGCGCATTCCGAGACTGGCCGCTTGCAGATTTGAGGACCGCGACTTTAGCGCAGGCGTCGTCCCACCCCAACTGGGACATGGGA
This sequence comes from Tritonibacter sp. SIMBA_163, assembly GCF_046535935.1. Lineage (NCBI taxonomy): Bacteria > Pseudomonadati > Pseudomonadota > Alphaproteobacteria > Rhodobacterales > Paracoccaceae > Tritonibacter > Tritonibacter sp. SIMBA_163. The sequence continues at coordinate 208,750 of NZ_JAWJBP010000002.1, forward strand.
CAACGGATCACCGTGGACAGTGCATCCATGTTTAACAAGGCGCTGGAAGTCATTGAAACGCGAGAGTTCTTTGGCGTAGCGCCTGAGCAGATCGAGGTGCTGGTGCATCCGCAATCACTGGTGCATGCGCTGGTCGGTTTCCGAGATGGCGCCTTGATGAGCCATCTTGGTGCCCCAGACATGCGGCATGCCATCGGGTATGCGCTGCATTGGCCTGAGCGCCGGTCACTGCCCGTGGCCAGGCTGGATCTGGCCTCCATCGGCCAGCTGGAGTTTCGCGCGCCGGATCTGGCGCGGTATCCGGCGCTGCGGCTGGCGCAGGAGGTGATGCGGCGCGGTGGTCTGTGCGGTGCGGCCTTCAATGGCGCCAAAGAACGCGCGCTTGATCACTTTATCGCGGGTCACATTGGCTTTCTCGACATGGCCGACATAACTGACCAGGTATTGGCGTCGCTGGAGGCCGAGGCGGGTCTTATTGACGCCTCAATGACACTTGAAAACGTCACCCGAGTTGATGGTTTGTCGCGTGATGCGGTGGATCAGGTTGTGACGCAACGAACAGGATAGAGTTTTGGACGCAGTATCTCTGGTCTCGCAACTGGGCGGGTTCCTCTACACGGTCGGCAGTTTCGTCGTGGTGCTTTCGATCATTGTGGCCGTGCACGAATATGGCCATTACATCGTCGGGCGTTGGTGCGGCATCTATCCGGAGGTGTTCTCACTTGGCTTTGGTCCGGTGCTGGCCAGCCGTGTCGATAAACGTGGCACCCGCTGGCAGTTGGCCGCGTTCCCACTTGGCGGGTTTGTGAAGTTCCTCGGGGATGCGGATGCCGCCTCGGGTAAGGATGCGGGAGCGATTTCCGCAGCCGAGACCGATCCGGAATTGCTGCGCAAGACCATGCATGGTGCCCCGCTCTGGGCGCGGGCTGCGACAGTGGCGGCAGGGCCGATCTTTAACTTCATTCTGGCGATTGTCATCTTTACCGGCGTGAACCTCAGCCGAGGTCAGATGCAGGAACCGCTTGCCGTGGGGTCGATCAAGGATCTTCCGGCAGAGGGCTATACGCTTGAGCCCGGAGACGAAATCCTGGCGGTGGCTGGCATCGAGACGCCGGATTTTTCGGACGGTGTGGCATGGCGCGCGTTTGAGGGTAGCGTGCCTGTTGAAAAGATACTGGATTATCGCGTGGCGCGCGATGGCAACGAGATGGTGGCGCGCGGCCCTTATCTGATGCCGAGCATCGTGACCGGTGTGGCCCCACGCAGTGCCGCATCTGATGCAGGTCTGCGGGAAGGCGACGTTATTGTCGCCGTGGATGACGGGGAAATCTTCGCGTTCTCTCAACTGAAGGAACGGGTCGAGGAGGGTGAAGGCGCGCCGCTGTCGCTCACGGTCTGGAACGCAGGTGAGACGCGGGAGCTGATCCTCAGCCCGCGCCGCACGGACGAGCCAACGGCAGACGGTGGTTTTCAGACCAATTGGCGCATCGGCATTGCCGGTGGGCTGGCGTTTGAACCGGCCCGCGAATCCGTGTCGCCTTGGTTGGCGGTCGGGCAGGGGGCGGCTCAGGTCTGGCGCATGATCGAGCAATCTCTGTCCGGGTTGAAGCATATGATCACTGGTCAGATCAGCACCTGCAACCTCTCCGGCCCGGTTGCTATCGCCGAGATGTCGGGCACCTTGGCGAGCCAAGGGGCGGTGAACTTCATCTGGCTCATCGCGGCACTGTCTACGGGGATTGGCCTCTTGAACCTGTTTCCGGTGCCGGTGCTGGACGGCGGACATCTGGTGTTCTTCGCCTATGAGGCCATCACGGGCCGCCCGCCCAATGACCGGGCCATGCAGGTTCTGATGATGATCGGTCTGACGATGATCCTTGGGTTGATGTTGTTCTCCGTCAGCAACGATCTGCTGTTCTGCTGAGCGCGCAAATGATCAGGCATAGGGGCTTTGCATGGCGCATCTGCCCCTTTGCTGCCCCGATCTTGCCACAAACCCGAACTAGCATTTGATCGTGAGTGAGTGATTCCGGCCCGCGGGTCGGAGGATTGAGCGATGGGGAACAATCATGCAAACGCTACAGCAGTCCTGTGCCGGGCTTGGCCTGTTGGCCCGCCTCAATGCAGACCGGGTCTTGTTTATCGGGGCCATCACCGCTGCGATGGCGGTTGGAACGTGGATCGCCTCTGTTTTTTGAGGCGGTAGGAAACGCGACATATTTTCCGGGGCTTACATGGGCTTCGTGAGCGAGAAAAGCAGCGGTCGTCGCCCCGCTGCTTTTCTTGTTTTTGACAACCGCGTGTAAACCCGGTACGCACTTTTCAAGCTGCTATAATAATTGGGTTTAAACTGATGATCTGGGGGAAAAACGCGGCATCTGCCCGTGATGCGCGCCGGGAGAGTGAAATGTCCGTTTCTAATAAAGGTTTTCTCGGGTCCACCGCACTTTCCGCGGTACTTGCCTTCGGGATTGGCTTGGCGCCAATGTCCCTGCAGGCTCAGGACTATCGGTTCACGAATGTTCGTGTCGAAGGCAACCAGCGAATACAAAGCTCGACCATCGTTGCCTATACGGGCCTTGGTCGCGGCGAAACGGTCAGCGCCGGTGCCTTGAATGATGCCTATCGAGGCGTGTTTGACAGTGGTCTGTTCGAGGCGGTGGAGCTTGTCCCCCGCGGCAACACCCTGGTCATCAAGGTGGTGGAATATCCGACCATCAGCCGGATCAATTTCGAAGGCAACAAGCGCCTGAAAGACGATGCGCTGTCCGAGGTGATTGAATCCTCGCCGCGTCGTGTGTTCAGCGCCGATCAGGCAGAGCGGGACGCCGGAGCGATCGCTGACCTGTACCGCGCTCAGGGGCGTTTGGCCTCCAGAGTGACGCCGCGCATCATCCGCCGGAACGACAACCGCGTCGACCTGGTGTTCGAGATTTCCGAAGGCGATACCGTCGAGGTGGAGCGCGTCTCCTTCGTGGGCAACCGCGCCTTCTCCGACCGGCGTTTGCGTCGAGTTCTGGAGACCAAGCAGGCGACCTTCCTGCGCGCTCTGATCAACCGTGACACGCTGATCGAAGACCGGATCCAGTTTGACCGTCAGGTGCTGACTGATTTCTACCGGTCGCGTGGTTATGTCGATTTCCAGGTCAACAGCGTCAACGCTGAGGTGACGAAGGAACGCGATGCGGCCTTCCTCGTTGTGGACGTGACCGAAGGGCAAAAGTTCGAGTTCGGCGACATCACCGTGACAAGCGAGTTTGCCAATGCCGATCCGGATGTCTATCGCAGCCAGCTGCGCCTGAAGCGTGGGGTAACATACTCGCCTCTGGTGATCGAGAATGCCATCGAAACGCTGGAGCAATTGGCCGTGCGCCAAGGGATCGACTTCCTGCGGGTCGAGCCGCGCGTCACCCGCAATGACCGCGACCTGACGCTGGATGTGGAGTTTGCGATGGTGCGAGGCCCACGGATCTTTGTCGAACGCATCGACATTGAGGGCAATACAACCACGCTTGACCGGGTGATCCGTCGTCAGTTCAAGATCGTCGAGGGCGATCCGCTCAATCAACGTGAGATCCGCAACAGTGCGGAGCGTATCCGTGCGCTTGGGTTCTTTGCTCAGTCCGAAGTGGACGTGCGGCAGGGCAGCACACCGAATGATGTCATCGTGGATGTCGACGTTGAAGAGCAGCCTACCGGGTCGTTCACGCTGGGCGGATCCTACTCGGTGGATGATGGTATCGGGGTCGCGATCGGGATTTCCGAAAACAACTTCCTTGGTCGCGGTCAGCAGCTGTCATTCAATATTTCCACAGCTCAGGATACCGAAGAGTATAAGTTGCGGTTCGTAGAGCCGAAGCTTTTGGGCCGGGATCTGCAATTCGCCATTGATCTGGGTCTGAGCGAGACGGAATCCAGCTACTCGGAATACGACACATCCTCTGTGATCTTCCGTCCCTCGATTACCTTTGAGGCCAGTGATACGACGTCGCTGCAGTTACGTTATGCGCTTGACCTCGACGAGATGAAATCGCGTGGCCTCGATAGCAACGGCAATGATCGGGCGGGTCCGGTGCTGCAAGCTGACATCGCTGAAGGCAAACGCACCACCAGCTCTATCGGTGCGACGTTTACCTATGATAGCCGCCGTACCGGGTTGAACCCGACAGCGGGCTTCTTGATCGAAAGTGGCCTCGACTATGCCGGCCTCGGCGGGGATAACGAGTATATCCGTGCAACCAGCAAGATTGTCGCGCAGAAATTGGTGTTCAACGAAGAAATCACCCTGCGTGCCACCGTTGAGACCGGATATCTCGGTTGGCTTGGCGACAACAAGAGCCGGACCATCGACCGTTTCCTGCTGTCATCGGACACGCTGCGTGGCTTTGAGCCGGGCGGGATTGGCCCTCGGGATATGTCTGGAAGCTATGACGATGCGCTTGGGGGCAACCTCTACGCCGTTGCACGCTTCGATGCAGAGTTCCCCTTGGGTCTGCCTGAAGAGCTCGGGATCCGTGGTGGTCTGTTCTATGACGTTGGCAACCTCTGGGGGCTGGATGACTCGAACGCCGCAGCCGGTAGCAATGTCGTTGGGCGCGGTGGATCGTTCCGTCACGTGGTCGGGTTCTCGCTGTTGTGGACAACTGGTCTGGGTCCGCTCCGGTTCAACTTCTCCAAGGCGCTGTCCAAGGAAGAGTTCGACAAAGAGCGGAATTTCGACCTGACTATTCAGGCACGGTTCTGACACCTTGCGACGGACCCTCGTAGTTCGAATGTTCTGGGCAGCCGGGCTTATGGCCGGGCTGTCCTTTTCCGTCGGGGCATCGGCGCAGAGTTTGACGCCCGGCATTGGACTTGGTGGCTTTTCTCCGGAACAGAACCTCGGCATTCCAAGCAGTTTGTTGTTGACCATCCACTCTGATCGGTTGTTCTCCGAAAGTGCGTATGGCCAGCGCATCGCGCGTGAGATGGAAGGTCAAAGCGCGGTGCTGATGGCCGAAAACCGCCGGATCGAAGCCGAACTGCGCGCCGAAGAACTGGACCTGACAGAACGCCGGTCCACCACCGACCCTGATGCCTTTCGTGCGTTGGCCAAAGCCTTTGATGAGAAGGTGCAGGAGACCCGTCGGACCCAGGAGGCCAAGTTTCTGGAGATCACGACGTCGCGCGAAGAGGCACGACGAGAGTTCCGCGAAACCTCTATCCCCATTCTGGAACAAATCATGACGGAAACCGGCGCAGCGGCCATTCTGGAGCAATCCAGTGTGCTGCTCAGCGCGGAGGCCATCGACGTGACAGACCTGGCGATCGCGCGTGTCGACGCTATCCTTGGCGAAGGGGACGACGCGGAGGCCACCGGGACCAACCCGCCCTAAGCTTGCCCCGTTCGGGCAGGCTTGCTAGGACAAATATCTGAAAAAACCAATGGAAGTTGACCCATGAGTGCTGACGCAAATCCCGACCTCAAGAGCGCCGACATCGGCCTGATCCAACAGATCCTGCCGCATCGCTATCCGTTCCTGCTGGTGGACAAGGTTGTCGATATCGACGGGTATCAGTCAGCGCGCGGCATCAAGAACGTCACGATGAACGAACCGCATTTCCAGGGCCACTTCCCAGGAACGCCGATTATGCCAGGTGTAACCATTGTAGAGGCGATGGCACAGACCTCCGGTGTGATGCTGGGCGTGGGGATGGATCTGATCGGCAGCGATATGCTGATCTATTTCATGAACATCGACAAATGCAAATTCCGCCGCAAGGTTGTACCCGGTGATGTGCTGGAAATGCACGTGGAAACCCTGCGCGGCAAGCCCGGCGGCAAGATCTTCAAATTCTCGGGTCGCGCGACCGTTGAGGGTGAGCTGGCTGCCGAAGCCGAGTTCACAGCCATGGTTGACCGCGACGGAAAGGACGGCTGATGACCACTATCCACCCCAGCGCCATTATCGAGGATGGTGCCACTGTCGGCGAAGGCTGTGAAATCGGCCCCTTCTGCATCGTCGGCGCTGAGGTGGTACTGGGCGACCGCGTGGTTCTGAAGTCCCATGTGGTGATCACCGGCGACACCGAAATCGGCGAGGACACCGTGGTGTTCTCCTTCTCGGTGTTGGGTGAAATCCCGCAGGATCTGAAGTTCAAGGGCGAGAAATGCCGCACCGTGATCGGCAAGCGGAACCGCTTCCGCGAGCATGTGACCGTGAACGCCGGCACCGATGGCGGTGGCGGTGTGACCCGGATCGGGGATGACGGGCTGTTCATGGCAGGCTGTCACATCGCCCATGACGCGCAGGTCGGCGACCGGGTGATCGTGGTGAATTCTGCCGCTGTGGCGGGTCATTGCGTGCTGGAAGACGACGTGATCATCGGGGGCCTGTCCGGCATCCACCAATTTGTGCGGATCGGACGCGGCGCCATCATCGGCGCGGTGACCATGGTGACCAATGATGTCATTCCCTACGGGTTGGTGCAGGCCTCGCGCGGCGAGCTGGACGGGCTGAACCTCGTCGGACTGAAACGCCGGGGCGTCAACCGGGCGGATATCACCGCGCTGCGCGCCGCGTTTCAGATGCTGGCGCAGGGCGAGGGCACCTTCTCCGAGCGCGCCCGCCGTCTGGGCGAAGAGAACGATAGCGAATATGTGCAGGAAATCGTCGCTTTCATCACCGGTGAGAGCGACCGCCATTTCCTGACCCCCGGCGGCTGAGAGAGGCACCAACCATGATTGCACTGATTGCCGGTCGCGGGGCATTGCCCGCGGAACTGATTGCACGTCTGCCGGAGCGCCCTCTGGTCTGCGCCATGGCGGGATCGGAACCTGACACGGTGGAGGCGGAGATCACCTTTCGCCTCGAACAGCTGGGCAGTTTTCTGCAACAGTTGAAGGCGGAAAACGTCACGGAGATCTGCCTTGCGGGCGCGGTGACGCGGCCCCAGATCGACCCATCGGCGATAGATGCGGCAACGCTGCCGCTGGTACCAGTGCTGCAGGCGGCGATTGCTGCCGGTGATGATGGCGCGCTGCGGGCGGTGATCGCCATCCTCGAAGAGAGCGGTTTTGCCGTGAAGGGTGCGCATGAGATCGCGCCGGACCTGCTGATGGACGAAGGCGTTCCCACTCAGGTCAAGCCCGGCGAGATCGACAAGGCCGACGCCGAGCGTGCCTCGGTGATTGCCTTTGGTCTTAGCGCTGCTGATATCGGGCAGGCCTGCGCGGTGCGCGCCGGTCAGGCCATCGCCATCGAGACGCTGTTTGGCACCGACTGGATGCTGGCCAGCCTCGCGACGCGACCGGACGGGCAGGGTGGTTTGTTCTACAAGGCCCCGAAGGCCGGGCAGGACCGCCGCGCCGATTTGCCGACCATCGGCCCGGCGACGGTGGAGGGCGCCGCCATGGCGGGCCTCAACGGTATCGTTCTGGAGGCGGAAGGCGTCATCGTCCTCAACCGCGAGGAGGTGATTGCCGCCTGTGACCGCCGAGGCATGTTCCTCTGGCTGCGGCAGGTCTGATCACATGAGCCTGCGGGTGTTCATCCTCGCCGGGGAACCCTCTGGCGACAGGTTGGGCGCGGCGCTCATGCGCAGGCTTAAGGAGCTGGCGCCGGGGGTGACATTTGAAGGCGTCGGCGGCAGCCAGATGCAGGCCGAGGGGCTCCGCTCGCAGTTCCCGATGGAAGAACTCTCCGTCATGGGCATTGCCGAGGTGCTGCCGAAGTATTTCGACCTCAAACGGCGCATCCAAGAGACCGCCGATGCGGTCGTCGCACTGCGGCCGGATGTGATGATCACCATCGACAGCCCGGATTTTTCCCTGCGCGTTGCAAAGCTGGTGAAAGACGCAAGCGACATCCGTATCGTGCATTATGTTGCGCCTTCCGTCTGGGCCTGGCGTCCGGGGCGCGCGGCGAAGATGGCCAAGGTCATCGACCATGTGCTGGCGCTGCTGCCGTTCGAGCCGCCCTATATGGAAGCCGCCGGGATGGAGTGCGATTTTGTCGGCCATCCGGTGGTGGCGGAGCCAAAGGCGACTGAGGCGGAGATCGCGGATTTTCGCGCCGCGCATGATCTTGGCGATGCGCCGGTGCTGCTGGCCCTGCCGGGGTCGCGCCGCTCCGAGGTGGGGCGGTTGGCGGATGTATTTGGCACTGCCTTGCAGCAGTTTCACGCCTCCCACCCGGACCATAGGATCGTGGTGCCTGCGGCGGCCCATGTGGCGCCCTTGGTGCGTGAAAAACTTGCCGATTGGCCTGCGGGCTGCCGCGTGCTGGACCCTGCAGCATATACCACAGCGGAGTTTGCCGCCCACAAACGCGCGGCCTTTGCCACGGCAGGGTTGGCGCTAGCGGCCTCGGGCACGGTTTCGCTGGAACTGGCGGCAGCCCGCACGCCGATGGTTATCGCCTATCGGTTCAACTGGCTGACCTGGCAGATCATGAAGCGCATGGCGTTGATCGACACTGTGACGCTCGTCAATCTGGTCAGTGACACGCGCGTGGTGCCGGAATGCCTCGGGCCTGATTGTACAGCCGATAATATCGCCACCCAGCTGGACGCCGTGCTTGCGGCGCCTGAGGCGCAGTTCGACGCGATGCGCCTCACGATGGAGAGGGTCGGTGAAGGCGGCGATGCGCCCGGTGTGCGGGCCGCCCGTGCTGTGCTGGACCGGCTGCCGGGCTAAGCCGCGTCACGCGCCCCTATCAGGTGAATTCCCGCGAGGTTGATCCGCCCGCGACATGGGTCGCGGGCATGAACAGGGACTTCAGGCGCCGCGCCAGATCCAGCCACCGCCAAAGATGCGGCTGCCGTTGGGATCATAGAAAACGCAGGCCTGACCGGGCGAAATGCCTTCCTCGGCGGCGAAGAGTTCCACCTCCGCCTCGGTCTCCGAGATCGGACGCAGGATCGCATCGCGCGGCGGGCGGGTCGACCTGACCTTGACGCTCAGATGCCATTCGTCGCGACTTGTGAAGGGCTCATCGCCCAGCCAGTTGATCTCACGTACGGGCACGCGGCGCGTGGCCAGCATCTCCTTGGGGCCAACGATGACCTGCTTCTGGTCCACATCCAGCTTTACCACATAAAGCGGCTCGCTCAGCCCGCCGATGCCCAGACCGCGACGTTGGCCGATGGTGTAGTGGATGACGCCATTGTGCTCGCCCAATACACGACCATCCGCATGCACGATCTGTCCCGGCTCCGCCGCGCCGGGGCGCAGTTTCTCGATCACCGAAGCATAGTCGCCATTGGGCACAAAGCAGATGTCCTGGCTGTCCGGCTTGTCGGCCACCGCCAGACCGTATTGCGCCGCCATCTCGCGGGTGGCGTCCTTGGAGGGCAGGTGTCCCAGCGGAAAGCGCAGGAAATCCAGCTGCTCCGGCGTGGTGGAGAACAGGAAATAGCTCTGATCCCGGTTGGCATCCGCGGCGGAGTGCAGCTCCGGCCCGTTAGCGCCCGTCTTGCGCTGGATATAGTGACCGGTGGCCATGCAGTCGGCCTCCAGATCCTTGGCGGTTTCCAGCAGATCCTTGAACTTCACGCGCTCGTTGCAGCGGATGCAGGGCACCGGCGTGGCGCCGGCCAGATAGCTGTCGGCGAACTCGTCGATCACTGCATCCTTAAAAATGTTCTCATAATCGAGCACGTAATGCGGAAAGCCACGTTCCTCCGCCACGCGGCGGGCGTCGTGAATATCGATTCCCGCGCAGCAGGCGCCTTTCTTGGCCAGCGCTGCCCCGTGATCGTAGAGCTGCAGCGTCACACCGACCACATCATAGCCCTGTTCGGACAGGTAGGCCGCCACCACGGAGCTGTCGACACCGCCTGACATGGCGACAACGACGCGGGTGTCCGCGGGCGATTTTGCAAAACCTAGCGAGTTCACTGGGGTCTCGTTGTCCAGTGCCATGATGTGCTCCTTAAGGGGTTCGGGTGCGGATCGGGAAAGCATCGAAGAATATATGAAAATGCTACGTATTCTCAAGGGGCGCATTTCACTCATCGTTAAGAGCTGCCCGCCATTTTGCACATATAAGCAGAATACGCATCCTAGTAAGGGCATAGCGATGTTTTTAAAGAAAGTTGATGGCCCCCGTGCGGTCACGTTACCGGACGGCACGGTCATGACACGGGCGGACTTGCCGCCTCAAACCACGAAACGCTGGGTGGCATCGCGCAAGGCTGCGGTCGTACGCGGGGTTTTGTACGGATTGATTCCCCAGACCGAAGCACTACGTCTTTACAATCTAAGCGAGGATGAATTCCGAAGCTGGGTTGCTGCGGTTGCAGACCACGGGGAAGAGGCCCTGAAAACCACCCGACTGAAGGAGTATCGTGACCCCTGAGTCGCAAACCGCCGTGTTAACTTTAAGGTTTTGCGGAAATTAACCATCATGGTAACGGGACATTAACCTTTTCCCAGCAAGGTTAACGCAACCTGAGGACAACAGAGTACAGGCGGAGACCCAATATGCGCATTCTTCTGGTCGAGGATGATCCCACGACAGCGAAAAGCATCGAGCTGATGCTGACTCATGCAAACCTAAATGTTTACACGACTGACCTCGGCGAAGAGGGCATCGATCTGGCAAAGCTATACGACTATGACCTGATCCTGCTGGATCTGGGCCTGCCGGACATGAACGGTCACGAGGTTCTGCGTCAGCTGCGCTTGTCGCGCATTGAGACCCCGATCCTGATCCTCTCCGGCGCGGATGACACGGAAAACAAGATCAAGGGTTTTGGCTTTGGTGCGGATGATTATCTGACCAAACCGTTCCATCGCGAGGAACTGGTTGCGCGGATCCACGCGATTATCCGCCGCTCGAAAGGGCATTCCCAGTCCATTATCAAGACCGGGAAGATCTCCGTTAACCTTGATGCCAAGACCGTGGACGTGGAAGGCAAATCTGTCCATCTCACTGGTAAGGAATACCAGATGCTGGAGCTTTTGTCGCTGCGCAAGGGCACGACCCTCACCAAGGAGATGTTCCTGAACCATCTCTATGGCGGTATGGATGAGCCAGAACTGAAGATCATTGACGTGTTCATCTGCAAACTGCGCAAGAAGCTCAGCACGGCGACAGACGGCGAAAATTATATCGAAACCGTCTGGGGGCGCGGCTATGTGCTGCGCGATCCGCAAGAGGATCTGTCCACCGGTGGTCCGAGGATCGCGATCGGCGCCTGAGCGCGACGAGGCACTTAACGCACAACAGTTTCTAAAACTCCGCCGGGCTGAGCATCCCGGCGGAGTTTTTTCGTGTGACTTCGGGCACTGGACCTCTCGGGGAACGGCGACTATCACCAAGGCAAGACAAATATCCGAGGGGCGTTGCCAGTATGACAGATCAGGATCCCCGGTCGATGGATGCGGCCGACGCGCGTGTGGAATTCGAGGCGCTGCAAACGCAGATCGAGGCTGCGGATGTCGCGTATCACCAAAAGGACGCACCGACGTTGTCGGATGCCGAGTACGATCAACTGAAACGCCGCTATCTGGCATTGGCCGACGCGTTTCCGGAGTTAGCGGCCGAGGGCACGCGCGTTGATGCGGTTGGCGCGCCGGCGGCCTCGGGTTTTGGCAAGGTCACCCATTCGGTGCGGATGATGTCTTTGGGGAATGCCTTTGAAGATCAGGATGTTGAGGATTTTGCCGCTGGTCTGCGCCGCTATCTCGGGCTGAGCGCGGAGGCCCCTCTGGCGTTTACGGCGGAGCCCAAGATTGATGGCCTGTCCCTCTCCCTACGCTATGAGCAGGGGCAGCTGGTGCAGGCAGCCACGCGCGGCGACGGTGCGGTGGGCGAAAACGTGACCGAGAATGCGCGCACCATCGCCGATATTCCGCATCAGATCTCCGGCGCGCCAGAGGTGCTGGAGGTGCGCGGCGAGGTCTATATGAGCCACGCGGATTTCAAGGCTTTGAACGCCCGGCACACGGAAACCGGCGGCAAGATCTTTGCCAATCCGCGCAACGCCGCTGCCGGGTCATTGCGCCAGCTGGATGCAGAGATCACCCGCGCGCGGCCCTTGCGGTTCTTTGCCTATAGCTGGGGTGAACTGTCCGAGCCTCTGGCGACAACGCAAAGTGAGGCCATCGCACGGTTCGAGGCGCTTGGCTTCCAGACCAACCCGCTGACCCGCCGCTGCGACAGCATCGCAGAGCTTCTGTTACACTATCACGCCATCGAGGAACAGCGCGCCGATCTTGGCTATGGCATCGATGGTGTTGTCTACAAGGTCGATGATCTGACCCTGCAGGAGCGGCTCGGATTTCGTTCTACCACGCCCCGCTGGGCCATCGCGCACAAGTTCCCGGCAGAGCTCGCCTGGACCCGGCTGGAGGGGATCGACATTCAGGTTGGGCGTACTGGTGCCCTTAGCCCCGTGGCGCGGTTGCAGCCGGTCACTGTGGGCGGGGTCGTGGTCTCCAATGCGACGCTACACAATGAAGACTACATCATTGGTCTGGACTCCAAGGGCGCGCAGATCCGCGAGGGCAAGGACATCCGTATCGGCGATTGGGTGCAGATCTATCGTGCCGGTGATGTGATTCCGAAAGTGGCCGATGTGGATTTGACTCGCAGGCCAGAGGGAACGGAGCCGTATGTGTTCTCGACCACATGCCCGCGCTGCGGCAGTCCTGCGGTGCGCGAGGAAGGTGATGCGGTCCGTAGATGCAGTGGCGGTGTGATCTGCCCGGCACAAGCCGTGGAAAAACTCAAGCACTTCGTCTCTCGTGCAGCCTTCGACATCGAGGGGCTGGGCGCCAAGCAGGTGGAGCAATTTCATACAGATGAGTGGGTGAAAGAACCCGCAGACATCTTTGAGTTGCAAGAGAATTATGGCAATGGCCTGCAGCAACTGAAGAACCGGGAAGGCTGGGGCGATAAATCAGCCACCGCCCTGTTCGCAGCGATCAATGACAAAAGCCGGATTGAATTTGCGCGGCTGATCTTTGGCCTTGGTATCCGCCACGTCGGTGAGGTTGCCGCCAAGGATGTCGCGCTGCATTTCCGCACCTGGCAGGCGCTGGCGGAGGCCGCTGATTTGGCGCGCCCAGCGGCTCTGGCCCATCGTGCTGCGGATGAGGCGGAGCTGGTGGAGCGGCAGGAGGCTCAGGCGGCAGAGCGACGGGCCAAGATCACAGATGCCCGCAATGCGGCCATCGCGGCCTGCGCGGTCACACCGGAGGCGCAAGCCGCCTGGGATGATCTGATCAGCGTAGACGGGCTTGGCCCCACGGTCGGGCTGTCGCTGTCTGATGCCTTTGCCAACCCGGAGGAGCGCGCGGCCTTTGATCGTCTGGTGGCGCATCTCGATATCATCGAACCCGATGCCCCGGCGGAAGACAGCCCGGTGGCGGGCAAGACCGTTGTATTCACCGGTTCTCTGGAAAAGATGACCCGGGCCGAGGCCAAGGCGCGGGCCGAAGCGCTGGGGGCGAAGGTCTCCGGTTCGGTATCCAAAAAAACCGATATCCTCGTGGCGGGACCGGGTGCGGGTTCCAAGGCGGCCAAAGCCAAGGACCTCGGCATCCAGACGCTGGACGAGGACGAATGGCTGGAACTGATCGGGTAGGCGTGAGCAGAACATGAGCGGTCGTCCGGAACAGCTGTTCCCCCTTTTTGCGGAATTGGAGACATTGCAAGGTGTCGGTCCCAAAACAGCTGAGCACTTTGCACAACTGCGGATCTCCGCACCGCTGGATCTGCTGTACACTTTGCCCTATAGCGTGGTGGATCGACGGCGGCGTGACAGCATCCGGGGGCTGGAGCTGCCAACAACGGCCACGGTCGAGGTGACAGTTGGTCGTCACCGCCCCGCGCGCAACAAGGGGGGCGCCTATCGGATCGACGTGACGGATCAGGATACCGAGTTTCAGCTGGTGTTTTTCCATGGCCGAAGCCGGTATCTGACGGCGCAACTGCCGGAAGGGTCGCGCCGCGTGGTCTCTGGCAAGCTGGAACTGTTCGACGGCATGGCGCAGATGGTCCACCCGGACCACATGCTGCCCGTGGAGGAGGCGGGGGAGATTCCGGATTTCGAACCGGTCTATCCGCTGACCCATGGCATCACCCAGAAGACCATGTTCAAGGCGGTTCAGAGCGCCATGTCGCGCATGCCGAAGCTGCCGGAATGGATGGATGGTGGCTACAAGGCGAAACAGGGCTGGGAGAACTGGCATGCTGCGGTCGCCGCGGCGCATACGCCGGGTGGCGTGGAGGACCTTGAACCGGTTGCCCCCGCCCGGGCGCGCCTGGCCTATGATGAGCTGTTTGCGCATCAATTGACGCTGGCGATCGCCCGCTCCGTGGAGCGGGAGCAGCCGGGGCGGAGCTCTGTCCCCACCGGGAAACTGCAAAGCAAGGTGCTCTCGGCGCTGCCCTACAGGCCCACGGGCGCACAGGGGCGCGCCATCGAGGAAATCACGGCGGATATGGCCTCCGCCCGGCGCATGAACCGGTTGCTGCAGGGCGATGTGGGCGCGGGCAAGACACTGGTGGCCTTCATGGCGCTTCTGGTTGCGGTCGAGGCCGGCGGGCAAGGCGTGATGATGGCGCCGACGGAAATCCTTGCGCGTCAACATCTTGAGGGGTTGCAACCGCTTGCCAATGACGCAGGCGTAGTGCTGGAAATCCTCACGGGACGGGACAAGGGCAAGGACCGCCGCGCCAAGGTCGAGGCCTTGCAACGGGGCGACATTCAGATCCTGGTGGGAACCCATGCGGTGTTCCAGCAGGATGTCGGTTTTGCCGATCTGAGGCTGGTGGTCGTCGACGAACAACATCGCTTTGGCGTGCGGCAACGGATGGAGCTGGCGGAGAAGGGCAAGCGCGCCGATGTGCTGGTGATGACCGCAACGCCGATCCCGCGCTCGCTGGCGTTGACCCAATACGGCGATATGGAAGTTTCCATCCTGGACGAGAAACCGCCGGGGCGCAAACCGATCAAGACCGCGATCCTGAGCACCGAACGCATGTCCGAGGTGGTCGATCACCTGCGCCGCGCCATTGCCGAGGGGCGACAGTGTTACTGGGTCTGCCCCTTGGTCGAGGAATCCGAGGTGATGGATCTGACCGCAGCGGATGAGCGGTTCAAACACCTGCGCGCGGTGCTGGGCGAGGATGTGGTGGGGCTGGTGCATGGGCAGATGCCACCGGCAGAAAAGGATGCTGCCATGGCGGCCTTTCAGGAGGGGCACACGCGGGTTCTGGTCGCAACCACTGTGATTGAGGTCGGGGTCAACGTGCCCAATGCCTCCATCATGGTGATCGAGCGGGCCGAGATCTTTGGCTTGGCGCAATTGCACCAGCTGCGCGGCCGTGTGGGCCGTGGCACAGCCGAGTCCACATGTCTTTTGATGTATCAGCCGCCGCTCACCGAGGGCGGGCGCAAACGGTTGGAGGTCCTGCGCCAGAGCGAGGACGGATTTGTCATTGCCGAAACCGATCTGCAGATGCGCGGGGCGGGGGATGTCATCGGCACTGCTCAATCTGGTCTGCCGAGGTTCCGCATTGCGGATCTGGAGCGGCAAGCGGATCTGATGGCGGTCGCCCAGAGCGATGCCCGTGCCCTGATGACCTCGGACCCGGATCTGACCAGCGACCGGGGACGTGCGGCGCGGACCCTGCTGTGGCTATTGCGGCAGGATGAAGCTATCCGCCTGATTTCCGTGGGTTAATTCCTGCCATCAGCGGCTTGTTCTCTTGTGTGTTCTACTTTGTTCGCAAATGTTCTCAAAAAGTTCTTTACACGACTCGCGTGAAATGGGAACAAAGGGGCAACAAAGGCGTCGTGAACGCAGACAGAGGTCGAGGAGGTTTCCAGATGGTCACACAGTTCAAATCCGCATTGCGCAATTCCCAGTCTACCCTGTTGCAGGATGCTCTGGGGGCCGCGTCGCTGGTTGTGATGTTGGTTGTCGGGCTTCACCTGCCTGGTCTGATCTGAACCACGCCTTTCTTGTTTTTGTAGCTATTTCACTGTTTTTGCCTGTGCTTTCATGCCGGGCGCACCAGCCTCAAGTCTTGCAAGGACCGACTGCCTGTTCGGTCCGCACCAGAGTGTGAACTCCGGTGTTTGGTGTGTCCCGGGTCCCGCATGAAGGCGCTATGACTTGCCGCCGCCATCTGCCCGGATGTGCGGCGGTTTTTTTGTCTCGGACAGATGATCAGGATGGCGCAATTGCAGTTTCTGCTCCTGAGGGAGCAAAAAACGCGGGCTGAAATCAGGCGCAGTTGGCCTTCTGCGCCGTTTGCATCGCCTCAAGCGTGGCCTCGAGCGCCAGCATGATCGAGGCATGGCGGTTCTTGAACTCCCGCGCCGGGATCAGCACCTCCAACCCCTCAAAGGGTGCCTCAGGAGTAGGGCCGGTCTCGGTGAGCATGGCTTTCAGTTGATCGCGGGCGGTTTCGACCTCATCCCGGCTGCGGCCGATGATGGCCTGACCAACCACGGATGCGGCGGCCTGTCCCAGTGCGCAGGCTTTGACGTCCTGGGCAAAGCGCGCAATCTTGCCATCGTCGAGCGCCACATCCACCGTCACGGTTGAGCCACACAGCGGAGAGCGGCGTTTGACCGTGGCATCGGGATCATCCAGCCGCCCCTGATGCGGGATCTCTGCCGCCAGGGCGAGGATCTTGGTCGAATAAAGCTTGATCAGGTCGGTTTCGCCGGACATGTGCAGTTCCTGGGTTTCCCTAAGGCCGTGTTCCCCATACATAGGGTCGCGCCCCTGAGATGCAAAAGGTTTTTGACATGCAAGATCCGGTGAAATTTTCGCCCGAAACACTGACATTTAATGAGGCCGGCCTGCTGCCGTGCATCGCACAGGATGTCGAGAGCGGCGAGATTCTGATGATGGCCTGGATGAATGCGGAGAGCGTGGCAAAAACGCTTGAGACCGGCCGTGTCACCTATTGGTCGCGGTCGCGCCAGTCGTTCTGGATCAAGGGCGAGAGCTCCGGAAATGTGCAGGAACTGGTGGAGCTGCGGGTGGACTGTGATCGTGATGCATTGTTGGCGCTTGTCCGCCAGACCGGACCGGCGTGCCACACCAACCGCCGCAGCTGTTTCTACACCGCCGTACGGGATGGGGATGAGGTTGAGATCATGACGCCAATGACCTGAGAAGGCTAGGGTTTTGGTGTCAGCCCAAGACGGGCGTGAATGTCCTGCGGGCTGGCGCCATCCTCGCGATACTTGGCAATAGCGCGGGCATCGTCGCGTTTTGCCAGGCGTTTGCCCGCGTCGTCGCGGATCAGGCGATGATGGTGATAGCGCGGCACAGGCAGGTTCAGCAGCGCCTGCAGAACCACATGGATCTGGGTGCTTTCAAAAAGATCGGCGCCGCGCACAACATCTGTGATTGCTTGGTCGGCATCATCCACCACCACTGACAAGTGATAGGAACTGCCCATGTTGCGGCGCACCAGAATGATGTCGCCGACGGCAGTGACCAGATGCTCTGGGTTAAGTGAGATTTGCCCTCCAAGCTCTTCTGATATCTCTGTAAAATCAAGTTTTGGCAGGTGCTTCAACGCGGCCTTCATATTGAGGCGGATCACGTCGTCCGGACTGGCGTCGGACATGCTGCGATCACGGCAGCTGCCCGGATAGATCCGCCCGTCGGGACCGAATTGCGGCACGCCTTCCTGTGGCGCACCGGCGGCGGCCTCGATATCGGCGCGGTTGCAGCGGCAAGGATAGGTGACACCAAGCGCGGAGAGCTGCGCCAGCGCCGCGCGATACCGTGGCAATCTGTCAGACTGCCGCATAACGGGGTGCGACCAGCTGAGACCGAGCCAGGACAGATCTTCATAGATCTGCTGTTCCCAAGCAATGCGCGCGCGGGACTGGTCGATATCCTCGATCCGAAGCAGGAAACGCCCGTCGTGCCGCGCCGCCAAGTCAGCCGCCAAGAGGGCGGAATAAGCATGTCCCAGATGGAGTGGCCCGGTTGGGGATGGGGCGAAGCGGGTTGTGAATGTCACGATTTCTCAATCACATAGACGTAGGCGTTCAAGTTTAGCCCCGGCGGCGCGGGCCGTATTCCTTGAATAGCAACTGCGCCGTGCGTCAATCAAGCCATTCGTTCATTGCGCCGATGCCGCTCGGGTCCGCAAGCGCGTGGTCGCGCAGCGAACCCGGTGCAATGCCGGGACCATGAGGTCGTCTATCAAAAGGAGTTGAGCCAATCCTGCCACGCGGCTTTGGCGCGGTCGGTATAGGCCTTGTAGCGATCCTTGCGGCCGCGACGCCCGCCTTTCAATCCGTCCACGGGGCGAAACAGGCCGAAGTTCACATTCATCGGCTGAAAGGTCTTGGCCTCGGCGCCACCGGTGATGTGGTGGATCAGCGCGCCCATGGCGCTGTCCTGCGGCACCTGCGGCACGTCCTGGCCGAGGATTTCCGCCGCAGCGAGACGCCCGGCGAGCAGCCCCATGGCGGCGCTTTCCACATAGCCCTCGACCCCGGTCACCTGACCGGCAAAGCGGATATTCGGTTTGGACTTCAGGCGCATCTCGTGATCGAGCAACGTCGGGGAGTTCAGGAATGTATTACGGTGGATGCCACCAAGACGCGCAAAACTGGCATTCTCCAAGCCGGGAATCATCCGGAAAACATCCGCTTGCGCGCCGTATTTCATCTTGGTCTGGAAGCCGACGATATTGAACAGAGTCCCCAGTGCATTGTCGCGACGCAGCTGTACAACCGCATGTGCCTTGATCTCCGGCTGATGCGGATTGGTCAGGCCCACGGGCTTCATCGGGCCATGGCGCAGGGTCTCGCGACCGCGTTCAGCCATCACCTCGATCGGCAGGCAGCCGTCAAAATACCCGGCGGTCTCGCCTTCGTGGAACTCGGTCTTGTCGGCGGCCAGCAGCGCGTCGATGAAGGCCTCGTATTGGTCCTTGTCCATCGGGCAGTTGAGGTAGGCGGTGCGCTCTTCCTCGGTCTCGCCCTTGTCATAGCGCGATTGCATCCAGGCCTTCGACATGTCGATGCTCTCGGCGTAGATGATCGGCGCAATGGCATCAAAAAAGGCCAGACGCTCGGCACCGGTCTCTTGCTGGATGGCCTCTCCGAGGGTGGGTGAGGTCAGCGGGCCGGTGGCAAAGATCCAGTGGCCTTCGGCGGGCAGCTCGGTGATTTCGTCGTAAGAGACGCGCACATTGGGTAGGGCTTTGAGCTTTGCGGTCACGGTTTCGGCAAAGGGATCGCGGTCCACGGCCAGCGCGCCACCAGCGGGCAGGCGGTGTTCCTCTGCCGTGGCCATGATCAGACCATTGGCCGCGCGCATTTCCCAATGCAACAGCCCGACGGCGTTCTGTTCGTCATCGTCCGAGCGGAAGGAGTTGGAACAGACCATCTCGCCCAGATTGCCTGTCTGATGGGCAAAGGTTTCGACCTTGGGACGCATCTCGTGGATCACCACGTTTATGCCCATGTGCGCCGCCTGCCAGGCAGCCTCGGATCCGGCCATTCCGCCGCCGACGATGTGAAGCTCTTGTGTCATGGGACGGCAAATAGGGCAGCTTACCTGCGGGCGCAATATCAGCTGTTGGTGTTCGAGGCGCGGAGGCAGAAATAATTAGGGCCGCAGCTTCGTGGACGTCATACCCGGGTGAGAGATCCGGTAGGAGGGACGGTCCGAAGCAGCGGCCCAAATTGCGGCAAGCGCGTTGGCTTGCCCAACTCTTGCCACTTTCTTGCCTTCATTAGAAGCCTCAACACGGAAACAATAAATCGCAGTTCGTAAACAAAGGCTGAATTTTCCGAAAATTTTAGGAAAAAGCGTTCTTTGCGGCGCCCTGACGGCCAGCCCGACGCTCTGAGTGCCGTGGCGTTCTAAGCAAATCCGCTTGTGAGGAGGCCCGCTGCGTGCACAGTGACGAGAAGACAGAGGGGAGACGCGCGGATGCAGCTGGTTTTTGAGACACCGCAACTGATGACTTATCTGGAGGAGGTGTTTCCGCAGATCAACGGCGAGTTCAGCGTTGATGCACTGCGCCCGGGTGAGATCACCATGCGGCTGAATGTGCAGGAGCGGCATCTGCGTCCCGGGGGCACGGTGTCGGGTCCGTCGATGTTCGCGCTGGCGGATGTCGCGGTTTATGCGCTGGTGCTGGCGCATTTGGGCGGCGAGGCGCTGGCGGTGACGACCAATGCCTCGTTCGATTTCATGCGCAAGCCGGAGGGCGGTCGCGATCTGCTAGGCCAGGCGCGGCTTTTGAAGCTGGGGCGTACTCTGGCGGTGGGGGATGTGCTGCTGTTTTCCGAAGGCAAGGCCGAACCTGTGGCGCGTTCCACCATGACCTATTCGATACCGCCAAAACGATAAAGCGCCCGCGGATCTCTCCGAGGACGCTTTAATGTCATGGCTCAGGTCGTTCTAAGGAATGAGTTTTCTCACATAGCCGGGCAGGGCAAAGGCGGCCTTGTGCACCTCTGGCGTATAATAGTCCGGCGTGAGGCCAGCCGCAGTAAACCGGCTCTCCAGCGTGGCCAGATCAACCGCGCGGGCCTTGGTTGAGTGACTGCCCCAACCCAGCGCCATCGGCCCGCCCACATAGGTCGGGATGGTGGCAAGATAGCAGGTCGCATCGGCAAACAGCGCCTGAAAGGCCCGCATGGTATTGGTCAGCTCGTCGCCCTGCATGAAGGGCACGCCGTTCTGGGTCACGATGATGCCGTCCTCGGTCAGGGCGCGGGCGGCGTGGCCATAAAAGGTGTCGGTGAACAACACTTCGCCGGGGCCGATCGGATCCGTGGAATCGACGATGATGACGTCGAACTTGTCCTCGGTCTCCTTCATGAAGACCGCGCCATCATTGATCACCAGATTGAGCCGGGCATCGTCAAAGGCGCCCTGGCTCAGCATCGGCAGGTATTCCTTTGAAAAGTCGACAACACCTGCGTCGATTTCCACCATGGTGACATGCTCGACCGATGCGTGCTTCAACACCTCGCGCGCAATCCCGCCATCGCCGCCGCCGATGATCAGCACGCGTTTGGCGGCCCCATGCGCCAGGATCGGCACATGGGTCAGCATTTCATGATAGATGAAATTGTCGCCCTCGGTGGTCTGAACAACGTCGTCCAGTGTCAGAATGCGCCCGAAGGTGCCGTTCTGAAAAACCTTGAGCCGCTGATGCTCGGTCTTGCTGTCATAATACATCTCGCTCACCCGCAGGGACTGGGCAAAATGATCGTGTAGCCGTTCGGTGTTCCAGAACTCATCCGTCATGCGGCGACCTCCTTGGCAACGATTTCCTCTCCGCGCAGCAGTTCGCGCACCTCGACCATGTTGGTCTCGAAGGCAGATTTCAGCACGTCGACGGCTTTCCATGGCTCGGCATCGCCGCACATAAAGACGTCGAACGCGCCGTAGCCAATTTCGGGCCATGTGTGCACGGAGATATGGCTCTCGGCGAGCACCGCCACGCCGGATACGCCCTGCGGCGAGAACTTATGCGTGTGGATATGCAGCAGGGTTGCGCCGCAGACATCGACCATCTTGCGAAAGGCGTCCTCGATCCGGGTCTGACAGTCCAGACCGGTGCCTTTCATCACTTCGATGATCAGATGCGTGCCGGCAAAAACCTTGCCGTCGCGGCGAATGAAGTGATCCTCGCGGTCGGCGTCGACCAAAGAGTTCACAATAGCGGTGGGTACACCGCTGGCGGTATCTTCCTCATGGGCGCCTGTCTCCAGACCGATCCCCAGTTGGAAGAGGTTGGCGTCGGTCATGACACGCCCCTTCGTTCCAGTAGATGACAATCCAGACGGTCCTTAGCGCCCCCCCGAATAAGAGTTCAGGGTTGGGATCGGTACCGAAAGTCAGGCGCAGATAGGAGGGCGGAGAGATTCGATCAAGGTAAAAATTTATGAACGCTGACCGGTATCGCTCACAAAAAAAGGCCGGAGACGGAGCTCCGGCCTGCCAGTTGGTTCTGTGCCCCGGGGATCAGGGTCTCCAGAACGGAAGAGTTCCTTCGCGCATGGCGTCCTCGCGTTGCAGGCCGATGTCACGCAATTGCTGCTGAGTAAGTCGGCTCAACTGACGACGGCTGCGCCTGCGGACCGACCATTTTGTGGCCAGAACCGCAAAACCAATGGCCACCTCTGCAATCATCGGCAGCGCCGCACGATTGGTCAGATAGGAAAGGTGTGTCGGGTGTTCTGTCACATTTGTCACGGTCAGTCTCACATTTTGTATTGATGCAATTTGAATGTACTGGCATGTAAGGCGTACAAAGAGCGGCGCGGATTGTCTAATCGGAGATTGTTATGGGTACAATTTGGCCCTCTACCTTGACTGGATCGCTGGCAGAGCGGCCGGGTCCAAAGTACAAACGTGTGGCCGATACGATACGGTTGGCAATCGAAAGTGGTACATTGCAGGTGGGGGCAAAACTTCCCCCAGTACGGGAATTGGCCTATCAGTTGAATATCACGCCCGGGACCGTGGCGCGGGCCTATACAATTCTCACAGATGAAGGGCTGTTGCAGGCCGAAGTGGGCCGGGGCACCTTTGTCGCTGAGCGCGAAACCGTGGTCATGGACGATGTCTGGTCACGTCAATTGCATCTGCTGGAGGGAGCAAACCCCAATCACGTCAGCCTGTTCAGCCCCAGGCTGGTGGATGTCGGTCAGGTCAAGCTGATCCGCGAGGCGTTGCGCAAGGCCGCTGATTGTGACCGTCTGGCGCTGCTGAATTATCCGACACGTGACGCCTATCAACCGGTGCGGCAGGCGGTGGTGGACTGGTTGTCCGACACACCGCTTGGCCCCTTGGGGGAGCGTGACATCGTGCTGACCCATGGCGGGCAGAACGCGGTCATGACGGTGCTGCAGGCGATCCTGAAGGACAGCAATCCAACGATCCTGGTCGAAGATCTGTCTTACGCGGGGTTTCGCCGCGCGGCGGAAATTCTGCGTGCAAAGGTTGTGGGGGTAGCAATCGACGAACATGGCGTCGTGCCGGAGGCTCTGGAAGCCGCGATCAAGAAATCCGGTGCATCGGTGCTTTGTACCAGTCCGGAAGTGCACAATCCGACCGGCACGTTTACGCCGCTTGAACGTCGGAAGGAAATCCTGTCGGTGCTGCGCCGGCATGAGGTACAAGTGATCGAGGACGATTGCTACCGGATGGGGGAGGCGCGGGCACCGACCTATCGGGCGCTGGCGCCGGATCTCAGTTGGCACGTGACGTCTATTTCGAAATCACTGACGCCCGCGTTGCGGGTTGGTTTCGCCATTGCACCGGTCGGAAAATCGGCGGACCTGCGTCGGGTGGCCGAATACGGGTACTTCGGTCTGGCGCAGCCGCTCGCAGAGGTGACACGCATTCTACTGGCAGATCCGCGCAGCAAGAAGCTTGTTCAGACCGTCCGCGAGGAAATGGCGGATTATGTGCGGGTGGCGGTCAACGCACTTGGCGCGTTTGAGCTGACCTGGGACGCGCAGGTGCCGTTCCTGTGGTTGCGGCTGCCGTCCGGCTGGCGGGCCGGGGCCTTTACCCGCGCGGCAGAGGCGCAGGGGGTGCAATTGCGCTCGGCGGATGAGTTCGCACTGCGCGATGGCCGGGCGCCAAACGCGGTACGCATTGCCATCAATGGGCATGTCACACTGGCCCGGTTCGAGGACGCGATGCTGCGGTTGCGCATGCTGCTGGACAATCCACCGGAGCAAATCAGCGTCTAGGTCGGATTTCTTTGGGGTACTATAGTACCTAATTTGTAATGTGTTGTTTTTAAACACTTTAATGTCGTTTGCCTGTGTTGACTGTTTTGTGACGCCGCCGTAAACCCCGTCTATCGAATTCAGATGGAGTCGTCCGCGGCCCCATTGTCACGACAAACAGGACTGACCTGACATGAAAACCTTCTCTGCTACCCCGGCAGATATCGAGAAGAAGTGGATCATCATCGACGCCGAAGGCGTGGTGCTGGGCCGTCTCGCATCGATCATTGCCACTCGCCTTCGCGGCAAGCATAAACCGTCGTTCACCCCCCACATGGACATGGGTGACAACGTGATCGTCATCAACGCTGACAAGATCCAGATGACCGGCAAGAAGCGCGACGAGCACTTCTACTGGCACACTGGCCATCCGGGCGGCATCAAATCCCGCACCAAACAGCAGATCCTCGAGGGTGCACACCCCGAGCGCGTGGTCTTCCAGGCCGTCAAGCGTATGCTGCCGGGCAACCGCCTGTCCCGCCAGCAGATGACCAACCTGCGCATCTATGCAAGTGCCGAGCACCCGCATGAAGCCCAGAGCCCCGAAGTTCTGGATGTCAAATCCATGAACAAGAAAAACACCCGGAGCTAATGACGATGGCTGATCAGATCACAACTCTCGAAGAGCTTGGCGCCGTCGCAGGCGTCGAAACCGCAGCCGAAGAACTGGCACCGCGCGAACCCGTTCGTGACGAACTGGGCCGTGCCTATGCGACCGGCAAGCGTAAAGACGCTGTTGCCCGCGTCTGGATCAAGCCGGGTTCCGGCAAGGTTCAGGTCAACGGTCTCGAGCTGAACAAATACTTCGCCCGTCCGGTTCTGCAGATGATCCTGCGTCAACCGTTCACCGTGGCCGGTGTTGAAGACCAGTTCGACGTCTATGCAACCGTCAAGGGCGGTGGCCTCTCCGGTCAGGCCGGCGCGGTCAAGCACGGGATTTCCAAAGCACTGCAGCTTTATGATCCCGCGCTGCGTGGCGCACTGAAAGCCGCAGGCTTCCTGACCCGCGACAGCCGTGTTGTTGAGCGTAAGAAGTTCGGTCGCCGCAAAGCGCGTCGTTCGTTCCAGTTCTCCAAGCGCTAAGTTCGACCCGTCGAACCTACGATACAAAACAAAGGGTTGCGTCATTCGCAGCCCTTTTTTCATTGGAAAACTCCAATCCGCATTGCGTTGGGGCTGTCGCGCTAATCCAGGCTAGCGCTCGAGTTCGCCGCGTACGTTCCCTCATTTGTTGAGCAGCACGGACATTCTGTCGGCCTTCCGCGGCGCAACACGCGAAGACTTAACCTGTTTTCAACGCAATTAGGCGAAATTTGTCTTGTTGTTTGCTTTGCGCAGCAACGTCGAATGAGTGCTGCCAGCATGGATGGTACTTGAGTACTGGTCGTTGATTGTCAAAAACGCTGAAATTGAGCGGCGTGATAGCACTGACGGAAAACTGGAGGAATTGTGCAGGTAAGAATACCCTACGAAAAATGCCCGCTTTGTGAATCAAAGCATATTGTCAAGTCGGCGACAGGTAATTGCAGCAAGCATCCGCTCTATGATCCAGTTGTCCCGCCGGTGATGCAATGGATGGATTGTGAGACATGCAAACATCAATTTGTTGATGGCTATTTCACAGACGAGGCATTGTCGGTTGTTTTCAGAAACACGAATGATCATCAAAAAGTTGGACATAAGCTCGAGGAGCAGAGAAGCGTATCATCGATGATGATCGAAAAAGTGCTTCCATACAAGTCTGCCGGGGCTTGGCTCGATGTCGGCTTTGGAAATGGGTCTTTGCTGTTTACCGCAGAAGAATACGGCTTCCATCCAATCGGTGTTGATTTGAGGGAAGACAATGTAAGCGCGATGAAAAGCTTGGGTTTCGAAGCCTATTGTGACTTTGTTCAGGATATTGAGTTCAAGAATAAATTGTCAGTTGTAAGCATGATGGACGTGCTTGAGCACATTCCGTACCCGAAAGAGGTGCTGAGTTCCCTTCATT
Source organism: Tritonibacter sp. SIMBA_163 (assembly GCF_046535935.1). NCBI lineage: Bacteria > Pseudomonadati > Pseudomonadota > Alphaproteobacteria > Rhodobacterales > Paracoccaceae > Tritonibacter > Tritonibacter sp. SIMBA_163. Next base: position 234,485 of record NZ_JAWJBP010000002.1, read on the forward strand.
CTAACATGGAAGAGGGAGGCTGCCTCTTAATTTCAATGCCAAACACGGAGAATATCATCTGGAAATTGCTGACCAACAATAACGCAAACCCATATCTGGGGGAGCTTGAGCACTACCATAACTTTAGCAGAACGCGGCTTTTCTCTTTGCTGAAAGAATGTGGTTTCGATGCGGTCAGATACGGGATCAGTCAACGCTACCGGGTCTGCATGGAAGTTGTCGCTCTGAAGGCATAGCTGATAGCGCTCTGCCGAAAAGTCGCGTCATTATCTTGACGCGTGGTGGTGGTGTCGCTTGCGGTTTGCAGGAGTGAAGCGCCAGACGCGAACCTCGTGAGGGCCGTGACTTTTCCAAAGCCCGTGCTCACGTGATGTGTCTATCGAGGGGTGACGTGCCGCAGGGCACCGCCTCTCAGGCCTCCTGGGGAAGTTGGTTTCAGTCGTCAGGGTCGATCAGGCCGAGCCCCCTCAGGTACACACCAATTCCTGTTTCCAGCAGGTCTTCGGGCGCATAGGGGGAGGCGGTGCCGGGCGCGTTTCGTGCGAACAGTTCAACCACGCCGTGGCTCATCGCCATGATATGGGCTGAGAACATAGACGCGGGCGGGCGTTTTTCCGCCGGAATATGTTGGCTCAGCTCTGCCGCAGCGCGTTCCAGAACCCCGCGCGCGCGGTTGGCGGCATCGGCCAGTTCCGGGGTGCGATTTGCAGAAATGCCGCTTTCAAACATCGCGATGTAATGGCCGGGATGTTTGCGCGCAAAAGCCAGGTAGGCGCGCCCTGTCGCCTCAAACGCGGCGAGGGCGGAAGGCTGATACTTGTCATAGGCGTGTTGCATCAGGTCGGCGAACATCAGAAAGCCCTGCCGCGCGGCCTCGGCGATCAGATCCTCGCGCCCCTCAAAGTGGCGATAGACGGCTGCGGGTGTGACGCCCGCCTGCTTGGCCGCCTCGGATAGCGTAAAACCGGTCGGGCCCTTGATTTCGATCAGGCGCAGGGCAGCCTCGACCAGCGCCTGACGCAAATTGCCGTGATGATAGCCGCGTTTAGGCATCCCAAATGTCCGGGCCGCCACAAATCTGGGTATCGGGGTCACCGAGGGCCTCAAGATCCTTGTTGTCATAGTCAATCGCCAGCAGAACGTGGCGTATGGCTTCCAGCCGGGCACGTTTCTTGTCGTCGGAGCGCACGATGGTCCAAGGCGCATGAGCACTGTGGCTGCGGTACAGAGTTTCGCGAATTGCCTTGGAGTAGGCGTCCCAGCGCTTCAGCCCTTCGACGTCGATCCAGCTGAGTTTCCATTGTTTCAACGGGTCATGTTCGCGGGCCAGAAAACGGCGCAGTTGCTCGGCGCGCCCGACATTCAGCCAGAGCTTGATGAGGTGAATGCCTTCATCCACCAGCATTTTCTCAAATTCTGTGACTTGCGTGAAGAAATGCTCCCGCTCCGCATCGCTGCAGAAATCGAACACTTTCTCGACAACGCCGCGATTGTACCAGCTGCGATCGAAAAAGACGATCTCGCCGCCTGCGGGCAGCTGGGTGATGTAGCGCTGGAAGTACCATTGCGTCGCTTCGGTTTCTGTCGGTTTGGACAGGGCCACGACACGGGCCCCTCGCGGGTTGAGGTTCTCGCGGAAGCGTTTGATCGTGCCGCCCTTGCCGGCGGCGTCGCGCCCTTCGAATACGATGGCAATGCGTTGGCCTGAGGATTTGACCCAGGCTTGCAGCTTCACCAGCTCGATTTGCAGGGCTTCGTAAGTATCTTTGTAGTCCTGCTTGGCGATCTCTTCATCGTAGGGGTATGTCGGGTTCAGGATGTCATCCTTATGGCCGGTCTTGATGGCCTTGCGGATGTCCTTCGGTGCGTCGTTTTCGAAGTACTGGCTGATCGCCCCGTCAAACGGCAAAGTCATGTCGCATCCGTCCTTTCTCGCCCACAGTGTCTGAAGCGATACTCTTCAATGTTAATGCGCTTAACGCAAGTTCGCCCGCGCCGCTGCGCGGTGCACCGCGTCCACAACGGATTGCGTATGGGTCTGGTGCGGCATGTGTCCAACCCCATCCAGCGGGGTGAGGCGTGCGGTTGAGGTATCCGCCACAAGCCGTTCTGCGTGAATGGAAATCCCCACAGTGGTGTCGGCCGTGCCATGCACGATCTCGATCGGCATCGCCAGATCGGGGTAGAGCGGCGCCATGGTTTCGATCTCGGATAGCAGATTGGCGCGTTGCTTGGCATTGGCCCGCAGGGAGGAGCGGCGCAGGCTCATTTCCAGCCCGAAGTGCTCGGCAAAGCCTTCGGGAACCTCTTGTGGGGCAAAGACCTCTGCCAGCGAATTGCGCACATAGCTCTTTGGCACAAAGGCCGTCAGCAGCGGCACGACCAATGCGCTGCCAAGTCGCGAGGAGGTGACTTTGTAGAACGGCGAAAGGTCTGAGTCCCACGGGTGAGAGACACCGGAAACATTGATCACCGCAGCCGTTTGGTCGGGGAATTGTGTCGCCCAGGCCAGCGCGACTGCGCCGCCGTAGCTCTGACCAAGCACCAGCGGCCGGGTCACGCCAAGCTGGGCACTTGCCTCCTTCAAGACGCGCGCCTGTGTCTGGATGCTTGTACCGCGTGCTGTCACCGGATCGGAGTACCCCAGACCGGGGCGGTCGAAGATCAGGATGTGGTAGGCATCTTCCAGCGCCGGGGACAGGCGAAACGTCATGTCGCGGGTGCTGCCATTGGACCCATGGATCAGCACAAGATCCGGCGCGCTGCCGCGAGGTTGGCCGCGTTCAACCACATGGACCTTATGTCCATCAACGTCGAGAAACTGCCCTTGTGGCGGATGCGCCGCCATGGCGTTTTCCTCCCGAGTTGTGACGCGGGAGGACAGCATCGCGCAACCAGCCCCGAGGCCAAGCGCCAGCAGTAGAAGAGCGAGAGGAGCCATGCGCACCGATCAGGCCCGCAGGTCGGTTGTTTCCAGACCGATGCGTTCCACGTCGAAAGGCGTGGTCTGGTAAAGCTCCGACACCCAGTTGCTATAGAGCAGTTGCGCATGGCTGCGCCAACGGTTCAGCGGTTTGCGGCTTGGGTCGTCATCGGGATAGTAGTTGAGCGGAACATTGATCGCGGTTCCGCTTTCCACGTCGCGATCATATTCCTGCTTCAGCGTGTCACTGTCGTATTCAAAATGGTTGAAGATGTAGAGCGCGCGGTGGTCCTTATCCTCGATCAGGCAGGGGCCGACATCGTCGCTGCCAAGAAGCGTCGTCAGACGCGGCGCTGCGTCGATTTCCGCCTGGCTCATTTCGGTCCAGCGCGACACCGGGATTACGAAGTCATCCGAAAACCCACGCAGATAAGGCGAGGTCGGTTGCAGGTTCTGGTGCCGGAAGCAGCCAAAGGCCTTCTTCTCCAGCATGTGTTTTTGCACGCCGTGGAAATAGTTGATCATCGCCATGCCGCCCCAGCACACCCCAAACGTGGAATGCACATTGGTTTGCGTCCAGTCAAAGACCTCGCAGAGTTCCTGCCAGTAGGTGACATCCTCAAAAGGCAGATGCTCGATCGGAGCGCCGGTGATGATCAGCCCGTCGAACTTTTGATCCTTCACCTCCTGAAAGGGGCGATAGAATTCCTCCATATGCGCGGCGGCGGTGTTCTTGGTCTGATGCTCTGTCATGCGGATCAGCGACAGCTCGATCTGCAAAGGCGTTGCGGCGATCAGACGGGCAAACTGGTTTTCCGTCTGGATTTTCTTAGGCATCAGGTTCAGGAGCCCGATCTTGATCGGGCGGATGTCCTGACGGGCCGCGTGATCCGGCGACATGACCATGACGCCCTCGTCCGAAAGGACGGAGTAGGCGGGCAGGTCAGCGGGGATCTTGATAGGCATGTCAGGTCCTTTGGAGAATGTGCCGAAGAGGCGGCAATGTGGAGTGTTTAGGTAAGTCTGTTACGTTCGAGCCTCAAGAGCAGATGAAATCAACTCCTCGAAATCGGAATTTGATTCCACTTGAGAAATCTGATCGGCAGTGACGGTCACGCCCCAGTTCTCCGCCATGGCTTCGTAGCGCGGCTGGCGATGGGCGAGTGCCTGCGCATAGGTCCAGCGCAGGAAGGCATGTGGGTCAACATCAACGTCGGAGAGATTGTTTTCGCTCAGATATTCCTCCCAAACGCGGGTCAGGAACGCGGGTTGATAGGCCATCGGTTTCGGAGCTCGATCAAAGCGGCGGATCAGTTCTTGCGTATGGGCGTCGGTGCCCTTGATCCAGACCAGGAGCGTGTGCTCGCTCAGGTTCTTGAGCAACGGATCGTCCGGATCGTTGGCATCGACCCATTCGCAGATCGAGCCACCGGAATCGCAGATGAAATGCGGATACCCATAGATCCGTTCGGATCGGTTGATGAAGTAGCCCGTGTCCAGCAGCGCATCAATCTCAGCCCGGCGGAATTGGTCCTGGCGGGTGTGATACTCGGCAATGGGCAACCCGCCCTTTGTCGGATCGCCCGGAACACCGAGATAGGCGGTGACCGCGCTCAGGTTCTCGAATGTGATGTTGGAGGAGATATCGATGGAATCCGTCAGCAGAAGATCCCGCAGGAAGGGCACTTTCATCGCCTCGGCCTTGGCATTGTCGGCTATGTATTCACCCATGTAGCGGGTGCCGATGCGATAGTCGGCGGAATAGTGAAACCATTGGCCGGACCCGCGCAGCACATTGCTGACATAGGTCTTTCCGAGGCCGGACATGCCAAAGAAGAGAACCCGTTTGGACGGCGCATCGCGCCAAGCCTGTGCTGAGGAGTAAAGCATGAAACTGCTGCCTTTTTCGCGGTCTGTGGAGCCTTGCTAGACAGGCCGGAGCGAGAGGTCAATTGTGCTTGGTGTGATGGAGGTATGCGTGGCGTCCGATGAACACGACACTTCACATGCAAAAGCCCCGCCACATCGGGCGGGGCTTGGTTTTACAGTCCGATCATACGCGATCAGAAGTAGAAGCCGACCTTCACACCAAGGCTGAGAGCTTCGTTGTCATTGAAGTTGGTCACCGGATTTCCACCAGGTGATGCAATCGCGTCACCGAGTTTGGTGTAGCGCAGACCGGCTGCGATTTTCATCTTTTCGGTCTTATACTGCACGCCGAGACGGATCGCTTCCATGCCTTGCGTCGGGGCCAGCGGCGACACCAGATTGTCGCCATCCGCATCCTCGTAGATATAGGCAAGCGATGCGGACCAATTGTCATTGAAGCGGCGGCCCACACCGACGGTATAGGTGAAGGAGTCGTCCAGATCGATCAAATCACGCCCCAGAACCGTCGGCATCAGGTCGGTGACGCTGTGTTCTGCCCAGCGGACGTTCGCAAATGCGACGGTGTCCTTGGCGACGCCGGTTTGGAAATCGAGGTTCACCGACTGCGGAGTCTTGGTCTCTGTCGAGGTTGCGACCGTCGGGCTGTAGCTTTCGTTGGTTTCGAAATCATGGGTGATCTCGGAGTTGTAGGTCAATGCGGCGCGCAGGGCGATTTCCGGGATCTCATAAGCGACACCTGCGACCCAGCCGAACGCGCCATCGCGGTTGACCTTCACGTTGTAGGTTCCGCCCGGGAGCGCGCCGTAGGCTGCACCGGCAAGATTGATCTCGCCGTCAATCTCTTGATAGCGCAGACCGCCATGAACGCTGAAGCGATCATTCAACTTGTAGCGCAGCAGTGCGGTGATCGCGTTGGAATCTGCCCGCGCCATGGTGCCACCCAAAAGGGCTGATCCACCGACGGGGTAGTTGACGTCCACACCCCAAGGTTGATCGTAGATGATTGCCAGCGACAGCTCATCTGTGATGTCAGTCTTGTAGGCGCCGCCGAACATGTTGAAGCTTTCGCCAACGTCACCGGTCGCCGAACCCAGCGGGTTCAGTGAGGTGCGGTCGTTGCCGGAGACATCTGCAGACGTCGTGGCAAAGGAAAACTCTGCGTAGTTGCCTTCCTCGAAGATGACGCCGATGGGCTGGCCGGTGCGGTCAAGACCACTTGCCATCGCCGTTGATGCCAACAGCGTCGTTGCAACGGATGCCGCGATGTAATGTTTCATTAGTATCCTCCCTCAAGCGCATGGCGAAATTATATTTCGCTCAGCGGTCCTCATTCACCCTAAGGGGTTTGTGTCAGTTCAGGCAATGTTGACGGAGCGGCAGTTTGCGTCAGTGGCCCATGGCGTCCAAGCTACTGTTGCCGGGAGGATACAATATTGATGAAATTTCCGGCGAGAATAAGTGACGCACCCACAAACAGCCAGACCTCGACCGACTCGCCATAAATCAGCCAGCCCAGCAGCGCGATGAAGGGCAGGCGGGCGAAGTCGATCGGCACAACCAGAGCGGCAGGCGCAAGAGACAGCGCATTGGTGATGCAAAAATGCGCGCTCAGGCCCGCACAGCCGATGATCAGCAAAAAGGGCAGGCTCTGTGCATCGGGCAGGGTGATATCCAAGTCCCAGCCTGCAAAGATCACGCCAAGAACCAATTGCATGACGGTGAGCCAGAACATGATCGACCAGATGCTCTCAGTGCGGGTCAGCCGTTTTGTAGCGATATTCGTCAGGGCGAAAAACACGGCAGACCCGGCGGCGCAGGCCAGGCCGATATTAAAGGTCGAGGGGCTCGGGCGGGCTACAATCAGGATGCCGATGAATCCGAGGCAGACGGCGAGCCCGCGCATCCGTGTGAGCTTTTCGCCCAGCAGGAGCGGTGCCAGCAGGATCACCCAGATCGGCGAGGTGAATTCAAGCGCAAAGACCTGCGCAAGTGGAATCACGGAGACCGCGTAGAACCAAAGGTTCTGCCCAGTGAAATGTGCCATATTCCGCAGGCCATGCTGCTTTAGCATTGTGGTACTGACCTGCGGCCAGCGTCGCAGCACCGTGATCATGGCCGATACAACCAGAACCCCGACAAGACTGCGGTACATCATGATCTCGAAGGTATCCAGAGACAGGCTTGCCTCACGGCCCGCGATGGCCATGGCCGAAAAGGACAGGATGGCACCGCCCATCCAGAGGGCGGCGCGCAACAAGATGGCGTCGCGTGCCGTATTTGGTTCGGCGATACTGTCCCGCATGATGCCCCCTGATTGCTGCGTGAAGCAGATGGGGGGTAAAAGCTGTCGGGGTCAAGCCCGATCAGGCCGCAGCACGCCGTTCTGCCATGTCGAGAGAACCGCGCAGCGCGATATACTGGCTCACCAGGCTTTCGGGATCAAACTGAGAGGTACGGATCACGGCGTCGATCTTTTCCACCAGTTCATCCGAGGACGCGACAGAGTTTGCGTTCGTTTTTGGGGGCAGGATCGGTGTGCGGTCTACACCCAGATCCGTAAGCAGCTGCTTCGCGCCTGCGGGCTGTGTCACGTCTTCAAGCTGGGCATTCACAAAGCGGATGCGGTCCCCATAGCAGCGCTCGTAGTAGGTTTGCCGACACTCCATCTCCAGCGCATACCAGATCGCGGCGCCCAACTGGCCCATTTTTAGAAACGGCTCTGCATTGACGATGCGATTGGGGTAGTCCGGCGCCAGAAACCATTGCCACAGTGTGCTTATGAGAATGAAGTCATGGCGATTGACGTAGCTGGCGCATTGGCGGGCCAGATTGCGACGCAGCACAATCACGGTCGTATCTTTGTTGCGCGGATGGTGCGCCAAGGCTTCGATCAGGCCGCATTTTCCCAGCGTATGATTGGTTTCCGCATAGTTGATATCCTGAGGGAGCGCGTCGAGCTTGTGCTGCCAGAAGGCCTGTATTTCTTCATTGGACCCATAGGTGTTGAAGCTGCGCAATTGGCGAACCTCTGGCATGCGGGTGCCAAAATCCTCAATCGCGATGGGTTCGTGGATCGCGTTGACATCCAGATTGGCGCTTAGGAACTTGGCCAGCCAGCCCGATCCGGATCTGCCTGCGGTGAGAGAAAAGTAGATTTGGGGCATCGTGGCGCTCCTTGTGTCTGTCAAGTTGCGGATTTGAGTGGATAGCGTGCGGCGATGGCGTCGGTTTGGGCGTGACAGCCTGCGGCGACGGGCGAGATTGCTGTTCCCGGCATGGCTTTTGCCCTATCGGCCTGCGTCGCGAAACTCTGCGGTGCGCATATGGTCTTGTAAGGCCTTTCGTTTTTTTAACGCGAATGCAGAGAGCTGCGGGTCAAAGCCAACATAAAAAAAACGAGTTAACGCTGAGTTTCCGGCGCAAGATTCAGACAAAGAAATACAAAATGGCAGCAAAAAACCCCGGCACCTTGCGGGGCCGGGGTTTTTGTTTGTTCGAAGGGGGTTATTCCCACTCGATGGTGCCCGGGGGCTTTGACGTAATGTCGTAGGTGCATCTGTTGATGCCCTTGACCTCATTGATGATCCGCGTCGCGGTCTCTCCGAGGAATTCATGGCTGAACGGATAGTAATCCGCCGTCATCCCATCGACAGAGGTCACCGCGCGCAGCGCACAGGCGTAATCATAGGTGCGCCCATCGCCCATCACGCCAACCGTGCGCACGGGCAGGATCGCCACAAAGGCTTGCCAGATTTCATCATAGAGACCGTGCTTGCGGATCTGGTCGATGTAGATCGCATCCGCCTCGCGCAGGATCTCCAGCTTGTCGCGGGTAATCTCGCCGGGGCAACGGATCGCCAGACCCGGTCCGGGGAAGGGGTGACGGCCGATAAAGCTGTCGGGCAGGCCAAGTTCGCGACCCAAGGCGCGAACCTCGTCCTTGAACAGCTCGCGCAGCGGCTCCACCAGCTTCAGACCCATTTTCTCGGGCAGGCCGCCAACATTATGGTGCGACTTGATCGTCACAGACGGGCCGCCAGAGAAGGAAACGCTCTCGATCACATCGGGATAAAGCGTGCCCTGTGCGAGGAACTCGGCGCCATCGATCTGATCGGCGTATTTCTGGAACACGTCGATGAACAGCTTGCCGATGATCTTGCGCTTGGTTTCCGGATCGGACTGGCCGTCGAGTTCACCGAGGAACAGCTCGGTTTCATCCGCATGGATCACCTGCAGGTTCATGTGATCGCGGAACATGCCGACCACTTCCTCGGCCTCGTTCTTGCGCAACAGCCCATGGTCTACAAACACGCAGGTCAGCTGATCGCCGATCGCCTCGTGGATCAGCGCTGCCGCGACAGAGCTGTCGACACCGCCGGAGAGGGCGCAGATCACGTTTTTATCGCCCACCTCGTCGCGGATCTTCTCGACCATCTGCTCGCGGTAGGCACCCATGGTCCAGTCGCCGGCAAACCCGGCCAGACGTACGAAGTTTTCATACAGCGTCTTGCCGTTCGGGGTGTGGTGTACCTCCGGGTGGAACTGCACCGCGTAGAAGTTGCGCTCCAGATCCGCGGTGATCGCGAAGGGCGCATGGGGCGAAGTGCCGTAAACCTTGAAACCGGGTGCGATTTCAGAGACATGGTCGCCGTGGCTCATCCAGACCTGTTCGGTCTGATCGAGGAACCAGCCCCCCAACATCTCAATACGCTCTTCGGTCGGTGTCACATAGGCCCGGCCAAATTCCGCGGTGCCGTGGCCCGACAGAACGGTGCCGCCGAGCTGGTGCATCATTACCTGCTGACCATAGCAGATGCCGAGGATCGGCACGCCGTAGTCAAAGATTTCCTGCGGCGCGCGAGGGGATCCTTCGCGCGTCACGCTGTCTGGGCCACCGGAGAAGATCACGGCCTTCGGCGCGAACTCACGCACAAAGTCCATCGTGACTTTCTGGTAGGGGTGGATTTCGCAATAGACGTTCAGCTCGCGCAGACGGCGCGCGATAAGCTGCGTCACCTGGCTGCCGAAGTCTATGATTAGAAGGCGGTCATGGGCTGTCTCGGTCATGCTTGGCTCTTAGGGGGTGGCGTGGCGTCTGGCAAGAGGCCAGATGGCCTCCGCTGGCGGTTTTCGGCCCCTTTAAAGATTGCGCTGCGCGACCAGGGGCAGGGGAATTCGTAAAAAAGCCAATCAGGCCGCAAAATCCAGTCCCGGATGTCGCATTTATGCGAGAATAGCCGTTATCCTTCGGCGACGCCCGGCGTGTCTCCGATATTCAGACTGAACAGAATTCATACTGTCGTGAGGTATAACGATGACAGATGCAGCACCACGTCGCCGCAGCCGAGGTGGCGGAGGCGCCGCCCGTCGCGCGGAACGGACGAGCGTCAAGATCGAGACAGCAAAGTACATCGAACGGAATATTCCGAACTACGAGGTGCTGAACGACGAGGCGCTTGAAATCATCGAAGCCAACGCCGAGACCATCCTCGAGGAGGTCGGCGTCAATTTCGTTGACAACCCCGTCGCGTTGGAGCGCTGGCGTGAGGCTGGCGCCGATGTGCAGGGCGAGCGGGTCCGCATTCCGCGTGGCCTGGCCCGGAAACTCTGTGAGACGGCCCCCAGCGAGTTCATTCAGCATGCGCGGGATCCGAATAAATCCGTGGTGATCGGTGGCAATAACCTGGTGCTGGCCCCGATTTACGGCCCGCCCTTCGTGCGCGATGCCAATGGGGGGCGCCGTTACGCGACGCTGGAGGATTTCCAGAAGTTCGTGAAGCTGGGCTACATGTCGAAATGGCTGCACCACTCCGGCGGGACCGTCTGCGAGCCGACCGATGTGCCGGTGAACAAACGTCACCTCGACATGCTGATGGCGCATATGGAGCTGTCGGACAAACCCTTCATGGGATCTGTGACCGAGCCAAGCCGGGCGCAGGACACCGTCGATATGTGCGGCATCCTGTTCGGCAAGGAATTCGTTCAGAACAACACCGTCACCACCTCGCTGATCAACATCAACTCGCCGATGACATTCGACGAGGTGATGATGGGCGCGCTGGAGGTCTATGCGCAGAACAATCAGGCCTGCATCATCTCGCCCTTCATCGTCGGTGGTGCCATGGCGCCGGTGACCATCGCGGGCACCCTGACGCAGGTTCTGGCCGAAGTTTTGGCCGGTGTGGCCTACAGCCAGCTGATCCGACCCGGTGCTCCCGTGATCTTTGGCGCGTTTGTGTCTTCGATCGACATGAACTCCGGTGCGCCGACCTTTGGCACGCCCGAAGCCTCCATGATCACCTATGGCGCGGGTCAGCTGGCCCGGCGTCTGAAGCTGCCGTTCCGCTCTGCTGGCTCCTTCTGCGGCTCCAAACTGCCGGATGCGCAAGCCGCCTATGAGACTGCAAACTCGCTGAACATGGGTCTGCTGGCTGGGGTGAACTTCATGCTGCACTCCTGCGGTTGGCTCGAGGGTGGCCTGGTCGCGGACTTCGAGAAATTCGTGATGGATGCGGATCAGCTCGGCGCGCTACATGGCCTGGCCAAAGGCATCTATATGGATGAAAACGGTCAGGGGATGGATGCCATCCGCGAGGTCGGCCCCGGTGGCCACTACCTTGGCTGTGAGCACACGCAGGCCAACTTCAAGACGGCGTTCTGGAAATCCGATGTTCTGGATTACAAACCCTTTGAACAATGGGAAGAAGAAGGCGCGCGCGACACGTACAAGCTGGCAACCTCCCGTGTGGAGCATCTGTTGGCGACCTACAAGCAGCCCGAACTCGACCCGGCGATCCGTGAGGCGCTTGTTGCCTATGTGGCCGAAAAGAAAGCCTCGATGCCGGATTCCTTCATGTAATTCAGGCCCTGCAGTGCAGATCATCAAGAACGGCGCCCTTTGAGGCGCCGTTTTTTATTGCGGCACGGCTTTCTGCGTGGTGGCACGGGATGCCAGGTACAGGCGGCTTTCGGCTGCAAGCGCGATCAGAATGTCGACATGCCGGACGATCGAGTAGCCCGGGCTGCGGGCACGTCGGGCAACCTCCTGCGCCGACTCGATGTCCAGCAAACGCATAAGGATGGCACCCTGCTGATGTGGGGCAGAAGCCCCGAGCAGGCGCTTGAGGTCCCGGGCGCGCGAATACTCATCCGCTCCGATCCGCGCGGCGCGCGCCAGCAGCCGTGGGCGGACGAGGCTGGAAAGACGTGTGGCAAGATCCTGCATGGCATTCCCCTATGAACCTATGAACAACGAGGGGAATAATACTCAACTCTAGCGGGTGTTGCGGAAAGCCCGGGGTGAGCGAACGGTCCATTTCCAATAGCTTTGATAATCTGTGGCAGGATTTGGGTCTGTCAAAAATCAATCGTTCAGGGTTGGGGGCGTGATGCAGCCAGATTTTGGTCGGCTGTACCTTTGGGTGATCAGGGGCCTGGACATAATTGGGGGTCAGTTATGCATGACATGACCAGTTTGAATCTGCCGGATTGGGTGTCTTCTGAGGTCTTTCGATATCTTGAACATACAATGGCGCAAGTTTCGATCCGCGAACTGGCGCGCGCGGGGGAGTGTCACCCATCAACCGTTATGCGCCAGATCCGCCGCTTGGAGCACATGCGAGAAGACCCGCTGATTGACGGCGCGCTTCAGGGGTTGTCTGACACGTTCTATAATGCAGCCGCACCGCGAAAGGGCGCATGTCAAAAAGAGTATTACTGTCAGGAGGATGCGGCGCGATGTTTGACTCTTTTGGCGCAAAAAGGGGCGGTGTTGGCGGTAGGGCGCGACATGCCAAAGGCGATTGTTCTGCGGGACGCAGGCGCAGAGGTTCACAAGACGGTTGTAGATCGCGGCATCGCCGAGGTGCTGGCGCTTCAGGACTGGATCAGCTGCTTCGCGTCGGGCCGCGTCCATCGCTATCGCCTGACCAAGGATGGGCGCAGCGCATTGGCCATGTTGATGGCGCGAACAGAGAGCCACCGGCGCATGCGTCAGGAGACGACCACACAATCCGGCGTCTCTGGCATTATGGCAACCTTCCCGGCGCGCGGTCAGGCGGCGGCGCGCCGGGCGCGATACGGGCTGCAGGAAACGCCGCTTCAAACCCTGTCCCGTTTGTCTGATCGCGGTGGCAAGCCCTTCCTGTCTCCGGAAATGGTCAGGGCAGGCGAGCGGCTGCGAGAGGATTTTGAACTGGCGCAAATCGGGCAGCATATTGCCCGCGAACATGCGGCGTTCGGCGAGACATTCTGTGATCACAAGCCACAGGATTTCGACGGTCCCGCGCGCGAGGCATTCAAACGCGCCAGTTCTGCTCTCTATGCTCTGGGGCCCGGCCTGAGCGACATCGCGTTGCGGTGCTGCTGTAACCTTGAGGGGCTTGAGGCGGCCGAACGTGACTTGGGATGGTGCGCTCGCTCAGGAAAGATCGTGCTGCGGATCGCGCTGGAGCAGTTGCATCAGCACTACATCTCGTTGCCGCCGCAAAATCAGATGATTGGGTAATGCGTCACACAATCTATGCACGAAAACACAAATTAGCCGACGCAGATCACGATGGGCTTGGGTCTATTCAAACCGGTGTGCAGGCGCGGCGCGCTTTCCTGTTCGCGAAATATGGCGCGAAAGCGAATTCTCCTTTGCCCTCCCGCGCCTGTGAAAAACTTGCCAAAGGTGAAGAGGTCGCGTTATGAAAAATCCGCAACTCAACCGTCACGAAAGCGCTGGATGCGCCGATCATAGGCCGTTTGGTCAACCGAACACCTTGCTGGCAGCACATCCCAGGTATGCAGCACTGGTCGTGGTCTGCCAGCGCTGCTATGTTACGCTGCAATAACTTTCGTAGTCACAAGGAAGATCCTGTGCGAGATCTGAAGATCCCGGAGCAGCGCCACCCGGAAAAGGCGCACCGTCCCGACAATGCTCAGCCAAAGAAGCCAAGCTGGATCCGCGTCAAGGCGCCGGGCGGCAAAGGGTATGCTGAGACTCACAAGATCATGCGCGAGAACAATCTCGTCACCGTCTGCGAAGAAGCCGGTTGCCCGAATGTGGGGGAATGCTGGAGCCAGGGCCACGCCACCATGATGATCATGGGCGAGGTTTGCACGCGGGCCTGTTCCTTCTGCAATATTGCAACCGGCAAGCCACCAGAAGAGCTGGACGCCTTTGAACCTGGGCGGGTTGCTCATGCGGTGGCCAAGCTGGGGCTGAACCATGTGGTCATCACCTCGGTGGACCGCGATGACGTGGACGATGGCGGTGCCGCGCATTTTGCCCAGACCATTCGCGCGGTACGCCACCGCTCGCCCAGCACCACAATTGAAATCCTGACACCTGATTTCTTGCGGTGTGATCCCAGTGCCTTGGAAACCGTTGTTGAAGCAAAGCCGGACGTGTTCAACCACAACCTTGAAACGGTGCCGGGGCTATATCCCGAGGTGCGGGCGGGCGCGCGCTATTTCCATTCGCTGCGGCTGTTGCAGCGCGTGAAGGAGATTGATCCCAGCATCTTTACCAAATCCGGCATCATGGTTGGACTTGGCGAAGACGAAATGGCGGTCAAGCAGGTGATGGACGACATGCGCTCGGCGGATGTGGATTTTCTGACCATAGGACAATATCTGCAGCCCACACCAAAGCACCACGCCGTGGATCGTTTTGTCACGCCGGAAGAGTTCAAGAGCTATGAAAAATCCGCCTACGGCAAGGGCTTCCTGATGGTTTCTGCAACGCCTCTGACACGGTCGTCCTACCATGCGGGGGATGATTTTGCGCAGCTACGTGCGGCACGGAATGCCAAGCTCGGCATCGCATGACGCCGCAGGATCTGGAGCGTCTGATTGCGCTCCGACATGACTTGCACGCTGCGCCCGAAATCTCGGGCGCAGAGCATGCCACCGCGCGACGGATCGAAGACGAGCTGCGCGATCTTGGTGCGGACCAAATCCTGACAGGGCTGGGTGGCACCGGGCTTGCTGCGGTCTTTGATGGCCGCGCCCCTGGGCAGACCATCGGCATCCGGTGCGAATTGGATGCTTTGCCCATCCCTGAGGAAACCAACCTGAGTTATGCCTCGCAAGTCCCGGGCAAGGGACATCTTTGCGGACATGATGGTCACATGGTCATGGTTCTGGGTGTCGCGGCTGCGCTTTCACGGCAACGCCCGGAGACGGGACGTGTGGTGCTGATATTCCAGCCCGCAGAGGAAACGGGCGAGGGGGCGATCGCCTATCGCGCGGCCCCGGAGTTCGCTGAAATCGCGCCAGACATTGTGCTGTCGCTGCATAACCTGCCGGGACTGGCACTGGGGCATGTGTCGCTGCCAACATCGTCGGCCAATTGTGCCTCGCGCGGGGCGCGTATTCGTCTGACCGGGCGGACCTCCCACGCTGCCGCACCGCAAGATGGCCTGTCCCCAGCCACCGCATTGGCGGCGTTGATGGGGCAACTCTCGGCGCTGGGATCCGGCGGCGGATTAGATGAAAACTACGCGCTAACCACTGTTACACACGCAGAATTGGGAGAGAAGACCTTTGGCGTTTCGCCTGGTTTTGCAGAATTGTGGGTGACACTTCGCACAGTCACTGACACGCGGATGGATACGCTGGTGGATGCGGTTTCTGATCACGTTACCGTCTGTGCTGAGGCAGAGGGGCTGGGCTATCACATCACCTATCATGATGTGTTTGAGGCCTGCACAAACGCATCCGATGCTGTGGCCCTGTTGGAGACGGCCTGCAACGCTGAAGACGTTCCGATCACGCTGACCGACACGCCGCAGGCTTTCTCTGAGGATTTCGGGCAATTCGGAAAGTCGGCCCAAAGTGCGATGTTCTGGCTCGGCGCGGGGGAGGACCAGCCGCAGCTACACAATCCGGACTATGACTTTCCAGATGCGCTGATCCCCACCGGGACCGGCATTTTTCTACGAGCGATCCACACTCTGCTCGGCTGATCGTCAGTCGAGCAGAGCGTCCACAACGGCAACCGCGCCGACGATGGCGAGCGTATCTTTCACCACTTCGAGAATCTCACCGTTCTTGCGCACATAACGATGTCCTGCAGATGGTGGTTCCAGACCCCAGCGCTGATAATCGTCAACATATGTCCAGTCACCGGAGAGATGCCTGTCATGAGCGTGCCGTTTCTTGATCTGGCCGGGGGCAAAATGTGCGGCGCTATTCTTGTGGCCGGGGGCCCATTTCGGTGGGCCGGCCAGCGCGAACATGGGGGCGAGGGCAACGGCAGCGGCCATGAGGCCGGCGGTCAGTTTGGGCATCATCATGACGCGCTCCTTTGATCTGCGATGTCGCTTAGACATGGCGCAGATGCCGCGAATTGCCAAATCGCATGCGCCAGTTCCTGCCGTGCTCACCTGGCAAACCGGCAGGCTTGCGCTTGTGCCGGTTCAGGAGTGGGCGCTGTATCAGGTGAAGCGCACCTTACCAATGTGCGGCAGGTTGCGATTGCGTTGAGCAAAATCGATGCCATAGCCCACGACAAATTCATCCGGGATCTCAAAGCCGATCCAGTCCGAGCGGAAATCCACTTCGCGGCGGGAGGGTTTGTCCAGCAGAGCGATGGATTTGAGCCGGGCGGGCTTGCGGCTGTTCAACAGCGAAATTACGTGATTCAGCGTGTGTCCGGTGTCGACGATATCTTCGACGACCAGCACGTCGCGCCCTTCAATTGCGCCTCGCAAGTCCTTGAGGATACGCACTTCTCGGCTGCTTTCCATGCCGTCTCCGTAGGATGAGGCCTCCAGGAAATCCACCTCGATCGGCAGGTCCAGCTCTCGCACCAGATCGGCGATGAATACAAAGCTGCCGCGCAAGAGCCCCACGACCACCAGCTTGTCGGTGTCGCCAAATTCTGCGGTGATATCGCCACAAAGTTCTTCGATTCGTGCAGCGATGGCCTTGGCCGAAATCATTACATCAATGACATATGGTCGCTCTGACATGCTTGCCCCCTTGAATTTCGCACGCGTTCATAGGACACCACGCGCCACCTGTACAGAAGACGAATTGACTTGCGATGCCAACACATTCGGAAACCCGCCCGATGCCCTATAGCGCCCAGCAGATGTACGATCTGGTGGCGGACGTAGGATCGTACCCGAAATTCCTGCCGTGGTGCGCTGCTGCGCGTATTCGCAGTCGGACCCCACAGGGTGCCTCAGAGGTTATGGAAGCGGATCTGGTGATTTCCTTCAAGGTGTTCCGTGAACGCTTTGGAAGTCGGGTTGTGCTGCATCCCGATGAGCACAAGATCGACACGGAATATTTGGATGGACCGTTTCGCTACATGAAGTCCAACTGGGCGTTTGCAGATCGCGAAGATGGCGGTTGTGATGTGGCTTTTTTCGTTGATTTTGAATTCAAGAACGCCGTGCTGCAGGGGATCATCGGCGTCGTGTTCAACGAGGCCATGCAGCGGATTGTGCGGGCGTTTGAGCGTCGCGCGGCAGAGCTTTATGGCTGACGATATCAGGCTCTAATAAGGGCTTTGGGGCGCATTCAGGCGTCGCGGCGCTCTAACGCGCGCTGCAGCAGCGCAAGTGCATGGTCACGGCTGGCAAGGCGCACCTTGTCTCGACCCAGCGCACCAAGATCGACCAGTTCCGTTTCCGTCTGCACACCGTTCTGCGCAAGGCCGAAGCAGACGCGTCCCTCTGGCTTATGTTCCGATCCACCTGGGCCTGCGATGCCCGTGACCGAGACCGCAAGCGTGGTGCCCGCTGCGCGGAGGGCGCCATCCGCCATCTCACGCGCGGTTTCCTCGCTCACAGCGCCGAAATCCTTGAGTGTTTCAGCACTTACGCCAAGCATCTGCATCTTTGCGGCGTTGGAGTAGGTGACAAAGCCCCGATCCACCACCGCAGAAGAGCCGGGAATATCCGTGAGTGCGGCGGCGATCATGCCGCCAGTGCAGCTTTCGGCTGTGGCGATGGTGGCGCGCTGAGATTTAGCTAGATCCAGCAAGGCACTGATATCAAGGCTCATAACCCCAGAACCCCATGAGAGAATCCAGCCAGTAGCGCGATGCCGATACCGGCCATACCCCCGGCGATCACATCATCCATCATCACGCCAAAGGGGCCTTTCTTGCGGTCGGCCCAACCAACCGGGCCCGGTTTCCAGATGTCAAAGAGGCGAAACAGCAGAAAGCCCGCGACCCAGCCGGGCCAAAGCGCTGTGATCTCCAGACCTTTCATCCAAGCAGGCAGCGAGATCGCCCAGAGCGCCAGCATCTGCCCGGCAAGCTCGTCCAACACAAATTCCGACGGGTCCAGATCTTCCTGACCGCGTGTCATCTCGGTCGCAGCCCAAAGGCCGATGATGATCGCGACGACGGTCACGACAGCCAGCAAAGGAAAGCCGCCAACCATGTGCAGCGCGTAGGTCAAAGGCAGGGCGACAAGCGAGCCCCAGGTGCCGGGGGCAGGGCGGATATGCCCGACTCCACAACAGGTTCCGAGGAGTTGTGCAAGTGTCATGCGCGCACCAGCGTTGCGGTGGCAAGCGCCGCAATCCCCTCGCCACGTCCGGTGAAGCCCAGCCGCTCGGATGTGGTGGCTTTCACCGAGACCCGGTCTCGATCCATATTCATAATTTCAGCCATGTGGCTGCGCATTGCTTCGGCATGGGGGCCGATTTTCGGGAACTCGCAGACCAGCGTGCAGTCCACATTGCTGATCCTGAAGCCCTTGGAAAGCGCAAGATCCACCGCATGACGCAAAAAGATCTCGGACGCGGCGCCTTTCCACTGCGGGTCGCTGGGCGGGAAATGGCGACCAATATCGCCTTCTGCCATCGCCCCGTAGAGCGCATCCGTCACCGCATGCATGCCCACATCCGCATCGGAATGCCCTTGCAAGCTGCGGTCATGTGGCACCTCGATCCCACAAAGGGTTACGTGGTCGCCGGGACCAAACCGATGCACATCGTAGCCATTGCCCAGCCTGATATCTGGAATGCTGTCCATGCTGCTCCTCAGAATGTTCTCGGCGCGGGCAAAATCCTCGGGCCGGGTGATCTTGATGTTGTTGATGTCGCCTTGCGTGATGCGCACCGAGAGACCGGCCTTGCGCGCAACCTCCACATCGTCTGCCGCTGGCCCGTCCAGCGCAAGATGCGCCGACAGGATCGCGTCAAAATGAAACGCTTGCGGGGTCTGCGCGGCGTAGAGGTTGCTGCGATCCTGAGTGCCGGTCACTTCATCCGCTGTTCCGGTCCAAAGCGCATCGGTGACTGCCAGCCCCGGCGCGGCGGCGGGCGCAGTGTCCAATGCGCACAGCACCTCCTTGATGAGACGCGCGGGCACGCAGGGGCGCGCGGCATCGTGGATCAGCACTTTGTCGACGTCCATTTTATCGAGTGCCGTCAGCCCATTGCGCACAGATGTTGACCTGTCGGTGCCGCCCTTAGCGAGCAAAATATCCTTATGTGCAGCGAGCGCTTGCGCGGCGTCGAGGTTGTCTGGATCGCGCACCACCATGATGAGGTCGACACCCGCCTCTTGAAAGGCCGCGATGGTCCAATCGATCACCCGCTTGCCGGCAAGCGGGCGCCATTGCTTAGCCACGCCGCCACCTGCGCGGGTGCCGGTTCCGGCTGCAACAATCAAAACGGCGGTGGTCATGATGGGGACCGCATCCTTGTATTCGGGCAATCTGTGGGCGTGTTTACGGTGCGGCGGATAAACTGGCAACGCTCCGGACTGAATTGCTTAAAAAATAGGCGTTACCTATCGGAAGGTGGGCTGGAATGGCGTCTTGGAATGGAGCATAGCTCAGTTTCAAGCTAAGAAACTCTCATATGCACAAGGATTAAGCAGTTGTCCTTCTCAGTCGGACCCACAGATCTCGACCCTCCTGTTGCGCTGGCCCCGATGGCCGGCATCACGGATCGCCCGTTTCGCGACCTCGTCCGGTCCTTCGGTGCGGGGCTGGTGGTGAGCGAGATGGTGGCAAGCCAGGAAATGGTACAGGCCAAACCAGGGGTACGGGAGCGCGCTGAGCTGAGCGCGGACGTCGAGAACACCGCGGTACAGATTGCCGGACGCGAAGCCTATTGGATGGCCGAGGCCGCGCGTCAGGTGGCGGACCGGGGCGCGCGGATGATCGACATCAATATGGGTTGCCCGGCCAAGAAGGTGACCAATGGCTATTCCGGGTCTGCGTTGCTGAAAACGCCGGACCATGCGCTCAGCCTGATCGAAGCCGTGGTCGAGGCGGTCGACGTGCCGGTGACGTTGAAAACCCGCTTGGGCTGGGATGATGACTGCCTGAACGCCGCAGATGTCGCGCGCCGCGCCGAAGAGGCGGGCGTGCAGATGGTCACCATTCATGGCCGTACCCGATGCCAGTTCTACAAGGGGCGCGCAAACTGGGCTGCGATCGCTGATGTGCGCAAGGCGATAACGGTGCCGCTGTTGGCAAATGGCGATATTCTCGATGCCTCTGATGCCCGCGCTGCGCTGGACGCCTCTGGCGCGGATGGCGTGATGATCGGACGCGGTGTTCAGGGTAAGCCCTGGTTGTTGGCACAGGTCGCACATGACCTCTGGGATTCGGAAGCGCCTGATATCCCGTCGGGGTCAGTACTTATCGACATGGTTTCAGGGCACTACGAGGCAATGCTGGAGTTTTACGGCGGTGATCTTGGTCTACGTGTCGCGCGCAAGCATCTGGGCTGGTACATGGATGAAGTCGGCACGCCTGCTCCGTTGCGTCGGGAGGTGCTGACGGCACGGACCGCGGCAGATGTCCTGCGCCTGCTGCCAGACGCATTGCAGAGACACCAACAGGAGAGTGCGGCATGAGCTCCGCTGGTCCGCATTCCTCTGACTGCGCCATCTGGGCGTCACTGCCGGTTCCGGCCTTTCTGGTCGATGAGTGCAACATGATTGCCGATGTGAACTCTTCCGCCGAAGGGTTCATAAATGCGTCGCGCAAGTCGCTGATTGGAAAGAATGTTTGGCAAAAGATCACGATAGACTCGTCAATCGAGGAGGCGTTTGAAAAGGCGCGGGCGCAGGGCACGCCGCTGTTTGTGAATGACGTCGATGTCGGCGCGCGCGAACGTTCTCCGCTACAATGCGCGGTTCAGATTGCCCCGTTGCAGGGACATGAGGGCTACATGCTGCTGATGCTGTCGCCCCGAGAGCTGGCAGGGCGTTTGACGCAGAACCACTCCGCCAAATCTGCAGCGCAATCGGCCATTGGCATGGCAGAGATGCTGGCGCATGAAATCAAGAACCCTCTTGCCGGTATCACGGGTGCAGCACAGCTCGTGAGTATGAACCTGTCGCCGGAAGACCTTGAATTAACGGATCTTATTGTCAGCGAAAGCCGCCGCATCGTGAAGTTGTTGGAGCAGGTTGAGCAATTCGGAAACCTGTCAGACCCCGATTTTCGACCGGTGAACCTGCATGACGTGCTGGATCGGGCCCGCCGGTCGGCGCTGCTGGGGTTTGGCGCACATATGAAGATTGTCGAAAAATACGACCCGTCGCTTCCGCTGGCCTGGGGAGACCCGGATCAGTTGCTACAAGTGGTGCTGAATTTGTTGAAGAACGCGTCAGAAGCCGCTGGCACCAAGGGCGGAACCATCACCGTGCGCACCTTCTATGAGCATTCCTTCCGTCTGCGCCGCAGTGACGGACAGGGCAAGCTGCTGCCCTTACAGATCGAGATCACCGATGATGGGCCAGGTCTTCCGGACAACATCCGCGACGATATCTTCGAGCCCTTTGTCTCCGGCAAAGAGAACGGAACCGGTCTGGGGCTCGCCCTCGTCAGCAAGATTATCGCAGATCACAACGGTTGGATTTCCGTTCGTTCTGAACCAGGGCAAACGACCGTTCGACTATCACTCTCTCGGGTTCCTCGGGAGCCGAATTAACGCAAGGAGCACAATGACATGGACGGCACCGTTCTTGTTGCAGATGACGACCGCACGATCCGCACTGTTCTCACTCAGGCGCTCACGCGCGCGGGCTGCAAGGTGCATGCGACCTCTTCGCTGACGACGCTGATGCGCTGGGTGGCTGAGGGCAAGGGAGACGTGGTGATCTCTGATGTGATGATGCCGGACGGAAATGGCCTGGAGATGCTGCCAAAGATTGCGCAGGATCGGCCCGGGCTGCCGGTCATTGTGATTTCGGCGCAGAACACGATCATGACGGCGATCAAGGCGGCGGAAGCTGAGGCCTATGATTATCTGCCCAAACCCTTTGATCTGCCGGAGCTGATGAAGCGGACGGCCAAGGCATTGTCGGAGAAGCGCACGGCCCAGAACACCAGTGAAGTGAACCTACCCGAGGAGCGGCCGGACGAGTTGCCTCTGGTGGGGCGGACTGAGGTCATGCAAAGCCTGTATCGGCTTATCGCGCGCGTGATGAACACGGATATGCCACTGCTGATAACTGGTGAAAGCGGCACAGGTAAGTCACTGATTGCACGAGCCATTCACGATTTCTCTGACCGTCGCACTTTGCCCTTTGTGGTCGCAGAAGCCTCTGACCTGATTGAGCTGGAAGGGCCGTCGCGCCTGTTGGGGCAGGTCAAGGGGGGCACGCTGCTCATCGACGAGTTGGCTGATCTTGCGGATGAGGCGCAGGCGCGCCTTGTGCGGATGATGGACGCCCCCGGAGACCACGCCCCGAGGTTTATTGCCACGACGAGTCAGCAGGAGCTTGCTGATCAGCTGGAAGGCGGGGCGCTGCGTCAGGATCTTTACTACCGGATCTGCGGCACGGAGCTGCCAGTGCCGGCCTTGCGGGAGCGGGTCGAGGATATCGCGCTGTTATGCGAACATTTCCTTCTGCGTGCGGAAAGCGAAGGTGCGTCCCGGCGGGCCATAAGTGATGACGCCCGAGATATTCTTCGCCACTATGCTTGGCCTGGGAATGTCCGCCAACTTGAAAATACTGTGAAACGTCTTGCGCTTACGGCACGCAGTGAAATGATTGGGAAATCGGAGGTCGCCGCAGCGCTGGGGCCGCAGACCACTGGTGTGGAACCGGTCATGGGAGGTGGCGCCAGCAATGAAAAGCTCTCTGATGCCGTGGCCAGGCATTTGCAAAGATACTTCGATCTTCACGGGGATATGCTGCCGCCGCCTGGACTATATGCTCGTTTGCTCCGGGAGATAGAGACGCCGCTGATCGAAATCGCGCTGTCCGCGACCGGTGGAAATCAGGCAAAATGCGCGGATTTACTTGGAATTAACCGGAACACGCTGCGCAAGAAGATCACGGACCTCGATATTGAGGTGACACGCCGCCGCAAACTGATGTAATATCGCCACAGAAGCGTTGCCCTATCGCCAGACGGCAAATGGGGGATCGCGAAATCAAGTGGTGAGCGGCAAACGCTCAACATCAACTTGGGGGCAGGCGGTGGCACAGATGTCACATATCCGCTCGGCGTATCTGTGGCTTGCAGCCTTGGATCGCTGGCGAAAGTCGCGCAGGGCGCGCAACATCATCACGCTTGGGTTGGTGTTTCTTGGGCCGGCGATGGCGTTGCTCACCTTTCTTGTGATTGGTCCATTGGGCCAAAGCGCCAGTTCACCCGCCTTGCGCCTGATTCTGTTAGCCGACCTCGTTTATGTGCTTTCGATCACTGCGCTTGTTCTGAGCCAGATTGGGCGCCTTATTGCGGCGCGCCGGGTGAAGTCGGCGGGTTCGCGCCTTCACTTGCGGTTGATCGGGGCCTTTGCATTTTTGGCGCTTGTGCCGACGGTGACAGTCGCGGTCTTTGCAGTCTTGACGGTAAACGTGGGACTCGAGGGCTGGTTTTCGGAACGTGTCCGGGATGTGATCGCAAATTCTGTAAAGGCCGCCGAGGCCTATGAACGCCAGCAGCGCCAGGATCTTGAACAGGATGCGATTGCTTTGGCGCGGTTTTTGGACCGCAGTCGATCAAATGATTTTTTCATGAGCGACGGGCAGTTACGGCAATTTCTTTCGCAAGGGCAGCTGCAGATTCAGCGGGGCCTGCAAGAGGCCTATGTGATCAACAGTACCGGTACGATCCAGACACGCGGTGAACGATCATATGAATTTGATTTTGAGATGCCCACGGATGCGGACATCGCCGCCGTCGAAACTGAAGGTCTGCACATCATCCAGGATTGGGACAACAACGAGTTCCGCGCTCTTGTCCGTTTGAACGCCTTTGTGGATCGTTACCTCTATGTCAGCCGTGAGGTCGATGGAGAGCTGTTGAACCTGCTGGATGAGACACAGCAGACTGCGCATCTTTACCAACAGCTCGAGAGTGAAAGAGGGCGCGTGCTGTTCGAGTTCGGGTTGTTGTACTTGGGTTTTGCTGTGATCCTGATCCTTGCTGCAATGTGGCTGGGCATGTGGTTTGCCGAACGTCTGTCACGTCCCGTCGGGCGGCTTACGGTAGCGGCGCAACGCGTGGGTGAAGGCGATCTGGGGGTTCAGGTTGCCGAGGAACAGGGCGATGACGAGATTGCGCAGTTGAGTCGCTATTTCAACCAGATGACGCAACAACTTCAGGCACAGCGCGAGGCGTTGCTGCAGAATACCCGGCAAATCGAACGGCGCCGCCGCTTGTTTGATTCGGTGCTGTCCTCCGTCACATCCGGTGTTGTCGGGCTTGATTCAAAAGGCTGCGTCACCTTCGTGAACACCTCAGCAAAGCGTTTGCTGGACTGGAAGGAAGACCAGAAATCTCTGGCGCTCTCGGTTGCGATACCTGAGTTTGGGCCATTGTTTGAAAACCTTGTCGGCAACGGTGCGGGGATTGCGCAGGGCGAGATCAAGGTGACCCGCCAGGGGCGCCTCGAAAACCTGCTTGTCCGGATGGCGCGCCGTCATGCGGAGGATGATAACCTTGAGGGGTATGTGGTCGCATTTGATGATGTAACCGATTTGGTCAGCGCGCAGCGCATGGCCGCTTGGGGCGATGTGGCGCGCCGCATCGCGCATGAGATCAAGAACCCGCTGACTCCGATCCAGCTGAGCGCGGAGCGTATCAAGCGAAAGTTCGCACCAAAGCTGGGCGAAGAACACAGCGATCAACTGCAGTCGATGACGGATGTTATTGTTCGTCAAACCAACGACCTACGCCGCATCGTTGATGAATTTTCCAAGTTTGCCCGCATGCCCGAGCCTGATCGCCATGAGGAAGACCTCGGCAAGCTGGTTCAGGAGGCGGTCTTGCTCCAGCAGGCGGGGCAGCCGAACTTGAAAATCCGCTCGGATTTGCCGGATCAGCCCATGCAAGTGGATGTGGATGCGACAATGATTGGTCAGGCCTTGACCAACCTGATCAAGAACGCCGGTGAAGCGACGGAAAGTCTGAAGAAAAAAGGCGCGGCTGATGGATACGCTCCGGAAATCCGCGTGACGGTGAAGACGGGAAGTGCAGGGCATCTCATCACCATTGCGGACAATGGCATCGGCTTGCCTGCGGATCGAGCTCGGCTGTTCGAGCCCTATGTCACGACGCGTGACGAAGGCACCGGACTTGGTCTGCCGATCGTGAAGAAAATTATCGAAGAACATGGTGGCACATTGGCGTTGGAAGACGCACCGCTCTTTGACGGGATGAGCCATCGGGGCGCCATGGCGGTGATCCGCCTTCCGGCCCTCTCGCCGGACACTGTTGTCCAGAAACAAACCGTAGTAGCAGGGCTGACATGAGTGATATTCTGATTGTTGACGATGAACGTGACATCCGGGAACTGGTTTCGGACATCCTTGAGGATGAAGGCTACGCAACCCGCAAAGCAGCCAATTCTGATGAGTGCATGGCCGCATTCGAGGACACGCCGCCGTCGCTGCTGATCCTCGATATCTGGCTCAAGGACAGCCAGATGGATGGGATCGACATCCTCAAGACCGTGAAGCGTGATTTTCCGGAGGTCCCAGTCGTGATCATTTCCGGTCATGGCAACATCGAGATCGCGGTCGCGGCGATCAAGCAGGGGGCCTATGATTTCATCGAAAAGCCCTTCAACATCGACCAGCTTATGGTGGTGATACGGCGCGCGATGGAGACCTCTCGATTGCGGCGGGAAAACACCGATCTGCGTCGTAAGGACGGCGGCGCAACGGATATGGTGGGGACGTCACCCGCGTTTCGTGCGTTGATCGGTCAGCTTGATCGGGTGACAAAGTCCAACGGGCGCGTCATGTTGTCAGGCCCCGCGGGCAGCGGCAAGGAGGTCGCTGCGCGATATATCCACACAAATTCAAACCGTTCCAGCGCTCCCTTCATAACGGTGAATTGCGCCAGCATCGAGCCGGAACGGATGGAGGACGTGCTGTTTGGTCGTGAAAGCAGTGAGCGCGGAATTGAACCGGGCCTGTTGGAGCAGGCGGACGGCGGCGTCGTGTTCTTTGACGAGGTCGCGGATATGCCGCTTGGCACGCAATCCAAAATCCTGCGGGTTCTGGTGGACCAGCAATTCATCCGGGTTGGTGGCACCGATAAGGTCAAGGTCGACCTGCGCGTCATTTCTGCGACCAATCGGGATCTCGAAAAGGAGATTGCGGAGGGGACCTTCCGGCAAGAGCTGTACCATCGGCTCAACGTCGTGCCGATCAGCGTCCCGGCGCTGTCGGATCGCCGCGAAGATATTCCGCTGTTGGCCGACTACTTCATCGAAGGTTTCAATCAGACGCAGGGCTTGCCCTTGCGCGAGGTCAGCGAAGATGCGGTTGCGCTGATGCAGACCATGACCTGGCCGGGCAATGTTCGTCAGCTGAAGAATTTGGTCGAGCGGGTTCTGATCCTTGGAGAAACTTCGGATCCGATTCAGGCCAAGGACCTGCCGAGCGAGGAAGAAAAGGTGGAGACCGAAGGCCGCGTTGTGCTGTCGGGAGCATTGGCGACGCTGCCTCTGCGCGAGGCGCGAGAAGCCTTCGAACGTGAATACCTTCTGACCCAGATCAACCGATTTGGCGGCAACATCAGCCGGACGGCCTCTTTTGTGGGGATGGAGCGTTCGGCGTTGCACCGAAAGCTGAAATCGCTGGGCGTTGTCACCTCCAACAAGGCTGGCACACGCATCGCGCGGGTCGAGAATGAAGAAGGCGAGACGCCTGAAATCACCGTCTGAACAGAGCTGAACCCGGCCCGCTGCGGCCGGGACAATTGAATTGACCATCACAGAGCCATCTGTCATGCAAACAATGCATTTCAGTGCCCGGAGAGCGTATCGATGAAGGTTATTATCTGTGGTGCCGGGCAGGTCGGTTGGCAGATCGCGCGTCACCTGTCGGGTGAGCACAACGATGTCACCGTTGTGGACAACAATCCGGATTTGGTACGCCGCGCGACAGATACGCTTGATGTTCAAGGGATTGCGGGCTTTGCCTCATACCCGGATGTGCTTGATCGCGCCGGGGCGCGTGACGCGGACATGATCATCGCCGCCACCCATTCGGACGAGGTGAATATGGTCACCTGTCAGGTGGCCCATTCGGTGTTTTCGATACAGCGCAAGATCGCGCGGTTGCGCGCCAAAAGCTATCTGAACGCCATCTACTCTGATCTCTACCGACGCAATCATTTGCCCATTGATGTGGTGATCAGCCCCGAGCGCGAGGTGGCTGCTGCTGCAATGCAGCGTCTGCGCGCACCTGCGGCCTTTGATACCGAAGTCTTCATGGACGGTCGCGCGCAGCTGCTGGGTATTCATGTCGACGAAGACTGCCCGGTGGTGAACACGCCGCTGCGGCAGCTGACCGAGCTGTTCTCGACGTTGCGTGCAATCGTTGTGGGCGTGCGACGTGAGGGCACCCTGTTTGCGCCGGAGCCGGGCGATCAACTGTTCGTGGGCGACGCAGCCTATGTGTTTTGCCATTCTGATGACGTTAGCCGCACCATGGAAGTCTTTGGTAAGACGGAGAAACGTCAGGAGCGCGTTGTGATCGTCGGCGGCGGAAATGTCGGGTTGGAGGTCGCCAAGGCTTTGGAAGAACGCCCCGGCCGCACTCGCGTCAAGGTGATTGAGAAAAGCCGTAAACACGCCGAAAAGGCTGCAGAAGAGCTGGAGCGGACCATCGTGTTGAACGGTGACGGCCTGGATCGCGGCTTGATGATCGAGGCCGGCATCGACAAGGCCGACGCGATGTTGGCGGTGACCGATGACGACAAGACCAATATGCTGGCCGCGGTGCGGGCGAAAACCGAAGGCTGCCCCTTTGCCATTGCGCTGATCAATGACCCGACCTTGCTGCCTCTGCTGCCGCATCTCGGCATTGATGCCCATATCAACCCGCGCGCCACGACCGTCAGTTCGATCCTGCGTCACATCCGCTATGGGCGCATCCGGCAAGTCTATTCCATTGGCGATGCCGAGGCCGAAGTGATCGAGACCGAGGTACTGTCCACCTCGCCCATGGCCGGGCAGGCCATTCGCGACATCGATTTCCCAGAGGGGGTTTTGGTTGGAGCGGTGTCCAAGAATGGCGAGGTCGTGCGTCCAAGCGGTGGCCTGAGGATCGAGGCGGGCGATACCATCGCGCTCTTCGCCATGGCTGCAGATGTGCGGGAGGTCGAGCGCCTGATGCAGGTCTCGATCGATTACTTCTAGGATGCCGCGCCGTCCTCGCTCTCAGGTCCGTGGCATCCTGCGTCTGCCATTGCTGCTGCTGATCTGGGGGATCTTTGCGATCGCCATGTGGATCCCTGCAATCCATGCGGTGTTGGTCGACGACCATCAAACCTCTCAGAGTTTCTTTTATTCCGGGATTGTTGGTCTGACGTTCGTGACCTTCATCGCGCTATCGGTTGCCAACCGTGTTCCACGCTATGGGATGCCCGGGCAGCTGATGACGTTGCTGGCAACCTTTGTGTTTTTGCCGCTGTACCTGGCGATTCCCCTGCAGGATGCTTTGCAGAACACAAGCTACCTCAATGCCTACTTTGACATGGTCAGTTCCCTGACAACCACAGGGGCCGATGTCTATGATCAACCAGGACGAGTGCCGCAATCAGTTCATCTGTGGCGGGCGCTGGTGGCCTGGATGGGCGGGATGTTCATGTGGATCGCTGCATCAGCGGTGCTTGCACCGCTGTCGCTGGGCGGCTTTGAGGTGACCACCCGGGCCGAACCCGGGCGCAGTGATGCGATTTTGCGTGAAAACCAGCGCCCCGATCCGCGGCGCAAGCTGATCCTTGTGACCAAGGCGTTGGCGCCGGTGTATGTCGGTCTGACGCTGGCACTGGCGGTGCTTTTGGTATTGTGCGGCGAGACTGGCCTGGTTGCCGTCAGCCATGCGATGTCAATCATGGCAACCTCTGGCGTGTCGCCGGTGGGCGGCATCGGCGCTGCGCAGGCTGGCGTGGCTGGTGAGATGGTGATGCTCCTCTTCTTGCTGTTTGCCCTGTCTCGCCTGACATTTTCCAGCGATACTGTTGCCGTTGGGCATGGGCGTCTCGACAAGGACCCGGAGTTTCGCACCGGTATGCTGATTATCATCGGCGTGCCCACTTTGCTGTTTCTGCGCCATTGGATCGCGTCACTAGAGGTCAATACCTCCGATGATCTCATGATGGGGCTGGCGTCCTTCTGGGGCGCCCTTTTCACGGTCACGTCCTTTTTGACCACCACGGGGTTTGAAAGCGCCTATTGGTTCAGTGCGCAGGAATGGTCGGGGCTGGAGACGCCCGGGATGATCCTTCTGGGACTGGCAGTCATGGGCGGCGGCGTTGCGACCACGGCGGGCGGGGTGAAGCTGTTGAGGGTTTATGCGCTTTATCTCAATGGGTTGCGAGAGATGGAGCGGCTTGTCCTGCCTTCCTCTGTCAGTGGCGAAGGGCGCGGGAACCGTCGCCTGCAAAGCAATGGGGCCTTTGTGGCCTGGATCTTTTTCATGCTGTTCGCGCTTTCGCTGGCACTGATCTGCGTGGCGCTCTCCGCATTTGGGGTTCCCTTTGAACAAGCGATGATTCTTGCTGTGGCAGGGCTGTCGACAACCGGTCCTTTGATCGAAGCGGCGGGGCAATTCCCGATCGAGTTGGGTCTGATGGAGGCGCCCGTAAAACTGATCTTGTGTTTTGCTATGGTTCTGGGGCGTCTGGAAACACTTGCCATTATCGCGCTTTTGTCGCCAAATCTGTGGCGCAACTGACAGAAACCACTTAACCCACGTAGAAAAGTGACGTTTTTCGGGTGGAAACCCTCGAAATCTGCGTCCATACTCTGCACAAGGGACGCGTTGGGCCGCAGCGCGTAACAAGAAAAAAGGCGAGATAATAAACAAATGGCTTCGGACAGACAGAATCTTCAGGACGCATTCCTGAACCACGTTCGCAAAACAAAAGTTCCGGTCACAATCTTTCTGATCAATGGCGTTAAACTGCAGGGCGTGATCACTTGGTTCGATAACTTCTGTGTTTTGCTGCGCCGTGATGGCCAGTCGCAGCTCGTGTACAAACATGCGATCTCCACCATCATGCCGGCTCAGCCGATCAGTCTCTACGAGGGTGAAGACTCTAATTGATGGAGCACGACAGGAAGCGGACCCGCGCCTGGGTTCTGCATCCGGATATCAAATCCGACAGAACACGCCGTGATGCAGTTCCGGCGCTGGAAGAAGGTGTTGCGCTTGCCGCCGCCTTGCCCGACCTTGATGTGGTCGGGTCGACCGTCGTAGGCCTTCCCAAGGCGCATGCTGGCATGCTGTTTGGCTCCGGCAAAATCGAAGAGCTGAAGGCGATATTTCTGGCCTCAGACGTGGAATTGGTGCTGGTCGACGGCCCGGTCAGCCCCGTGCAGCAACGCAATCTGGAAAAGGCCTGGAAGGTCAAGATTTTGGACCGGACCGGCCTGATCCTGGAGATTTTCTCGGATCGCGCGCGCACCCGTGAGGGCGTGCTGCAGGTGGAAATGGCGGCGCTGAACTATCAGCGTACGCGATTGGTGAGAGCTTGGACCCACCTAGAACGTCAGCGTGGTGGACTTGGTTTTGTCGGCGGTCCCGGCGAAACGCAGATCGAGGCCGACCGGCGCGCCATTGACGAGCAGCTGGTCCGCTTGCGCCGCCAGCTCGACAAGGTGGTGAAAACCCGGACATTGCATCGCGCGGCGCGGGCGAAGGTTCCTTATCCGATTGTGGCTCTGGTGGGCTATACCAACGCCGGTAAATCCACAGTTTTCAATCGCTTGACGGGCGCTGATGTGATGGCGAAAGACATGCTCTTTGCCACGCTTGACCCCACGATGCGACGGGTGGAACTCCCAGATGGACCGGAAGTGATCCTGTCGGACACCGTCGGGTTCATCTCCGATCTTCCAACCGAATTGGTCGCTTCATTCCGGGCAACGCTTGAAGAAGTACTTGCCGCAGACGTCATTCTGCACGTGCGTGACATCAGCCACGATGAGACCGAAAATCAGGCCGAAGATGTTCGGCAGATCCTCAACTCTCTGGGTGTTGATGAGGATCGGCCGATGATTGAGGTCTGGAACAAGATCGACCGGCTCTCTGAAGAAGAGGCCGATGCATGCCGGAAGCGTGCCGAGCGCAGCGAAGAGCTTTACGCGATTTCGGCGATCACAGGCGAAGGTCTGCCCGCCTTGCTGGATGACATTGCGATCAAATTGCAGGGCGCGCGGCATACAGAGACTCTTAGTCTTGCGTTTTCTCAAGGTAGGCAGCGCGCTTGGCTCTTCAAGCAGGATGTTGTGTTGTCCGAAGACCAGACTGAAGCCGGTTTCGAAATCACCGTGCGCTGGACCGACAAACAGAAAGCGCAATACGCAGCGCTTTGAAAGCGCTGCGTATTTATTCGCTCTACTGCCTTGGCAGGATGCGGGTGATGCCCACGGCGGCCGCGCGGGCCAGATTTTCATCCAATGACATCGGTATATATTCGCCACGGCGCCAGAACTGAGCCATGTCGTCATAGTAGCGCGACAGGAAATGTCCGGATTGACCCGTAGCGATGATGAAAACAGAGCTGTCAGGGTCCGCAAAATCATAGACCCCGCGATAGCCTGCTGCGTGTACATTATTGAACGGCTCTGGTTCCTGCCCGGAGGTCAGGCCGCGCTGTAGCGTGTTGTCGCCACCGCTGGTGGACTGGCGAATATTTACGAAATGACGCAACAGGGGCACGTCGCCCAAGATCTCATGATCTTGTGTTGCTTGATGTGCATCGCCCCATCGCAGGGTTTCCAGCCGACTGCCGTATTTCTCGCTGATATAGACCAGTGCATCATCGAGAGCCCGCCGGGCCATATCCGTGCATGTCTCTGTTGGCGCGCTTTGTTGCACGTTGCACCAGGCACTGGCACCATCGACATCGCGGAACACACGTTCCAAGAACAAGGGGTCTACACGGGAAAACGCATCAGCAAGCGGCCCGAGATCGTCTTCGATCAGTCGTTTTTGCAACGCTCTGACCCAGCTGGCGTAGATGAGCGGTTCTGGCAAATGCTCATTCATCTCGCCATTCCACTCTGCCAGCAGCGACAAGGCGATGTGTCGCTGACGTTCGCGCGTGCCTTCCGGCGCGGCTTCTTCGGCGTACCACAGATCCGCACCGATCAGCGGCAGGAGAGTTTGCGCGCTATATGAGACGGCATCGAGCTGCGCCTCGATAAAGCTGTCGCGGGTGTGGACTTCACGGGCCTGCATCAGGCGACGCCAGCGATTGATCCGCTGAGTGTCACCCCAATTATACGAGACGTGATTGGGGAATGGCCGTTCGACCAGCTTGTTGTTGGTGTTTCCGAGAATGCCACCGCGGGGATCAATGAACTCTGGGTTCGCGGCATAGGGCAGCCGCCCTTGCCACCTGTTTTCCCGGCGCCAGCCCTGGTTTGGCAACCGACCCTGACTTTGGTTGCGCAGATCACGCTCCGGCATTGCGCCAATGGTCTTAAGCGCGATGCCATCGCTGTCCACGAGCGTCAGGTTCTGCGACGGAGCAATAAATTGTTCACCCGCAGCAATCGCTTGCTCGATGCTATTGGCCCTCATCAGCTCCAGCGCGGCGCTGAGCGAGGTGTCGGTTTCCGACAATGCTGTCCAGCCAAGGCTGACAACATGACCGGGTGGGGTGATCGATGCGAGGTCGAACAGAGAGCCGGGGAGCACAGGGCCGTTTTCCGTCCAGCGCAGGGTCAACGTCAGCGGCGCGCTTCCCTTGATCTGCACGATCGATGGACGGGTGACAAAATCCTTGTAGCCGTTGGGGGACAGGTACTCCTGTGCGTTGTCGGGATTGATCTTCTCAATGAACAAGTCCTGATCATCGAGGTAGGAAGAAGTCAGCCCCCAGCCCATTTGTTGCGTCCGCCCAGTCAGAACTGCGGGGATGCCAGGGATGGTGCCACCGATGACCCCGCCTGTTCCCAGTTCCAGACGGGCCAGATACCAAGCGCCCGGAGCGGTCAGGTTGAGGTGAGGGTCATTGGCCAGAAGCGTTCCGCCAGACGCGGACCGGCTGGGCGCCGCGGCCCAGGCGTTGGAAGCACCGCCCAACCCGCGTGGGGCGACGGGCATCAGGGCCGCGACCTGCGGTTCCTGCAACGTGAAGCCGTTCAGCTCGGGGAAGAGGCTGGTGTATTCCGGCAAAGTCGCAGTTCCCGCTCCCGGAACATCGGGAAGGATGTCAGAGAGCCGAGCGGGATCATCGAGGGCGATAGAGGTTTGGGCCCGCAGGATTTCCTCTTGCAGCTGTGACGACAATTGCAGAGCCATCAACTTCATCATTGCGATGCTGTCTGCGGGTTGCCACGGCGCGATCGGCATGTTGAACAGAAACATTTCTGGCGCCCCACGGCCAAGCGCGTCTTCGTTGATCTCCTGCAAGCGCGCATTGACGCCTGCGGCGTAGGCCTTGAGCGCGCTCAGGGCCTCGGGGCTTTGTGCCGCAACGGAGCGGCGCGCCGTCCCGTAGAGATCGAGCCGACGCAGAAAGCTGTCGGTTTTGACTGTACGTGCGCCAAATACCTCTGACAGGCGTCCCTGCGCGGTGCGGCGCATGACAGCCATTTGCCACAGTCGGTCCTGCGCATGCGCATAGCCAAGACCAAAGAACACATCCTCGTCCGAAGCGCCGAAGCTGCCAAAAATATGCGGAACATTGGCATTGTCGCGCACAATTTCCACCGGAGCCGTGGGGCCGGGCAGGGCGATTTCCTTATTGTAGTCGGGCAACGATTGAGCCGCGAGAAAATAGACCAGCAGTGCGGCTGCGACGCCGAGCAGAATTGTACCGGCAGTCAGGCGTAGGAGCCAGCGGAAGAGGCGTGCCATTCGTTGTCTATTCCCTTGGTATCTCGATGTTTGTTGCCATGCCGCATTGCGCTTTGGATTGCTGCTGCTACGGTTGGCGCCAACATAGGCGAAGACAGAACGAGGGGAAAGGACATGACAAAAGTTGCGTTCCTGGGGCTGGGGGTCATGGGGTATCCTATGGCCGCACACCTGCAAAAGGCGGGCTATAGCGTTACGGTTTATAACCGCACGACTGCAAAGGCTGAGGCTTGGGCCTCCGCCAATGGCGGCGCTTTTGCGCTGACGCCGCGCGAGGCTGCCGAGGGTGCGGATTTCGTGATGTCTTGCGTCGGAAATGACGATGATCTGAGATCCGTTTGCCTGGGCGATGATGGTGCATTTGCCGGAATGACAGCCGGCAGTATCTTTGTGGATCACACCACGGTGTCCGCTCAGGTGACGGAGGAGCTTTATGCCGCCGCGCAGGCTGTAAATATCGGGTTTGTCGATGCGCCAATCTCCGGTGGTCAGGCCGGCGCGGAAAACGGCGCCCTGTCCATCATGTGCGGTGGTGACGCCAGCCATTTTGAGGCCGCAGCTCCGTTCATGGATGCCTATTCACGTATCTGCCGCCGCATTGGCGAAAGCGGTGCGGGCCAAATGACCAAGATGTGCAATCAGATCGCCATTGCAGGACTTGTCCAAGGGCTGAGCGAGGCGCTGCATTTTGCGGAGAAGGCCGGTCTGGATGGGCGCGCAGTCGTGGAGGTGATCAGCCAAGGCGCCGCCGGGAGCTGGCAGATGGCCAATCGCTACGAGACAATGCTGGATGACCACTTCGATCATGGATTTGCCGTTGATTGGATGCGCAAGGATCTGGGCATCTGTCTCGATACGGCGGACGACATTGAGGCCAGCCTCCCAGTCACGGCGCTCGTGGATCAGTTTTACAAGGATGTGCAGAAACTTGGCGGCGGGCGCTGGGATACTTCGGCACTGATTAAGCGCCTTCGCGCGATGGGGTAACTGCCCAATAAGGCCTGAAAAATGAAAAGCCTCCCACATGCGGGGAGGCTTTTATCATTTTGATATAAAGGGAAAATCGCGGGTCAGGGGATGATGCGCGTGTATTTGGACCCTTCCAAAGTCGCGCCGATGCGCAACCCGGCCTGACCGAAGACCGCAGCGATAACAGGCGCGGTCAATGTATTGGTGTCTGCGGTCAGGGCGTTGCCTTCGTCCTTGACGACATATTCCAGATCCGCGCCAGCGGTCCAGCCGGAGGAGCGACGGAAACGGGCAAGCGCTGCGTCGGTCATGAAGAACAGGACATGCGCATATTGCTGCGCGCCAATTTGCAGCCCCGCGTTGCCCTTGATCGCGGCGTAATAGTCAACCGTGGCACCATTGATGCGCAAAGCCCCGCGACCGTAGGCACCGCCAAAGATGAACCCCGCTTCGGTCACGAGCGGAATGACCAGCATCCCTGCCGATTTCTCCGCCAGATCACGGGTACCGGGGTAGCGGTTGTACATCTGGTTCAAGGTGGTGTTGACGCGCGCGTCAATCTTCACGTTGTTGGTATTGCCAATTCCGTTGCCACAGGCCGCGGTCACGCCGAGAGAGGCAAGACCTGCCGTGGTAAAGGCGCGGCGGGATAGCTTGGTGGTATCTCTGCTCATTTTCATTGTACCTGCAAGTTGTTGCGATGCTTTCTGCATCTTGTTGCGCGAGATTATAAGCGCATTCTGCCCGCCTGTCATCTCGAAGCGCATGTCATTGGGCAGGTTCCCGCTCTTGTGAACACGCTTGGTCGATCAGCCGTTCAGCAACCGGGCCACTTGCGGTGCAAAATAGGTTAGGACCCCGTCACAGCCCGCACGGCGGAACGCCATCAGGCTTTCAAGCATGACCTTTTCGCCATCAATCCAGCCATTGAGCGCTGCAGCCTGGATCATCGCGTATTCGCCAGACACCTGATAGGCAAATGTCGGCACGGCGAAGTCTCTTTTCACTCGGTTGCAGATGTCCAGATAGGGCAACCCGGGCTTGACCATGACCATATCGGCGCCCTCCTGCAGGTCCCGCGCGATCATGCGCATCGCCTCGTCCACATTGCCGGGATCCATCTGGTAGGTCTTCTTGTCGCCGGTCAGCGCACCGGATGCACCCACCGCATCGCGGAATGGACCATAGAAACCCGAGGCATATTTTGCGGAGTAAGACAGGATCGTAACATTCTGGAATCCATTGGATTCCAATGCGCTCCGCATTGCGCCAATACGGCCATCCATCATGTCGGAGGGCCCGATGATATCTGCGCCGGCCTCAGCCTGCGCGATCGTCATCTTCACCAGTGCCTCCACCGTTTCATCATTGCGGATTTCACCATCTATAACAAAGCCATCGTGGCCGTTGATGTTGTAAGGGTCCAGTGCCACATCGGTCATTACGGCGAGGTCCGGAACCGCGGCCTTGATGCCACGAATGGCCCGGTTGCACAGGTTGTTCGGGTTCCAGGCTTCAGCGCAGTCCTCGGTCTTCAGTGCGGCGTCGGTGTAGGGAAACAGGCAGATCGCCGGGATGCCCAAGGCATGCGCCTCAACTGCGGCCTCCACAACTTTGTCAACGGAGCGCCGCACCACGCCGGGCATGGAGTGGACGGGTTCCTCTATGCCTTCGCCGTCGCGCACAAAGACGGGCCAGATCAGATCATTGACCGACAGCTCGTGCTCCCGCGTGAGGTTGCGTAGCGCTGCGGACGCGCGAAGACGACGGGGACGGGCGGTGGGAAAGGAGGCAATGATGGGAGGCATCTCGGTCTCTTGTAAAAATCCGGTGCCTATGGGTGACATGGAACAACGGTGTTTCACAAGTGCTGTAGCTGCGCATTTCTGACGCAGCAGCACTTGTGTCCGCAGGCCGGGCAATGGATACAGGGTGGGTGCCGCGTCTGTGCGCATCTGTATGACACTACATCAGGAAATGGACCAACCTTGGATCTGTTTAGTCTCATCGTCGAGTTGATCGACCTCCGGTCCTTCTCCAACCTGTGGTATTGGATCGCGCTTGCGGTCTTGTGGTCTTCTGCCAGCCATTGGGTGCTTGGGGTGCCCTATGACATGGTCGGACGCGCCGCGCGCATTGGTGGGCAAACCGCGCAAGACCTGCAGGATGCGGTGCGTATCCAGGTGAACCGTCTTTTGTATATATCTGATGTTTCAGGATTTCTGATGACGGCCTTCGCATTCTTCGTGACCACCTCGTTGTTGATGCTGGGCTTCATTTACGGTGTCGAGTTTGCTCAGGCCGTGGTGTTGATGCTTTTGCCGATGAACATTGTTGCGCTCATCAATCTGCGCGCTGCCCGGATCCTGAAAGCGCCTCATGACGATGAGGCATTGCGCCGGCGCCTGACGCGCACCCGGATCTCTATTCAGCTGGTGGGGGTCTTGTCGATTTTTGTCACCGGGATCTGGGGCATGTATCAGAATCTGACCATCGGAGTGCTCGGTTGAGCGGAGGTAGAACGTGAAAAAGGGAAACCTCATGACCCAACAATCTGTCGTCATGGGCGGCGCCCCCGAGGGCTTCGATGCCCGTTTGGTGCTGCGCGAGATGGAGCGCAGCGCGGCGCCGGTTCTGCATATTGCGCGCGATGACAAGCGGATGGAGGCCATGAGGTCGGCGCTGCGCTTCTTCGCGCCCGATGTGCCGGTTGTTGTGTTCCCCGGATGGGATTGCCTGCCATATGACCGGGTGTCGCCCAATGCGGATATCTCCGCCGCGCGGATGGCCACCTTGGCGGCGCTGGTTCATGGCATGCCCCGACAGTTCATCCTGCTGACGACCCTGAACGCGGCAACGCAGAGAATTCCCGCGCGTGAGGTTCTGAGAGAGGCGGCGTTCAAGGCCCGCGTCGACAGTCGGGTCGATGAAGCTGCGCTCCGTAAGTTTCTGGTTCGTATGGGGTTTACCCAAAGTCCGACGGTGATGGAGCCTGGCGATTATGCCATTCGTGGCGGCATCATTGATATCTTTCCGCCGGGCGACAGCGGACCGGTGCGCCTGGATTTCTTTGGAGATGTTCTGGATGGTGCGCGCCGATTTGACCCGGCAACCCAGCGCACGACGGAAAAGCTGGATATGGTCGAGCTGGCACCGGTGTCCGAGGTGATCCTCGACGAGGCGGCTGTCACCCGGTTCCGACAGAATTACCGGATCGAGTTCGGCGCGGCGGGCAATGATGATCCGCTCTACGAAGCGGTTAGCGCCGGGCGCAAGCATCAGGGGATCGAGCACTGGCTGCCGTTTTTTCACGAGCGGCTGGAGACCTTGTTTGACTATATGCCGGGGGCCATTGTCACGCTGGATGATCAGCTGACACCGGCGCGCGTCGCCCGCTGGGACAGCATCGCGGATCAATATGAGACCCGCAAGATCGCGATGAATGCCAAGGGGCGGATGGACTCGGTTTACAAACCAACGCCACCGCAGCTTCTGTATCTCGACGATGACGCATGGGAAAACCAGATCGCGCAGCACCGCGCTGTTCAGTTTCATCCCCTGCCACAGGCCTCCGGCCCTGGCGTGGTTGATGCCGGGGGGCGTATTGGGCGCAATTTCGCCCCTGAACGCCAGCAGGAAAGTATCAGCCTGTTTGGCGCATTGGCCAGTCATATTCAGGCGAAGCTTGCCCAGGGGCCAGTCGTTGTCGCGTCCTACTCCGAAGGCGCGCGGGAGCGACTGAGCGGGTTGATCGAAGACGAAGGCCTTGCGGAGACCATCCCGGTTCTGGACGGCACGCGCATTGGCAAATCGGGGCTGCATCTGGCGGTCTGGGCGCTGGAGCATGGGTTCGAGGCACCGGATATGACGGTGATCTCGGAACAGGACGTGCTGGGTGACCGGCTGATCCGTAAGCCGAAGAAACGCCGCAAGGCCGAGAACTTCCTGACCGAAGCGCAATCTCTGTCGCCGGGGGATCTGGTGGTGCATGTGGACCACGGGATCGGGCGCTACATCGGGCTGGAGGTCGTGACTGCGGCCGGGGCGGCTCATGAATGCTTGCTGCTGGAATATGCCGAGCAATCAAAGCTCTATCTGCCGGTCGAGAATATCGAGCTGCTGTCCAAATATGGCCATGACGATGGTCTTCTCGACAAGCTTGGCGGCGGTGCCTGGCAGGCGAAAAAGGCACGCCTGAAGGAACGTATCCGAGAGATGGCGGATCGGCTGATCCGCATCGCCGCAGAGCGTGCGTTGCGCAAGGCGCCTGCGATGGACCCACCACCGCACGCGTGGGAGGAGTTTTCTGCGCGCTTCCCCTATCAGGAAACCGACGACCAGTTGCGCGCCATCGAGGACGTGATGGGGGATCTGCATTCGGGACAGCCGATGGATCGCCTGATCTGTGGCGATGTGGGCTTTGGCAAGACCGAGGTTGCGATGCGCGCGGCCTTTGTCGCGGCGATGTCGGGGCTGCAGGTGGCCATTGTCGCACCGACCACGCTACTGGCGCGCCAGCACGCAGCGGGCTTCAAAGAGAGGTTCCGTGGTTTTCCCTTGGAAGTCAGGCAGTTGTCGCGCTTTGTTTCAGCGAAGGAAGCCAGCCAGACCCGCGAGGGGCTGACCAAGGGCACGGTGGACATTGTGGTGGGCACCCATGCGCTGCTGGCCAAGAGCATTCGCTTTCAGAATCTCGGCCTGCTGATCATTGATGAAGAACAGCACTTTGGTGTCGCGCACAAAGAACGGCTCAAGCAGTTGCGCACCGACATTCATGTTCTCACTCTGACCGCGACCCCCATTCCGCGCACCCTGCAACTGAGCCTCACAGGTGTCCGTGATCTTTCGATCATTGGAACGCCGCCGGTGGACCGCCTGTCGATCCGTACCTATGTGACCGAGTTCGACGCCGTGACCGTCCGAGAGGCGTTGCTGCGTGAACATTACCGGGGCGGGCAGAGCTTTTACGTGGTGCCGCGCATTTCAGATCTGCCTGAGATCGAGGCCTTCCTGCAGGAACAGCTGCCCGAGCTGACTTATGTTGTCGCCAATGGACAGATGGCGGCGGGTGAGCTGGATGACCGCATGAATGCCTTCTACGACGGTAAATACGATGTCCTGCTGGCCACGACGATCGTCGAGTCGGGTCTCGACATTCCGACCGCGAATACCATGGTAGTGCACCGCGCGGATATGTTCGGTCTGGCACAGCTCTATCAGATAAGGGGCCGGGTCGGACGGTCCAAAACGCGGGCCTATGCCTATCTCACCACGAAACCACGTCAGCGCCTGACGGATACCGCCGAGAAACGGCTGCGGGTGCTTGGCTCATTGGATACACTCGGTGCAGGATTTACTCTTGCGTCGCAGGATCTGGATATCCGGGGAGCGGGCAATCTCTTGGGCGAAGAACAGTCCGGTCAGATGCGGGATGTGGGGTATGAGCTTTACCAGTCGATGCTGGAGGAGGCGATTGCCAAGATCAAATCCGGCGAGGTTGAAGGGCTTGTCGAGGGCGATGAGCAATGGGCGCCGCAGATCAACCTTGGTGTGCCTGTGTTGATCCCAGAGGCCTATGTGCCCGATCTTGATGTGCGTCTGGGGCTCTATCGCCGTCTCTCCTCGCTGACCAGCAAGGTCGAACTGGAGGGGTTTGCCGCGGAGCTGATTGACCGGTTTGGTAAATTGCCCAAAGAGGTCAATACCTTGATGCTTGTTGTTCGGATCAAGGCGATGTGCAAGAAAGCTGGGATTTCCAAACTGGACGGTGGCCCCAAAGGCGCAACGATCCAGTTCCACAACGACAAGTTTGCCTCGCCCCAAGGTCTGGTTGAATTCATCCAGGCACAGGATGGGCTTGCGAAGGTGAAGGACAACAAGATTGTTGTCCGGCGCGATTGGCGCAAGGACAGCGACAAGATCAAAGGCGCCTTTGCCATTGCGCGCGATCTTGCTGAAAAGGTCGTCGCTGCGAAAAAGAAAGCCAAGAACAGCTAAAAGAAAAGCCCTCTCAAGGTAACCTGAGAGGGCTTTGACTTGTGATGTTATGCGGTGTCGCCTCAGGCGGCGGCGGTCATTGCCTCGACCCGGCCCATCCGGAGCATGGTGACAAAGGCCAGGACCGCAGCTGTCAGCACGCCCCCCACCATCGGCACAATGGTTCCGTCGAACAGCAGGCCAACCGGAGCCGCGATGAAGGCGGCCGCAACGGTTGAGATTGCGCCCATCACCGACGCCGCCATGCCGGCGATATGGCCCATCGGTTCCATGGCGATCGCGTTCAGGTTGCCCAAAGTCAGG
The DNA here is from genome assembly GCF_046535935.1 of Tritonibacter sp. SIMBA_163. NCBI lineage: Bacteria > Pseudomonadati > Pseudomonadota > Alphaproteobacteria > Rhodobacterales > Paracoccaceae > Tritonibacter > Tritonibacter sp. SIMBA_163. Next base: position 275,830 of record NZ_JAWJBP010000002.1, read on the forward strand.
CCCACCATGAAGAACACGCTCGTCTGCCAGGCGACAAAGATGTAAAAGCTCATCGGATCCGCGATGGTAAATTGGGTCGTCACGAACATGGCACTGCTGCCGATGATCTGCACTCCAAGCGCCCAGGTGACCATGCGACGCATGCCGACACGACCCACCAATGAGGCATTGAGGAAACTGGCCGTTCCAGCCATCAGCGCCACGATCATGAACCAGACCGGGAAACTCTCAGCGCGGTCAAAGACCTCGTCATAGGCGGGCTGCACCATGACAATGATGGTGAAGAGCATTGCCATGCAGAAGGTCTGTGCCAAGATCGACAGACGGACGGTCGGGTGGTTCACCATCTCACGCAGGGCTGCCAGCATTTGTGGCAGCCGCAAGGGGCGACGGTCTTCTTTCTTCAAGGGCTCAACCAAGCGAAAGCCCATCCACACCACGGTAATCACGGAGAAAATGGCGAAGGCCGCAAAAATACCGCGCCAGTCAGAGATCGCAATAATGCCAGTGCCCAGCAGAGGCGCGAAGGCGGGGACCAGCGTGAAGATCATCATCACAAGCGACATGATCCGCGCCATATCCCGACCGACATAGAGATCGCGTACGATGGCGATGGCAACAACTCGTGGTGCAGCTGCACCCAGACCCATCAGCACGCGAGAGATCAGGATGGTTTCAAGCGATTGGCTGAAATAGGCCGCAAGAGCACCGAGGCAATACAGGCTGGAGCCGACAAAAATGACCGGCTTGCGGCCAAAAGCGTCCGACAAGGGGCCGGTGAAAAATGTGCCACAGCCCATGCCCAATACAAAGGAGGTGACGATCAACTGCGCGCGGTTGGTGTCATCCGGGCTCAGCGTGGCGCCGATGTCCGGCAGGGCGGGCAGCATTGCATCGATCGAGAATGCGATCGTCGCAAACATCATCGCAATCATGGCGATAAATTCACCCTGCGATAGTGGGGATTTGCGTGTTTTTATCATGTGTAAACCTCTCCCGGTGACATGAACGGGAGACGAGCATCGCCCCGAGTTCGGACACCGGCCAAATGGCGCTAACATGGATTTTTGGGCCAGAAAAGTGGTTCAACTGTTAAATGAGCGCACATGGTTATGTGCGCTCCAGTCTGAAATCCGCATCCTGAAAATTAATGGATGCGTGAATTACCTTTTTAAATCAGTGGATTGTACCGCTTTCATTGTCGGTTTCAGCCGTGTCGGTGTCCGCGCTGAGTTGTGAGCGAATATCCGCTATGACTTGGGTCCATAGCTCTGGTTGTTGTGCCCCCGGGACCACATGCTGATTGGCGATGATGAAGGTCGGGACGGAATTGACGCCCACCTCGCGCGAATGTGCATCACGCGACTGGATATCCTCGATGTCGCTGTCGCCGCTCAACAGTTTCGCGACCACGGCGCGTTCCATTCCTGCACGCTCGGCCAAATTACAGAGCACCGCGTGATCTCCGATATCCAGCCCCTCGACAAAATATGCCTGAAACAGGGCGTCAACCACGGGAGATTGTTTTGACTCAAGACCTGCCCAATGGATCAACCGATGCGCATCTACGGTGTTTGGCGTGCGTTGCATGGCCTCAAAGTTGATCTCGACACCGGCCTCCGCCGCATGCTCTGCGATCTGAGCATAGACCTTTACCGCGTTGTCTTTCCCTCCGAATTTCGCTTCGAGGTATTCACGTCGGTCCATCCCGCCGGCCGGCATGTCCGGGTTCAGCTGAAACGGATGCCACTCTACCACAAACGGATGATCCGGCTGCGCGGCCAGTGCCTGATCCAGCAACGTCTTGCCAATATAGCACCAAGGGCAGATCGGATCGGAAAGGATGTCGAGTTTCACATGCGGGAGCGGCTGGGTCATGGTCTGGTCCTTGAACAGGTCGGGCAGGGCGCGGCAGAAGCGTTTCCGGTCGGGATTGGTGGGACCTCTGCCAGTCGTTAACAGGCGTTCGGGCTCTTGTACTCTGCGAGCGCCTGATCTGCAAAAGCCCGAAGATCAGTTTCGGTCACATCATTGCGACCTATGAGGAGGCCGATAAGAATGCGGACATCCGGCTTGATCTCGACGTCAGAGGCGACGAATGGTGTTCGTCGAACCTGAAATGCAATGGCTCTTTCAATCTCGTGTGGTGACATCCCGAAACCGCGCGTATTCAGTATGAAATGCCTATCCTGCGAGCGACATTTGAGCAAGTCAGCGTTGCAAGGGTCCCAAGGCGGTTCTATAGGACGTGCATGGTAGAACGCGACCCGAAGAAACTGATCTCGATTGCTCATGCTAACGGCGACCAGAGCGACCCTGAACCTCTTGATTTGGGGGCGCGGGTCAGGGAGCTGCGCAAACAGCGCGACTGGACATTGGAGCATGCGGCCAGTCAGGCCGGGCTTGCGCGGTCTACGTTGTCCAAGATCGAAAACGGTCAGATGTCGCCAACCTACGAGGCGTTGAAGAAACTCGCGGTGGGACTGCAGATTTCGGTGCCGCAGCTGTTCACTCCGCCGCAACGCGATCAGGTCAACGGGCGTATGATCGTGACCAAATTCGGCGAGGGATCTGCCCATGCAACGGCGACCTACGAACATGAACTTCTGGCGGATGGGCTGACACGCAAGAATATGCTGCCGTATCGCGCGCGGGTGCGGGCACGGGCGCTGGACGAATTTGACGGCTGGGTGCGCCATGACGGGGAAGAGTTCATGTATGTGCTGACCGGCGTCGTAAAGCTGTTTACCGAGTTTTACGAACCCATCGAGATGCGGCGTGGTGACAGCGCCTATTATGACGGCGCCATGGGGCATAACGTGGTTTCGACCAGCTCTGATGACGCAACGATCCTGTGGGTGACATCCTTGGTCTGATGGGCGATGTTCGGGAGACCGAAACGCCTGCTATCAAGCTGTCAGCTCCGCCCTGAGGCTTTCCAGATAAAGAAAATCCCGCATCTCTTCGCGGGCTTCTGTCATTGATATACCTTGAGCGGAAGCGAGAACTTCAATCAGCTCGTCCGCCTGCGTGACCGCGCTTAGCCGACTGTCGACGACAAGGTCGGGAAATCGCTGCTGCAAACGCGGCAGGCTCCGCGTCAAGTCGAAGTCAGTCCAGTTTGTCATCGGAACACTCGCATCTAGGGACACAATCCGAAATCCTAGGCGTCAATGTAGCAAGAAAATACAAATCTGTCAGCGAAACTTAAAGCTTTTGTGATTTTCGGCGATGAGCTGCCAGACGCAAGCACATGCGAGGGCGGCATGCAGCACGGCATGTTGCCTTCGCATGATGCGCCACACTGCGGGCATACGCAGTTAAGTGACTGCTGAGATGCAAAAAAACCGGCCTGAGCGGCCGGTTCCATGGATCTTATTCTTCAGCGTGCCACCAGACTTCGGGCATGTAGTAGTAGCCGTCACCATAGATCGGCATCCGCAGAGGAAAGCGTAGATTGGCGTCATGCGCGATGCGGCTCTTGGTGTATTGCCAGATCGGGATGACGTAGCGACCTGCGGTCAGGATGCGATCCAGTGCCCGTGTTGCTGAGATGAACTCCTCAGCAGAATCGGTGGTCAGCATATGCTGGATCATGGCCTCAGCAGCTGGACTGTTCATCCCCATCAGGTTGCGAGATCCGGGCAGATCAGCGCCTTCGCTGCCCCAGTAGAGCATCTGTTCATTGCCAGGGCTGAGGGACAGGGCGCGGCGAAAGAAGGTCAGATCGAACTCGTAATTGCTCTGCCGCTCGACATATTGCGCGCCGTCTACCAGATCGGTGGTCAGTTTGATGCCAAGGCGTTCCAGCGCGGTGGCGTAGATATCGACGGCCTTTTGCATCTCTGCTTCACCCAGGTTGCCGTGTTGCAGCAGAACCTTCAGCTCCAGCTGCTCGCCACTCTCGTTCTGCAGGACGCCATTGTCGACGGTCCAGCCAGCATCCTGTAGCAGTTTGCGCGCGCGCCGCAGGTTCTTGCGGTTGCTTGCGGTGCCATCGCTGACTGGCAGTTGATAGCCGTCCATCGTGCCGGGCGGCAGGTCATCGGCGAAGGGCGCCAGCAGTTCGGCGACCCGGCCGGTGGCAGGGCCCGGTTGCATGGAGAGATAGGAGTTGGAGAAATAGGACGTGATGCGGGGCAGGCGGCCGCCGGTCAGCGTGTCGTTGATGGATTCATAATTGAACGCCTCGATCAGCGCTTGGCGAACCCGCCAGTCGTCGAATGGCGCACGGCGCATATTCATGACCAGCCCGGTCATCCCGGAAGGCTTCTGGTTCGGGATCTCGGTCTTGATCACCGCGCCGTCCTGCACCCGCGTGAAGTTATAGTCCGTGTCCCACTTTGCGGCATTGAATTCGCGCACGGCCGAGAGGTCACCGGCTTTGAAGGCCTCGAAGAGAACCGTCTGATCGCCGAAGAACTCCAACTGCATTGTGTCGAAGTTATTGGTGCCCTGGCGCAGCGGCAGATCCTTGCCCCAATAGTCGGGCTTGCGATCAAAGGTCACCGAGCGGCCAAGCTCGAACGTGCTGACCACATAGGGCGAAGACCCGATCGGGACCTCGCTGGGGGAGGCATCGGCAAAGGATTTGCCGTCCCATTGCGCTTTTTTCAATATCGGACGCAGGCCCGCAATCAGCGCAAGTTCTCGATCCTCGACGTTGAAGGTCAGGCGCAGGCTGCGTGGGCCGGTTTGCTCGATCTTGTCGACCTTGGCCCAGAACCCCCGATAGCGCAGGTTGCCCTCGGTGCCGAGCGTCTCATAGGACCAGAGCACATCCTCGACCGTGACCGGGCTGCCGTCGGAGAACTCAGCCTCCTCGCGCAGGGTAAATTCGACCCAGGATCGGTCCTCTGCAGTTTCAATCGATTCGGCCAACAGCCCATAAAGCGTGAAGGGCTCATCATAAGACCGACCCATCAGGCTTTCGTAAGCCCAAAACCGCATTTGCCAGGGCGGATTGCCTTTCTGAATGAACGGATTCAGCGAGTCGAACCCGCCAAGATTGCCAAACACGACAGTCCCGCCTTTGGGGGCCTCCGGATTTACATACGGAAGTGCCTCAAACCCCTGAGGAAGCGCTGGTGCGCCATACATAGCTATGCCATGGGCTGATTCTGCCGTCGCGAGACTTGCGCTTGTAAGAAGTGCGATTCCACCTGCTGCGGATCGTAGACGTGAGAAAAATAATGGTCTCATTTTGAGAACAATCCTGCGCTGCCCTTATTTTCATATGGCTGAACGCTATCCCGCCGCTACAGGGAGTTCAAACTTTTAGCTTGGACCAAGGCCGGAAATTGCTTATAACAGTGTCACTGCTCGATAGGTTTCTTGCCTGTATGAAACCTGCCTCAATAACTTAACGCCGGCTTCGCGCCGGCGTTTTTTTTGTCTCGGATCGTACTTGCTTGATACGGGAGCAGCCTGATCGCCTCATGTCTGCAGATGGTTGAGGGACGAGATATTTCCCTTCGATTGGAGATTTATTTCGCGACTGCAGCATGCAAAGCTGCTGGCGAAAACCATCCACGATCTCAGGGGAACAAACATGTCCGTCACAGGTAAAACCGCGATTGTAACCGGATCCAATTCAGGGATCGGACTGGGCGTCGCGCGGGAGCTGGCGCGCGCCGGCGCCAATGTCGTGCTGAACTCCTTTACCGACACGAGCGAGGATCACGCGCTGGCAGCGGAAATGGCCGAGGCGTTTGGTGTCGAGGTACGCTACATCAAGGCCGATATGTCAAAGGCGGAAGAGTGCCGTGCGCTGATCGAGCAGGCCGGGCGGTGTGACATCCTGGTGAACAATGCTGGCATCCAGCATGTGGCACCGATCGATGAATTCCCGACCGAAAAATGGGATGCGATCATTGCCATCAACCTGACCTCCGCCTTTCATACCACCGCTGCGGCCTTGCCCAAGATGCGCGAGGCCGGTTGGGGCAGGGTGGTCAATATCGCCTCCGCGCATGGCCTGACCGCTTCGCCATATAAAACGGCCTATGTCGCCGCCAAACACGGCATCGTTGGTATGACAAAGGCGGTTGGACTGGAAACGGCCGAAGAGCCGATCACCTGTAACGCGGTTTGCCCGGGCTATGTTCTGACGCCGCTCGTAGAGGCGCAGATCCCGGATACCATGGAAAAATACAACATGGACCGCGACGAGGTGATCAAGAAGGTGATGCTGGAGCGTCAGCCATCGCGTGAATTTGCGACAGTTGAACAGCTGGGTGGCACCGTGAACTTTCTGTGTTCCGACGCTGCCAAGCAGATCACCGGCACCACGATCAGTGTGGATGGGGGCTGGACCGCGCTCTGAGCTGCAATTCTTGACCACGTAGCCGGGGCCTGCTCCGGCTACTCAAACTCCGTAAGTATTGGATTTCAAAATGGTAAAACGCATCAACCTGGCCCTGCAGGGTGGCGGCGCGCATGGTGCGTTCACGTGGGGCGTCCTCGACCGCTTGCTCGAAGACGAGGAAATCGAAATCGCGGCGATCACCGGCACCTCGGCTGGCGCTCTGAACGGTGCTGCCTTTAAGGCGGGAATGGCACGAGATGGGCGGGACGGGGCAAAAGTTTCGCTGGACCGGCTTTGGGCGCGCATGGGGGCCGTCGGAGACATGCGCATGGCAAACTGGATCGCCGGTTTTGACGCCAACCCGCTGCTCAACGTGTTGAAGGTCATGGCGCCGTTTTCGCCGATGGAGGCGATAAGTCAGGCCATCTCTCCTTATTCATATGGTCCATTTTACCAAAACCCGCTCCGCCCCGTGGTGGAGCAATTTGATTTTGGCGAGGTCTGTGCGGATGCCGGACCCGATCTCTACATCTGCGCGACCTGTGTGCAAACCGGCAAGGTGCGGGTGTTTTCGGGCGGGGATGTGTCGACAGATGCCATTCTGGCCTCGGCGTGTTTGCCAAATCTGTTTCAGGCCATAGAGATTCCGAACCCGGAAACTGGCGCCTCTGAAGCCTATTGGGATGGTGGCTATACCGGCAACCCGGCTTTGTTCCCACTGTTTCGCAGTGATCTTCCGGATGACCTGATCGTCGTAAACATCAATCCGCTTGTGCGCGAAGAGGTTCCCAAAACCGCGCATGATATTCAGAACCGGGTGAATGAGATCAGCTTCAATTCCTCGCTCTTGCGGGAATTGCGCGCCATTTCCTTCGTGCAGCGGCTGATATCGGAGGGCACGATGGACAGTGGCCGCATGAAGCGGGTGCTCGTGCACATGATCTCGGACGATGATCTGATGACGCGGCTTTCGGTGACCACGAAGCTGATACCGATCCCGCAGGTCCTGCATCTGCTGAAACAGGCAGGCAGAGACGCGGCGGAAGGGTTTCTGGATGCTCATCGCCAAGATCTGGGGAACCGCCAGAGCGCGGACCTCGCTGCGATGTTTGGCTGAGAGGGTGCCGTTACGCGGAGGTTTCCTCCTCCAACGCCTCTATAGGATCTTTGCCGTTGGGATATACCAGTCCAGCCGAAATCACCAGTTTCGCTGCGTCCTCGACAGACATGTCCAGCTCGATGACATCTTCCTCGGGGAAATATAGCAGGAACCCGGATGTCGGGTTTGGCGTGGTGGGGACAAACACGCTGACCAGGCGACCGCTTGTCTCGGCGTGTTTCAGGATTTCGCCCTTGGCGGTGGTTGAAATGAACCCGATCGCCCAGATGCCGCGACGCGGGTACTGGATCATGCAGGCCTTTTCAAAGCTGCGTTCGGTTTGGGCAAATACGGTCTCCGAGATCTGCTTGATACCGGAGTAGATGGAACGAACCACCGGCATGCGCGCCACGAGGCGCTCGCCATATCCAAGCATGGATCGGCCGATGATGCCCTTGGCAACCCAGCCGACCACGATGGTGAACAGCAGAAAAATGATCATGCCGACGCCACGCAGGTTGATGCCGACGTATTGCTCCGGTTGGAAGGTGCTTGGCACCAACGGCAGGACGACCCCGTCGACCCATCCCATCACCGACCACAAGAGCCAGATCGTCAGCCCGATGGGGGCGATGACAACAAGACCAGTCAGAAACGAGGACTGCAACCGGGCAAACAGCCCGGGGCGGCGCGGCGGAGGCGGGGGGTCGTCGAATGGCGTGTTCATTGTCTGCTATCTAATTGGCTTGCATGCAAGTTAGGGACTGTTGCCCCCCGCTACAATGGATTCGCACGCGGCCGGTTTCGATTGTCTCAGAGCTTGACCAATTCTTTGGCAATCTCTGCGGCCAGCCGGGCATTGTTGCGAACCAGCGCGATATTGGCCTCCAGCGAGCGGCCATCGGTCAGTTCAAAGATCCGCTGCAGCAGGAAGGGAGTCACGTCCTTGCCCACGACGCCCTGAGCATCCGCTTCGCTTTGCGCTTGCGCAATGATAGGCGCCAAGACTTCCGCCGGGATTTGCGCGTCTGTCGGGATAGGGTTTGCCACCAGTTGGCCGCCAGGAATGTCCATGGCGCCGCGCAGCACATGCGCCCGGGCAATATCTGCAGCACTGTCCATGCGCAGCGGCGCTGTCAGGTCAGAGGTCGCGGACCAAAAGGCTGGAAAGCTGTCTTGGCCATAGGTGATGACGGGAACACCTTGGGTTTCAAGCACTTCAAGCGTTTTGGGAACATCGAGAATGGCCTTGGGGCCTGCTGCCACAACGGTGACGGGTGACTGCGCCAGTTCAAGCAGATCCGCTGAAATGTCAAAGCTGGTTTCGGCGCCTTTGTGAACACCGCCGATACCGCCGGTGGCAAATACGGAAATGCCGGCAAGGCGTGCGGCGATCATCGTTGCGGCAACGGTGGTTGCGCCGGTGCCTCCGGTGGCAAGACATGCGGCGAAATCAGCCCGCGAGAGCTTTGCGACACCTTCGGCCAGCCCGAGTGACTGCAGCGTATCAGCTTCCAGGCCGACATGCAGAGTGCCGTCGATGACAGCGGTCGTAGCTGGGACCGCACCGGCGGCGCGGATGTCGTCCTCGACCTGTGCGGCGACTTCGACATTCTGCGGATAGGGCATGCCGTGCGTGATAATGGTGCTTTCCAGCGCCACAATGGGCTTACCTTCGGCGCGGGCTGTTTCGACTTCGGCGGAATAGGTGATATTGATCACAGGGGAGGTTCTCCTGATACGTAGGTTGCGGCTGCGCGCAGAGCGGATGCGAGAGCGGTGTCACGATCCTCGCCCCGAGACTCTGCGGCGATATGAGCGGCCATGAAGGTGTCGCCGGCACCGGTCACACGCGCCACGGTGACCCGTGGCGGGACCTGGGTGCGGGCGCCACTGGCGTCGGCTTCTGTGGCGGATTGTCCGCCGTCGGTCACCAACACGCGGGCGGCGCCGCGAGAGAGCAACACATCGGCGGCTGTCTTACTGTCGGTAAAGGTGGTCTGGCACAGCAGTCCGGCCTCTTCCAAATTCACATAGAGTGTGCCGCACCCATGGGTCAGGAACGGGCGCAGACGCTCAGCCTTGCCCGGCGAGGCGGGTGCAACACGCAGATCCGCACCGGCGAATGCGGGATGGGTCGCAATATCGTCGAGCAACGCCAGTTTCAGGTTCCCATCAAGCGCGATGGGACCGATAAACGGTGCTGCTTCCGTGCCCAGGGGGCCATCAATCAGGGGGCGCAGAATTTTGTCGCCAGCTGCCTCGAGCGAATGCGCATCGGCGATGGCGGCGATCAAGCCGTTGGCACCTTCGACCGCCATGTAGCGATCCGTCGGCAAATCCTCAGACCGGTAGAGGTAGTCGGTGATGAGGCCGAGATGCCCGCAGGCCGTAATCAGCTCATCACCCTCGGGATCGCGCCCGATGGCGCTCAACACGGCGGGTCTCATGCCGAAACGCGCTAGGGTCATGGCGATATTCATGGCGACACCGCCCGGAAGACGCGTAATGCGCCCCGGCATGTCAGAGCCACGTTGCATTTCCATAGTGCTGCGGCCGATGATGTCCCAAAGGACCGAGCCGACGCAAAGGATGTCAGGTTTGGAACGATCAGTGAAATCAGTCATGACGATCTCTTGCCGCCTTTCGCGGCCTCTCGCAAGCCTATTCCGGCACAGCAAATGACGGCGCGGCGCGGCAGGCCAGCCGAAGCGGCTCTGTTTCGTCAGCTAAGGGAGCGAAACCCGCGGAATCTAAGAGATAACTGTGACCTTGCGTCACGGGCATCTGTACGCGTCCTGCGGCGTGTGTGCGATGGGTCTTGGTGGCATCGGCATCGCATCGCAGGCGGTGGTTTCCTTGCGCGCTGACCGGATGCTGGTTTTTAGAGTGCCCCTTTTATTTTGCGGTAAAGGGGCGGGCGTGGCCAACCATGACCAAGCCCGGTTTTTGCTTATTTCATAGCAGCTTGCAGCGCCTTCATGGCGGCAACTGGATCGTCTTCGCGCCAGATCTCTTCGCCGACCGCGAAAAAATCCGTGAAGGGAGATATCTCGCGCACCACATCGGCGCTGAGCCCACCCTCGGCAACCACCGGCACTTCGATCATCTCTGACCACCACTGAAACAGGCCAGTCTCGGCAATGGCACCATCACCAAGTCCGGACGTGCCGACGGGGCCAAAACAGACATAGTCAGCGCCCGCTTCGCCAGCGGTGATGCCCTCATGCTGTGAGGCGCCGCAGAAACAGCCGACAATGGCTTCCGTGCCGAGGGCCTTGCGCGCGCTACGCACGGATTTCGAGGAATCCGTCAGATGCACACCATCGAGACCGAGACGCTCTGCAAGAATTTGGTGATCGGATATCACCAGGGCAATATCGCGGGCATGGGTCACTTCGCGCAGCGCATCTGCGGCGCGGCTCAGCGTGTCCTCGTCGCGGCTGACCAAGTCGAGGCGCACGCAGGCGACTTCGATCTCGTCCAGCACACGGGCGAGCTGGCCGGGAAATTGTCCCAACTCGAAGCTGGGCGGCGTAACCAGGTAAATCTGCGGCTGCTCCGGTGTCTGCTCTGCGCTGTCCATTGTCAGGCTCCTGTTGGCATGATTGGCGGGTATTTACCGGAAATAGCGCGCAACGCAAGGATCACGGGGGCCTGAGCCGTTGTTTTTAGGGGGCGAAGGCTTGCCCCAGCACGGCGCAGCCAGTATGGCAGAGCCGATTTTCCCGGAGTTCGCAGATGCCCACAGACCGCCCTCAACCTCACTTCGTGCTTGTGCGCCCGCAAATGGGCGAGAACATCGGCGGCGCCGCGCGGGCCATGTGGAACTTCGGACTGGACCGGATGCGCATCGTGGCCCCCCGCGACGGCTGGCCGAACCCAAAGGCGGTGGCCATGGCCTCCGGTGCCGGGCGGCTGCTGGACGAGGCGCAGCTGGCGCAGGACCTGCCCGAGGCGCTTGCCGACTGCACCTATATCTTTGCCACCACGGCGCGCCCGCGTGAGCTGACAAAGCCGGTCTTCAGTCCCGAAGGTGCGATGAAGAAAGCCTCCGAACTCCTTGCGCAGGGAGAGAAAGTTGCGGTGCTTTTCGGGCCGGAACGGGCCGGGCTGGAAAACGACGACATCGCCAAGGCAAACGCCATCATCACCGTGCCAGTGAACCCGGAGTTTGCGTCTTTGAATCTGGCGCAATGCGTGTTGCTCTCCGCCTATGAGTGGCGCCGCCAACAGGACAGCGTACCGGATGAGACGTTTGAGATCGGCAAATCGGACTGGGCAACGGGGCAGGAGGTCGAAGCGCTGGTGAAGCACTACGAGGATCGCCTGACCGAGGCCGGCTATTTCTTCCCACCGGAAAAAGCGCCCGGGATGAAGACCGTCTTTCGCAACCTCTGGAGCCGCATGCGCCTGACACGCGCCGATGTGCAGATGCTACACGGCGTGATGCGACAGATGGTCCGTTGGAAGAACCACGGTCCGGACTAACTCCGTCTGGACCTTTCCACCCTCAGACCCTAGCGTCCTGCCAGATGAAGATGTGAGGCCAAGATGAGCAATCGCACGATTTTTGAAGACGTTTCCTCTGACCGGAAACAGCAGCCGACACCGACGCCGGGCGGTCTGGATCGCGGGCGCCGCGGTGCGCGCGGTGCGATCCGGGTCTGGCTCGCGGTGCTCTTTGCCTTGGTGGTGGCGATGATCGCCGTGGGCGGGCTGACACGCCTGACGGACTCTGGCCTGTCCATCACCGAATGGCGCCCCGTGACCGGCGCGCTGCCACCGGTGACCGAGGCAGACTGGCAATCCGAGTTCGAGAAATATCAGCAGATCGACCAGTATCACCTGATGAACAAATGGATGGATCTTGCTGATTTCAAACAGATCTACTGGTGGGAATGGGGCCACCGTCAGCTCGGTCGTTTTATCGGCCTCGTCTGGGCGGTCGGCTTTCTTGGCTTCCTGGCCACGCGCTGCATTCCAACCGGCTGGACAGGGCGGTTGTTGTTGCCCGGTCTCCTTGGAGGCGTTCAGGGGGCAATCGGCTGGTGGATGGTCGCCTCCGGCGTAACCCAGGGCGAAGGCATGACTGCCGTCGCATCTTATCGGCTTGCAACGCACCTGGGCCTGGCGTTTGTCATTTTGGGATATCTTGCGTGGTTCATGTTCATGCTGGGACGTGAGGAGCGCGATTTGATGCAGGCACGGCGCCTGAAAGAGGCCAAGCTGTTTGGCATGGGGACAGGGTTGCTGCACTTTGCCTTTCTGCAGATCTTGATCGGCGCGCTGGTGGCCGGAATTGACGCTGGACGCTCCTACACCGATTGGCCTTTGATGGGGGGGCAGATCCTGCCGCCGAACCCCTTCATGATCGAACCTTTGTGGAAGAACTTCTTTGAAAATCCCGGGTTGGTACAGTTTGTTCACCGGGTGACTGGCTATCTTCTGTTTGCCTTTGCTGTGGTTGTATGGATGCGGGGACGCCGCAGTGCCCATGCTGCGACGCGCTTTGCCTTTAATGCTGTCTTTGCGGTGCTGAGCTTGCAGGTCGTGATCGGTATCGTGACAGTGCTGACCGCGGCGCCAGTGCAGATCGCCATTGTGCATCAGATTGTGGCCGTGCTGGCCTGGGTGCTGATCCTGCGTGCCCGTTTCCTGGCTGCGTATCCGATTTCAACTTCAATAAAAGGGCATTGATCACATGAGTTCTTTTGACGAACTGATTGCATTTGAACGCGAAACTCAAGCACTTGGCCAGATCGCAGGCAGGCTTGGCTGGGATCAGGAAACCATGATGCCGCGTGGTGCTGCACCGCAACGCGGCGAGGAAATGGCGGCGATCGAGGCTGTGTTGCATGCACGTCGTTCAGATCCGCGGGTTGCGGAATGGCTGGAGACTGCCAAGGCAGCTGATGAGACCGGAGCCGCGCAGCTGCGTGAAATCCGTCGCGCCTTCGAGCGTGCGGTAAAGGTGCCCGGAGATTTGGCCAGCAGGATCGCCCGCGTGACTTCCGAAGCGCAGGGCAAATGGGCCCAGGCCCGCGCGGACGAGGATGTGGCCGCGTTTCTACCCGTACTGGAGGAGGTCGTGGCCCTGAAGCGCCAGGAAGGTCAGGCGCTGGCCGCTGGTGGCAACCTATACGACGCCATGGTTGCGGATTACGAACAGGGTACAACCTCAGAAGATATCGCGAAAATCTTTGATGCCATGCGCCCCGGCCTGGTTGATCTTCGCGCCCGGGTTCTGGAGAAGCCGACGCCTGATGGTGTGTCCGGCAGCTTTGATGAAAACACGCAGATGAAGCTGGCTCGCAAGATCGCTAAGACTTTTGGTTACGACATGAGCCATGGTCGCGTGGACAAGGCCGTGCATCCGTTCAGTTCTGGCAGCGGTCTGGACGTGCGGATCACCACGCGCACCAATCCGCAGGATCCGTTCAACTGCATCTACTCCACCATTCATGAGGTCGGACACGGGGCCTATGAGCAGAACATCGGCCGCGAGCATCTGCTGACCGCGCTAGGCCGCGGTGTGTCGATGGGGGTGCATGAAAGCCAGAGCCGGATCTACGAAAACCAGCTGGGCCGCAGCCGTGCCTTTACCGGATGGTTGTTCAAGGAAATGCGCGAAGCCTTTGGTGATATTGGCATTTCCTCGGCAGAGGCGTTCTATGCGGCGGTGAACCGTGTGCAAAACGGCTACATTCGGACCGAGGCGGACGAGTTGCAGTATAACCTGCATATCATGCTGCGGTTCGATCTGGAGCGGGCCTTGATGTCGGGCGATCTGGAGGTTCAGGATCTGGAGGCGGCCTGGAATGATCGCTTCCTTGCCGACTTTGGCTATCCGGTCGACAAGCCCTCGAACGGATGCCTGCAGGATGTGCACTGGTCCGTTGGCCTGTTTGGCTATTTCCCGACATATTCTTTGGGCAACGTCTATGCAGGCTGCCTGCATGAAGCCCTACGTCAGGATGTGACTGATCTGGATGCACAACTCGCACAGGGCGATACTGTTGCGGCGACAGGCTGGTTGCGTGAAAAGCTCCAGCAGTTCGGCGGGCTGCGTGAGCCGCAGGACACGATCATCCATGCAGCTGGCGCGGCGCCGACCCATGAACCCCTTATGGCCTATCTCGAGGCGAAGTTCTCAGAGATCTATAACCTTTGAATTCCAGCTACATATGAATTGAGGGTGAACCCCGAGTATTGGCTCGGGGTTCTCAGATCAATGCCATACGCTCTGCGCGTTCGGGGTCCGGAAACGGTCGATAAAGACCAAAGTGAGACTGAGCGATCAGGACGCTGACATTAGCATAGAGGCGCGCAACCTCTTCGTCGTGCTCCCCCAGAATACGAAACGCTTGGTCGAGCTGCGTCATGTTCTCGAACTCGATCTCCAGCAGGAAATCCTTGCAGGTGTCATTGGCAAGGTTCAGCTTGCGACGCAATAGGCGCCAGCCGGTGATCGCATTTCGCCCCTTTAGGTACTCCATCCACTGTTCCACAGCGCTGGCAAACGCCAGTGCCTTGGCTTCATGTTGAAGGTCGATCTGACAATGGTAGAGATTCATGCGCCGCTTCTCCCGACTCAAATTGCGGAAATCACGGTCAAGTTTGCGCCTAAAACATGAGCGAAGCGTAAACGGAAAACGCCGCCCCATGTTGGAGCGGCGTTCTTTATAACTTATTCCGGTAAGATGTTATTCTTCCACGGCTTCTTCTTCGTCGCCGTTGTCCGCAATCCAGGCCACGGAGACAACTTCTTCGCCTTTGCCGGTGTTGAAGATCCTGACACCGCCAGCAGAGCGGGAGCGGAACGAGATCCCATCCACCGGCACCCGGATGGATTGCCCCTTGGAGGTGGCCAGCATGATCTGGTCGTCGAGCTCAACCGGGAAGGACGCCAGCAGCGCGCCGCCGCGCATCGCCTTGTCCATCGCGGTCACGCCCATGCCGCCGCGTCCGCGGACAGGATAATCGTGGCTGGAGGACAACTTACCGGCACCTCCTGCAGTGATCGTGAGGATCAGGTTCTCGGCTGCAGACATCTCCGCGAACAGCTCGGTCGAGAAGTTCGGATCTTCGACCGCATCCTCGTCGGAGGCATCTTCATCCGTCAGACCAGCCATGGCGCGGCGCATCTTCAGATAGGCGGTGCGCTGCTCCGGTGTGTATTTGGAATGACGGATCACCGACATGGAGACAACCTCGTCCCCGTCGCCCAGCCTTATTCCGCGCACACCCACAGAATTGCGGGAGTTGAACACGCGCACCTCTGTTGTCGGGAAGCGGATGGCACGGCCGGTGTTGGTCACCAGCATGATGTCGTCATCTTCGGAACAGATGCGTGCATTGATCAGCTTGGTGCCAGCGTTGTCGTCCTCAAACTTCATCGCGATCTTGCCGTTGCGCATGACATTCGTGAAATCTGACAGGCGGTTACGGCGCACAGTTCCCGCAGATGTCGCGAACATGATTTGCAGATCGTTCCATTCTTCTTCGGCACGATCAACAGGCATGATGGCGGCGATCGACACCCCCTGCGGAATGGGCAGAATGTTGATGATCGCTTTACCCTTGGAGGTCCGTCCGCCTTGCGGCAGGCGCCAAGTCTTTAGCTTGTAGACCATGCCATCGGTGGTGAAGAACAGAAGCTGCGTATGGGTATTTGCCACGAAGAGTGTGGTGACCACGTCCTCTTCCTTGGTCTGCATGCCCGACAGCCCCTTGCCACCACGTTTCTGCGCGCGGAAATCGGCCAGCGGCGTGCGTTTGATGTAGCCACCAGAGGTCACGGTCACCACCATGTCCTCACGCTCGATCAGGTCCTCGTCTTCCATATCGCCGGACCAGTCGACAATCTCGGTGCGACGGGGGACGGCGAAGCTCTCTCTGACTTCGGTCAGCTCATCGGCAATGATGCCCATGATGCGTTCGCGAGAAGAGAGGATTTCCAAGTATTCCTTGATCTTTCCGGCCAGCTCTTCAAGTTCATCCGTCACTTCCTTGACCCCGAGTTGGGTCAGGCGCTGAAGGCGGAGTTCCAGAATTGCTCGGGCCTGAACTTCGGACAGGTTATAGGTGCCGTCCTCGTTCATCGTGTGGGTCGGATCGTCGATCAAACGGATGTAGGGGGCGATCTCCATAGCCGGCCAACGGCGGGTCATCAACTTGTGCCGTGCTTCAGCCGCATCTGCAGAAGAGCGGATGGTCGCGACCACCTCGTCAACATTGGAAACGGCAACGGCCAGACCGCAGAGCACATGGCTCCGCTCGCGCGCCTTGCGCAGGTTGAAGGCAGTGCGCCGTGCAACAACATCCTCGCGGAAGTCGATGAAAGATGTGAGGAATTTGCGCAGCGTCAGCTGTTCCGGTCGACCACCGTTCAGGGCCAGCATGTTGCAGCCAAAGGAGGTCTGCATCGGGGTGAACCGGAAAAGCTGGTTCAGCACCACTTCGGCTGTCGCGTCGCGCTTCAGCTCGACCACCACACGCACACCGTTACGGTCAGATTCATCCTGAACGTGGGAAACACCTTCGATGCGTTTCTCGCGGACTTGCTCGGCGATCTTCTCGATCATCGAGGCTTTGTTCACCTGATAGGGAATCTCATCTACAACAATGGCGTAGCGATCTTTCCTGATCTCTTCGACGCGGGTTTTCGCGCGAATGACCACGCTGCCGCGCCCTTCGAGATAGGCCTTGCGCGCGCCCGAGCGGCCCAGCATCACGGCCCCGGTCGGAAAATCCGGCCCAGGCACATAGTCGATCAACTGTTCAGACGTAAGGTCAGGATCTTCAATCAGCGCCAGTGTCGCGTTGATGACTTCGCCAAGATTGTGCGGCGGAATGTTGGTGGCCATGCCGACCGCAATACCACCGGCGCCATTGACCAGCATGTTCGGGAACCGTGCCGGTAGCACCGTCGGTTCCTTGTCCTTGCCGTCGTAGTTGTCCTGGAAGTCGACCGTTTCTTTTTCGATATCCGCCAGCATGAAGGCCGCGGGCTTATCCATCCGGACTTCGGTATACCGCATGGCCGCCGGGTTGTCGCCGTCCATGGAGCCGAAGTTGCCCTGACCATCCAGCAGTGGCAGCGACATGGAAAAGTCCTGCGCCATCCGCACCAATGCGTCATAGATCGCGCTGTCGCCGTGAGGGTGGTACTTACCCATCACATCGCCAACCGGTCGCGCGGACTTGCGATAAGACTTCTCATGCGTGTTGCCGGTCTCATGCATGGCATAGAGGATCCGGCGGTGAACCGGCTTCAGTCCATCCCGCAAGTCCGGGATGGCACGGCTGACAATAACCGACATCGCATAATCGAGGTACGACGTGCGCATCTCGGATTCGATGGAAACGGTCGGTCCGTCATACGACGGGCGTACCGGCAGGTTTTCATCAGGATTTTCAGGAGTTTCCGGCGTATCGCTCACGTTGGCTGCCCGCTTCTCATTTGGATCTATATGTTGTGGAGACACCTTATCAGACTGCGCATATGACGTGCAAGCAAGCTACTTGGGATATGCTGGCAGCCACTGCGTATATCTGCTAACAATCTGATTTATATGAAAATTTACCTGTCCCTATTAGGGTGGTCTTATCGATCAGTCAATGGAGGCCCCAAATGGACCCATCTGAAACCGAATTGATGCTCAAGGGATATGGCCTGACCACGGCCGAGTTCACCTACCACATGCCGGATTTTGCCCATGTGCTGAACACCTTTGTTTGGCAGGACTACGATCTTGCACCGGATCATCCGCGACTGCTGTCTTTCATAGATTTCTGGAAGGAAGAGATCGAGGGCCCGTTGCGCCATGTGCGGTTCTCGCATCGGAAAATGATGTCCAGCGGCGAGTGGCGACATGTTGTTGGCGAATTTCACCTCAACTAACAGCTGTCGGACCTGAAGCGATCCATCCTGCGGTCTTGGCCCGCTGGCCAACCTGTGACAGAGTTCGCTCAACGACAGGCTCCGCTTATGGGCGGAGCCTCAAGTTTGAGGAGCAAGGTCATGAATTTCAACGAATACCCGGACAGAGAAATGCTGTCTATTTCCGTCGCGAACCGGATCGCGGGCGATTTAAAGAACCACCTTCTTCGCAATGGTCGGGCAGCGATCGCCGTCGCGGGTGGCACGACACCTGGACCGATTTTTGACGATCTCTGCGCGGCGGAGCTGGATTGGAAAAACGTTTGTGTCATGGCGTCGGACGAGCGGTGGGTCCCCGAAGACAGTGAGCGCTCCAATGCGCGTTTGATCCGCAACCGTTTGTTGACCAACCGTGCGGCAGACGCGAGCTTTCTTCCGTTCTATATGGAGGGGGTCGACCCTGATGCAGCTGTTGGGCCGCTGTCAGAAAAGGTCCGTGACCAGTGCAGCCTCGCTGTGGCCTTGCTGGGCATGGGGGCAGACATGCACACTGCTTCGCTTTTCCCAGGCGTGAGCGGCTTGCGCGAGGCGTTGTCACCGGACGCCCCCGAAGTGGCCGTCATGCGCCCCGATAGCCAGCCTGAAGCGCGTATTTCACTGACCGCCCATGTCCTGGATAGCGCGATGGCCAAGCATCTGGTGATTTTCGGCGAAGAAAAGCGTGAGGCGTTGGATCGCGCCCTGACATTGCCGCCGGAAGAGGCTCCGATCCAGTCCGTGCTGTCGGAGTGTCAGGTGCATTGGGCCATGTAAGGTCCATGTGAGTGCCGACAGAAGTTAGCTTTCCTCTGTCGCACCATCGAGTTCTACGAATTGCTGTCGCAGGCTGTCCGGGATCGGATGGCCTGCGCTGCCATCTGCGGTGCGAAACACCATGACACCGACCATCCGCGCACGCAGATCGCCAGACCAGATCTGTTGTTCCATCGTATATGAGGTACGTCGAAACGACAGGACGCGTGCGGTGGTCAGGTAAGTCTCACCCAGCACCATTTCCTTTACGTAGTGAATATCGGCATTGCGCACCACATGCCGTGGCTCGGCCTCACCGCGAAAGTGATCACGGAAATGGGTGTTGTAGTAGTGAACGCGCAGGGCTTCGAACCAGTCGAGGTAGGCCTTGTTGTTCACGTGCTGGAGGATGTCGATCTCCGAGAACCGTACTCTGTCGGCCATCGCCATTGGGGCTGCTTCGGGCAGGCCTTGAGCGAGTTGTTCTTCTGGGCGAAGCGGGGTGAGAAATCGTAAATCCATAGGGCAGGAGGTAAGCCCATGCTGCTGCAGGTGCAATAGATTTATCCTGAGCACATGATGCGTCGCCAATGACTGCAAAAGAGACGCGCAAGCGGCTGAAAAGTAAGGAGGAATATACAGGGAATTGGAGCGGGTAGCGGGAATCGAACCCGCGCGTTCAGCTTGGGAAGCTGACAGGCTACCATTACATCATACCCGCGCTCTTGATGCAGAGCTTTATGCGGCGGCGCTGAGGTCGTCAAGAGCGCCGCCGTTGATTTCTGCGGTCAGCCCCGTCGCCGTCGACGCCGGCCACCTGATCCATCTCCGTCACCACCACCGACATTAAAGCTGACGTCCGGAAGGGTCAGCAGCGTGCCAAGGATCGGGAACGGGTCGGAGGAGTTCGGTATTGCTGAGGCGTTGACAAAATGCTCCTGAAAACGAGGCTCTACGGCGGTTTCGATCTTTTCGATCTGATGGAC
The DNA here is from genome assembly GCF_046535935.1 of Tritonibacter sp. SIMBA_163. Lineage (NCBI taxonomy): Bacteria > Pseudomonadati > Pseudomonadota > Alphaproteobacteria > Rhodobacterales > Paracoccaceae > Tritonibacter > Tritonibacter sp. SIMBA_163. Next base: position 295,899 of record NZ_JAWJBP010000002.1, read on the forward strand.
CGTCGCCTCAATGTCAGCACGTGCAGTGGTGTTGAGCAGGGCGATACGTGCCCCGGTTCCGGCGGCGTTGCCAGCGCTTGTGACCTTGTCCAGCTGACAGTCCGGGATCATCCCGAGGACCATTGCGTGTTTGGCGGAGATATGTGCGCCAAAGGCACCGGCCAGAACCACACGATCAACCGTGTCGACGCCGATCTTGTCCATCAGCAAACGGGCGCCGGAGTAAAGCGCGGCCTTGGCCATCTGAATGGCACGGATGTCAGGATTGGTGACGGTGATGCGTGGCCCACCATCCGCGCTGCCGTCCCAGAGCAGGTAGGCGTTGGTGCGCCCCTCAGGCACGCAGCGGGCGCTTCCGGTTTGCGCGGCGGACCCGATCAGGCCGGTTGCATCCAGCAACCCAGCGATCCGCATCTCTGCGATCACCTCAATGATGCCGGAGCCACAAATGCCGGAAATTCCGATACTTGCGATACTTTCTTCAAACCCATCCTCATCAGACCAGAGCTCCGACCCAATGACGCGAAAACGCGGCTCCTTGGTCTCGGGGTTGATTTCAACATGCTCGATCGCGCCGGGTGCAGCGCGTTGTCCCGAGGAAATCTGAGCACCCTCAAAGGCAGGCCCGGTCGGAGAAGAGCAAGCCAGGACTTTTTCCTTGTTCCCCAATAGGATCTCGGCGTTTGTTCCAACGTCGACGATGAGCACCAGATCCTCTGATTTGTCCGGCGCCTCGGACAAAGCCACCGCCGCGGCATCGGCGCCAACATGGCCCGCAATGCAGGGCAAGAGATAGATCCGAGCCGCCGGGTGTAGTTTCAGATCCAGATCGCTGGCTTCCAGTGCAAGTGCGTTTGACGTTGCCAGCGCAAAGGGGGCCTGACCCAGCTCGAACGGATCGATGCCGAGGAAGAGGTGGTGCATGACCGGGTTGCAGACGAACACCGCATCCATGATCAGCGATTGGTCGATCTGCGCCTCTTCCGCAATCTGCGCGAACAATGCGTTCATGCCCTCTCGCACAATACGGGTCATTTCCAGATCGCCGCCCTTGTTCATCATGGCATAGGACACGCGGCTCATCAGATCTTCGCCAAAGCGGATTTGCGGGTTCATGATGCCGGAGGAAGCCAGAACTTCACCGCTTTTGAGGTCACACAAATGCGCCGCGATCGTGGTAGAGCCAAGATCCACCGCAAGCCCATATACAGTGCCCTCATAGTAGCCGGGCCAGACATGCATGATACGGGGCGGTTGGCTCTCATTGCCCAGATGCACTGCGACCGTGACTTTCCATCCGCCTTTGCGCAATGCGGGCTGCAACTGCCGCAGAATGTGAAGGTCGGTCTTTACACCTTTGACATCCCACTGGTTTTCCAGTGCCTCACACAGCCGCTCCAGATCACCGGAAGGCTTGTGCATGTCCGGCTCTTCTACCTCCACATAGAACATGCGGATGGACGGGTTCATCACGATGTCACGGACCTCGGCCCGTTTGCGCACCACCTGTTTATGGACCTGGCTTTCAGGTGGCACGTCAATCACAACGTTCTTTTCGATCTTGGCCTGGCAGCCCAGACGCCGCCCGTCGATCAGCCCGCGTTTGTCCTGGTAGCGCTGTTCGACCTTGTTCCATTCCGACAGCGCGTCATCGGCGACCGTGACGCCATGTTTGGAGAATTCGCCATAGGACGGGGTGATCTGGCATTTCGAGCATATCCCCCGACCGCCGCAGACCGAGTCTAGATCGACCCCGAGCTGACGTGCCGCGGTAAGCACCGGTGTGCCGACAGGAAAACGGCCGCGCTTACCGGATGGTGTAAACACAACGAGGGGATCGTCTGACATGCCTCAAACCCTTATGTTCCGCAATTTAAGCGAAGCATAGGCCAGTTACTGCAAAGCGAAAGGCAATCACCGTCATATTTTGGCTCATGGGCGGCATGTTCGCAGTAAATTCCAAACTCATGTCAGCCTTGGGCCAGCCAATCCAGTATCTCCTGCCGGTGTTCGTCGAGTGTCGGGGCAGGGCCGCGAGTGGTCGGGTCCGCCAATGTACTCATTTTTATCGGGTTTCCTGCGGCAACATAAGCTGGATGCCCAGCGCGGTCGAGGACATCAACGACCATGTTGCGCGCCAATATCTGCGGATCCTGCAACACCTCGGCGACGTTCTGGATCGGTCCCGTGGGAATGCCCGCTTCGGTGAGCAGATCGATCCAGTGGCGCATGTTCTGGCCCAGTGTAACAGCCTCGATTAATCGCTTGAGAAGGCGAGCATTTTCGCATCTTGCTTGATTGGTTTCAAAACGCGGATCTGCTGCCAGCGGCAACTGTAATGCTTCACAGAGACGCGCAAAAAGGACGTCGTTGCCAGCGGCGATGACGAATAATCCATCCTCTGCGTGAAACGTCTCGAACGGTGTGATCGACGGGTGCCGTGCGCCACAGGGGCGCGGCGCTTCACCGGTCACGGAGGTGAGGGCGATCGCGTGTTCCAGCATGGCGAGCTGACAGTCGAGCATGGCGATGTCGATCTTTTGTCCCTTGCCAGTCTGCTGGCGTTGCAAGAGCGCGGCAAGGACACCCTGTGCGAGAAACATGCCTGCCGCGATATCTCCGATGGAGGCGCCGACGCGCACGGGTTCCCGATCCCGCTCGCCCGTGATCGACATGACGCCGCCGCGCGCCTGGACCACCATATCATACGCAGGGCGCTGGCTGTCGGGGCCGCTGTGGCCAAACCCGGAGACGGCCCCGTAGATCAGCTTCGGATACCTCAGGCTTAAATCTGTCCAGCCGTAGCCAAGCCGCTCCATCACGCCAGGGCGATAGTTCTCCAGTATGATATCAGATCGAGATAAAAGTTCTTCGAAAACAGTACGATCTTCGACATCTTTCAGGTCAAGCGCGATGCTTTCCTTGCCGTGATTGATGGTGGCAAAATACGCGCTTGCGCCATCTTTGAACGGCGGGAAGCTTCGTGTGTCGTCTCCGGTGCCCGGACGCTCGACCTTGATGACGCGTGCGCCGAGGTCGGCCAGCGTCATAGAGGCATATGGACCAGCGAGCACATGCGTCAGATCGAGGATCGTTATTCCATCAAGAGGGCCGGTCATGTTGTTCTCCAAGCGTTTGTTTTCACTTTCTGGCTATAGGATAGGATTGCAACAGCTCTTTGACCTCGGTCAGAAAAACCCCAACTGGTGCGCCGCGATGCGGCGAAAAACGATCAGCGCCTCTTTCCCATGTTGATGAACTGTGCCATAGGGTCACCGCCAAACGGTGTTATGCATGGGGAAGACAGATGCAGATTCGTGAGGCCCTTACCTTTGACGATGTTTTGCTGGTTCCGGCCGCATCCAGTGTCCTGCCAAATATGGCGGATACACGCACGCGGGTGACCCGCTCAATCTCGCTGAATATTCCACTTCTGAGTTCCGCGATGGATACGGTGACAGAGTCGCGTATGGCCATTTCGATGGCACAGTCCGGCGGCATGGGCGTGATCCACAAAAACTTGGATGTGGAAGAGCAGGCACAGCAGGTGCGGCGCGTGAAGCGGTTCGAAAGCGGTATCGTCTACAACCCCATCACATTGCAGGCAAATCAGACCCTGGCCGACGCCAAGGCGTTGCAGGAGCGGTATCGCGTGACCGGGTTCCCGGTGGTGGACGACAGCGGCCGTGTGGTCGGGATCGTCACCAATCGCGACATGCGCTTTGCGTCCGATGACAATACGCCGGTCTCGGTTATGATGACCTCGGACAATCTGGCGATGCTGCGCGAACCCGCGGAGCGCGAAGAAGCCAAGTCCCTTATGAAAGCGCGCCGGATCGAAAAGCTGCTGGTGACCGATCAGGACGGAAAGCTCACCGGGTTGCTGACCCTCAAAGATACCGAACAGGCGGTTCTGAACCCGACAGCGTGCAAGGATGACCTTGGTCGCCTGCGCGTGGCGGCAGCCAGCTCTGTCGGCGATAGCGGGTTCGAACGCTCCGAAGCGCTGATTGACGCAGGCGTTGACGTGGTGGTTGTGGATACGGCCCATGGTCACTCCGAAGGTGTGATCGAAGCCGTGAAGCGGATCAAAGCGCTGTCGAGCAGCGTTCAGGTCATCGCGGGCAATGTCGCGACCGCGGCGGCAACCAAGGCCCTGATTGATGCCGGTGCGGACGCGGTGAAGGTCGGTATCGGCCCAGGCTCCATTTGTACCACCCGCATGGTTGCAGGTGTGGGCGTTCCGCAGCTGACGGCTGTCATGGATTGTGCCGCGGCGGCAGGCGAGACCCCGGTGATTGCCGACGGTGGCATCAAGTTCTCAGGTGATTTTGCCAAGGCAATTGCCGCTGGTGCATCCTGTGCCATGGTTGGTTCCATGATTGCCGGGACTGACGAAAGCCCGGGCGAAGTCATCCTCTATCAGGGGCGCTCGTTCAAATCCTATCGCGGCATGGGCTCCATGGGGGCCATGGCACGTGGATCTGCGGATCGCTATTTCCAGAAGGATGCCGCCAGCGACAAACTGGTTCCCGAGGGCATCGAGGGTCAGGTTCCCTACAAAGGGTCTGCAGGCGCGGTGATCCACCAGCTCGTCGGCGGTTTGCGTGCCGCCATGGGGTATACCGGTTGTGCAACCGTTGATGACATGCGCAAGAACTGTGAATTCGTCCGCATCACCGGTGCGGGCCTCAAGGAGAGCCATGTTCATGACGTCCAGATCACCCGTGAATCGCCCAACTACCGGATCGGCTAAGGCTGACGCGGTGCGCGTTGAAATCCTGCGGGGGCGCATATGACCCCCGGGGCCCGCGTGCAGGCGGCGACAGAAATCCTTGACGAGATCCTCGCCGGTCAGGCTGCGGAGAAGGCTCTGACAAATTGGGGCCGGCGCAGTCGCTACGCGGGCTCCAAGGACCGTTTGGCGGTCCGTGATCATGTTTTTCAGGCGCTGCGTTGTCAGCGCTCCCATGCTGCTTTGGGCGGTGCTCTGACGGGGCGTGGTCTGATGATCGGTGCGCTGCGGGCCGAGGGGCTGGATCCCGCGGACCTCTTCCACGGAGAAGGTCATGCGCCAAAGCCGCTTGATGAGGCGGAGCAGGCCAGTCCGCGTGCGTTTGAAAGCGTCGCCGAGGAAAATGACCTGCCGGAATGGCTATGGCCGTTGTTTGAGCGCAGTCTCGGCGATCAGGCGCTGGAGGCCGCGCAGGCCTTGCGGTCACGTGCGCCAGTGCATCTGCGTGTGAACCTGCGCAAGGGAGATCGTGACGCTGCGATCAAGCGTCTGGCAGAGGGCGGTATCATCGCCGAGCCGCAGGCCGTGTCCCCGAGCGCCTTGACTGTGACCGACGGTGCGCGGCGCGTTAAGAATTCCGAAAGCTACCTGCAAGGCTTTGTAGAATTGCAAGACGCCGCAAGTCAGGCCGTCGTGGATGCCTTGCCATTGCATGACGGACAGCGGGTTCTGGATTTCTGTGCGGGTGGCGGTGGCAAGGCCTTGGCCATGGCCGGGCGCGTGGACGCGCAGATTTATGCTCATGATGCGGTTCCACGCCGGATGAAGGACGTACCCGAGCGCGCAGAACGCGCCGGTGTTTCACTTCCCTGCCTGACAACAGAAGAGCTGGCAAAGCTCGCGCCGTTCGATCTGGTACTCTGTGATGCCCCTTGCAGTGGGTCCGGGTCCTGGCGTCGTGATCCCGAAGGGAAATGGCGCCTGACACAGGACGCACTCGACCACGTCGTTGCGGTGCAGGGTGATATTCTGGATGCCGCAGCTCCATTGGTGGCAGCCGGAGGCGTGCTCGCATTTGCCACCTGTTCAATGTTGGATGTGGAAAACGGAAATCAAACCCGGGCGTTTCTGGACCGGCATCCGGAGTGGGAACACTTGAGCGAACACGCATGGCATGTTCATACTGGTACCGACGGCTTTTACGTCTCGATGTTCCGGAGACCTGGAAAGCATTAAACTATTGGAAAGTTTTGTCGTTCCTCACTGAGATTAACTCCGCCTTAACCATGGTTGGCACGATAGTGCGGCACGAAGACTGTTAACGGAGCCGAAATGATCGGTCGCGCGACTTCAATTGTACCAAACCTGAAGGTAGAGACACCCGAACAAGCCCGCCTCGTTGCGACGTTTGTTCTGTCGCTGCTGTTTGTTGTTCTGCCTTGGATTCTGCCGCTTCCCGATTGGATCGGACGTGCGCTTGTCGCGGTGGGGCTGACGCTAGGTGGTGTCGCCGCACTGATCTTCGTACAGACACGTATGCGGCAAGGGGCCCGCGCGATGGCGAGCGAGCTGTTGTCGGGCTTCATCGACAAGGACGCCTCGCCCAGCTTTGTCACGGATGATGAGGGTCTTATCCACGCCTGCAACACCGCAGCGATGAAGCGGTTTGAGGGCACGGAGAGCGAGACAATCTCAGGCACGCTTCGGTCCGTCCTTGCCAACCCCTCGGCGGTTTTGTTCCGCCTGCAGAGCCGGGCCAAGCTCGAAGGATCGGGGCGCGAGGATATCGTGACACGGCGGGGGCACCTGCGCCTGTCCGTGCACGAAATGGCCAATGGTAGTTTCCTGTGGCGCGTTGAGGATCTGGGCGAACGTCCCGCCGGGCGCACTGCGGATACCAATCCGGTGCCGATGATCTCTGTCGGGCGCACAGGTGCGGTGCTGTTCATGAATGAGGCGGCGCGCAGCCTGATCGGGGAGCGCGTAAAGTCCACCGAACGCCTGTTTACATCGCTGCCGGTGATCCCGGGACGCCTCAATACGATCATGACCAAGTCCGGCGCGGTTGAGGTGCTCGTCAGCGAACACGGGCGCGGGCAGGGGCGCAGTGAGCTTTACTTCATGAAAGCCGCTGTGGAGGACAGTGGGCCGCACACCGGTTTTGAGAGCCTGCCGGTGCCGCTGCTGAAAGTGCGTCCCGGCGGCGAGGTCCTTTCGGTGAACCGCATGGCGATGCGGCTTCTGGGGATCGAACAGGCCGAAGGCGTACAGCTGGGGCAGCTGATGGAAGGTCTCGGCCGGCCGATGAATGATTGGCTGCAGGAAACCGCAAAGGGGTTGGCTCCGCACAAGTCCGAATTCTTGCGGGTGTCGCGCGATGACAAGGAAGTTTTTGTTCAGGTGACGCTCACCCGGGTCATTGAGGAGGGCGAACCCCTTCTGATGGCGGTTCTGAATGATGCGACGGAACTGAAAACACTGGAAGCACAATTCGCGCAGAGCCAGAAAATGCAGGCTATTGGCCAGCTTGCAGGTGGTGTGGCGCATGACTTCAACAATCTGCTGACGGCAATTTCGGGTCATTGCGATCTGCTACTGCTGCGTCACGACCAAGGCGATCAGGACTATGGTGATCTGATCCAGATCCACGAGAACGCCAATCGCGCCGCCGCGCTGGTGAGCCAGCTTCTGGCCTTCTCACGCAAGCAAACCCTGCAGCCCGAAGTGCTGGATGTGCGCGAAACTCTCTCGGACCTAACGCATCTGCTGAATCGACTGGTGGGCGAAAAGGTCTCTCTGACGCTCAGTCACGATCCGGTCATGCGCTCCATCCGCGCCGACAAACGGCAGTTGGAACAGGTGCTGATGAACCTCGTGGTGAACGCGCGCGATGCGATGCCGCAGGGGGGCGAAATCCGTGTGGAAACCGAGGTGGTTGTGCTCGATACGGCACTGGAACGGGATCGCGCGGTGGTGCCGCCTGGAGAGTGGGTGACCATTCAGGTCAGCGACGAGGGCACGGGGATTTCACCGGACAAGCTGCAAAAGGTGTTCGAGCCGTTCTACACCACCAAGCGCACCGGAGAGGGCACTGGCCTTGGCCTGTCTACCGCCTATGGCATCATAAAGCAGACCGGCGGGTTTATCTTTGTGGACTCGACGTTGAACCAGGGCACCAAGTTCATGCTCTATTTCCCGGTGTTCCGCAGCGATGCGTCCAGCGAGGACAGCGAGCCGGAAGTGAGCATCAAGACCAAGGTCGCAGCCGCCCAGCATGGCGAGGGCGTGGTGCTTCTGGTGGAAGATGAGGCGCCGGTCCGTGCCTTTGCCTCTCGTGCGCTGCGCATGCGGGGGTACACGGTGCTTGAGGCCGAGTCTGCCGAAGAGGCGCTGGACACGCTTGAAGACCCGAATCTCAGCGTCGATGTCTTTGTCACCGATGTGATCATGCCGGGCATGGATGGCCCCACCTGGGTGCGCAAGGCGCTACAGGAACGCCCCGGAACCAAGGTGGTGTTTGTGTCCGGCTACTCCGAAGGGGCCTTTGGCGATGCGGAACCGGACGTTCCCAATTCCGTGTTCCTGGCCAAGCCATTCTCGCTCAGTCAGCTGACTGAGACGGTCCAGTCCCAACTGGGCGAAATCACGGGTTGATTGAGGCATAGAGCGCAAATTCCTCCGGGTGTTTGCGCTCCAGCTTCTTTCGCGTTGCCGCCCGTAGGGTCAGGTCACCCGCGGGGCTGACATTCTCTGATCTGGTTTCATAATCCACCCCCGTACGATCCCGCAGGAAGGCATGAAACGGGGCGAGTGTCTCATATGCAAACAGATGGCTGACGCGGCAGCCATTCGGCTGTGCCTCAAGGAACTTCGCCTGGCTGCCCACCTCTGCATGCGCTGGCCGCTTGCCGCGACAATAGTCATCGACAAACCTGTCAAAGCTGATCTCGCGGGTCGATGTCGGTCGCCCGTTCAGATGCGGCCGCTGTCGGAATCGGTACCAACTGCCAAGCCAGTCGACCGGCTCGCGCATGATGGCCACCACCTCCAACTCGGCACCACATACCTTTTCAAACATCGGGCGCACCCAACGATTGTAGCGATAGAGCGGTGAATGCTTCAGCTCCGGCGGGTCTGAAATCACCATGTCTGCGTGCGGTCGAAGGGCGGATTGCAACGCTGTTGAGCCGGTTTTGGGCACCGACAAGAGCACAAGCTTGGCTCCGTAAAAGACCATCATGACGTTAAAGTCCCGGCAATAATTCAAACTGCTCTCAAGTTGTAAACCAATCTTTAACCGCGTTGCCAGTCCCGTGGAGAGACGTGAATTTGTCTTGTAATGTTCTCGTTTTGACCCCATAAGGAACAAGAGGAGAACAAAGCAGTGATTGTCGTCCGCTTCCGGGTGTGACACATAGAGAAGGATACGGGTACTATGGCGGATCTATTGACCATGAAGGACGACAAGAAGAGCGGCGACAAGCAGAAAGCCTTGGACAGCGCGCTCGCCCAGATCGAACGGCAGTTCGGCAAGGGCTCGATCATGAAACTCGGCGACGGCACGGCTCTGCAGGAGATCGAGGCCAGTTCGACCGGCTCTCTGGGGCTGGATATCGCGCTTGGCATTGGTGGCCTGCCGATGGGTCGGATCATCGAGATCTACGGCCCGGAAAGCTCGGGCAAGACCACGCTCACGCTGCATTGCATTGCCGAGCAGCAGAAAAAGGGCGGTGTCTGCGCCTTTGTGGACGCGGAACACGCGCTGGATCCGCAATATGCTCGCAAACTGGGTGTAGATCTGGATGAGTTGCTGATCTCACAGCCCGACACCGGTGAGCAGGCGTTGGAGATTACCGATACGCTGGTACGCTCCGGCGCGGTCAATATGGTGGTCGTCGACTCGGTGGCCGCGCTGACCCCGAAGTCCGAGCTTGAGGGCGACATGGGCGATAGCAGCGTCGGCGTGCAGGCCCGTCTGATGAGCCAGGCAATGCGCAAGCTTACCGGCTCCATCAGTCGCTCCAGATGCATGGTGATCTTTATCAACCAGATCCGCATGAAAATCGGCGTGATGTTCGGCTCGCCCGAAACCACCACCGGCGGCAATGCGCTGAAGTTCTACTCCTCCGTGCGTCTCGATATTCGTCGCATCGGTTCGATCAAGGATCGCGACGAGGTGGTTGGCAATGCGACCCGGGTGAAGGTGGTGAAAAACAAGGTGGCACCGCCGTTCAAGCAGGTCGAATTCGATATCATGTATGGCGAGGGCATCTCCAAGATGGGCGAGCTGTTGGATCTTGGCGTTGCTGCCGGTGTGGTAAATAAATCCGGCGCGTGGTTCTCTTATGGAGATGAGCGGATCGGACAGGGGCGCGAAAACGCCAAGCAGTATCTGCGCGATCACAAGCGTATAACGCTTGAGATTGAGGATAAAATCCGTGGCGCACACGGTTTGGATTTCGATATGCCTCCGGGTGGCGGCGAAGACGATGATGTCTTGGCGTCGGACTGAGTAGCGTCACAAGCTTGAGATTGAAAACCGGCCTGTTATGGGCCGGTTTTTTCTTGCGATGAATAATTACCTGACATAAGTCAGGTAATTATTCTGACTAAGGATTCCTATAGTATGATCTCTGAAAGTGAAATCCGCCGTCTTCGTCGCTTCAACCGGGTGGTCACATCTGAATTGGGGGCAATGGATCAATCGTTTCTCGGACGGGGGCGACCTCTTGGTCTGGCCCGGGTGTTGCAGGCGATCGGGCAAGGCAAAGAGGAACTCCGCGATCTGAGATCGTATCTCGGGTTGGATTCGGGGCTTCTCAGCCGGCATTTGCGCGTGCTTGAGGCCGAGGAGCTCGTGGTCGCGGCGCGTTCACAAACCCAGGATGCGCGACAGAAGCGTGTCACGCTGACGGATGCGGGACACAGGGAGTTCGACGCCTATGAAGCACTTTCGGATCAGCACGCACAGGAGCTTCTAGGCCGCAGTCGGAAACGAAAGGAGCTTCTGGCGGCGATCGATCTGATCAGCGCCACATTCGGGTCCAGACAGCCACGGATCCGCCGCGCTGCGCCGACAGAGCCGGACGTGACCTATGCTATGGGGGAATATACCAGCGAGCTGTCTGACCGCTTTGGTCGCAGTTTTGCTGTGCCCGAGATGAGTGAAGCAGAGAGACAGGACTTCTTGCCGCCGCGGGGCGTGTTCCTGTTGGCAGTTCAGGACAACATGGCCATCGCCAGTGGGGGCTTGCGCCCCATTGACCAGTACTGTGCGGAGGTCAAACGGGTCTGGGTCAATCCCGCCTGGCGCGGGCAGGGTGTGTCACGAGACATGATGCGATCCCTAGAGGACGAGGCGCGGGAGCTGGGCTACGCCAGCGTGCGGCTCGACACCAGTCGGCATTTGCAAGAGGCGGTTTCCCTCTATCATGCGCTCGGCTATCGGGAAATCGCCCGATATAACGATAACCCGGATGCCGACCATTTCTTTGAAAAGATGCTCTGAAGTGTTTTGCGTAGACATTGCTTCTGCTCCTGTGTCAGCACTGTATGCATTGCAGCTTTGCACATGGAGGCATCATGGTCCCGACGCTTGAACAGTTGATGGCGGCAACGCCTGAAGTGCAGGCCGCGCCCAAAGACCGGGCAGAGATTACGATGCTCTGCTTGCGTCCCGGCTACAACCAACGGCGCTTTGTGGATGCGGTTGATGTGACGCCAGAGCAGGGCATTCCCGGAGAGCGTTGGGGCACACGTCCATGGCTGACGCGACAAGACGGATCTGGTCATCCGGGTATCCAGATTTGCATCCTGTCAAAGCGGGTTCTGGATCTCGTTTGGATCGAACGCGAAAACACACCGCACCCAGGCGATACCTTCGTCGTGGATATGGATTTGTCCGAAGGCAACCTGCCGCCGGGGCAGCTGTTACAGGCCGGCAGTGCCGTACTGAAGGTTTCCGACATATTCAATGATGGCTGCGTGAAGTGGCAGGCACGATATGGGGCTGACGCGCGTGCCTGGGTCAATCGCCCCGAATTTCGGACGGCCCGTTTGCGGGGAATCCTGTGTTCGGTAGAGCAGGGCGGTCGCATCGCCAACGGGGATGTTTTGATCAAAATCTGAGACGACAAAGCCCTTTTGAAAAAGCGATTGGAGCACGTTTGCTTTGGGCGGTGGACAGCCCTGCATGGGCGCGATACACCGCTTTGGACTGTTCCAATCACATCTAGAGAGCCGCGTTGACATGCCCAGCTTGAACGACATCCGGTCGACCTTCCTGAACTATTTTGCCAAGCAGGGCCATGAGGTTGTGGATTCCAGCCCGCTGGTGCCGCGCAACGATCCCACGCTGATGTTCACCAACTCCGGCATGGTGCAGTTCAAGAACTGCTTCACCGGCGTGGACAAACGCGACTATGTGCGCGCCACCTCGGCTCAGAAATGTGTCCGCGCTGGCGGCAAGCACAATGACCTCGACAATGTCGGCTATACCGCGCGCCACCACACCTTTTTTGAAATGCTGGGGAATTTCTCCTTTGGCGATTATTTCAAACCCGAGGCGATCCCCTTCGCTTGGGAGCTGATCACCGGCGAATTCGACATCCCGAAGGACAAGCTCTACGCCACCGTCTATCACACCGATGACGAGGCGTTCGAGATCTGGAAAAAGGTCGGCGTGTCCGAGGATCGCATCATCCGCATCGCCACCTCTGACAACTTCTGGCAGATGGGCGATACCGGTCCCTGCGGTCCCTGCACCGAGATTTTCTACGATCACGGCGATCATATCTGGGGCGGCCCTCCGGGCTCTGCGGAAGAGGACGGCGACCGGTTCATCGAGATCTGGAACCTCGTGTTCATGCAGAACGAACGGTTTGCGGATGGCTCCATGGTCGATCTCGACATGCAGTCGATCGACACCGGCATGGGGCTGGAGCGCATCGCAGCGCTGCTGCAGGGCACCCATGACAACTATGAGACCGATCTGTTCAAATACCTGATCGAGGCCTCTGCCACTGCGACCAACAGTGAGCCCTTTGGCGATCAGAACGTGCATCATCGCGTCATCGCCGACCACCTGCGCTCCTGTTCCTTCTTGATTGCCGAGGGTGTCTTGCCCTCAAACGAAGGCCGTGGCTACGTGCTGCGCCGCATCATGCGTCGCGCCATGCGTCATGCCTCCTTGCTGGGCGCGTCCGATCCGGTGATGCACAAGCTGGTGCCGGCGTTGGTCAGCCAGATGGGTGCCGCCTATCCTGAGCTGGGTCAGGGCCAAGCCCTGATCGAGGAGACGTTCGAGCAGGAAGAAACCCGCTTCCTCAAGACCTTGGATCGCGGCCTTAAACTTCTGGACGATGCGTCCGGCGATCTCGACCAAGGCGACATCCTGCCCGGCGAGACGGCGTTCAAGCTCTATGACACATTTGGGTTCCCGCTGGATCTGACCCAGGACGCCCTGCGCGCCAAGGGGGTCGAGGTCGACACCGACGGCTTTGACGCCGCGATGAAGGCGCAGAAAGAGCAGTCCCGCGCCGGTGGCATCGGCCTTGGTGACGCGGCAGATGTGAAGGTCTATTTTGATATCGTTGATGCTGAGGGAACCACCGAGTTCCTTGGCTATGAAACCGAAAAAGCCGAAGGCCAGATCGTTGCGCTGGTGCGTGATGGCGGCAAACTCGACAAGGCCGTGAAGGGCGACAGCGTTCAGATCATCCTGAACCAGACGCCATTTTATGGCGAGAGCGGTGGTCAGGTGGGCGACAGCGGCGTGCTGACCGTCGAAGGTGGTGTGGCGCGCATCACCGACACCAAGAAGGTCGAAGGCCTGTTCCTGCATATCGCGGAGGTCACCGAGGGCGAGATTGCCGTGGGCGAAGGTGCCGCGATGGAAGTGGACCACACGCGTCGCGGCCAGATCCGTGCCAACCACTCTGCCACCCACCTGCTGCACGAAGCCCTGCGCAATGCGCTTGGCGACCATGTGGCGCAGAAGGGCTCGCTCAATGCTGCCGACCGCCTGCGGTTCGATTTCAGCCACAACAAGGCCGTGAGCGCCGAGGATCTGTCGAAGATCTCTACGGAAGTGAATGATTTCATTCGTCAAAACTCAACCGTCAGCACCCGCATCATGACCCCTGATGACGCGCGCGCGCTTGGGGCGCAGGCGCTGTTTGGCGAGAAATACGGCGAAGAGGTGCGCGTGGTCTCGATGGGCAAGGCGGCCACCGGCAAGGGGCAGGATGGCGACACCTACTCTATCGAACTCTGCGGCGGCACGCATGTGAAGCAGACCGGTGACATCGGCACCTTCGTGATCCTTGGTGACAGTGCGTCCTCTGCCGGCGTGCGCCGGATCGAGGCGCTGACCGGCGCTGCAGCCTATCGCTACCTCGAGCAGGAAGCCAACCGCATGGCGGAAGTGGCCGGGGTGATGAAGGCGCAGCCTGCGGATGTGATGGACCGCCTCAAGGCGATGATGGATGAGCGGCGTGCGCTGCAGAACGAAATTGCAAACCTGAAGCAGCAGATCGCCATGGGCGGCGGCGCGGATGGCGGCGCGGAGACCAAGGAGATTGGGGGCAAGACCTTCCTCGGTCAGGCGCTGCAGGGTGTGTCCGGCAAGGATCTGCGCGGGTTGATTGATGCGCATAAGCAGAAGATCGGCTCCGGGGTGATCCTGTTGATCGCCGAGGACGACGGCAAGGTCGCCGTGGCGGCGGGCGTGACAGATGATCTGACCGGCGAGGTGTCCGCCGTGGACGTCCTGAAAGCGGCCGTTCCGGCTGTTGGCGGCAAGGGCGGCGGTGGCCGACCGGACATGGCGCAGGGCGGCGGCAAGGACTTCGCCGGTGCCGAGGCAGCTATCAAGGCAGCCGAAACTCTTTTGGAAGGATAACAACCATGCCCGCACTTTGGATTGCACATGTGACCGTGACCGACGCCGAGGCCTACGGCAAATATGCCGAACTGGCCGGCCCGGCGATTGCCAAGCACGGCGGCGAATTCATCGCCCGTGGTGGTCGTTTTGTTCAGCTGGAAGGCAAGGAACGCCCCCGCAATGTGGTGGCGAAATTCGCCAGCGTGGATGCGGCGGTCGACTGCTACAACAGCCCGGAATATCAGGAAGCGCTGAGCCATGCGCGCGACGCCTCCGAGCGGGAGCTGATGGTGGTGGAAACCGACGCCTGAGCACAGAAAACTGTGCAAAGCGGAAGATTGGGCTGCGCGTTTCGCGTGGCCCTTTTTTGTGCTTAACAGCGCCTCGACGTCGGGCACTCAGGGTGCGTAGACGAGACGAGGAGAACATCATGTGTCGTTGGGCCGCCTATATCGGCACCCCTGTCCATCTGGACGAAGTTGTGAGCAAGCCGGAGCAATCCTTGGTGGCGCAGTCGGTGCATGCCTTTGAGTGCAAGACCCAGACCAATGCTGACGGGTTTGGCATTGCCTGGTATGACAGCCGCGAGGAGCCGGGGCTTTATCGCGACACGCATCCGGCCTGGTCCGATCCCAACCTGCGGTCGATCACCCATCAGGTACGCTCCGGCCTGTTTCTGGCTCATGTGCGCGCCTCCACCGGCACTGCAACCAGCCGCAACAATTGTCACCCGTTCACCCATGGCTGCTGGTCCTTCATGCACAACGGTCAGGTTGGCGGGTTCGAGAATTTTCGCCGTCGCGCCGACATGATGATCCCGGATGACCTCTACGGGGCTCGCAAGGGCGCCACAGACAGCGAGGCGTTGTTCCTGATCGCGATCTCGGAAGGGTTGTTCGAGGATCCAAAGGGCGCGATGGAGCGCGCGGTGGGCAAGATGGAAGCCCTCAGTCGCGAGTTCGGCCATACACCGCATATGCGCATCGGCGCGGCCTTCAGCTGTGGTCAGGCGCTCTATGCGGTGCGCTATGCCTCCGACCATCTGGCGCCGACGGTTTACAGTAGCCGGACCGCCGATGGCACCGGACGTCTTGTGGTGTCGGAACCGCTGCACAAGGGCGAATGCTGGGAAGCGGTGCCCGCGGGATCCATCTGTCGCTACACGGCGGATGAGGTCGTGATCCAGGATTTTGTTCCGCAAACCTGAGGCAGCTTGCGCAAATGAAAAGGCCCGGTCTGCTTTGACCGGGCCTTTTTGCATTTATCAGTTGTTGGACTTTGCCATCCGCTTGCGCTCATGCGGGTCGAGGTAGCGTTTGCGCAGACGCACGGAGGTTGGGGTGACTTCCACCAGCTCGTCGTCGTTGATGTAGGCGATGGCCTCTTCCAGCGACAGCGTGATCGGGGTGGTCAGCCGGACCGCATCGTCGGTGCCGGAGGCCCGTACGTTGGTCAGCTTCTTGCCCTTCAACGGGTTCACTTCCAGGTCGTTCTCACGGCTGTGTTCGCCGATGATCATGCCCTGATAGATGTCGGCCTGGGCGCCGATGAACATCTTGCCACGCTCTTCGAGGTTCCACAGGGCGTAGGCGACGGACTGGCCGTTCTCCATGGAGATCAGCACACCAGCACGACGGCCCGGGATCGAGCCCTTGTGTGCGGTCCAGCCGTGGAACACGCGGTTCAGCACGCCGGTGCCGCGGGTGTCGGTCAGGAACTCGCCGTGATAGCCGATCAAACCGCGCGACGGCACATGGGCAATGATACGAGTCTTGCCGGCGCCTGCGGGTTTCATTTCAACCAGTTCACCCTTGCGGTTGCCGGTCAGCTTTTCGATCACAACGCCGGAGTATTCGTCATCCACGTCGATGGTGGCTTCCTCGACGGGCTCCATGCGCTGGCCGTTTTCCTCGGTGAACAGCACCTGGGGGCGGGAGATCGACAGCTCGAACCCTTCGCGGCGCATGTTCTCGATCAGAACGCCCATCTGCAATTCGCCACGACCGGCAACCTCGAAGGCCTCGCCGCCGGGGGTGTCGGTGACCTGGATGGCCACGTTCAGCTCTGCCTCTTTCATGAGGCGATCCCGGATCACGCGCGATTGGACCTTCTTGCCGTCGCGACCAGCCAGCGGGCTGTCGTTGATGCCGAAGGTCACGGTGATGGTGGGCGGATCGATCGGCTGGGCGGGCAGGGCCTCGGTCACCGAAGTGTCCACCAGCGAGTCCGCCACGGTCGCCTTGGCCATGCCGGCGACGGTGACGATGTCACCGGCCTCGGCCAGGTCGATCGGCTGTTGGGACAGGCCGCGGAAAGCCAGGATCTTGGTGGCGCGGAAGTTCTCGATCAGCTCGCCATCACGGGTCAGCGCCTTGAGGCTCTCGCCAACCTTGAGCGTACCGCTTTCGACGCGACCGGTTAGGATGCGGCCCATGAACGGGTCGGCGCCGAGGGTGGTCGCCAGCATGCGGAACGGCTCTTCCTTATGGGCGATCTGCTTGGGTGCGGGGACGTGCTTCACAACCAGATCGAACAGCGCGGAGAGATCCTCTCGCGGGCCGTCCAGTTCCATGTCGGCCCAGCCGGAGCGGCCGGAGGCATACATGGAAGGGAAGTCGAGTTGGTCGTCATCGGCGCCGAGGTTGGCAAACAGGTCGAAACATTCGTCCAGCGCGCGATCCGGTTCTGCGTCGGGCTTGTCGACCTTGTTCAGCACCACGATCGGACGCAGGCCGAGGGCCAGCGCCTTGGAGGTGACGAATTTGGTTTGCGGCATCGGACCTTCTGCCGCATCCACCAGCAGCACAACACCGTCTACCATCGACAGGATACGTTCAACTTCGCCGCCAAAGTCGGCGTGGCCGGGGGTGTCGACGATGTTGATACGGGTGCCGTTCCACTCTACCGAGGTGGCTTTCGCCAGAATGGTGATACCGCGTTCGCGTTCCAGATCGTTGGAATCCATGGCACGTTCTGCCACGGCCTGGTTTTCGCGGAACGCGCCGGATTGTTTCAGTAGCTCATCGACCAGGGTTGTTTTACCATGGTCGACGTGCGCGATGATCGCAATATTGCGCAGGTCCATGAGTCATGCCTTTAATTGGGGTTGCGGCGCGCATACCGTGATAAAGCCCGAATGGCTAGTGCAAAAGCAGGACAGGCCGGCAACTGTCGCTGCGCTGCCGCATCAGGAGGGAGCCCTGAGCGTGGGTCAGTGGCTTGAGCTGGACGAAAACAGGTGGATCACCAGAATGCCCGCGATGATCATCACCATGCCGGCGATTGCAGGCAGATCAATGCGTTGACCAAATACGATAAACCCGATGGCGGCGATCAGCACGATGCCAAGCCCCGACCAGATCGCATAGACAATGCCCACCGGCATGTATTTCAGGGTCAGGCTCATCAGAAAGAAAGATGCAGCATAGGCGACCACGACGATCACGGATGGCAACAGCCGGGTGAATTGCTGGCTGGCCTGAAGTGCGGTTGTTCCGATGGTTTCGGCCAGCACAGCGGCCATCAGGTAGAGATAATGCATGTGGTGTCCTTTTGACGAACCTGCCGCCAAGCCTGAGGTGGGGCGACATGCTCGTCAAATCTCGTCATCCGGCATTATGCAAGGGGGGAAATGCAGGATCTTCGGTTCAGAGCCTGCCGTGTTCCGTGAACCAGGGCAGCAGACGCGCGCGCACATGATCCCAGACCTTCGGCGCGCCCCGGGCGACCTTTGCACCGACGCGGGCGTCGATCTGGGGCAGGGTGACGTCATACTCGATCCAGCTGCCGCCGCCTGTGGCAATGTTCAGCAGCACCGGCTGCACCCTGTCGATGGATTTGGCGTAGATCGCGTCCGGGCTCTGCGAAGCCTCGAACTCCTTCCAGATCTTCAGATACTGTTCGCCCTGCGCTTCTGGCAGCAAGCCAAAGAGGCGCTGTGCCGCGGCCAGTTCTTCGGCCTCGATACGGGCCAAGGTGTCGGCATCAAGCTTTGAGTGGATCGGCACATCGCCCGCGTCGATCTCCACCAGGTCGTGCAGCAGGAGCATGGTCAGGACACGGTGCGCCTGGATGTCGGCTGCGCTGTGATCTGCCAAGACCCATCCATAGAGCATGATGTGCCAGCTGTGTTCGGCGGAGTTCTCAAACCGGGTGCCCGCCGCAATGCGCGATGCGCGCAGGATCGTCTTGAGGCGATCGGCCTCGGACAGAAACGCGAGGCGGGCCGCAAAGGCTTCGTCTTTGATTTCCTGCCCGGCGAGAAGCGTATTTGCCGCGCTAAAGGCTTCGGGAAAGCGGTCTTTCAGGGTTGTGGCGCGCCCGGTGGTGAGGTTTTCTTTCACAACGCGCATGTGATCTATAGGAGGCGACACGGCGCAAAGCGTTTGAAAGATTGGTTGGCAGTAGTCCAGTGCTTTCGCAAAGCGCGCATCGACCGTTTCAGCCGCTTCAAACTCTTGCCACAAGGCCTGCAATGCCTGTCCCTGCACATCTGGCAGCAGGCCAAAGATCCTCTTCTGGGCACGATCCTCGGCCTCTGCAACCGCGGTCCAGTTCGTGGGCTCGTCAATTGGGTGATCCCCAACATCGATTTCCACGATGTCGTGCAGCAGCAGCATCTGGATGACACGTGGTATCGACACGTCCGTAGGCGCATAGGGCGCAAAAACCAACGCATAGAGCGCCAGATGCCAGGAATGCTCAGCCGAGTTCTCCGGGCGACTGCCGTCCAGCAGCAAAGTCTGGCGATCCACCTGGCGCAGCCTTTCGATTTCAGACAGGAAGTCGAATTGCTGCTGCAGGTCGCTGGTCATAGAAGTTTTTTTGCCTTTGCTTCGAGGGCTGCCTTGGCAGTCTCGAGCTTTGAATTGATAAAATCGCGGGCTTTGCGCTCCGCCAACCGAATACGAACTTCGGTCAGAAATGCTTCTTCCAGCGATTGCGAGGCCGCCCCCAAAACCTGGGCGACCTCCATATACATCCGATCCTCGCCCAACGCATCCTGGACCTTGAGGGTGTCCTCCGCCAGCTTTGCAGCCAGTGTGTCCAGGGTCGACATTAGCGCGTGTTCTCGGTCAGGCGCTGCTTCACATAGTCCGACACGTCGCCGATCATGGTGTCCAGATGCGGTTCTTGGAAGAAGTGGTCAGCACCTTCGATCTCATTGTGGGTGACGGTGATCCCCTTCTGCTCGTGCAGCTTATTCACAAGGTTGACTGTGTCCGCGGGCGGAGCCACGCGATCCGCAGAGCCGTTGATGATCAAGCCGGATGACGGGCAGGGCGCAAGGAAGGAGAAATCATACATGTTGGCTGGCGGGGCAACCGAGATGAAGCCGGTGATCTCCGGACGACGCATCAACAGCTGCATGCCAATCCAGGCGCCAAAGGAGAAGCCTGCAACCCAGCAATGCTTGGAGTTGTTGTTCATGGACTGCAGGTAATCGAGTGCGGAGGCCGCGTCGGACAGTTCGCCCACGCCCTGATCGTACTCACCTTGCGACCGCCCGACACCACGGAAATTGAACCGCAGCACGGTAAAGCCCATGTTGTAGAACGCATAATGGAGGTTATAGACCACCTTGTTGTTCATGGTCCCGCCAAATTGCGGATGGGGATGCAACACGATCGCGATCGGCGCGTCCTTTTCCTTTTGCGGGTGATAACGGCCTTCCAGGCGTCCTTCGGGTCCGGGGAAAATGACCTCAGGCATGGGTGGGTGGATCCTACTCTGCTTTTTTTGGCGAGGGGCCGGGGACAAATACTTGACGAATTTTCTCTGGCACCTTAGAACTATTCTAAAGAGGCGCAGGTGAAGACCGGCACCTTGTCAAGCTGAGATACGCATTGACAGGGGTATCGTCAATCATTTGCTGCTTTTTCGGCAAAAGGGTAAGCAGATGAAGCTTTCTACAAAGGGTCGGTATGCGATGGTCGCGTTGGCTGATATCGCATTGCAGCCGGCAGAGGGCCTGGTGGTTCTCGCCGATATTTCCAAGCGGCAGGATGTCTCGCTGCCTTATTTGGAACAGCTGTTTGTGAAGCTGCGTCGGGCCGGTCTGGTGGCGTCCGTGCGCGGGCCGGGCGGCGGATATCGTCTCGCCAAGCCGGCATCCGAGATTCGTGTGGTCGAAATTCTGGCCGCCGTCGACGAAACCGTTGATGCCATGCACAAGGGCGCCGGCGTTTCAGGCGGATCCTGCGGCAGTCGCGCGCAATCTCTGACCAATCGCTTGTGGGAGGGGCTCAGCGCCCATGTCTATGTGTTCTTGCACCAAACCCGTCTCTCGGATGTGATTGAAAATGATCTCGCGCCCTGTCCGGCGGTTCCAAACCTGTTTGCCGTCGTAGACGAATAACGCCGATTTCGCCGCATCCTGCTTGGATGTTTCGCGGCCTAGTGCAGCGCAGTAATAGAAAATATGACTCCATGACTCGCATTTATCTTGATCACAACGCCACCTCGCTGCTGCGCCCAGAAGCGCGGGATGCGATGATTGCGGCGATGGATGTTTGCGGCAACCCATCCTCCGTCCACGCCGAGGGCCGTGCGGCCAAGGCGGTGGTTGAGCGGGCGCGGGCTCAGATCACGGCTGCATTTGGTGCCGATGGTGCGGATGTGGTGTTCACCTCGGGCTCGACCGAAGGAGCGGCGCTGGCGTTGTCCGGCCGCGATCTGCATGGATCCGCACTTGAGCACGATGCTGTAAGAGCTTGGGTGAAAGAGGATTTGTCTGTTGCTCCTGATGGTACGGTTGAGGTGGAGGAGGCGGCGAAGTCCTGTTTGCAACTTGCCAACTCTGAAACCGGAATAATTCAGACCCTGCCCGAGGGGATTGCCGTCACCGATGCAACGCAGGCCTTCGGCAAGCTGCCTGTTGCTTTTAACTGGATGGGCGCGACCATGGCGCTGATTTCAGCACACAAGCTTGGCGGCCCAAAAGGGATTGGAGCGGTTGTCCTAAAGCGCGGGACCGAACTTGCCGCACAGATCCGCGGAGGAGGCCAGGAGATGGGGCGTCGTTCCGGAACGGAAAATGTCATTGGAATTGCAGGGTTCGGAGCCGCAGCTGAAGCAGCGGCACGGGATCTGGACAATGGCGTTTGGGATCGGGTTGCAGAATTTAGAAATATTCTAGAAAACGCTGTTGAGGCTTCGTGCCCAGACACTATTTTGATGGGCAAGGATGCGCGTCGCTTGCCCAATACCTCTTGTTTCGCCACCCCCGGATGGAAGGGCGAGACACAGGTCATGCAGATGGATCTAGCGGGGTTCGCGATCAGCGCGGGCAGTGCCTGTTCCAGTGGCAAGGTGCGCGCCAGCGCGGTTCTGACCGCAATGGGATTTGATGAGGCGACGGCCCAGAGCGCGATCCGCGTATCGCTCGGGCCGGAGACGACTGAAACGGATGTGCTACGCTTTGCAGAAGCGTGGTGCGCCAAGCAGAAGAAACATCGCGCCCGCTCGGCGTGAGTGCAGGAGAAGAAGATGGCCGCTCTGGACCAATTCGAAGCTAAGGAAGGCGTTGATCAGGATACCGTGGACGCGGTTCGTGAGGTCAGCACCTACAAATACGGTTGGGACACCGATATCGAGATGGACTATGCCCCCAAGGGCTTGAACACCGATATCGTGCGCCTGATTTCTGAAAAGAACGAAGAGCCGGAGTGGATGACCGAATGGCGTCTTCAGGCCTTTGAGCGCTGGACCGGCTTGAAAGAGCCGAACTGGGCGATGGTGGACTATCCCGAGATCGACTTTCAGGATCAGTACTACTATGCGCGCCCAAAGAGCATGGAAGTCAAACCAGCGTCTCTGGACGAGGTCGACCCCAAGCTTCTGGCCACGTACGAAAAGCTCGGCATCCCACTGAAAGAACAAATGATTCTTGCCGGGGTTGAGGGCGCTGAAGACGCTCCCAGCGAAGGCCGCAAGGTTGCCGTGGACGCGGTGTTCGACTCTGTTTCCGTGGGCACGACCTTTCAGGCAGAACTGAAAAAAGCAGGCGTGATTTTCTGCTCGATCTCGGAAGCTATCCGCGAACACCCCGAGCTGGTGAAAAAATACCTCGGGTCCGTGGTGCCGGTGTCGGACAACTTCTACGCCACACTGAACTCTGCCGTGTTCTCCGATGGGTCGTTCGTCTATGTGCCGCCGGGCGTGCGCTGCCCGATGGAACTCAGCACCTATTTCCGCATCAACGCGGAAAACACGGGCCAGTTCGAACGCACATTGATCATCGCCGATAAAGGCAGCTATGTCAGCTACTTGGAAGGCTGCACTGCACCTCAGCGCGACGTCGCACAGCTGCATGCTGCGGTGGTCGAGATCATCATCGAAGAAGACGCCGAGGTGAAATATTCCACCGTTCAGAACTGGTATCCGGGTGATGAGAACGGCAAAGGCGGCATCTACAATTTCGTGACCAAACGCGCCGATTGCCGGGGTGATCGGTCCAAGGTGATGTGGACGCAGGTCGAAACCGGCTCCGCCGTGACCTGGAAATACCCCTCCTGCATCCTGCGCGGTGACGAGAGCCAGGGCGAGTTCTACTCCATCGCCATCACCAACAACATGCAGCAGGCCGATACGGGCACCAAGATGGTTCACCTTGGTAAAAACACCAAGAGCCGGATCGTCTCCAAGGGGATCTCCGCCGGCAAGGCGCAAAACACCTATCGTGGCCTGGTCTCGATGCATCCGAAGGCGAAGGATTCACGCAACTATACCCAATGCGACAGCTTGCTGATCGGTGACAAATGTGGTGCGCATACAGTGCCTTACATTGAAGTGAAGAATAATTCTTCGCGCGTTGAGCACGAGGCGACCACGTCCAAGGTCGATGATGATCAGCTGTTCTACTGCCGCCAGCGCGGCATGGATGAAGAAGAGGCAGTCGCTCTTGTGGTGAACGGTTTCTGCAAGGACGTGCTTCAGGCGCTGCCGATGGAATTCGCGATGGAAGCACAACAACTGGTTGCGATTTCCCTTGAGGGCTCGGTTGGCTGATGAGCGGGCCTTGGCAAGGACAGAACGGAGACAAATCCATGATCGTGACAACCACCGGCTCTGTTGAGGGCTATCAGATCGCTGAATACAAAGGCATCGTCGTGGGCGAGGCGATCATGGGTGCGAATGTGGTCCGGGACGTCTTTGCTTCGATCACCGACATCGTTGGGGGCCGCTCCGGCGCTTATGAAAGCAAGCTGCAGGATGCGCGGGATACTGCGCTAAGCGAGCTGGAGGAGCGCGCCCGCGCAGTTGGTGCAAACGCGGTTGTGGGCGTCGATCTCGATTATGAGGTTGTTGGTCAGTCGATGCTGATGGTCTCGGCCAGCGGCACCGCGGTAGTCATCAGCTGAGTGAAAGCGGAGAAAGATCTGTGCTGTTTGCCTCTCACCATCTTCCTGAGTTCATTGCGCGGCTGTCATCAGGACAGTCGGTGGGCTTCTCGGATGTGGATCTCTACACCAGTGAGATCTTCGGTCGGCGGATGGTGTTTTCCGTGGACATGAAGCGTGATCCGATCCAGCGGTCCCATCGCGAGGGCCACTTTTATGAAGAGGAAGAGCTCTCTGTTATAAAAGCGCTTTTTCCTTTCGGTGGGACGTTCGTGGATATTGGTGCGAATATTGGCAATCACGGGCTTTTTGCTGCGGCATTTCTGTCTGCGGCGCGGGTCATCCCGTTTGAGCCAAACCCGAAGGCGCTGAAACTTCTTCTCGCGAATATCTCTGCCAACGGGCTCGCGGCTAAATACGACCTGAGCCACCTCGGAAAAGGCCTAGGCGCCGCGCCAAGCGCGGGCTTCGGCATGGAGGCGCGAGATCGAAATCTAGGCGCGGCAAAGATGTTGCCAGACGAAGGGGATATCGAGATCACCACAGGCGATTTGGCGTTGGAAGGTGATCAGCCAGACTTCATCAAGATCGACGTGGAAGGCATGGAAATACAAGTTCTTTCCGGCCTGCGCGATACGATCAGACGCTGCCGGCCCGCCTTGCTTGTCGAGGTGGATCGCGAGAATGATGACGATTTTCACGCCCTGATCGCAGAGATGGGCTACGGGGTTGTCGACACGCTGCAGCGTTATAACAGGAACAAGAATTACGTCATCAAACCGCTCCCAACGGATGCGGAAGGCTGACGGTACTCGA
The DNA here is from genome assembly GCF_046535935.1 of Tritonibacter sp. SIMBA_163. NCBI lineage: Bacteria > Pseudomonadati > Pseudomonadota > Alphaproteobacteria > Rhodobacterales > Paracoccaceae > Tritonibacter > Tritonibacter sp. SIMBA_163. The sequence continues at coordinate 320,674 of NZ_JAWJBP010000002.1, forward strand.
ACACGCGGCCCGGAGTAATGCATCCGGCGGTAAGAAGAAAAGGCGAAAAATATGCTCGAAATCAAAAACCTACACGTAAAGCTTGAAGAAGAAGACAAGCAGATCCTCAAGGGTGTCAACCTGACCGTTGAAGCGGGCAAGGTCCATGCGATCATGGGGCCGAACGGCTCTGGTAAATCGACGCTGTCCTATGTTCTGTCGGGCAAGGATGGCTATGAGGTGACCGAAGGGTCCGCGTCTCTGCTCGGCGAAGAACTGCTGGAGCTGGAACCGGAAGAGCGTGCCGCGCTTGGTGTGTTCCTCGCGTTCCAGTATCCTGTCGAAATCCCAGGTGTTGGCAACATGACTTTCCTGCGCACCGCGGTGAATGCGCAGCGCAAGGCCCGCGGCGAGGAGGAACTCTCGGCCTCCGATTTCCTCAAGCATGTGCGCGAGAAAGCCAAGGAGCTGAAGATCGACGCGGAAATGCTGAAGCGTCCGGTCAATGTCGGTTTCTCTGGCGGTGAGAAAAAGCGTAACGAAATCCTGCAGATGGCGATGCTGGAGCCGAAGATGTGTATCCTCGACGAGACCGACTCTGGCCTCGACGTAGACGCAATGAAACTGGTTGCAGATGGCGTCAATGCGTTGCGCGACGAGGGGCGTGGGTTCCTGGTGATCACGCACTATCAGCGTCTTCTGGATCACATCAAACCGGACGTTGTGCACATCATGGCCGATGGTCGTATCATCAAAACCGGCGGCCCCGAGCTGGCGCTTGAAGTGGAAAACAACGGTTACGCAGACATTCTTGCCGAGGTGGCGTAATGGCACTTCCCGAACTGAAACAAACCACGACCGAAGCGCGACTTGCGTCTCTGTCCATGAACGAAAGCGGCTGTCTGGCTGCCGCCCGTCGCGCCGCGCTGTCCCGCGTTCAGACCATGGGGTTGCCGGATCGCCGCGACGAGTACTGGAAGTACACCCGCCCGGATACGCTGACATCTGCTGAGGCACCGAAGGCCGCGGTGCTCGACAGTGATGAAGCACCGATGTTCGATCAGTTTGATCGTCTGAAAATCGTTTTTGTCGATGGTGTGTTCGATGCCGCGGCTTCTGATGATCTGACCCTCGAAGGCGTGAGCATCGAGCGTCTCGCCGATATCGAAGGCAAGGACATTCATTGGGCCAAGGAGCTTTTTGGCGTTCTGGAAGCCCGAGGTCAGTCCCCAGTTGAACGACCGTTGGCAGCGCTGAATACCGCGTTCGCCGCAGATGGCGTGGTCATCCATGTCACGGGCAAGCCGTCCAAACCGATCAATCTTGTGTATCGCCACGAGAGCGACAGCTCTGACGCGATGCTGCATCATGTGATCAAGGTGGAAAGCGGCGCGGAGGCAACGGTTCTGGAAAACGGTCCGGCTGCGTCACGCTTCAATACTGCGATGGAGATCGACGTTGCCGATACAGGCACGTTGCATCTGGTCCGGGCGCAGGGCAGGGATCACGAACGCCGCGCTGCCACGCATATGTTTGCGCGGCTGGGCCGTGAATCCGTGTTCAAGAGCTTCACGCTGACCGTAAATGGTGTGCTGACCCGCAACGAGGCGATTGTCGAGTTTCTCGGCGATGACGCGGTTGCGCATATCGCAGGCGCCTGCGTTGGTGATGGCGATTTCCATCACGATGACACGGTCTTTATCACCCATGACGCAGTGAATTGTGAAAGCCGTCAGGTATTCAAGAAAGTTCTGCGCAACGGTGCGATCGGGGTCTTCCAAGGGAAAATCCTGGTGAAGGCCGGCGCGCAAAAGACTGATGGATATCAGATTTCTCAGTCCCTGCTTCTGGATGACGACAGTCAGTTCCTTGCCAAGCCTGAGCTTGAGATCTACGCCGACGACGTGGCCTGCTCGCACGGGTCAACTTCTGGCGCAATCGATGAGGAAGGTCTGTTCTATCTGCGGTCGCGCGGTGTTCCCGAAGCGGAGGCGACCGATCTGATGACGCTCGCATTCCTGGCCGAAGCGGTTGAGGAAATCGACAGCCCAGACATCGCCGCCAGCATCAACGACCGCCTTTACGGCTGGCTCGCGCGTCGGAGCTGAGGTCTGGGATGGCTGTGACGACAGATATCACGGCAACCTATCGGGGGCCGCGCAAGGTGATTGCGCGGCTCCTCGCAATGGGGCCTCGTGAAGATCGACTTTTGGCTTTTCTCATGGGCGCTTGCGTATTGATGTTCATCGCGCAAATGCCACGGCTTGCACGTGAGGCGCATCTGAACGGTCAAGAGCTGAACATGCTGCTTGGCGGTGCGCTGTTGGGCATCGTCTTTATCGCGCCGCTGGGGCTTTATGCGCTTGCCATGATCTCGCATCTGATTGTGCGCGCGATGGGCGGGCAGGGCGATGGGTACCAATCGCGCCTGGTCCTGTTCTGGGCTTTCCTCGCGGCGACGCCGGTGCTGCTCCTCAATGGGCTGGTTGCGGGTTTCATTGGCACAGGCCCGGCATTGAATGCGGTTGGCGGTCTCTGGGTCATGGTGTTCTTCTGGTTCTGGGTTTCGGGTCTCATTGAGGCCTATTGGGGCAATACGTGATGGATTTCAAAAGCCTGGCCATCGAAACTATCACGGATCCCGCCGCGGCGGCTGACAAAATCCTGTCTCGTCAGTTTGAAAACGATGTGATTTGGACCGGGTTTGCCTTGAACGTCGTGCTGAGCGTTTTTCTCTATGCACTGCAGGGGTTTCTCCTGGGCATGCCGTCAAACGCATTGTTCCCAAACCTCAGCCCCGTGATGTTCGGAATGTTTTTGGTCGCCTTGCAGCTTGCGTATTCTGTCGGCTCGCTGGTTGTGGGCAATCGCCTTGGCGGGCAGGCGCGCTTCATGCCGATCTTCAGCCTTTTGGTTTGGCTGCGCTTTGTTAATATAGCCATCCAATTCATTGCAATCATTATGGTATTCGTGATGGCACCCCTGGCCGCCATCCTGAACCTGGTTGCGGCCGTCTACGGTATCTATGTGCTTGCACATTTTACCAACGTGGGCTTTGGTCTGAACTCCTTGGGGAAATCCCTCGGAGTGATTTTCATGGCCGGTCTCGGGGCCATGGTCGCCGTTCTGTTCCTGATGGGGCTCTTTGTTCCCACTATCCTGGAGACGTCCAATGTATGATGTCGAAAAAATCCGCTCGGATTTCCCGATCCTCTCGCGCGAGGTGAACGGTAAGCCGTTGACCTACTTGGACAATGGAGCGTCTGCACAGAAGCCGCAGGTGGTGATTGATGCAATCACAAAAGCATACTCTGAGGAATATGCGAATGTTCACCGTGGCTTACACTATCTTTCCAACCTCGCGACCGAAAAGTATGAAGGTGTGCGCGGTACCATCGCACGGTTTTTGAACGCGGGTCATGAAGACCATATCGTTCTGAATTCTGGCACCACAGAAGGCATCAATCTTGTGGCTTATGGCTGGGCCATGCCGCAGCTAGAGGCGGGAGATGAGATTGTCCTGTCGGTGATGGAGCATCACGGAAATATCGTGCCCTGGCATTTCCTGCGCGAGCGTCAGGGAGTTGTTCTGAAATGGGTGGATACTGAGGCCGACGGCAGTCTAGACCCGCAAAAAGTGATTGATGCCATTGGCCCTAAGACCAAGCTGGTTGCTGTCACGCATTGTTCCAATGTCTTGGGGACCGTTGTTGATGTGAAGGCCATCAGTGCAGCCGCACATGAAAAAGGTGTGCCGGTTCTGGTGGATGGCTCTCAGGCGGCAGTTCACATGCCGGTAGATGTGCAAGACCTCGGTTGCGATTTCTACGCTATCACCGGGCACAAGCTGTACGGGCCATCTGGGTCCGGCGCCATCTATATCCGACCTGAAAGGATGGCGGAGATGCGTCCGTTCATTGGTGGCGGCGATATGATCAAGGAAGTTTCCAAAGATCGCGTGATCTACAACGATCCACCAATGAAGTTTGAGGCCGGCACACCTGGTATTGTCCAAACAATCGGCCTTGGCGTGGCCTTGGACTATATGATGGGCGTCGGCATGGCCGAAATCGCTGCGCATGAAGCAGACCTTCGTGGCTACGCGTCAGATAGGTTCGCCGGTCTGAACTGGTTGAACGTTCAGGGGCATGCGCCTGGTAAAGCTGCGATTTTCAGTTTCACACTCGAAGGCGCCGCGCATGCGCATGACATTTCAACCATTCTCGACAAGAAAGGCGTCGCGGTGCGTGCCGGGCATCACTGCGCTGGCCCGCTGATGGACCATCTTGGTGTAACGGCCACGTGCCGAGCATCCTTCGGCATGTACAACACACGTGGTGAGGTTGACCGTCTCGTAGAAGCGCTTGAACTCGCACATGAATTGTTTGCCTGAGATCACGCTATGGGCGCAACGGAGTGTCGCGCCCATAGAGCTTCATGTTTTACATAATACTGATTATGGGATGTACGTAGGGTCATAATTCACCCGGTACCCAGCGCCCATATCAACATGAAAAACGCGCCCCGGATTGGAGCGCGTTTTTTTGTCACCAGCTTGAGCAGTCAGTCCCGGACGATCAGAACGGAACATTTGGCATATCTGGCCACGCGCGCCGAATTCGGCCCCTGCAACCTGTCCATCAGTTCCGGTTTATGTGCGCCCATGACCACGAGGTCGGCCTCGGAACGCTTGATTGCGTCGAGGATCATTTCGTAGACATTCGCTCCAACTTCAACGATGTGCTGGACACCTTTCATGTCCGGCACGTTCGCTTTTACAAAGTCATGAAGTTGACGGTCGGCCTCTTTGACCGCTTCCTTCATGGTACCGTCCTTGAAGAAGGATCCGACGATACTCATACCATAATCCGGCACCACGGTGACCACGCTCAGCGTGGCTCCGTAGAACGTCGCCAGTTCCGCAGCACGATTAAGCAACGCCTTTTCGGCATCCATATGCGTGAGGTCGACGGCACAGAGTACATGTTTGGTCATCAGGCCACTCCTTCTTCTTGCTTGCGCTTCCGGCCGAACTGCAGGAACGCGACGAACCCGAGGATCAGGAACGCCGGGAGGTAGAAGACTTCCTTGGGCATTCTGTCGGCTTCGACTTCCATCTCAATCAGTTCCCAATCGAAATCGATGCCCAGCTGTTCTGCTGGACCACCAAAGTTCAGACTGTCGACGAAGATCTTATCACCTTCTTCGCGAAACTCGATGCCCGCGCCGTCATAGAGACGCGTTTGCCCATCCTCGCCTTGATCACCCAGCGGCAACAGGAAGCGAGCATCGACCATGTCGCCCTCCAGGCTCTCGCCCATCAAACGGACACGCAGGGTTCCACCATCCTCAACTCGTTCCGCCATTTGGTAAACCGCAGTGCCAGGGCGCGTTTCAAACGCTGGCTGGATCTGGTCAAGGAAGAAGCCCGGACGGAACAAAGTAAACGCCACCAATAGCAGAAGCGCACTTTCCCAAATCCTTGATTTCACGATGAAATAGTTCATCGTCGATGCGGCGAACAGCAGCATTGCCACCATCGCAACCAGGAAGACAAAGACAGCCTGTATGGGCCCGACATCAATCAACAGCAGGTCGGTGTTGAAGATGAACAGGAACGGAAGCAGCGCCGTCCGGATCGAGTAGAAAAACGCTTGGAAACCGGTGCGCAGCGGATCGCCCTTGGAAATCGCGGCAGCCGCGAAACTCGCCAGTCCGACCGGAGGTGTCACATCCGCCATGATGCCGAAGTAGAACACAAACATATGGACCGCGATCAGCGGTACGATCAGACCATTCTGCGCGCCTAGCTCCACCACGACCCCCGCCATCAGCGAGCTGACCACAATGTAGTTTGCCGTCGTCGGCAGCCCCATGCCTAGCACGATCGAGATCAGCGCGACAAAGATCAGCATCAGCATGACGCTTCCGCCAGAGAGGAATTCGACAAACTCCGCCATCACCTGCCCGATCCCCGTCAGGGTCACGGCGCCAACGATAATGCCGGCCACACCCATGGCACAGGCCAGACCGATCATGTTGCGCGCACCGATGATCAGACCTTCGAAAATGTCCGCAACCCCTTGTTTGAATTCGGAAACCGCATGATCCTGACCGCGGAACATCGCCTTGATCGGGTTCTGCGTTGCCAGGATCACCAGCATTGCGACAGATGACCAGAACGCGGAAAGCCCAGGCGATTTACGTTCGATCATCAAGAGATACATCAGCAGCAGGATTGGCATGATGTAATGAATGCCGGTTTTGAAGATCTCGCGCGCGGGCGGAAGATCCTGCATGGATTCAATGCTGAGTTCGAGATCCTCATGAGATGCTGCGACCTTCAGCGCCAGCACATAGAGCGCCGCCATGATGACAACGATCAGCCATATGCTGGCATCACCCGCTATCCCTTGCAGCGCGTTGACCAGCACTCCACAGAGCCAAAGCGTCCCGCCACCAATCACGATGGAGGTTGCGATGGTGAAGATGGCGCCGAGGAAGAACTTCACCGGATGCATGCGGCTGGTGCCCTTCATGCCCATTTTCAGCGCTTCGAGGTGCACGATATAAACCAGTGCAATATAGGAAATCGCCGCCGGGATGATCGCGGTTTTCACCACTTCAACGTAAGGAATACCGACATATTCGGTCATCAGGAACGCAACCGCGCCCATCACAGGCGGGGTCAGCACGCCGTTGATCGACGAGGAGACCTCGATCGCACCAGCCTTGGTCGCGGGAAAGCCCACGCGTTTCATCAGCGGGATGGTAAACGTACCCGTGGTGACCACATTGGCGATCGACGATCCGGAGATCAGGCCGGTTGCCGCAGAGCCAATGACAGCGGCCTTCGCGGGGCCGCCCCGCAGGTGACCCAGCGCGGCAAAGGCCAGTTTCAGAAAGTAGTTCCCTGCCCCGGCCTGATTAAGAAGCGCGCCGAAGAGCACGAAAAGAAAGACAAAACCCGAAGAGACGCCAAGCGCGACACCAAAGACGCCCTCGGTTGTCAGCCACATGTGGCTCATCGCCTTGTTGATCGAGGCGCCTTTCCACTGCACCACTTCCGGCAGCCAGGAAGAAGATCCAAAGAACACATAGGCGAGGAAGAACAGCGCCACGCCCATCAATGGGAAACCAAGGCTGCGCCGTGCCGCTTCGAGCAGCAGCACAAGACCGATCACGGAGACGATCACGTCGGTCTGGTTTGGCGCGCCTGTGCGTTCGGCAACGCCCGCGTAAGCATAGAACAGATAGGACGCGCAAAGCGCACCGATCCCGCCGACAATCCAGGTCGGGATCGGAATGTGATGTCGCGGACTGGTTTTCAGGCCCGGAAAGGCAACAAAGGCCAGAAGAACCGCAAAGCCCAAGTGGATCGCTCGGGTTTGGGTGTCATTCCACACCCCGACCCCGAGGATAAATGGCAAGGGCGACGCGATCCACAGTTGATACAGGGACCAGACGAGCGGCAGGTACCACAGCGCGTTGCGCCCCAGTGCGTCCTGCGGCAAGCGACCGCCGGTGTCGCTGTCGGCTACAAAATCATCAAGCGTGCGGTCTTCTTGAGCCGCGGCGCTCTGGTTATCGGTCATCTTGTCCCCACCCGGTTTGTTGTTACTCTTGTTCATTCTTAAACGAAAATGGCTTCCGCCCCTGCGCACAGGGACGAAAGCCTTTGGTGTTTTACGTCAGAGGTGATCGGATCACTTCCAGCCGCGCTCTTTGTAGTACTTCATGGCGCCGGGGTGAATGTCGGCGGACAGTGCATCGCTGACCATCTCTTCTTCCGACAGGCGGGCGAAAGCTGGGTGCAGCTTTTTGAAGTCTTCAAAGTTCTCGAACACGGCGCTGACAACGGCATAGACCACTTCGTCTGACACGTCCGAAGAGGTCACGAAGGTTGCTTTGGGACCCCAGGACGGGATGTCCTCGTCATTTCCAGGGTACATGCCACCGGGAATGGTTGCGGCGGCGTACGGGGAGTTCTCAGCAAGCAGAGTGTCAATGTTTTCACCAGCCAGCGGGACGATCTTCACGTCACAGGAAGAGGTTGCTTCCTGGCTCGAACCATTTGGCAGGCCGGAGGCCCAGATGGTTGCGTCGATCTTGCCGTCGCAGAGCGCTGCGGCTTGTTCGGAGGATTTCAGCTCTGCGGCCAGTGCGAAGTCATCCTTGCTCAGGCCGGAGTACTGCATCAGGGTGTCGGCCAGAACGCGGGTGCCGGAGCCGGGGTTCGCGATGTTGACTTTCTTGCCCTTCAGGTCGTCGACAGATGCGATCTCTGCATCCGCGCGCGCCATCAGGTGCATCGGCTCCGGGTGTACGGAGAACAATGCCCGCAGGCCTTCAAACGCGCCATCATTCTCAAATGCGCCAGTGCCGTCGAGGCCGGCTTTCTGCACGTCGGACTGAACCACGCCGAATTCCAGCTCACCCTGGCGAATGGTGCGGGTGTTGTAGACGGAGCCGCCGGTGGATTCCACGGAGCAGCGAATGCCGTGTTCCTTGCGATCCTTGTTCACCAGACGACAGATCGCGCCGCCCGTCGGATAATAAACGCCGGTCACGCCACCGGTGCCGATGGTGATGAACTGCTGCTCAGCCGAAGCTGCACCGGCAAAACCGAGCGCAAAAGTAGCAGCAGATGCAAGAAGTGTTTGTTTGAGGACCATGAGTTCTCTCCCTGATTTTAAACCAAAATCGGTCGCGGTGCCGATAATATGCGGGCGTTGCTTCCACAAGTTATTTTTGCAGTCACAACAATACGAGCGTTTCGTGTGGCCGCCTGAAAATGACGTCGTCCAAGTGGGGTATCTCAGGGGGATGTCTGATCTCAACCCCCTGCCCCTCTAAAGCCAATCAGCGATGAAATACGATTTTTCAGCGATAGCCACCGCGCCTTACAAGCAGCAAATGTCTTGAGTGCTCAGGGCGATGCTAGCAGAGTTTCTTCTGGCGTAAAGTCCGCAAGAGACAGTTCACCGTCTTACCTGTCACGCATCTTGCAGTAAGTCGTGAGAAGACGCTCTCGTCTCATGGTGTGGGGCTCTGTCTTGCAATTTTACAGGCGGCAGGCCTGGCCGAGCGTGATGGGCGCTTCAATTGAGCAAAGTGTTTTAACTAAATACTGGCTGTTTTTCCCGTGACGACAAGCAGCAGATTTGCATAAATTTCGGTACGCCTTGATTGTGCGACGAGCCCTCCAATGTTTGCATAAATGCGCTCTTACGCTACCAATGACCTCTTCAGTATTGCGTATTTGCAAGATTGGGCCGCCAATCTTAACGAAGGTTACCAAGCGTCACCCGATGTTCAGTGCGCTCGGTCTGTCTCGTTCATACCTGCCTTCATAATTGAGACCAGCCATGGCCTGTTTCCGCGTGATGATCGGAGTGTCAACAAAGGCCAACCCCCGCAAAACAAAGGGGCTTGCATTTCTGCAAGCCCCGACTTGCACTTTTGATGGACGTTAACGATTAAAAGAACGCCTGCAGGCCGGTTTGCGCACGCCCCAGGATCAATGCATGCACGTCATGCGTCCCCTCGTAAGTGTTCACCGTCTCCAGGTTCATCATGTGACGGATGACTTGGAACTCCAGGCTGATCCCGTTGCCGCCATGCATGTCACGCGCGTGACGGGCAATCTCAAGCGCCTTGCCGCAGTTGTTGCGTTTGACGATCGAAATCATCTCTGGCGCAGCATTGGCTTCGTCCATCAAGCGCCCGACACGCAGCGACGCCTGCAGCCCAAGCGCGATCTCGGTTTGCATATTTGCGAGCTTCAGCTGGAACAGCTGCGTGTTGGCCAGCGGGCGACCAAATTGCTGCCGGTCCAGGCCATATTGACGGGCCGCGTGCCAGCATGCCTCGGCGGCGCCCATGACGCCCCAGCTGATGCCATAGCGTGCGCGATTGAGGCAGCCGAACGGGCCTTTCAGGCCTTCGACATGCGGCAGCAAGGCATCTTCGCCAACTTCCACGCCATCCATCACGATCTCGCCGGTGATCGATGCGCGCAGCGACATCTTCTTTTCGATCTTCGGTGCGGAGAGCCCCTTGGTGCCCTTTTCCAGTACAAAGCCCCGGATCTTGCCGCCATGGGCTTCGGATTTAGCCCAAACCACAAAAACATCCGCGATCGGCGAATTGGAGATCCACATCTTGGACCCGGTGAGCTTGTAGCCATCAGCGGTCTTCTCGGCGCGGGTTTTCATGCCGGCCGGATCGGAGCCAGCGTCCGGTTCGGTAAGGCCAAAGCAGCCAATCCACTCGCCCGAGGACAATTTGGGCAGATATTTCTGGCGCTGCTCTTCGCTGCCATAGGCGTAGATCGGGTACATGACCAAAGAGCTTTGCACCGACATCATGGAGCGATAGCCGCTGTCGACACGCTCCACTTCACGCGCGACCAGACCATAGGACACGTAACCGCCACCAAGGCCGCCGTATTCTTCAGGAATGGTGGTGCCCAGCAGGCCCATCTCGCCCATCTCGCGAAAGATCTCGGGATCGGTGTGTTCGGTCTGATAGGCCTCGGTCACGCGGCTTTGCAGTTTTTCCTGTGCATAGGCGCGGGCGGACGCTTCAATCATGCGCTCATCTTCGCTGAGCTGGTCGGAGAGCCGCAGCGGATCCTCCCAGTTGAAGCGGCCTAGATCGGGCGCGTCTTTGGCGCGCAGGGTCGGTTTGTCGTCCAGCATGGGGAACCTCCTCGGATATATGTTGCCGAGAGGTTAAGCTCTCCGGAGGGCGAAAAACAGCGAGACTTTGGAAAGTACTTATGACAAAAGATCATACATGACAGTCCCTCGACGATTTCTGCCTTCGATTGCTTCACTCCGCGCGCTTGAGGCGCTTGATCGCCTTGGCAGCGCCTCTGCTGCGGCGGGTGAATTGGCTCTGACACAGGGTGCCGTCAGTCGGCAACTGCAGGCGTTGGAACGACAAATCGGGGTGGAGCTGATCCTGCGTGATGGCAAGGCTCTGTCGTTGACACCCGAGGCCTCTGCCTATGCGGATGACATCCGCCAGGCGCTTGACCGCGTTGCACAGGCGACGTTGAAATTGCAGTCCGCTCCGCTCGCGGGCAGTTTGAATCTCGCCATCCTGCCTGCCTTTGGAATGCGATGGCTGATGCCGCGTTTGCCAGAATTCTCGCGCCGGTACCCAGATGTGACGATCAATATGTCGACGCGGCTTGCCCCATTCAATTTTGCATCCGAAGCGTTTGATGCAGCGATACATTTTGGACATGCGGATTGGCCTGGAACCGATGCACTCCTTCTCAAACATGAGCAACTTCTACCAGTCTGTGCGCCGGGTTTGTTGGGGCGGATACAGGTCAAGACACCGGCGGATTTACTGGAGTTGCCGCTTCTGCATATCCAGACGCGACCCAAAGCCTGGGCGGACTGGTTCGCTCGCCAAGCCGTGCCAGTGGACGGCAATTTGACAGGCACGACCTATGATCAATTCTCCACCATCAATCAGGCCGCACTACATGGGCTTGGTGTGGCGTTGATGCCGGATTATCTGGTAGAGCAGGATCTGGCGACCGGGCGGCTGATGTCTCTTCATCACCAGGCTGAGGATATTGGCGGCGCCTATTATCTGGTGTGGCCAAGGTCAAAGGCGCGAAACGCAGGTTTGATGCAGTTTCGTGAATGGCTGTCCGGGCAGGCACAACCAGAAGATCCCCTTCCCCGCTAACGACAACGGCCCCGGAAAAACCGGAGCCGTATCAACTTCTTACAGGTAAGTATTCAACCAAGCGCGTATCCGGCGCCGCGGACCGTGCGAACCGGGTCCTGACCGCCGTGCTGTGTCAGCGCCTTGCGCAGCCGTCCGATGTGAACGTCGACCGTACGTGTGTCGACATAGATGTCTCGTCCCCACACACGATCAAGCAGTTGCTCACGGCTCCAGACCCGACCCGGCTTTTCCATGAATGTGGACAGCAAGCGGAATTCAGTCGGGCCCAGCTTAAGGGCATGTTCAGCGCGGCTGACTTTGTGGGTTTCCGAATCCAGAATGATGTCGTCGAACTCCAGTCGCATACCAACCGTCGCAGGACGCACCCGGCGCAGCTGCGTGCGGACCCGCGCCATCAGCTCGATGACCGAATAGGGTTTGACCACATAGTCATCGGCACCGGTCTCAAGTCCGCGGACCTTGTCCACTTCCTCTGACCGGGCTGACAGCATGATGATGGGAATGCCACGGGTTTCAGTGCGCGATTTCAAACGGCGGCAAACCTCGATACCCGTCAGATTGGGCATCATCCAGTCCAATACGATGATATCTGGCATGTCCTCGTCCACGAGGAGCAATGCTTCTTCACCGTTTTCTGCCTTGATGACCCGGAAGCCGTCGGCCTCCAGATTATAGGCCAGCACTTCACGCTGGGCCAGTTCGTCCTCGACGACCAGTACAGTGGGCTGATCGGCTGCCATATCTTAGACCTCCTGGGTCGACACCGAAGTGGTATCGGCCTTCGTACGTTCTTCTTCCGGCTTGTTGCCGGTCACCAAATACACGACCTGCTCCGCCATCGCAGTGACATGGTCGCCCATGCGTTCAACGTTCTTGGCAATGAAATGCAGGTGCATGCAGGACGTGATGTTGCGCGGATCTTCCATCATGTGGGTCAGGAACTCGCGGAACAGCGCGTTGTACATCTGGTCGACGTCGCGATCCCGGTCGATGACATCGCGGGCCAGTTCGTGATCGCGCTGGATGTAGCTGTCCAGCGCATCCTTCAGCATCAGTTCGACTTCGCGGGCCATGCGGCGCAGGGCTGCGGCGCTGTCTGCAACGGCCGGGCTCTGGGCGAGAACGCTGGTACGCTTGGCCATGTTCTTGGCATAGTCGCCGATCCGCTCGAGGTGACCGGAAATCTTCATCACGCTGAGGACGACGCGCAGGTCAACTGCGGCCGGGGCGCGGATTGCGATCACCCGTGCGGCATCTTCGTTGATCAGCTCTTCAAGGCCATCGATCGCGGCGTCTTCCTTAACGACCTTCGCCGCAAGCTCCTCGTCGCGGGTTTCCAATGCGCGGGCGGCTTCCATGATAGCGGCCTCCACGAGGCCACCCATTTTCATGATCCGGGCCTGGATTGCCTCGAGGTCCCGATCAAATGCGGATGCAATGTGTTGCTCTTCCATCAGACTGTCTCTCTACCTTAGCCTATGCGGCCGGTGATGTAGCTTTCGGTGCGAGGATCTTCGGGGTTGGTAAAGATCTGACCGGTCGGACCGAATTCCACGAGGTTGCCAAGGTGGAAGAAGGCGGTTTTCTGGCTCACCCGAGCGGCCTGCTGCATGGAGTGTGTCACGATCACAACAGAGTAGCTTTCGCGCAGCTCGTCGATCAGCTCCTCGACCTGTGCGGTGGCGATCGGGTCCAGGGCCGAGCAGGGTTCGTCCATCAACAGGACTTCTGGCTCAGTGGCCACTGCGCGGGCGATGCACAGACGCTGCTGCTGACCGCCTGAAAGGCCGGTGCCGGGGGACTGCAGACGGTCCTTCACCTCGTCCCAGATGGCACCGCGGCGCAGGGATCTCTCGACGATCTCGTCCAGGTCTGCCTTGTTCTTGGCAAGACCGTGGATGCGGGGACCATAGGCCACATTGTCGTAGATCGATTTTGGAAACGGGTTTGGCTTTTGAAAGACCATGCCCACCTGTGCCCGCAGCTGCACCGGATCGACGCGCTTGTCATAGATATCCTCGCCCTCAAGCAGGATGTCCCCGGTGACCCGGCAAATGTCGATCGTGTCGTTCATGCGGTTGAGGCACCGCAGGAAGGTCGACTTGCCACAACCGGACGGGCCGATGAAGGCCGTGACGGTCTTGTCTTCGATCTCCACATTGACGTCTTTGATGGCGTGGGTGTCGCCGTAGTATACGTTGACGTTCTGAGCGGCCATCTTGGTGCGTTGGGCTTCCACGGTACTATCCATTACTGTCATATCGTTCATTTGAGATGCTCCCCTTACCAGCGGCGCTCGAAGCGACGGCGCAGGATGATTGCGATGATATTCATGGTCAGGAGGAACGCCAACAGGATGATGATGCCGCCCCAGGCCTTTTCGTAAAAGCTCGCATCAGCGCGGGCCGCCCAGGTGTAGATCTGCGCCGGCATTGCCGAGTTCGGCTCGGTGAAGCCTGCGACGAACCCATCCGGATAGCCACGCGCGACAAAGCCGACCATGCCGATCAGCAACAGCGGTGCGGTTTCCCCCAGCGCCTGCGCCAGACCGATGATGGTCCCGGTCAGGATGCCCGGTGCCGCCAGCGGCAGTACATGATGGAATACGGCCTGCATCTTGGATGCCCCGACTCCCAAGGCCGCGTCCCGGATCGAGGGTGGTACCGCCTTCAGCGAGGCACGGGTGGAAATGATGATGGTCGGCAGCGTCATCAGCGACAGCACCAGACCACCCACCAGCGGCGCCGATTGCGGCAAATGCATGAACTGGATGAACACAGCGAGGCCAAGGATACCAAACACGATCGACGGAACCGCCGCGAGATTGGAGATGTTCACCTCGATCAGGTCGGTAAACCGGTTCTGCGGTGCGAATTCCTCCAGGTAGATGGACGCGGCCACGCCGATGGGCAGCGACAGCACCAGAACCACCAGCATCATGAAGAAGGAGCCCACAACGGCTGCGCCGATACCGGCCCCGCCTGGGTTGTCCACGCCGGAGTCGGCGCCAGTGATGAAGGTCCAGCTGAAGGCTTGCTTGATGATCTGGGCCTCTTCCAGCGCATCCACCAGATCCAGATCGCTGAGCTGCAGGAACCGGCTGTCCTGCAGGGTCTCGCGGTTCACGCGGCCCTTGTAGTAGCCATCGACGCGACTGGAGGCGGCCAGCTCAAAGGGAACCGGCTTGCCCACATCGTCCGGATATTCCTTGTAGTGCGCGCGCAGAGTGCCGCCGACCTTGCCAAGCAGCCGCTCGATCGCGGCTTCGTCAAACTCGACCGACATGCCGCGCTCTTTAAGTTTGCCCTGCAGGGCAGCGATGAAGAGGTTGGAATAAGCCTTGGTCTTGAACAGTTCGCTCTCGGCGGCGTCCATCTGGTCTTGGGTCAGGGTGAATTCGACATTGACCACGGTACGGGTAAAGGCCGGAGCGCCTGAGCGGATGATCGACACGAACAGCACTGTCAGGAAAAACAGGCCGGTGAGGATGGCCACCATCCCATAGGCCCGAAAGCGCTTTTCGGCGGCGTTGCGGCGTCGGGTGTTGGCGTCGGCTTGGCGCAGCGACCTGGCGCGCGCAGGGGGCGGGTTGTCCATGCTGGCATCGGTCATTCGTACTGCTCCCGGTATTTACGGACAATGTAGAGGGCGATGATGTTGAGGCACAGGGTCAGCACAAAGAGTGTCATGCCGAGCGCGAAGGCGACGAGCGCTTCGGGGCTGGCAAAATCGGCGTCACCTGTCAGCTGGCTGACAATCTTGGCCGTTACCGTGGTCATCGCTTCAAACGGGTTGAGACTGAGCCGGGCCGCGGCCCCTGCCCCAAGCACCACGATCATGGTTTCGCCAATGGCACGCGAGGCGGCCAGCAGAATGGCGCCGACGATGCCCGGAAGTGCTGCTGGGATAACCACCTGGCGGATGGTTTCCGACTGGGTTGCGCCCAGGCCATAGGACCCATCGCGCATCGCCTGCGGCACGGCATTGATGATGTCGTCCGACAGTGAAGAAACAAAGGGGATGAGCATGATGCCCATCACCAACCCCGCAGTCATCACCGCGGTGCCGGCTTGCATCCAGCCCAGCCCCTCGTTGCCAAAGACCTTCAGCAGAAGCGGCCCCACGGTCAGCAGCGCAAAGAGACCGTAGACGATGGTCGGGATGCCGGCGAGGATCTCCAGCAGCGGCTTGGCGATCGACCGGATCCGCGGGCTGGCGTATTCGGACAGGTAGATCGCGGCAAAAAGTCCGATCGGAACCGCCACTGCAAGCGCCACGATGGAAATGTAGAAGGTCCCCCACAGGAGCGGCAGCACGCCCAGATCAGAAGAGCCGCCACGACCGGAAAAGCTCGGCGCCCAGTTTAGACCGAAGAAGAAATCGGAGGCCGGATAGAGCTTGAAGAATTCCCATGTGTTGAAGACCAGCGACAACAGGATACCGACGGTGGTGAGAACGGCGATCGAGGCCGCGCCGACCAGCAGGGCGTGAATGCCGAGTTCAACCACATTGCGGGCGCGAAACAGGGCGCGCGTCTCGCGCAGGGCGAACAGCGTTCCGGCCAGCGCCAGCACCACTGCAACAATCGACATGATCTGGTAGCCGGTCGCGTTCACGATCCGGTAGCGCTGGGCTGCGCGCAGAACCGGCTGTGTGACCTCCGTGGTCACGATCTGGCCGGCATCCTTGAGCACTTGGGACACATCGGTGAAATCCGCGCGGGCGTTGCGGGCAAACTCTTCGTCCATCACGCCCTGCGCCACTGCGTTGTCGAGCCCGTTCGCGGCGCGGCGGACCTCTGCCATGACCAGCCCACGCGATGAGCCATCGTCGATCACGTTCGCAGGGATCATGCCCGAGATGACTGAGTTAACATAGAGCGGCTGCACCAGGAGCCAGACGATCAACAGGACGAATGTCGGCACCATGGCTTTGAGCGCCACGTTCCAGCCGTAGTAGGACGGCAGCGAATGCAGCTCTCTGCTGTCGCCTCCCGCGTTGGCCAGCGCCCGCGACCGGCCGAGCATATAGCCCACCGCCGCGATCACGAGCACGATCAAGATCAGCCAGAATAACGGCATCGTAACCCCCGAGGTCATGTTGTCTTTGAATAGATCCAGAAAGGGATCCGGGGCGGCGTTAAACACCGCCCCGGTCGTCAGTCAGCTGCTGAAATCAGCTGCCGGAGCCCATGGTTGTCGCATTGGCGACAGCTTCTTGGGTCTTTGCCAGTTCCGGGTCAGCCACCAGGCCGTAGTTGGCCAGCGGGCCGGACGGGCCAGCGATCTCGTCAGCCACGAAGAACTGAGCGTATTCCTGCAGGCCGGGGATCACGCCGATGTGGGCTTTCTTCACGTAGAAGAACAGCGGGCGGGACACGGGGTATTCACCGGTGGAGATGGTCTCGGTGGACGGGGCCACGTCGGACATGGTCGCCACTTTCAGCTTGTCGGTGTTGTTCTCGTAGAACGCCAGACCGAACACGCCGATGCCGTTGGTGTTGGCGTCGATACGCGCCAGGGTCTCGGTGTAGTCACCGTCGATGTCCACGGACTTGCCGTCCTGGCGTACGTCGAGGCAGGCATCTTCTGCTGCATCTTCGTCCATGCCGCCGTCGAGCATCGCCTGCATGGCGCCGGTTTCTTCACAGCCCTTCAGCAGGACCTTGTCTTCGAAGACTTCGCGGGTGCCGTGCTTGGTGCCGGGGATGAACATCGCGATTTCTGCGTCGGGCAGATCTGCGTTGAATTCGGCCCAGGAGTTGAAGCTGTTTTCAACCAATGCGCCGTCTTTCATCACCTGTGCGCCGATGGCGTTGTAGATGTCGGACGGTTCAAAAGCGGAGAACTCGGGACCGGACTGCTGGGAGGCAAATACGATGCCGTCATAGCCGATGCGCACTTCGATGATGTCGGTCACGCCAGCTTCGGCGCAGGCCTTGATCTCTTTTTCGCGAATTTGGCGCGACGCGTTGGCGACGTCGATGGTGTTTTCGCCAACACCTTCGCAGAAGCGCTTCAGGCCAGCGGAGGAGCCACCGGATTCAACAACCGGCGTCGGGAAATCGGTGTTTTCACCGAACACTTCTGCAACAATCGAAGCATATGGCAGAACGGTGGAGGAGCCAGCGACCTGCACCTGGTCACGCGCAGCGGCTGCGGTGGCCGATACAGCTGCGATTGCCAGGGTGGATGCGGTCAGTTTCACAAAGGACATCTACGTCTCCATGAGTTTAAGAAATTTACGATCACCCCCAAGATGATCTTGAGCCCCTCCTAGAAGGCTCAGGTGTGGCTTTTGTGACAGCTATGTAACAGTTACATGACGACCCGGGCCCTACCCTGAAAAAAAATCGAAATACTCACGAGAAATAGGGATTTGCCGCGCCGCACGTAGGGCACGCCTCAGGGAATGCGACGATGCAAAGATTAATCGGCTGTCACACAAGCCCCGGCTTACGCCCGGTGGTGCGACGCAGATGGGCCTGAAAGGCTTCGTTTGGGGTCAGATTCGCGCGTGTGACGCTGTTATTGCGGCAGGATGACCGTGAAGGTCGCACCCTTTCCAAGATCGCTCTCCACCCGCAACCGGCCACGGTGCCTGTTGATGATGTGTTTCACGATCGCCAGGCCAAGCCCCGTGCCACCCAGCTCTCGTGATCTGTGGTTGTCAGCGCGATAGAAGCGTTCAGTGAGACGGGGCAGATGCACCGGGTTGATGCCGGGGCCGTCATCAATGACCTGCACCCGCACGGCCGGGCATCGCAGCGCCGGGTCGCGTTCCAGCACGGTCAGGGTCACGGAGACGTTTTCGCCGCCGTATTTCAAACCGTTTTCGATCAGGTTGGTGAAGACCTGCTGAATTTGATCGGCGTCCGCCGGAATGTCCACCGGCGTGTCCGGCGCCTCCAGCGTCAGGGACGTCCCGCCAGATGCGGCAAGCGGTTCGAGGGACTTGATGGTGGACTTCAAATGCTCCACCAGATCGATGCGCTCCTTGGGGCGCACGCGTTCCTCGCTCTCCACCCGGTTCAGGGACAGCAGATCCCCTACCAACCGGTTCATGCGGCTGGCCTCGCCTTCCATGATCCCGAGGAACCGATCCCGGGCGTTGGGGTCATCCCGTGCAGCCCCGCGCAGGGTTTCGATAAACCCCATGAGCGCGGTCAGCGGCGTGCGCAGTTCATGGCTGACGTTGGCCACAAAGTCCCGGCGCATCTGGCCAACGGTTTCCCGGTCGGTGATATCTGCAAAACAGACCAATACTGCACCGCCTTTGACCGCGCCGACGCCAGGAACATACCGCAGAGTGACCTCGAAAGTCGTGTCCTGTGCGCCATCGTTGGACAGGTGGCGCGCGGTGCGTGGCTGGCGGTCCAAAAGGCAGGTCTCGATCGCCGTGGTGACGCCCGGTTGACGTAGGATCGTGGCAAAGTGCCGCCCGACGATCTGCGGACCCAGAAGCGTTATACCCTCGACATTGGCCGCGATGAACCGCTCGGTCTGGTCGACCAATACGGCTGGCATCGGTATCGCGGCCAGTAGACCGTCGATTAGCTCTTGCGACATGAGACTCTGCCTCGTTGTTTTCGTCGTGGCGATCTGTTTAGCCGGGAAATGTAACTATGACGTGGCAGCCGTGATCGCGTCTTCGAAGATGCGGCAGAGCGTGTCTGGATCCTCCAGCCCGACCGAAACGCGAAAGAACCCCTCGTGCAAACCCAGCTCGGCGCGGTTCTCAGGCGACAGCGCCCGATGTGACGAGGAGGCGGGGTGCGACAGCGTGGTGCCCACATCCCCCAGCGTCGGCGCAAAGGACAGCCCCTCCGCGGCACGGGTGAAGGCATTGGCGGCGGCGCGCCCGCCATCGAGCTCAAAGCTGACCATGTTACAGCCCCTGCCCTTCAGCAGCGTTTCTGCACGCCCGTGATCGGGGTGGTCGTGACGCGTCGGATACAGCACGCGCTTGACACCCGGCAGCCCTGCAATGTGGTCGGCCAGGCGGGCGGCTGTGGCTTCGGCACGGTCAAAGCGCAGGTCAAACGACAGCAAACCGCGCTCCGCCAGCCAGCAGTCAAAGGGGCTTGGCGTCATGCCGGTGGTGACGGAAAACACCCGCATCCGGTCATTGAGTGTGGCATCCTTGGCGACCACATAGCCCAGCATGACGTCGGAATGCCCCGCCAGCAGCTTGGTCACCGAATGGATCACGATGTCGGCACCATGGTCGAACGGCTTGAACCCGCGCGGCGTGGTAAAGGTATTGTCGACCACCAGCAGGAGACCGTGTTCACGGCACAATGCGGCAATCCCGTCGATATCCGCCACCGCCAGCGTTGGATTGGACACAGCCTCCACTAAGATGAGCTTGGTCTCGGGACGGATGGCGGCGCGGATGGCCTCCACATCGCCGGGGTTGGCCAATGTCGTCGCGACGCCGAGACGCGGCAGGTCTTCCTTCATCAATCGCAGGGAACGGCCATATAGCTGATCGCCGCCGATGACGTGGTCGCCTGTCTGCAACAGCCCCATCAGAACCGCAGAGACCGCCGCCATGCCGGAACCGGTCACCACACCACCCGATGCACCCTCCATATCATCAAGACGGCGTGCGATCACATCGGCGTTTGGATGCCCCTCACGTGAGTAGGTATAACCGTGGACGCGGCCCTCGTACTGATCGTCCAGCGCATCCGGGGTCTCGGATGCGTAGACAACAGAGGGACTGAGCGGGGTGACCACGGGATGGCTGGCGCTCTCGGGCAGGCCATGTGGTCGCATGACGGAGGGGCGGGAATTCTTCACGGTCAAATCTCCTTCAGCTCCGCTTTGAAACGGCGCATGTTCTCCTGATAATGCAGGGCACTGTCGGCCAGCTTGGCGGCGAGGGCGGCGTCCACTTCGCGCACCACTTTGCCCGGTGCGCCCATGACCAGAGAATTATCAGGAATTTCCTTGTTCTCCGTGATCAGGGCGCCCGCGCCTATCAAACAGTTCTTACCGATCTTGGCACCGTTGAGAATGGTGGCCCCCATGCCGATCAGGGAGTTTTCGCCAATGGTGCAGCCATGCAGCATGACCTTGTGACCAATGGTGCAGTTCTCACCAATGCTGAGGGGGTAGCCGGCATCAATATGCATGACCACGTTTTCCTGCACGTTGGAGCCACGGCCAACGCGGATTTCCTCGTGATCGGCGCGGATGGTGACGCCGAACCAGACCGAGGCCCCCTCCTCCAGTACCACCTGCCCGATCAGGTTGGCGTCCGGGGCGACCCAGGTGTCGGGGTGGATCTGCGGCTTGTGGGCTCCAAGGGCATAAAGGGTCATGACAGCTCCTCGAATTCCTGTTGCAGGGTGCGCGCGTGGTCGATCAGCGATGGTTGCTGCAGGCGGCGCAGACGTGTGGCCTTGATGATCGTCTTGAGGTTCTCTTCGGTCTCGTCGAGATCCTCGTTGATCAGCACATGGTCGTAAGAACCCCAGTGCGAAATCTCGTCCCAGCTTTTCTGCATCCGGCGCTGGATGGTCTCGTCATCGTCCTGCGCCCGGTTTTCCAGCCGGCGCCGCAGCTCGGTGATCGAGGGCGGCAGCAGGAAAATCGACAGCGTGTGCTTGCCGAGATCGGAGTTGGTGATCTGCTGGGCGCCCTGCCAGTCGATATCAAACAGCACGTCCTGACCGTTGTTGATGGCATGCTGCACCGGCCCTTTGGGCGAGCCGTAGAAATTGCCGAATACATGCGCGTGCTCCAGCATCTCGCCATCGGCCACGTCATGTTTGAACGAGTCGACCGAGACGAAATGGTAATCCTGCCCGTCCACCTCGCCGGGGCGCGGTTTGCGCGTGGTGGCAGAGACGGAAAAGCTGATATCGCTGTCCCAGGCCCGTAGGCGCTTTGCCAATGTCGATTTGCCCGCGCCGGAGGGCGACGACAGGATGATGAGAAGGCCCCGCCGCTGTGCCTGTTTCTGTGCCATGAGAGGGGTCGCTCCTTATTCTATGTTCTGGACTTGCTCGCGCATCTGGTCGATCACGGTTTTGAGTTCCAAACCCACTTCGGTCAAGGCCGCGTTCTGCGCTTTTGAACACAGCGTGTTGGCCTCTCGGTTGAACTCCTGCATCAGGAAGTCCAGCTTTCGCCCGATCAGGCCTCCCGTGTCGAGCAGGGCGCGCGCGGCAGTGATATGGGCCGCAAGCCGGTCCAGCTCCTCTGTCACATCCGACTTCACCGCGATCAGCGCCAGCTCCTGCGCGACACGATCCGGATCGGCGCCTTCACTGTTCTGAATCACCCGGGCGAGGTTCGCTTTCAGCGCGTCCTCAATCTGCAGCTGACGATCCGCAGCGCGCTGGGCGGCTTGGTTGCAGAGCGTTTCAATACGGGACAGCTGATCTGTGAGCACCTGAAACAGTGCGGCGCCCTCGGCCGCGCGCATGTTAACAAAGTCATTCAGAAGTGAGTCGAATTCGGATAGGAGCATCTTTACCAAATGTTCGGTATTTTGCTCGGCGGAGGCCTGCTCCAACACGCCACGCATCTGAAGGATATCCGTTGCGCGAACGGGTGCGAGCACCAGACCGACCTGCTCGGCCTGTGCTTGCGTTGCGCGGACGGATGCAAGGGCGCTCTCCAATGCGGCGGTGTTGATCTGCATCTGTCCCTTGCCGTCCTCGGTCCGGCTCAGACGCAGGTTGATCGACACATTGCCACGGCCAAGCCTCTTGGATGCGCGCTTTTTCAGTTCATTTTCAAGACCTTCAAGCCAATCCGGCACCCGTGCGCGCAGGTCCAGCCCCTTGGCGTTGACCGATCTGATATCCCAGACCCAAGTATACCCGTCCTGTGCGCCCTGCCCGGATGCAAAGCCTGTCATGGAATGCAATGTCATCTGTGACCCTCCTTGATCCTGAATACAGGTGCTGGGCACCGGGTCAATGCCAGCCGCATAGCAGAACGCGCGAAGGCGGAGGGGTGCTATCCTAAAGTGTTAACCATTGATTAAACTATTGGTCCAAACTTTAGCTATATTGTGTCATGTTAACTCCAAGGTAACCAATTTGACGTTAACCCTTGGGCATGGGTCTCTTGCCAGGGTTCGATGTCGAAACCGGATGCAGAGGACATGAAAATGATTTTTCGCGGTCACGACGGCGCAGACAAGAAGACGGGGTTGGACAAGGTGGTAGCAATGGATCGCTTTCGCGCACGCTCTAACGTGTCGCCGCTGCGTCAGGCTGAGGCATACTGGACCGCACTGCGTCGAGGCGATGAGATTCCCAGCCGCTCACAGGTTGATCCGCGTGGGCTGGAAAACATCCTGAGCCAGACTTTTATTCTGGAACGAGTCGCTCCGGGAATCGCTCGGTTCCGTCTGGCCGGCCAGCGCGTCAATGAACTCGCCGGGATGGAAGTGCGCGGCATGCCGCTGACGGCCTTCTTCACAGTAGAAGCACGCAAGACCATCAGCGCCGCTCTGGAGCATATGTTCGAAGACCCATCCATTCTGGAATTTGACCTGAAGACCGAAGCAACCCGCATGCGGGGCAGCCGCACAGCGCGTATGATACTGCTACCGCTGCGCAGCGATCTTGGCGATGTCAGCCGTGCGCTGGGCGTTCTGGTGTCCGAAGGTGCCGCAAGCCGTGTGTCGCAGCGCTTCAGCGTCGAAAGCTATGACGTTCGCAAAGTCGGCAAGACCTCGGGTGACGCGCTGGACAAGCCTGAATTCAAGGCGACCCCGCGCGTATCCGAGCCAGGTCTGCAAGACCGTCCACGGCGCGACCTCTCGACCGGCAAGACGTCCGAGACGACGGGCTTTTCTGAGCCGCGCACGTCCTTTGAACGCAAGTCCACCAGCTTGATGGATGAGGCGAGATCACTTCTGGATCGGGCACGCCGTGAGAATGACGAGGCGTTGAAATCGACACGCACCCCGGTCAGAAATGATACCGAAACCACCAGCCCCGTGACGCTGGAAACCGTATCGACAACCGAGGTGGAAAAACTGGTGTCCCGGCCGCCGCGCGGTGGCAAGCTGCGCAAAGACGCATCACATCTGCGCCTGGTGGTTTCGCGGGACTGATTGCTAAAATTCTAGTCAAAATCGCGACTAATACGTATAAGTTTCAACCTACTGGACATAGACGTTGAAGCATTGACGCCCGGACACAGAATGTGTTCCGGGCGTTCTTTTTTGTCGATTGTCTGGCCTTGCTGCGTCGGCGTTACCCACAAAAAACGGCCCGCATCTCAATGCGGGCCGTCAATGCAACGATAAATCGGTTCTTATATCGCAGCGCGGCTTTCGCCCGGTGTCCGCAGGCGCGACAGTTCCTCGGCGACGAGGAAGGCCAGCTCCAGCGACTGATCCGCGTTGAGGCGCGGGTCACAAGCGGTGTGATAGCGATCACTGAGGTTTTCCTCGGTCACGTCCCGCACCCCGCCGGTGCATTCGGTGACGTCCTGGCCGGTCATCTCGAAATGCACACCACCGGGGATGGTGCCCTCGGCCTGGTGCACTCCGAAGAAGTCGCGCACTTCGCGCAGTACAGAATCGAAGGGGCGTGTCTTGTAGCCCGTGGCGGATTTGATGGTGTTGCCATGCATCGGATCGCAGACCCAGGTCACCTTGGCCCCCTCTTCCTTGACCGCCTGCACCAGACGCGGCAGGTGCTCACCCGCCTTGCCAGCACCGAAGCGCGCGATCAGGGTCAGCTTGCCCTCCTCGTTCTCCGGGTTGAGCTTCTGCATCAGGACCTTGAGATCGTCGGCGGTGGTGGTCGGACCACATTTCAGACCGATCGGGTTCAGCACACCGCTGCAGAATTCCACATGCGCGCCGTCCGGCTGCCGGGTGCGGTCGCCGATCCAGATCATGTGACCGGAGCCTGCCAGCCATTTGCCGGAGGTCGAATCAAGACGTGTCAGGGCCTCTTCATATTCCAGTAGCAGCCCTTCGTGGCTGGTGTAGAATTCCACCGTCTGCAGCGTATGCGCAGTGTCCTTGGTGACGCCTGCCGCCTTCATGAAGTCCAGCGTATCGGTGATCCGGTTCGCCATGTCGCGATAGGCCTCGGCCTTTTCACCTTCGGTAAAGCCAAGCGTCCAGGCGTGAACCTGATGCACATCTGCGTAGCCGCCGGTGGAGAAGGCGCGGATCAGGTTCAGCGTCGCCGCGGCCTGAGTATAGGCCTTCAGCATCTTCTTCGGATCCGGAATGCGCGCGTCGGACGTAAAGGCCAGCTCGTTGATGATGTCACCGCGATAGCTCGGCAGCTCAACACCGTCGATGGTCTCGGTTGGGGCGGAACGCGGCTTGGCGAATTGCCCGGCCATGCGCCCTACTTTCACCACCGGCACCTTGGCGCCGTAGGTCAGCACCATCGCCATCTGCAACATCACCTTGAAGGTGTCGCGAATGCCATCGGCGCTGAATTGCTCAAAGCTCTCGGCGCAATCGCCGCCCTGCAGCAGGAAGGCCTCGCCGCGTCCCGCTGCCCCAAGCTGGGACTTCAGGCGGCGCGCTTCACCGGCAAAAACCAGCGGCGGATATTTCCCCAATTGCGCTTCGACGGAGTGCAGCGCGTCCTGATCCAGATAGTCCGGCATCTGGACTCGCGGCTTGTTGCGCCAGTTCGTTTTTTGCCAATCGCTCATGGCTCATACTCCGAAAATAACTTTGGAACCCGGTTTTACGAAAGAAGCGTATATAGAAGAGCGCTAACAGTGGCCAGTTTAGAATTTCCACGTCTTGACCCCGGTGCTATCCTGTGAGCAGGTTTTTGAATTCGCGACGTTACGTCGCGCGGCTTTCCCAGCACCGTCTATGAAGACCCGTTTTGTAAGGACCCGAGCCATGCAAGCCAAGCCAGAGGCGCCACCTGAACTGACTTCAGATGGCAAACATCGCCGGTTTACGTTTGTTCTTCTGGATCAGTTTACGCTCCTGTGTTTTTCCGCCGCGATGGAATCGCTTCGGATCGCCAATCGCATGGCTGGTCAGGAGTTATATTCCTGGAACGTCCTAGGCGAAGGCGGGGAAACCGTAACCTGCTCTGCTGGAACGGTCTTTCAGGTCGAATCTGATCTGAATGAGCTGCAACGTGATGACACGATCATGCTCTGCGGTGGCATCGAGGTGCAAAAAGCCACCACAAAGCGGGTCCTGTCCTGGTTGCGGCGCGAGTCCCGCAAGGGGCTGACCATCGCTGGGCTCTGTACGGCCTCCTACACGCTGGCCAAGGCCGGCTTGCTGGATGGCAAGCGTGCGACCATCCATTGGGAGAACTCCGACAGTTTTGCCGAAGAGTTTGAGGAGGTCGATCTGACGAAGTCGGTCTTCGTCATTGATGGCAACCGTATGTCGACCGCTGGCGGCACCTCTTCCATCGACTTGATGCTGAAGATCATCGCCGAAGATCATGGTGAGGAACTGGCCAACATGGTGGCGGATCAGCTGATTTATTCCTCCATCCGGACCGATCAGGACGTGCAGCGCCTGTCCATTCCGACCCGCATCGGGGTGCGTCATCCCAAGTTGTCGATGGTAATCCAGATGATGGAGAAACACATCGAGGAACCGATCAGCCCGTCCATCCTCGCCGAGGATGTCGGCATGTCGACCCGCCAGCTGGAGCGATTGTTCCGCCGTTATCTCAACCGCAGCCCCAAACGCTATTACATGGAGCTGCGTCTGCAGAAAGCGCGCAACCTGTTGATGCAAACCGATATGAGCGTGATCAACGTCGCGCTGGCCTGTGGCTTTGCCTCACCGTCGCATTTCTCCAAATGCTATCGCGCCCATTACGATACCACGCCCTATCGTGAGCGTGGCAGCAAGGGCGCGCGTCAGGTCACCTGAGCGTCATTCCGGGGTGATCCGGTAGAGGGCGCCCTCATACTCCGAGATAAACCATATCGACCCGTCCGGGGCCTCTCGCAGGTCGCGGACGCGGCCGGTCTGCGGCGCTTTCAACTTCTCGGCCTCTTGCAGATTCGACCCAGAGAGCCTTGAAATGTAATCGAACTTCAAAGATCCAACAAAGATATCACCACGCCATTGCGGCCAGAGGGCGCCCGAGTAGATCATCATGCCGGAGGGCGCGATGGAGGGATCCCAATACCATTCCGGCTGCTTCAGTCCCGGCTTCTCAGCCCCCTCGCCGATCTTGCGACCCGAGTAATGCCGCCCATAGGAAATCACGGGCCAGCCGTAATTCTGTCCCCTCTCGATCAGGTTGACCTCGTCGCCACCTTTTGCCCCGTGCTCGACGCCCCAGAGCTGTCCGCGATCGTCCATTGCCAAGCCCTGCGGATTACGATGGCCATAGGACCAGATGGCCGGGCGCGCGCCTTCAACGTTCACAAACGGGTTGTCGCCCGGAATGCGACCGTCGGGCAGGATCCGGATAATGGACCCCTGCTCGCGCGACAAATCCTGTGCGCTGGGGCGATCACCGCGCTCCCCCAGCGTCACAAACAGGCTGCCGTCTTTCGCTTCAACGAGGCGCGACCCGAAATGTCGCCCTCCGCGGGCTCCGGCTCGTGCCTCAAATATCACTTTCAAGTCAGTGACTTCTGAAAGGTCATTGCTGAGTGTTCCGACGGCGACCGCGGTTCCCGCTCCACGCCCCTGTGACTTTGCGAAGGTAAAGTAGACGCGTCGGCTCTGGGCGAAATCGCGCGCTGCAACGACATCCAAAAGACCGCCTTGCCCATCTGCGGCAACCTGCGGCGCGCCACGGACCTGCTGTTTGCTCCCCTCATTGACGTACCACAGCGCACCGTTGCGTTCCGTCAGAAGTACGCCGCCCTCAGACAGGAAGGTGAACCCCCAGGGGACATTGAAGCCATCGGCGATCTTTTGAACGCGTAAACTTCCCTGACTGCTTTCCATCGCGCGTGCGCCGAAAGGTGCAAGCACCCCGGCGCCAAGGGCAAGAGTGATGATCAAGGCGAGACATCGAAACATCGGCTTTCTCCTTTGAAAGGCGGGTGTTAGCGCCCACATATGAGGGCAGAAAAAAGCGGGTCTGATCGCTCTTCCCTTTCCTGCGGGGCTTGCATAGGGTTCCTGACGAACAACATTGTTCCAACAAGGGAGTTTTCAAATGAAAAAACTGCTGACTGCGACGGCGGCCATTGCGCTGAGCGCCGGCACCGCGTTTGCCGATGGCCATGCCAAAGAAGTTAAGCTTGGCGTTCTGTTCGGTTTCACTGGCCCGATCGAGTCCCTGGCACCGACCATGGCGGCTGGTGCCGAGCTGGCGATGGCTGAAGTCACCGAATCCGGCAAGCTGCTGGATGCTGCCAAAGTAACCCCGCTGCGCGCCGAAACAGGCTGCATCGACAATGGTCTGGCCACTGCCAACGCGGAAAAACTGATCGCGGATGGCGCCAACGGCATCGTCGGTGGCGACTGCTCTGGCGTGACGGGCGCGATCCTGCAGAACGTCGCCATTCCAAACGGCATGGTGATGATTTCGCCGTCGGCCAGCTCGCCGGGTCTGACTGCGATGGAGGACAACGGCCTGTTCTTCCGCACCACCCCGTCTGACGCGCGTCAGGGCGAGATCATGGCGTCGATTCTCGCGGATCGTGATGTCGACAGCATCGCCATCACCTACACCAACAACGACTACGGCAAGGGCCTGGCGGATTCGATCCAAGCCGCGTTTGAGGCCGGTGGTGGTGACGTCACGATCGTGACCTCGCACGAAGACGGCAAAGGCGACTATTCTGCCGAAGTGGCGGCACTGGCATCTGCGGGTGGCGATATCCTGGTTGTTGCCGGGTATCTCGACCAAGGTGGTCTGGGCATCATCCAGAGCGCACTCGATACCGGTGCATTCGATACCTTTGGTCTGCCCGATGGCATGATCGGTGATTCGCTGCCCGAAAACATCGGCTCGGACCTGAATGGCTCGTTTGGTCAGATCGCTGGCTCCGACAGCGAAGGCGCAGAGATCTTTGCCGAGATGGCGAATGAAGCCGGGTTCGACGGAACCTCTGCCTACTCGCCCGAAAGCTATGATGCGGCTGCACTTTTCCTGCTGGCCATGCAGGCCTCCGGCTCTGTTGATCCAAAGGATTACGTGTCCAAGATCACCGAAGTTGCCAATGCACCGGGCGAGAAAATCAACCCCGGCGAACTTGGTAAGGCGCTTGAGATCCTCGCCAATGGCGGCGAGATCGACTATGAGGGCGCCACTGGCGTCAACCTCATCGGCCCCGGTGAGAGCGCAGGCTCCTACCGCGAGATCGAAGTGCAGGACGGCAAGAACACGACGGTCAAGTTCCGCTAAGTCGGATCT
This sequence comes from Tritonibacter sp. SIMBA_163, assembly GCF_046535935.1. NCBI lineage: Bacteria > Pseudomonadati > Pseudomonadota > Alphaproteobacteria > Rhodobacterales > Paracoccaceae > Tritonibacter > Tritonibacter sp. SIMBA_163. Next base: position 349,682 of record NZ_JAWJBP010000002.1, read on the forward strand.
CGTCGCGATATAGAAATCTGATCAGCCCGGGAGCCATATGCGCCTCGGGCTGTTCCAAATAATAGGGCCGCAGTAACTGACGGCAGGGGAAAAATGACATGATCGTCGTCGAGGATTTGCATAAGCACTTCGGCGGGTTCCATGCGGTTGACGGCGCTTCGCTGGAGATTGCAAAGGGCTCCATTACCGGTTTGATCGGGCCAAACGGCGCCGGAAAAACCACTCTTTTCAATGTTGTGGCAGGTGTATTGCCGCCAACCTCAGGCCGGGTCCTGATGGATGGCGAGGACATCACGGGCTTGCCGCCACATGAGCTGTTCCACAAGGGATTGCTGCGCACCTTCCAGATCGCGCATGAATTTTCCTCGATGACCTGCCGCGAGAACCTGATGATGGTTCCCGGCGATCAGTCGGGTGAGACGCTGTGGAACACCTGGTTTGGCCGCAAGCGCATCGCAGATGAGGAACGCGCCCTGCGGGCCAAGGCGGATGAAGTGCTAGAGTTCCTCACCATCAGCCATATCGCGGACCTGAAGGCGGGCGAGATTTCCGGCGGTCAGAAAAAGCTGCTGGAACTGGGACGCACCATGATGGTCGACGCCAAGATCGTCTTTCTTGACGAGGTGGGTGCCGGGGTGAACCGGACGCTGCTCTATACCATTGCCGATGCGATCAAGCGCCTCAACGAAGAACGCGGCTACACCTTCGTGGTGATCGAGCATGATATGGAATTCATCGACCGCCTGTGTGATCCGGTGATCGTCATGGCGGAGGGCAAGAAACTGGCCCAAGGCACCCTGGACGAGATCAAGGCCAACGAGCAGGTGATCGAAGCATACCTGGGCACTGGTTTGAAAAATAAAGATAAACTGCAGGGGGCGGACGCATGAGCGAACCCTTTCTGATCGGCGACAGCATGACGGGAGGCTACGGCAAGGGGCCGGACATCCTGCACGACTGCACCATCGCCGTGAACTCCGGCGAAATCGCTGTCATCGTTGGCCCCAATGGCGCTGGTAAATCCACCGGCATGAAGGCTGTCTTTGGCATGTTGAATGTGCGCTCCGGCGCGGTTCGGCTCGCGGGCGAGGATATCACCCATCTCAGCCCGCAGGAACGCGTGGTCAAGGGCATGGGGTTTGTGCCGCAGACCAGCAATATTTTCACATCCATGACGGTAGAAGAGAATCTGGAAATGGGGGCGTTCATCCGCACGGATGATTTCTCCGACACGATGGAGCAGGTCTATCACCTGTTTCCGATCTTGAAGGACAAGCGCTATCAGGCAGCGGGCGAGCTGTCAGGTGGTCAACGTCAGCAGGTAGCCGTGGGCCGCGCGCTGATGACCAAGCCCAAGGTTCTGATGCTCGATGAGCCCACGGCGGGTGTCTCACCCATCGTGATGGACGAACTGTTCGACCGTATCATCGAGGTCGCGCGCACTGGTTTGCCGATCTTGATGGTGGAACAGAACGCCAAGCAAGCGCTTGAAATTGCGGACAAAGGCTATGTTCTGGTGCAAGGCGCAAATGCCTATACCGGCACCGGGCAAGAGCTTCTGGCCGATCCCGAAGTGCGCAAATCTTTTCTGGGAGGCTAAGAGATGGATTTCCTCAACGCCTTCGTGGCGCTTTCAAACTTCGTGCTCATTCCCGGCATCGCCTATGGCAGCCAACTGGCGCTTGGCGCGCTCGGGGTGACGCTGATCTACGGGATTTTGCGGTTCTCAAACTTTGCCCATGGGGACACCATGGCATTTGGGACCATGGTCACGATCCTGTTCACCTGGCTGTTTCAGTCCTGGGGGATCTCTGCGGGGCCCCTGCCGACGGCGCTGCTCGCCCTGCCCATCGGGATTGTTTTCACCATGGCGCTTGTGGTGGTCACGGACCGGGCCGTGTTCAAATTCTATCGCGAGCAAAAGGCCAAGCCGGTGGTGTTCGTTATGGTCTCGCTTGGGGTGATGTTCATGATGAACGGGCTCGTGCGCTTTATCATCGGCCCCGGCGATCAGCGGTTCGGCGATGGCGAGCGTTTCATCATCAAGGCCCGGGCGTTCAAGAATATGACCGGCCTCGATGAGGGGCTTGCGATCAAGACTTCACAAGGCATTACAGTCATCACTGCAATCATCGTGGTGGCGCTGTTGTTCTGGTTCCTGAACAAGACCCGTACCGGTAAATCCATGCGCGCCTACTCCGACAACGAAGATCTGGCGCTGCTGTCAGGCATCAATCCGGAGCGTGTGGTGATCATCACATGGCTGATCGTGGCGGCATTGGCGACGATCGCAGGCACACTTTACGGGCTTGATAAGTCTTTCAAACCGTTCACTTACTTCCAGTTGCTCCTGCCGATCTTTGCGGCGGCCATCGTTGGGGGGCTTGGTAGCCCGCTCGGCGCGATCGCCGGCGGTTTTGTCATCGCCATGAGCGAAGTCATGATCACCTACGCCTGGAAAAAGGTCGGCGGCTACATCCTGCCCGAAAGCCTGGCGCCGGACGGGCTCGCGCAGCTCCTGAGCACCGATTATAAATTCGCAGTATCCTTCGCGATCCTTGTGATCGTGCTGCTGTTCAAACCCACAGGTATCTTCAAGGGGAAAGCAGTATGAGCGATACTTTGAAACATACGCTTCTGTTCGTCGGCGTCGGCCTGCTGCTGGTGCTGGAAGGGACAACCACCGCTTTTGGTGTTTTCTCCGGCTCGTGGAATTCATCGCTGACGATCCTCAATATGGGTCTGATCTCCGCGATCATGGCGCTTGGGGTGAACCTGCAATGGGGCTTCGCCGGTCTGTTCAATGTCGGCATCATGGGCTTCACTGCGCTCGGCGGGCTTGCCGTGGTTCTCACCTCCATGTCACCCACGCCGGGCGCCTGGGAGGCGGGCGGCCAGCAGATCCTGATGGCTCTGGTGCTTGGCGCCGCGACCATCGGCCTTGCGATCCTTGCCTATCAGAAAATGACCGCCGGGCTGGCACGCACCGCGACCATGCTGGCCATCCTGATTGTCGGCTTTGTGATCTACCGTGCGGTTCTTGATCCGGGGGTTGAGGCTGTCGAGGGGATCAACGCCGCTCTTGAAGGCAATATTGGCGGTCTTGGGCTGCCGGTTCTGATGGCCTGGCCCTTGGGTGGTCTGCTGGCGGCGGGCGTCGCCTGGCTGATCGGCAAAACAGCGCTGGGACTGCGCTCTGACTATCTGGCGATTGCCACGCTGGGGATTGCTGAGATCATCATTGCAGTTCTTAAAAACGAGGACTGGCTGTCCCGCGGCGTCAAGAATGTGGTCGGCCTGCCCCGCCCACTGCCCTACGAGGTCGATTTGCAAGGTGATCCGGCCTTTGTCGAAAAGGCGGCGTCCTGGGGTCTCGATGCAACCACCGCGTCAACGATCTATGTGAAACTGGGGTATTCGGCTCTCTTCGCGATCGTTCTGCTGGTGCTGCTGTGGATGGCGCAAATGGCGCTCAAGAGTCCATGGGGCCGGATGATGCGTGCGATCCGCGACAACGAGGTGGCCGCAAACGCAATGGGTAAGCACGTCACCCGCCGTCACCTGCAGATCTTCATTCTCGGGTCTGCCATATGTGGTGTGGCGGGCGCGATGATGACCACGCTCGACAGTCAGCTGACGCCGGGCACCTATAACCCCCTGCGGTTCACCTTCCTGATCTGGGTCATGGTGATTGTTGGTGGTTCGGGCAATAACTTTGGCGCGGTACTGGGCGGGCTTCTGGTCTGGTTCCTGTGGATCAAGGTCGAGCCGCTTGGCGTTCTGGTGATCGAAATGATCACCTCTGGCATGGCCGAAGACAACGGGCTTCGCGCGCATCTTCTGGAAAGCGCGGCGCATATGCGACTGTTTACGATGGGCCTGATATTGCTCCTGGTTCTCAGGTTTAGCCCACGCGGCTTGATCCCTGAAAAGTAACAAAAAACGCCGCCCTTTATGGGCGGCGTTTTCCGTTTTCCGCGTGCTTGCGCCCGGTCAGCGCCCCTTGAACAACCCGCCAAGGATGCCGCGCACGATGCGCCGTCCGGTTGTGCCTTTCAGCTCCTTGATCACTGCTTCTGACATGGCAGAGGCGATCGTATCTGCGCCCCCGATGCGGCGCGATGTGGACCGTCCAACCCGGCTGCCGCTGTAGCGACGGGCGGCGCTGAATTCTCGCACCATCGGGTCCGGAGCAGTCTCTGCCTGTTCTTCCGCCGCAGCCGCCTCGCGTGCCGCTGTTTCGGCGCGGGCCTTCAAAATCTCATATGCGGACTCACGGTCAACACTCGCATCATACTTGCCCGCCATGACCGAGGCCTGCATCACCGCCGTGCGTTCCGATGGTGTGATGGGGCCCAACTGGCTGGAGGGCGGCCGGATCAACGTGCGCTCGACCACGCCCGGCACGGCTTTTTTCTCCAGCATTGAGGTGACCGCCTCGCCCACGCCCACATCGCGGATGGCGTCCTCGGTCGAGAATCTGGGGTTTTCGCGGTATGTTTCCGCCGCCAGTTTCAGTTTTTTTCGGTCTCGGGCGGTGAATGCACGAATCGCATGCTGGACCCGATTGCCCAGCTGGCCAAGGATGTCCTCGGGAATGTCATCCGGGGATTGGGTGACGAAATACACGCCGACCCCTTTGGAGCGGATGAGGCGCGCCACCTGTTCAACCTTGTCGATCAGAGCCTTGGGCGCGTCGTCGAACAATAGATGCGCCTCATCAAAGAAGAACACCAGCTTTGGTTCGTCCGGATCTCCGACCTCTGGCAACGTCTCGAACAGTTCGCTCAGCAACCACAGCAGGAACGTTGCATAGAGTTTGGGCGAGGCCATGAGCTTGTCGGCGGCAAGCACGTTAACCATACCTCGCCCAAGATCATCACGTCGCATCAGATCCTGAAGGTCGAGCGCCGGTTCCCCGAACATGCTTGCCCCGCCCTGGTTTTCCAGAACCAGCAGCCGACGCTGAATCGCGCCGATCGAGGCGGTAGAGACATTACCATATCGCAACGACAGGCTATCGCGGTTCTCACCGACCCAAACCAGCAAGGCTTGCAGGTCCTTGAGATCCAGCAGCGGCAGCCCTTGTTCGTCGGCCAGACGGAAGGAAATGTTCAGGATACCCTCTTGCGCTTCGCTTAATTCCAGCAAGCGTGACAGCAGCAGCGGCCCCATTTCGGCGACGGTTGTGCGCACGGGATGCCCCTGGTCTCCGAAGAGATCCCAGAAGGTGACAGGCACCGAATGGTAGTCAAACGAGGTAAATCCTATTTTTTTCGCTCTTTTAACGAAGGGGTCGTGAAGCGCGGCATCCGCACTGCCAGATTTTGCCAAACCGGAGAGATCTCCTTTGACATCCGCCAGGATTACCGGCACGCCTTCGCTCGAGAAACTCTCTGCAAGGATCTGAAGTGTAACCGTTTTACCGGTTCCCGTCGCACCGGCAATCAGCCCATGCCGATTGGCATACTTTAGGCTGAGGTACTGTGGCGTTGCATAGCTTTCGCCCCCTCCGCCGATGAAAACTTCCTTTGGCATGCCTGCTGAACTCCTCAAGGCGCGTATTCACCCAAATACATTGTTAACCTTTTTCTGCCAGCGTTAAGAGGTCCGATGGTTCGAATGCGGTTGGATCAACGGACACTTCCTCCCTGTCAGACTGGCCGTGCCTTAGTGCACGGCCTTTTTTTTGTCTCGACGCGAGGGTGCGACACAATCTGTCATAATTCCATAGTAGAACACCGGCAAAAGGGTGCTTTGGCTGTAATATCATTTTTTTTCTATTGGATGTTGACCGATACGATTTTCGCTCGTAACGTTCTGAACAATAACTAAGTCGGCCAGTCCGACGGGGAGATATCTACGTAAAAGGGGGCTTCGGCCCCCTTTTTCGATGTCTGGCCTGTCCGCGCTGTCTTTTGGATGGTTGATTGAGTATCCAAGCTGTAGAACATCGGCGGAAATCAGTCATTTGCCCGTTTTACTGCTGTTATTCCCCTGACACTTGCTGGATGCCATGTTAAATGGCGAAGATAGATTCAAACAAAAGAGGCATTCATGTTGAAATCCCTCAGCTCGGTCTCCCTTGCCCTCCTCCTCGCGGCGTCGCCGCTGGTTGCGCAAGAGACGACGGATCAGGACACAACCGATCAGACTGCAGAAACTGCAGAGCAAGATGCAGAAGCGCCCGCGCCGAATGCAGACCAGCTGCTGGATCTTGGCACACCCGCCGATGCGGCGCTGCGCGTCGGGCAGCGGTACTCAAAGGAGAAATTCGGAGATTGGGATCTGGCTTGCGTCAACACCCAGTCGGATGAAGATCCTTGCTCGCTGCTCCAGGTTCTTGTCGACGAAGAAGGCGGCCCCGTGGCAGAAGTCTCGCTGTTCCGCATCGACACGTCCGGTGGCGGCCAGGCGGTGGCTGGCGCGACTGTGATCGCTCCGCTGGAAACCCTGCTGCCGGCAGGTCTGACCGTCTCTGTGGATGGTGCGCCGGGCAAGCGCTACAACTTCTCCTTCTGCAATAAAGCCGGCTGTGTCGCACAGATTGGCCTGACAGAAGCAGATATCAATGCGTTCAAACAAGGCAGCGAAGCGGTCTTCAGCCTGCGCCCTGCTCCTTCGCCGGAAACCACGGTCTCTGTGCCGATGTCGCTGAAGGGCTTCACCGCGGGCTTCAATGCTGTGGATGTCGTGAAGCAGTAAGAACTGGGTCCTGAAACAAAAACGCCCGCCCGAGGATCAAACTTCAGGCGGGCGTTTTTTGTTCCGAGACGACGGTCAGACCCGCTTCAGCGCCAGGACAGCGTTCAACCCCCCAAAGGCGAACGCATTGGAGAGCGCAACATCGATCGTTGCTTCCCGCGCCTCGTTCGGCACCACATCGAGCGCGCATTCCGGATCGGGCTCTTCATAGCCGATGGTCGGGGCTATAACGCCGTCGCGCAACGCCATGATGCAGGCCAGCAGCTCCACCGCACCGGTGCCGCCGATCAGATGGCCATGCATTGATTTCGTGGAGGAGATCATCAGGTTGTCGGCATGCGGGCCAAACACATCAGCCACGGCGGCGCATTCAGTCTTGTCATTGGCCGCAGTGCCAGTGCCATGGGCGTTGATATAGCCCACGTCCTGCGCATTGATCTGCGCATCCTTCAGCGCGCCGGAGATCGCACGCGCGGCGCCCTGTTTGCTGGGCATCACGATATCGGCGGCGTCAGAGCTCATGGCGTAGCCGACGATTTCGCAGAGGATTTCTGCCCCGCGGGCCTTCGCATGTTCGTATTCCTCGAACACAAAGACCCCGGCGCCTTCGCCCTGAACCATGCCGTTGCGATTTGCGCTGAACGGGCGGCAGGCGTCCTTCGACATGACGCGTAGCCCTTCCCAGGCCTTCACCCCGCCAAAACAGAGCATCGATTCCGACCCGCCGGTCACCATCGCGGGGCTCATGCCGCTGCGGACCATCTGGAAAGCCTGCGCCATGGCATGGTTGGAGGACGCACAGGCGGTCGAGACCGTAAAGCTGGGCCCTTTGAGGTTATATTCCATGGACACGTGGCTGGCCGCCGCGTTGTTCATCAGCTTGGGGACAACAAAGGGATGAACCCGGTTCTTTCCGTCTTCGTAGACGGAACGATAGTTGTCATCCCAAGTGGACACTCCACCCCCGGCGGTGCCAAGAACAACACCTGATTTCGCGGCCAGCTCGCCCGTGAACTCGAGGCCCGATTGACGGATCGCTTCACCCGCTGCAACCAGCGTAAATTGGGTAAAGCGATCATAGAGAACCATCTGTTGCCGGTTGAAGCGGCCTTCTGCCTCGAAATCGCGGACCTGACCGCCAATCTTGATGGCAAGCCGATCAACGTCACGAAAATCCAGGTCGCCAATGCCACATCGGCCTTCGCGCATGGATTCCATGGTTTTGGCAACCGTATGTCCGAGCGCATTGATGGTTCCGGCGCCGGTGATCACAACGCGTTTCATGGCAAGTCCTCTTGTCCGATGACACCCAGTGCGATCAGCCGTTCTTTTCGGCGACCAGTTTGTCGATCCCGGCGATGATGGCGGCGACATTCGAGATATCGAAATCGCTCTGCTCAGGCTCGTTGGCGTTGAAGGGGATGGTAATGTCGAATTCTTCTTCGATCGCAAAGATGCTTTCAACAAGGCCCAGGCTGTCGATGCCGAGATCTTCCAGCGTGCTGTCGAGGGTTACATCCGAGGGCTCCAATACCGCCTGCTCAGCGATGATTGCGATGACCTTATCCTGCGTGCTCATGAGCGGCTCCTGCGGGAGATGAGATTGCCTGAGGTTTACTGACTGAAAGGTTATTTGAAAACAGCCTTTTTCAATGCGTCGAGATCGCGCATCAGCCGTGGCAGCCGGCGCTGTGCTTTGTACATTTCCGTATGGGTGTCCATCTTCACGGCCGGGTAGCCCATTACGACACGGCCCGCGGGCACATTCGACAGGATCTTGGTGCCGCCGCCGGCAATCACCCGGTCGCCGATAAAGAGGTTGTCAGCGACGCCGCATTGGCCACCCAGTACCACATTGTTGCCGACGTCGACCGACCCGGACAGACCCGTCTGTCCGCAGAGCAGGCAATCATCACCGATGCGGCAGTTGTGACCGATGTGCACCTGGTTGTCGAGCTTGGTACCATTGCCGATCACCGTGTCGCGGATCGTGCCGTTGTCGATCGTGCAGTTGGCGCCGATTTCAACGTCATTTCCGATCCTTACAGACCCAAGTGAATGTATGCGAAGCCAGGGCTGTGTCTCTGTTTCGCCCTGGTCGCCCAAGGTCTTGCGTGCGTTCTCGACGCCAGAGGTTTCGGCCGTCACATAGGAAAACCCATCCGCGGCCACACGCGCTCCGGGCTGGGCACGAAACCGGTCCCCGATCGAGACCCGAGCCCCGATCGAGACCATTTCGCGAAGGTTGGCGTCCACGCCGATGGTCACATCCGCACCGATGAAACAATGCGCGCCGATCAGGCTCCCTGCGCCGATGACGGCGTTGGGGCCGACCACCGCAAGTGGGCCGATGGTGACATTTTGTTCGATCACGGCGGTCGGGTCGATGACCGCGGAGGGATGAATGCCTGGCGCTTCTCGTTGCCCAGGGTCGAGCATACGCGTGACACCGCCCATGGCGAGGCGCGGACGGACGACAAAGATAGCGGCGTCCAGCCCCATGCCTTGCCAGTCGGCCCCCTCCCAGACGAGTGCAACGCGGGCTGTGCCTGCAGACAGCGCCTCGGCGTATTTGGGTGACATCGCCATGGCGAGCGCATCAGGACCGGCGTCCTGTGGCTCTGCGGCTTCGGTGATGGTCAGATCGACTGCACCAGCGGCCTCGGCCCCAAGGGCATCGGCGATCTCACGAACGGTGTACATCGGGCCATTCCTCCAAAAGCGGATCCTGGCCCGAGACTTAGCCCTGAACGCCGGGAAGCGCCACCCCTGCCCGCTCCATCGCGGACCAGATCTTGGCGTCACGACCATAGATGTCACGGCGGAATTCTGCGCGCCCATCTTCAGACACAAAGGCGGTGCGATAGATCATGTGCACGGGCACCTTGGTCTCAAGCGTGACCTTGGTCTCCTTGCCACTGTTCAGCACCTGGTGGAAATACTGCTTCGGCGTGTCGGATTGCCGTGCCAGAAGCGCATACGCAAACTCGAACGGTTTCTGCAGGCGGATGCAGCCATGCGAGAAGGCGCGCACTTCGCGCCCGAACAGGCTCTTTTGTGGCGTGTCGTGCAGATAGATGTTGTATTTGTTCGGGAACATGAACTTGACCAGACCAAGCGCGTTGCGGCTGCTCGGCGGTTGCCGCATCGCGAACGGAAAGCTGCGCGCGGTGAACTGGCTGAAATCCACGTTGTTGCGATTTACAACCCGCCCCCGGTTATCGGTGATCTCGATGTAGCTGTGGGCGTTGGGGTTGTTTTTCAGCTTCGGCAGATATTCCTTGGTGATGATCGAACGCGGCACATACCAGCTTGGATTGATCACCATGTGATCCATCACGTCGGAGAATTCTGGCGTGCGGCGATCACTGCGATTGCTGCCAATGACGGATCGTGTTTCGAATGTGATCTCGCCATCGTCGATGATCTTGGCTGTAAAATCGGTCTGGTTCACCAGAATATGGCGTTCGCCGCGATCCGGGGTCAGCCAACGCTCCCGCTCCATCGCCACCAGCACAGATTTGATACGATCCGTCACCGGGCGATTGATCTCATTCAGGGTGCCCTCACCCGCGACGCCGTCTACCGCAAGCCCGTGTTCATCCTGAAAACGGCGCACCGCATCCTCGAGCGCGAGGTCATAGCTGCGCGTCGCCGTGGGATTCAGATACCCCATGGCAACGAGCCGATTGCGCAGGGCAATCACTGTGGGGCCAGTGTCGCCGGGCTCCATCTTGCGGACGGGGACGATTGCCCCCCAGCCACCGGCGCTAAGAAGGGCCTCAAGCCGCATCTTTTCACGCATCAGCGCACGGTATTGGGGAGAGGCCGGCACAAGGTTTTGCAGAAACGCATAGGGGCGCTCGCTCGATATACCGCTCAGGAACCCTGTGGCGTCTACCTTATGCTTGTTCCGGACAATCCCTTCGTCGATCGAGGAGGGCGTATTCACCAGACCGGTTTGCAGGTCGGTTGCATAGTCGACCAGCGCCCGGCTCAGGGCCACTTCGACCGCGCCCAAATCGCGGGTCGAGCGAACATTTCGCATTTGCGCCACCAGTTCGGAGGCGCGGAGCGACATATCCGGAAGCCCATGCATTGAGGCCTCTTCCAGCGCCTGCATAAAGGCCTGTCGCCGCGCTTTGGCTTCGGGCGTGTCCGCAGTCCAAAGCGGCGCATAGCCGGTCTCGCGGTAGAAGGAGGCAACAGCCTCATCCTCCCAAGCCATTTCAGCCACGGCCTGACGGAACCCCGTGGACGACGCAGCCGCGTCATCGGCGAAGAATACAGAGGCGCCCAGCACTGCAGCCAGAAGGCCACCGGTGATGAGGGAAGAGAACTTTGGTGCGCAGGCCAGCGACATCTTTCAATAAACTCCAAGATACAACGCAAGAGGTGCGGATAGACGTTATCCGAGTGTAGGTAAACGGGCCCCTTGCAAGTCCACTCACATTTGCATCAGGCGTACCGAAGGTGTGGCGATGATGCCGTCAGGCCCCAATAACCGCGAATTGTTCCATGCGATGAGGGGGAAAATGACCTCTCACCTCCCCTGTTGCGCAAGTTTCTGCCGAAAAAACACCACATTCGGATGGCCCGCCATTCATTTGTTGGCAGCTGATTCCTGCTGTGCCATACAACAGCTGCGCAACAAAGGCGCGAAAAGGTACCCGAAATATCGGGACCTGTGACCACAAAAGCGTATGGGACAACGCTCATCACAATGGCAGAAAAAAATACCGGGTTTTCCCGTCGAGCACTCTTGAAGGCATTTGCGGCCACAACAGTCGCAGCAGCCCCAACATACTCTCAGGCCGCCGGCTTCCTTCGCGGAGGCGGCGACATCCGTAGAATTCGCATGTATTCAGGCCGTACAGGCGAGCGTTTGGATATGATCTACTGGATTGATGGCAAGTATATCAAAGATGCCGTCAAGGAAGTTAATCATTTCATGCGCGATTGGCGGACCGATCAGGTCAAGTCGATTGATCTGCGCACGATTGACATCATGTCAGCCTCTCTGAACCTCCTCGAGGTCAACGAGCCCTACCTCCTGCTGTCTGGTTATAGAAGCCCGCAAACCAACGCGATGCTTCGCAGCCGGTCACGCGGTGTGGCCAAGAAATCGCTGCACATGTCGGGTCAGGCCGCCGATCTGCGTCTTGCCTCGCGCTCTGTTGGTCAGATGGCGCAGGCTGCTCAGGCGTGCAAAGCAGGTGGCGTTGGTCGCTACTACGGCTCCAATTTCGTGCATATGGATTGCGGCGTTGTCCGCACGTGGCGCGGCTGAACGTCAAGACTGTTGACCTGTATCGGGATCGCGCGCTGTCATCTTACAGCGCGCCGTTTGTCGTTTCGGCGTGTGCGCCGCGTATTGAGGCCGGCTTGTTGTCGTAGAGATGAGCGTAACGAATTCGCGGATAACGCGTTTTTTTCATTGCAGACTTTTCGACATCCGCGTATATCCGCCCTCACAGACGCACCTGTAGCTCAGCTGGATAGAGCGCTGCCCTCCGAAGGCAGAGGCCAGAGGTTCGAATCCTCTCAGGTGCGCCATTACATCAAAACATTGACGGTTTTCGAAGCGCGCAGCCTTTGCTACCTCTTGGCAAGATGCTGTTAGTCTTGCGCGCGATACGTTCCATACAGCGCTGACAGACTGCGGTCGGCGACATTCTCAAAGTCGCAGGTCAAACTGAAACAGCGCCGCGAAGGGTGATGCAGCCCGACGTGATCCCTTTGCGGTGTAAAGGCTGACACACGAGCGCCTTGGGCACGATCTGTGCTACGTCAATGCGCGCAAGGCCTTTGCCATGTCTGCATAGCCTTCGTAGGCGTAGTGCGTATGCATCTGTTCATACCACTGCGCCCAGGGCTCTCGCTGGTCCTCGGGGAAAACATCGGTCCATGTGCCCTTGTTGACGAGGATTTTTCCATCGTCCGTGCGGCTCACTTCGATCTTGTTTCCCTTCATGGTCCCTCGCCTCTTGCAGCCCATTTGTTTCCGTTTCCCTACAACGGCAGAGCGGCGGCGCCAAGTGTCGTATCCCCGTGTCAGCCGGCCATGCGCGGTGTGGTCTGATCCTGCGATAGCGTTGCGTCCAAGAGATCTTCGATCCGATTGATCGTGCCAGCACGCAATTCAAATTTGATCCGCGCGAAAGCCTCTGCAGGCAGAGCCGCGAGTTTACGTGCCTCCTTCAGTGCATAGCCGTGCAGGTCCTCCAAATCGTCAGCGATCACTTCGATGATTTGGGCATTGCGCGCCGCAATCGGACCGAGACGTTGCCCCGTCAACATCAGGCGCCTTTGCGTGTTGCTGTCCAGCGACGCCCGCGCAATCTCCATAAGCGCAATCGGATATTCGGAGCCAAGCTGAACCTCAGTCATCTCGAAACCTGCACGCGCGTGCGCGACACGCACATCGCTGGCAAGAACAAAGAACATGCCGGCGCCGGAGCAGAGACCGACAGAGGCGATCACCACCGGTTTCGGACATGCATAAAGTGCGAGAAAGGCCGCGTTCAGATCCGCCCCAACCGCACTTGCATCAGGTGCAACGCCAGTTGAGAAATCCTTGAACGGGCTGCTGAGGAGAACGGACTTCACATCAGGATCGACGGACATCTCTTTGATTTGAAGTGTGAAATCTCTCAGAAAATCCTGTGTTAGCTGGTTCTCCGGTGCGTGTCCAAGCTGCAGTTCAACCACCCCATCACCATGTAGCCGGCGGTTGAGCCATTCGTCGCGTTCCATATTGCCCCCAAAATTCCCGATTTAACGGCGTATGCAGAAAAAAACTGTACGCCCACCACGTCCGACTCTGGACCTTGAGGTTTGCCAATGTGTTACCAACGCAGGGGAAGACGCGTTCAATTGTATGGGTTTGCGACTCTAAAGATCCGGTTTCTCTAGCGCATCCAACCCGGCGCGTGCGAACTGCGGAACATAACTGCCAAGCTTCTGCGCCTGTTCTGGATTGGACGCATTACCGTCCAGAGCGCGTTTCAAAACCCCTTGCAGGATCGCGCCCATGCGAAAAAAACTGAACGCGAGATAGAAACCAAAATCGGGAATTCCCGTCAGGCCCCGCCGGTCGCAGTACGCATGAACGAAGGCCGTGTCAGTGACCAGCCCCTGCGCGGCACGATCCACGCCGGCAAGCCCACGGCCCTCGCTGCCGGGCGGCATTTGCCACTGCATGATGACACCGGCGAGATCCGCATAGGGATGGCCAAGCGTAGAAAGCTCCCAATCAAGCAGGGCGCGGCACTGTCGCCCGTCCGGGCTGAAGATCATATTGTCGATCCGAAAATCCCCGTGTACCAGCGTTCGCTGACCATCATCTTCTGGCAGAGTGGCTTCCAGTTCTCTGATCAGCGCGTTCATCGCATCGATGCGAACAGTCTGCGAGCTGTGGTACTGCTTGGACCAGCGGGCCAACTGCCGCGCGAAATAATTGCCAGGTGGCCCATAATCAGAAAGCCCGACGTCATCCACATCGATCATATGCAATTCTGCAAGAACGCGATTCATCTCGTCCAGCGTTGCAGCTCTGTCAGCTCTAGGCAATTCAAGCAGCCGGGGTTCGCCGAACGTCCTGCCCTCGACATGATCCATGATGTAGAAGACAGAGCCAATAAGGTCCTCGTCTTCGCACAGGAGATGCACGGTCGGAACTGGAACCGCAGTCCCGCGCAGCGCTGTGAGGACGCGGAACTCCCGGTCCACAGCATGTGCTGATTTCAAAAGTGTTCCCAAAGGCTTGCGCCGCAGAACATATCTGTGGTCACCGGCCTGCAAGAGATAGGTCGGATTCGACTGCCCCATTGCAAACTTTTGCGCAGTCACAGCCTCTGTGAACCCCGGCAATCTTCCCGAGACAAAGCGCGCGACGGCTTCGGTGTCGAGCTGCGCCGTGGAGGTACTCATGCGAAAACTCCTGCATCAACTGTCACTTTCAAGTAACCAGAAACAAACGAAACTCTCCAGGCGCCACGGCGTTACACGACACAAGTGCAGGGTTGGCTGCGATAGTGTTCTACTCAATGCGAGCTCCCCGATCCCCGATGATCCCCTGCTGGAACCTGACGCGCGCGGCGGACATCTGATGACGAGGATGTCAGCCGGACGGCCCCGGTACAACGTAGGGGGCGGAATGGCGACGTCACGTCATACCAGATCACACCCTCTGTCAGGATACGAGGTGCCCCCGTGCCGATGCCTCATGACTGACAGCCTTTCGCGCGTATTTCCCCCTCGACTCTCGCGTTTGGGTGGATCAAAATATTCGTGAAACTGGCTCTTCCTTTGCCAGCATGGCATTTTATGAAAAACATTAGCATGTTTCTAACGCCTTCAACCGGTTCGCGGTCTGGAGCAGAAGTGCAGAATACGTTCGTTGTGCCTGTGTTCGCAGGAGCTACGATCAACGGGTAAAGAAGAACACGATGGGCGATCACGCTGATACTGGTCGATGCCCTGAAAGGACAGAAAATGACGCGCGTATTGATCCTCAACGGCCCGAACCTGAACCTGCTGGGGACCCGTCAGCCGGAGGTCTATGGGTCCGAGACGTTGGAGATGATCGAGGATCGTTGCCGACGCCACGGCACCACACTCGGGGTTGAGGTCAGCTGCTTTCAATCAAACCATGAGGGCGCGTTGCTGGATCAGATCCATGCAGCCAAAGGGACGCACGCCGGGATCATCCTCAATGCGGGCGCTTATACCCATACGTCCGTTGCATTGATGGACGCGATCTACTCGGTTGAGCTGCCCACGATCGAGGTGCATCTGTCGAACATTCATGCGCGTGAAGCCTTCCGGCAGACCTCCTACATCTCCAAGGCGGTGATCGGGCAGATCTGTGGTTTTGGGTCGTTCGGCTATCTGTTGGCCTTGGATGCGCTTGTTCAGCACTGTTCGGGCAAACAAGATCCATGATCACGTCCGAATATCTTCACTACGTCACGCAGTGCAATTCGATCGAAGAGCTGTGGCATGGCCACGTCCGTCAAATGAGCCGGTTCGGGTTTGATCGGTTGATCTATGGCTATACTCTTTTCAAGACAAAGACGTCTCTCGGCGACCCTGATGACTTCGTCGTCCTATCGAACCACAGCCCCGAATATCTGAGCGGATTTCTGGGTGATGGCCTCTACTCTCACGCGCCGATGCTGACCTGGGCGCTGCAAAACGAAGGCTTTGCCAGCTGGGGGATTGCGCATGAGTTGGCCGCGCAAGGACGTCTTGATTGCAAGGCGCAGGCGGTTCACGATTTCAACCAGAAGATGGGCGTGCATGCGGGCTACACCATCAGCTTCAACTCCGCGACGGATCGCTTCAAGGGCGCCATCGCCCTGGCAGCGCGCCGCGAATTGCGTCAGGCGGACGTGGATCAGATCTGGGCCGAGCATGGTCAGGACATCGTGTTGATGAACAATGTCGCCCATCTCAAGATCCTCACCCTGCCCTATAACGCCCCCAATCGTGGTTTGACGCGGCGCCAACGCGAAGTTTTGCAGTGGGTGGGTGATGGGAAGACGACCCAGGACATCGCGTTGTTGATGGGGCTGACCACCGCGACCATTGAAAAGCACCTGCGTCTTGCGCGAGAAGCCCTGTCAGTCGAAACGACTGCTCAGGCGATCCTGAAGGCAGCACTACACAATCAGATGTACGCGATCGAATACTAAGCGCGCGGCTGTCGACTATTGAAACGGGCTGGTGACAGTTCGGCGAACATTTCATGCGATAAGCCTTTCACAAGGTAAGGAAAACAGCACTTCACCTACGGGTGTTTATGCGGCACTATACAACTGTTCCGTGAGTGGTGGCTTAGCCTAGGGACTTCGGGAAACGAACCTTGCTATTTCAAGGCTCTCTGACCTGTCTGGTTGTTGGCGTGTATTCTTCCGCGTCAACAGCCGGAGACCACTCCCCCCATTTCATCTCAGATCAGGTACTTGATAGCGCGCGCTTCGGTCGGCTGTCATTTCGATCCGCTGTCAGCGTTTCGGCAGAAGGCCATCAATAGCGCATAGAAAAACCCCGGCGCGACACGCGCACCGGGGTCAAATCAGCTCAATGCTGCGACCTAGGCTTAGCCTTTTGCGGCTTTGGCCACCTCAGCTGCGAAGTCTTCTTTCTCGACTTCGATGCCTTCGCCAACTTCCACACGAACAAAGCCGGTGATGGTCGCGCCTGCTTCCTTCGCTGCCGCTTCCACGGTCAGGTCCGGGTTCACCACGAACTGCTGGTTCAGCAGGGTGGATTCAGCAACGAATTTCTTCATGCGACCGTCGATCATCTTCTCGATGACCTGCTCCGGCTTGCCGGATTCGCGCGCGATGTCGATCTGAACCTGACGCTCTTTTTCGACGATCGCCGGGTCCATGTCTGCCTCGGACAGAGCCGCCGGGTTCACAGCTGCGATATGCATCGCAACCTGCTTGCCGATCGCCTCGTCGCCGCCGGTCAGTGCAACCAGAACGCCGATTTTGCCCATGCCGTCGGTGGCCGCATTGTGCACGTAGGACACGACGGTTTCACCTTCCAGCTTCGCCATCCGGCGCAGCGCCATGTTCTCGCCGATGGTGGCGATCTTGTCGGTCACGGTGGTGGCGACAGTTTTGCCGTCCAGATCCGCTTCTGCCAGTTCTTCAACCGTGGACACAGTCAGGGCTGCTTTGGCAATGCCAGACACCATGGCCTGGAAATCGGCGTTTTTCGCAACGAAGTCGGTTTCGGAGTTCACCTCGACAGCAACACCGGTGCCACCGTCGACGACCACGGCCACCAGGCCTTCTGCGGCGGTACGGCCGGATTTCTTGGCCGCTTTGGCAAGGCCCTTGGTGCGCAGCCAGTCAACAGCGGCTTCCATGTCGCCGTCGTTTTCGACCAGTGCTTTCTTCGCGTCCATCATGCCTGCGCCGGTGGATTCGCGCAGTTCTTTCACCATTGCTGCAGTGATTGCCATCTTGGCCTCTCCTCAAGTCAAATGCGGTTTGGGGCAGGTCTAACCTGCCCCACATGTCAAATCGATGACACGCTGTCGGGTTAGGCGCTGGCTTCTTCTGCCACCGCTTCCTCGACCGGTGCTTCTTCCAGTGCGCCGAGGTCAACACCGGCAGCGCCCATCTGAGCGGTCATGCCGTCCAGAGCTGCACGAGCAACCAGATCGCAGTAAAGCGTGATCGCGCGGGCCGCGTCGTCGTTGCCCGGAATGATGTAGTCTACGCCATCGGGGGAGCAGTTGGTGTCGACGATGGCCACAACCGGGATACCCAGTTTGTTGGCTTCGGCGATGGCCAGTGCTTCTTTTTTGACGTCGATGACGAACAGCAGGTCAGGAACACCGCCCATGTCGCGGATACCGCCGAGAGAGGCTTGCAGCTTCTCCAGGTCACGCTCCATGTGCAGACGCTCTTTCTTGGTCAGGCCGTCGGCGCCGGCTGCCATACGCTCATCGATTTCCTTCAGGCGGTTGATCGACTGGGAAACGGTTTTCCAGTTGGTCAGCGTGCCGCCGAGCCAGCGGTGGTTCATGTAGTACTGCGCGGATTTCTCTGCAGCTTCGGCGATCGGCGCTGCGGCCTGACGCTTGGTGCCAACGAAGAGAACGCGGCCGCCTTTGGCAACGGTGTCACGGATCGCGGTCAGTGCCTGGTCCAGCATCGGAACAGTCTGCGTCAGGTCCATGATGTGGATGCCGTTGCGCGCGCCGTAGATGAACGGACCCATACGGGGGTTCCAACGCTGCGTCTGGTGACCAAAGTGTACGCCAGCTTCCAGCAGCTGACGCATGGAGAACTCGGGAAGAGCCATGCTATTCTATCCTTTTCCGGTTTTATCCTCAGCGGGGGTTCAGACGCTTTCGCGGCCAACCGGCGGTCTGTCAGGGATGTCTCCCCCGATCAGGCCAAACCCCGCTTGTGGGTTCGATGGCGCGCGTATAAGCCAGCTTGGACAGGTGCGCAAGCGCAAAACCAACGTCTCAGCGCTGTTCCGGCAGCTGCTTGCGCATTTGCATGTGCCCCTTGCGCACTGTCTCCTCGCAATAAGCAGCAAGCGCCTTGCGATCCTGAAACGCCTGCACCGCAACAGGGGCGTGGTAGGTCAGCTCCACCCTGCCCTGCGGCTGGGTCGCGAGCACCTTCAGCAGGTGGCTGCCAAAATCCATATCCCCCCACCAGCCGTAATACCGGCGCTCGGCGTCCTTTGGGGCATGAAACACCACCGAAACCGGCTGCACATACAGGATATCGCGCAACTCTGGCTCAAACAGTGAAGCAAACAGTGTCGTCTTGAACGGCAGCACCCGCAGACCGTCGGTTGAGGTGCCTTCCGGGAAGAACAGCAACTTATGCCCTGCTTTCAGACGCTGTGCGAACAGCGCCTTCTGCTGGTTGGATTTCTTGCGATCACGTTCGATGAACACCGTGCCGGTGGCGCGCGCCAGCCAGCCAATGCCGGGCCATGCCGCCACTTCGGATTTGGACACGAAATAGATCCGTTTGCGTGCGTTGAGGGCAAAAATATCGAGCCATGACGTATGGTTCGCGACAATGATACCTGGGTGATGCATCCGCGCGCCCTTGGTGTCAAAGCGCAAGCCCAGGATGCGAAATGCATTGCGGCAGACAAACATGGTGATGAAGGGCGTGACCGGCCGCTGCACCCCACAAACGGGACGTTCAATCAGACGCACCAATAGCAAGAGCAACAGGCAACCAAAGACCAGCATCGCCAAGGCGGTGCCACGTAGACCGACCCGCAGCCATCCCATCGGCGTAATCCGAACCTGTTCCGGCGGTGTCTCACTCTTCCAGCTGACGGTCATTCAGCGGCGGTCCCGCGCGTATAGAGGCGGCTTTGACGTTCATTCATCCGCGCAGTGTCGAGGATCAGGCAGACGTCAGTGGTGTTGAACGCGTGATCCACATAGGCCCCATCCCCCACAAATCCACCGAGCCGCAGGTAGGCCTTGATCAGCGCGGGTGTTTCCACCATCGCGGCGCGGCGATCAATCTGATCCGCGTCCACCAGGTTCATCGGCTGGTAGGCTCTTGAACGTACGCGCAAATCTTCTGGCGCCAAATGATTGGCATGCAGCAGCGACAAGGGTTGCGCCAGAGCCTGCGGATCCGTGCCGTGAAAAGAGGCGACCCCAAACAGAACGTCGATCTCGTGATCCGCGACATAAGCGGCCAGTCCGTTCCAGAGGTGAAACATCGCCATACCGCCGCGATACTCGGCATGCAGACAGGATCGGCCCAGCTCAAGAAGTTTGCGCCCGGAGCTGCGCAATGCCGACAGATCGTATTCATCTTCGGAGTAGAACTGGCCCAGCTTTTGCGCCTGATCGCTGCGCAGCAGGCGGTAGACTCCCACCACTTCGCCCAAGCGGTCATCGCTTACAAGCATATGGTCGAAGTACGGGTCAAACTTGTCCCGCTCCAATCCGGCCTCATGGTCCACCATCGCACCACTGCCGCCCAACTCACGCACGAAGACCTCGTAGCGTAGGGCCTGCGCGGCTCGCAGGTCCTGCTCAGTTTCGGCAATTCTCACGGAAAACTCTGGCGCGCCGTCCTGCATGGCTCTGCTTTATCCTTACTTTTTGGCGGGCAAATAGCGCATAGGCATATTCGCGCGCAAGATATATGCACACTTGTATGCGTTTGGTTAACGTTTCATAAACCGTTTTTACGGATCAAAGACTGGAACAAGGGCAATGCGCGCGCCATCGAAAACGACCTTGCCCTGGTCGGGAAAGTTGACAGTAATCTTGCCGCCCACGTTTGACTGCACCTGCCCCAGCCCCCATTCCGGGTGGTCGGGGTGTCGGGCAAACATGCCGGGTGCGAAGATGGTATTCAGGTCGTTCATGTTTTGAATGGCCCTATTGGAGGAATGTTATGGGTGTAGATAGCGCCAATTTGGCCGCATTGGTAGGTTCACGGATCTGTCACGATCTGATCAGCCCGGTTGGGGCGATCAACAACGGTCTGGAGCTTTTGGGCATGTCCAATTCGCTCGAGGGGCCGGAATTGGAGCTGATCTCTGACAGCGTCAACAATGCCAATGCTCGCATTCGGTTTTTTCGCGTCGCCTTCGGTGCCGCCGGTGAGCAGGAACTGGGCCGCATGGAGATCGCAAGCGTGCTCGGCGATGTCAGCAAAGGCGCGCGTATCAACTACAACTGGTCCTCGCAGGAGGCTGCAGCACGGCGTGATGTGCGGATGGCGTTTCTCGCTGGTCTGTGCCTGGAAAGCGCCCTGCCCTATGGCGGCACAATCCAGATCCTTCGCAGCACGGATGGCTGGACCGTGACCGGAGAAGGTCGCAAAATCAATGTTGACGAAAACCTGTGGGCCAGCCTCACAACCGACGCAGCCGAGGTGGAGATTACGCCCGCTCTCGTGCAGTTCGCTCTGTTGCCGGCTGCGGCGCGCGAGGCAGACAGGCAATTGTCATTCAATCAGAGCCTTGAGAAGATTTCGATCAGCTTCTGAAGCCCTCGCTGATACAATGAGAAACGCCGCTGAATTCCAGCGGCGTTCTTTGGTTTCGGCGTATTTGCTTGGCTTTAGGTACGAACTGTACCGTCACCGCGCACAAGGTATTTGAAGCTGGTGAGCTGCGCAGCCCCCACCGGACCGCGCGCATGCATCTTGCCAGTGGCAATGCCGATCTCGGCCCCCATGCCGAACTCGCCCCCATCTGCAAACTGGGTGGAAGCATTGTGCATCAGGATCGCGCTATCAAGTTCGGTAAAGAACTGGGCAACCGCCGCGTCATCCTCGGTGATGATGCAATCGGTATGGGCCGAGTGATGGGTGCGAATATGAGCGATCGCTGCGTCGATGTTGGCAACCTTCTTGGCGGCGATAATCGCATCCAGGTATTCCTTGCCCCAATCCTCTGCCGTGGCGATCTGCATATCGTCGGGACCGGGCAGACCTTCCTCGGCGTGGATTTCCACCCCGCCCATCGCCAGCAGGTCCAGCACGTCCTTGCCGATGCTCTCTGCCACATCCTGATGGATCAGCAGGCATTCAGCCGCGCCGCAGATACCGGTGCGGCGGGTCTTGGCGTTCAGGACCACGTCGATGGCCTTTTTGCGATCCGCGTGTTTATCGATGTAGATATGCACGATGCCCTCGAGGTGAGCAAAGACCGGCACGCGGGCTTCGCGCTGCACCAGCCCGACCAGCCCCTTGCCGCCACGCGGTACAATCACGTCCACATGATCGGTCATGGTCAGCAGTTCCTGCACCGCCGCGCGATCCCGGGTCGGCACGAGCTGCACCGCGTCTTCCGGCAGCCCCGCCGTGCGCAGACCTGTGACAAGGCAGGAATGGATCGCCTGCGCCGAATGCAGGCTCTCGGAGCCACCGCGCAGGATCACCGCATTGCCGGACTTGAGGCAAAGCGCACCCGCATCTGCCGTTACGTTCGGGCGGCTCTCGTAGATCACGCCGATGACGCCGAGCGGTGTGCGCACGCGTTGAATGCGCAGGCCCGTGGGTTGGGTCCATTCGTCTAGGACGGCACCAACCGGATCCTCCTGTGCAGCCACGGCCCGAAGTCCATCAACGATGCCCTGAATACGCGCCTCGTCCAGCATCAGCCGGTCCATCATCGCCGCGGACAACCCCTTGTCGCGGCCAAACTCCAGGTCCCGGGCGTTGGCGGCAATGATGTCGGCGCGCGCGGCCCAGACGGCCTCTGCGGCGGCGTTCAGTGCCTGTTCCTTCTGCGCGGCGCTTGCGGTAGCGAGATGTTGTGCCGCCAGTTTCGCACGCGTGCCGATCTCCGCCATCAGCGCGGGGATGTTGTCGAGATCTTTCATGTCATATGCCCTTTTCTTTCCCAGGCGGGGTTCGAGTCTCTCCGCCACGTCATGCGCCGGAGAAAATTCTCGCTGTCCTTAGAATGACAGGATCAAAGGGTCATGTCATCCCGGTGGATCAGGGCCGCGCGTCCCGCGTAGCCGAGGATGTCCTCGATCTCTGCGGAGCGGTGCCCTTGAATGGCCCGGGCTTCTTCCGCTGTATAGCGGCTCAGCCCCTGCCCCAGTTTGCGCCCGTCTGGGCCGAGGATGGCCAGCGGTTCCCCGCGGCCAAAATCGCCCTCCACATGACGCACCCCTGCGGGCAATAAACTGTTTCCATTGGCCAGCGCTGTCGCCGCGCCTTCGTCGATGGTGATCACACCACGGGTTTTCATCGCGGCAATCCAGCGTTTGCGCGCCACCTGCGGGTCGCCTTGTGCGGTGAACCACGTCGAAGGCGCACCCTCTTCCAGGGCACGCACCGGCGACATCACCGACCCTTCGGTGATCGCCATGGCACAGCCCGCAGCGGTTGCCATCTTGGCCGCCAGCAGTTTGGTGATCATGCCGCCCTTGGACAGGCCCGAGACCCCGTCGCCCGCCATAGCCTCGATCTCGGGCGTGATGGTGTCGATCCGGTCAAAGCGTTTGGCACCCGCATCAAGCGCGGGATTGGCGCTGTAGAACCCGTCCACATCCGACAGAAGGATCAAGACATCAGCCTCCACTGTCACCGCGACCTGCGCCGCCAGCCGATCATTGTCGCCGTAGCGGATCTCATCGGTGGCGATGGTGTCGTTTTCATTGACGATGGGCACCGCGCCAAGGCCGATCAGCGTCTCCAGCGTGGCGCGGGAATTGAGGTAGCGGCGGCGGTTCTCGCTGTCCTCCAGCGTGACCAGCACCTGCGCCGTGGTGATCCCATGCGGGGCAAGGGCTTCCTCATAGGCGCGGGCCAGGCGGATCTGTCCGACGGCGGCGGCGGCCTGGGATTGTTCCAGCGGCAGCTCCGCAGATGGCAGTCCAAGCACGCCACGCCCCAGCGCGATGGAGCCGGAGGAAACCAGGATCACATCCTTGCCCTGCCTTTTCAATCGTGCCACGTCCTCGGCCAGCGTCAGGAGCCAGTCCTGACGCAGGGAGCCGCTGCTGCGGTCAACCAGAAGCGCCGAGCCGACTTTGATGACGACCCGTCGGGCCGTGGTCAGGGCTGCCAAGGGGAGTCCTCCTCCTCAGATGCCTCCGCCTGTTTGATCCGCAGGCGGTCATCGTCGATCTGGGAGCGGACTGCGCGCAGCACACCATCCAGACCTTCGCGGCTGACACTGGACATCATCATCACCGGCCCGCCAACCTCTGCTTCGAGTGCAGCACGGGCTTCGGCACGTTCCTCGTCATCCAGCGCGTCGATCTTGTTGAGCGCGGTCACGCGGGGCTTGTCGGCCAGTTCGCCGCCATAGGCCTCCAGCTCATTGATGATGGTGCGGTAATCTTCGGCCACCGTCTCCGAGGTGCCATCCACCAGATGCAGCAGCACCGCGCAGCGTTCCACATGGCCGAGGAACCGGTCGCCAATACCGCGACCCTCATGCGCGCCTGCGATCAGGCCGGGAATATCGGCCATCACAAATTCGGTATTATCAATCCCCACCACGCCGAGGTTCGGGTGCAGGGTGGTAAAGGGGTAATCGGCAATCTTCGGCCGCGCGTTGGAGGTCGACGACAGGAAGGTCGACTTGCCGGCATTCGGCAGTCCCAGCAGACCTGCATCGGCGATCAGTTTCAGCCGCAGCCAGATGGTGCGTTCAACGCAATCCTGGCCGGAATTTGCACGTCGCGGCGCCTGGTTGGTGGAGGACTTGAAGTGCAGGTTGCCAAAACCGCCGTTACCACCCTTCGCAAGCAGGAAGCGCTCGCCGATCTCGGTCAGATCCGCCAGAACGGTTTCTTCATCTTCATCAAGGACCTCGGTCCCCACAGGCACCCGCAGGACAATGTCTTCGCCGTCCTTGCCGGAGCGCTGACGCCCCATGCCCGACTGGCCGTTCTTGGCAAAAAAGTGCTGTTGATAGCGGAAATCAATCAGGGTGTTCAGGCCGTCCACGACCTCAACCCAGACCGAACCGCCTTTGCCGCCATCACCGCCATCGGGACCGCCGTATTCGATATACTTCTCGCGTCGGAAGCTGATGCATCCGTTCCCGCCGGCGCCGGAGCGAATGTAGACCTTTGCCAGATCGAGGAATTTCATGAGTGGGCCTCAGTGTTAGAGCTGGATCGCCAATACTTGAATTCAGGGGATGGCTCAACCCTGCGTCTATTGATGTCTGTGCATGGCTGTGGCGCGCCTCGCGCGGGTCAGGCCATGGATCAAACACGCGAGCCCGCCGCCTGACGCGCCCGCGTTGATCTGTGTCTTTTGGCCTTACAGCTTGCGGCTGTAGGTCCAGGTCGGCACGTTTGCATCGCGCGCAACGGAGAAATCCTCCGCATCGCCCAGATACTCAAACCCGCAATGGGTCAGAACCCGTGCCGAGGCAGGATTATCTTGAAACACGCTTGCGAACATGGCGGCATCGCCCAGGGGATTGGTTTCCACCAGCAACTGAACAGCCATGGACGCCAAGCCGGTGTTCCAGAATGGCGGCGCCACCCAATAGCCAACCTCCGACTGGTTGCGATCCATGGATTTCAGGGAGATCACCCCCATCAGCTCGGCGTTCTCATCCTTGGTGCCGTCAATGGCCCAGGTGAATTCCCCCTTCTCCGCTTCCATCGCGCGCTTCACATAGGCTTCGGCGGCGCCAGGCGGATAGGGGTGCGGGATCGGAGCGGTCATCTTGGCAACCCGCGCGTCCCCTGCATAATAGGCAATCAACCCGGCATCCGACGGACGCAGGGGGCGCAGGTCGAACCGATCTGCGTTGATTATGGCCTGTTGATCCAGTTGATCCAAATCCATGACCTCGATCCTCCTCAATACTCATAATATCGGCAGAACAAGGACTTGCTCCTCCATCCCGTTGCCGATGAAATGGGACGCGCCGGTTCAAGAAACAAGGCAGGCCGTGCCTCAGGTCTCTCGCAGCTTTGAAAATTCCCATCAAAAACGAAAAGAGGGACCGGTCGTATAACCGATCCCCCTGAAGTTTTTACTACCCTTAGGTTCGGCTTACTCAGCGGCCTCCGCCGCCGGGAGAACCGAAATAAAGGTGCGGCCCTTGAGGCCTTTGTGGAAGGTCACGTTGCCGTTGGCGATTGCAAAGATGGTGTGATCTTTGCCGATGCCAACGCCTTCGCCCGGCCAAAACTTGGTGCCGCGCTGACGCACGATGATGTTACCGGAGATGGCCGACTGACCACCATACAGTTTCACGCCAAGACGGCGACCTGCGGAGTCGCGACCGTTACGGGACGAACCGCCTGCTTTTTTATGTGCCATTCTTGTCTCTCCTTAGCCTTGAGCCAGCTCTTTGGCCTGCTCAACCCACTCGGGTTTGATCTTGACGGCCTCGATACCAGCAATGTCGTCTTCGGACAAGGCTGCGATCTGAGCGAAGGTGGTGAGGCCGGCGGCCTGCAACTTCGTTGCAGCAGCGGGACCAACACCGGTCAGCTGGGTCAAGTCGTCGGAACCAGCGGCTGCGGGCGCAGCAGCTTTGGCAGCCTTGGCTTTCGGCGCTTTGGCAGCCGGAGCCGCGTCGCCTTTGCCAGTTGCCGCTTTGACGCCGGAGGCATCCGCACCAGAGGCCAGGATCTCGGTGATCTTGACCAGGGTCAGCTTCTGACGGTGACCGACAGTCCGCTTGGAGGAGTGCTTACGACGACGTTTGACGAAGTTGATGACCTTGTCACCCTTGATCTGATCGACCACTTCCGCCTGAACGGCAGCGCCGGACACGAGCGGAGCGCCGACAACGGGGCTGTCGCCACCGATCATCAGAACGTCATTGAATTGTACGGTTTCGCCAGCGTCTGCAGACAATTTTTCCACGCGGAGCATATCGCCCGCCTGAACTTTGTACTGCTTGCCGCCAGTCTTTAGGACTGCGAACATTTCAGTCTTTCCTTTTCTCACCGCGTCCTTCGGTCCCCCTTTCGGGGTGTTTGCGACAGGGCCGTGCCCTCTCACCTCGAACAGCGCGCCCCTTGATCGGGGCGGTATGACAATAAACCCCGGCGCGGAGACTCCGGGCCGGGATGCGGGCTTTTGACCTTGATGCAGCCCTAAGTCAACCCGTTATCCACAGCGCATACCTAAAAAAGGGGGCAGCCGCCATGCCCGGCCCTTGATCACAGATCCTGAACCGGTTGCAGCTCCCGCATGCGGTGAGCCAGTTCTTCAAAGCGATTGGCCTGAATCTCATATTGGATCGCATTGAGAAGCTCATAGACCTCCTGCATCAACGGGTCCTCCAGCGCCTCTACGTAGGCTGCGACCTCGTCGGCCGAAAAGTCCCTATAGGTATAAGCAGAGTTCGCAAGGCTGGACGCGGCCATGCTGCGGCGCATCTCGCCTTCCTGTGCCTTCATCAGCGCGCGCAACCCATCCGCATCGATCCGCATGTCAATTACACCCGCTGCCGAGGCTGCCATCAGAAAGCGGAACTGGATTTCCTGCACCGCCCGGATTGCCGTATCAGTGCCCCCGATCGCAGTGTTCATGTCCCGATAGAGGGCGACTCGCGGGTCACTGTTCTCTACCAGGTCGCTGATCAGCTGCTCACCCGCCTCACGCGCGGCGGTGGCGTCCTGGTTTTGATGGGATGCATTCTCAGCGACGACCAGCCGCTGACCGAGATCCGAGGCGTAGAATTCGGCTGCGTGGAACAGCGCCTCCGAGGACAGCGTGTCCTCAAGTATATCCAGCGCCATCGTCTGCATCAGATCCGGAGCAAAGACCTCCTCTGTCAGGCGCTCCCACTCGAGACCGAAGTCGCCAGCATCCGCACCCAGTATCGCCGGCGCATCGCTCGCGGATTGGGCAATGCTCTCGAGCGCGACGTCAAAGCCGGTCACCTCGAGGAAGGCTTTGATCTGATCCCGCTCCACAGCGCGCGCCGGATTGGGCTGAAAGAGAACGAGGCACGCGGCAAGCGCGCAGAGACTGCGCAAGAGAGGCGCGACACGGGTGGCGGGGCGGCGGAACGCTGTGCGAGTGATGATCATAGTGGAGAATGTAGGGGCTTGCTTCGCCGGCGCAAAACAAAATCCCACTTTCTTGAAGTAACTGTGATTTCGCCCCTTGCACGTGGTGAAAATCACCTTTAAACGCCCTCACACCCCCCGCGGAGAGGTGCCGGAGTGGTCGAACGGGGCGGTCTCGAAAACCGTTGAGCCTTCACGGGTTCCCAGGGTTCGAATCCCTGTCTCTCCGCCATTATTCCCCACGATATTCAAAGTGAGTTGTCAGCTTCACTGGATAGCGTGCGGGCACGTCACAGACATGTCTCAGCAGATAACTCGACCTGCATCCTACGCGCGACGACTTTAATGTTTCGCGCGTCTCGATTTGCTCCGCGGCCTTGATCGCACTGCCTTGTTTGCAAAATCTGGAACGCGCGGCGGTCTCCACTACGAGACAATGAACCACAATAGAAAAAGCCGGGTGATAAACCCGGCTTTTTGCATATCTCAAAGGCCGCGGATCAGGCGCGACGGCGACGACCGCCACCGCGACCACCACGACCACGGGCTTCCTCGCCCTCTTTGACTGGGGCCTTGTTGAACTTGATCCAGTCGCCACCATGCGGGTCGTTGTTGGTCAGCAGGTTGGCGGCACGGATCGCCTCCATCTCCTTGCCCGCACGCGGCTTGGTGGAGCCGAGGCCGAACAGGGTCACAAAGGTCTCGTCATCGATGTCTTCGGGCAGGATGATGCCAGCGGCTGCAACCTGTTCCTTTTTCTCGGTGATCGCCTTCTGGTTCACCGGCAGCGCGACCGGGTTCATGATCGCAGACGTCATGCCCGCACCCATGGCCATCGGCAGGAAGGCGTTGTTGATGCCGTGACGGTTCGGCAGGCCGAAGGACACGTTGGACGCCCCGCAGGTGGTGTTCACGCCGAGCTCTTCACGCAGTTTGCGCACCAGGGCAAAGACCTGCTGGCCCGCGGTCGCCATCGCGCCGATCGGCATCACCAATGGGTCAACCACGATGTCATGCGCGGGAATGCCAAAGTCAGCGGCGCGCTGCACGATCTTGCGCGCAACTTCAAAGCGGACTTCGGGATCCTCGGAAATGCCGGTGTCGTCGTTGGAGATTGCCACCACCGGAACATTGTACTTCTTAACCAGTGGTAGAACGTGTTCCAGACGTTCTTCTTCGCCGGTGACGGAGTTCAGCAGCGGACGGCCTTCGGCGGCCTGCAGACCAGCCTCAAGCGCGGCGGGAACAGAGGAGTCGATGCACAGCGGCGTGTCGGTCAGACCTTGCACCAGCTCGATGATCTTGGTCATCAGCGGCGGCTCAGTCTCATTGGGGTTGGGGTTGGAATTGTAGACCACGCCCGCGTTGATATCGAGGATGTTGGCCCCCGCCATCACCTGTGCGAGCGCGTCTTTCTCCACGGTGGAGAAATCGCCTGCTTCCAGCTCCGCAGCCAGCTTCTTGCGGCCGGTGGGATTGATCCGCTCACCGATCACGCAGAACGGCTGGTCAAAGCCCAGAATGGCGGTTTTTGACTTAGATTCTACGACAGTACGGGTCATTGATTATCCTTGCTGTTTGACAGGCTGCGTGGACTCGCCGCCATTGTTGATGGCCCAGGTGGCATTCGTCTTGATGCCGCCCAGGGGGAAGAAATGCACGTTGGTGATGTTGAAATTCGGGTTCGCCGCCTTGTAGGCTGCCAGTTCGGTCAGCACCTCGGTGGGCTCGTAGGGCAGCATCAGCTTGGTGACATCCATGGCGCGTTTTTGCAGCACTTTCAGCGACGGGCCGACGCCACAAGCGATGGCGAATTTGATCAGAGTTTGTAGCTTGGCGGGACCGGCGATTCCGATGTGGATCGGCAGATCGATGCCCGCGTCTTTCAGGCCATTGGCCCAGGCGATGATTGGCTTCGCCTCAAAGGCGAACTGCGTCGCCAGCGCCATCTTGGCATCCGTGCGCTCGGAGAATTTCTGTTTCCAGGACAGCGCTTCGGAGACGTTTTTCATCGAGCCATCGGGGTCGATGTCCTTGTTGCCTTCCGGGTGGCCCGCCACATGCAGGTTGGTAAAGCCCGCCTTGTCAAAGAGGCCGGTTTCCAGCAGCTGCATGGAGCTGTCGAAATCACCATGCGGTGTCGCCACGCCGCCCGCCAGCATCAGCGCCTGCTTGACGTCTGCCTCGCCCTGGTAGCGCGCGATCCAGTCGGCCAGAGTGGCCTCATCCTTGATGATCCGAGCCGGGAAATGCGGCATCACCGGGAAGCCGTCGTCATTCAGGCGCTTGGCGGTCGCGACCATTTCCTCGATCGGGGTGCCTTCGATATGGGCGATATAGACGCGCGTTCCGGCGGGCAGCAGCTCGCGGAAATCCTCGACCTTCTGTGCGGTGCGCGGCATGACCTCGATCGAATAGTCCTGCAGGAAGCTTTCGACCTGCGGATTTACGGTGAGTTCGGTCTCGGATGCGCGTTTCTTGAAGTTCAGCAAAGCCATGGCGGCCTCCCATAGTGAAGTGAGGGCTGTCATGCCCAGCCGTCGTTCGCGATCAGGTCCTTCAGGCGGTCCTGATCGTAGTCCTGCTCCAGACGGGCGGCTTCGGCCTCGGCAACATCGCCGGGCTCCCCCTCCACACTGAAAGGTTTGGCCTTGCGCCATTCCGCAAGGTAGGCATCGCTGTCCTTGGCGTTCACCTTCATGGCTGCGCGATCAATGGCCTGCTCGAACCGTTCCTCGAGCTGACGTTTCGCGCCGCGTCGCCCCTTGCCCACGATGACCTGAGCCGGGATGTCGCGCCAATATACGATGGTGACGTCTGGCATTGCCGTTCCTTTCCGATACGCCTGTCGTACCGTGTTTCTAATCCGCCGCAGGTCGCCAGGTACGTCGGATTTCGACAACAAAGGTGGGATCAGCGACCTTTCCACTTCTAAACGAGTTCCATCAGAACACGGAACACCGCTTGGCCGCTTAAAAATTCTCAACAAAATTGTGAACACGCCCGCGCTGCGGTTGCCGTTTTCTTCACGATTTCAACAGCGCGCCGTTTCACAGTCCCTTGCAGAGTTGTCACTGCGAACGTACTGTTGGGGTAACACGATAATCGGAGGGCGTGAATCATGGCGCCCAGGCGTTCCAAAGGTACAGGAGCGTTTCCCAAAGCGGTAGAAACCCCTGTACCAGCCCGGCCGGATCCGGATGCGCTCTATGCGGCGCTGGATCTTGGTACGAATAGCTGCAGGATGCTGATTGCCCAACCAAAGGGCAGCGGCTTTCATGTGGTCGACAGTTTCTCGAAGTCGGTGCAGCTTGGCTCCGGCCTGGAGAAGACTGGGCGCTTGTCGCGCTCGTCCATGGCGCGCACCATTCAGGCGCTGCGCATCTGTCAGCAGAAAATCTCTCGCAACCGCGTAAAGCGCATGCGCCTTGTCGCGACAGAGGCCTGTCGACGTGCCAAGAACGGGCGCGACTTCATGCGTCAGATCAAACGCGAAACTGGCCTGTCCATGGATATCATCCAGCCCGAGGAAGAGGCGCGTCTGGCAGTGATCTCCTGCGCTCCGCTGGTCTCAACCAAGACCGAACAGCTCTTGGTGGTGGATATCGGCGGTGGCTCGACCGAATTGGTATGGATCGACATTTCCTCGATCGCGCGCCGGGATCGTCCTTCTGCCATCATGCGGTTGCATGCAGGGTTCCACACGTCGGACAGCCCCTTTCCGGCGGCCAAGGTGGTGGACTGGATTTCAGTGCCCCTTGGTGTGGCCACGCTCAGGGATCAATTCAACGATGTAGAAGACGACGCGGCCCGGTTCGCGTTGATGAGCTGGTTTTTCGAGGAAAACCTCGCTGATTTTGCCCCCTACAAGGATGAGCAGGCCCGTGAAGGGTTCCAGATTGTCGGGACCTCAGGCACCGTCACCACGGTCGCAGCCTCGCATCTTGGCCTCAAACGCTATGACCGGACGAAGGTTGACGGGCTGCGCATGACGTCGGATCAGATCGACAAGGTGATCCGCAGCTACCTGGAGCTTGGCCCGCAAGGCCGTCGCCGGGATCCCCGCCTTGGGGAGGACCGGCAGGCGCTGATCATGTCCGGTGCCGCAATCTTGCAGGCGTTGCTGCGCTGCTGGCCGACGGACCGATTGTCGGTTGCGGATCGAGGTTTGCGCGAGGGGCTGCTCTATGCCCAGATGAGCGCCGATGGCGTTCTGGAAGACGGCCCTTTCTGAACGTTTTGTAGCCCCTTGGTCTGTATTGACACTGGCAAAGGCCCCGCACCGTACTTGATCCCCGGCGCGCGAACCGTTATCTGCACCCATCCTTTGGAGGCTGAGTTGATGGCGAAGAAACCGACTGGAAAGAACACGTCTGGCCGCGGGCAGCGCGATCTGACCGTGAAGGTCAAGACTGCGCGCGGACGTAGGCTCAGCTCGACCCGCTGGCTGCAACGGCAATTGAACGACCCTTATGTGAAACGTGCGCAGATCGAAGGCTATCGTGGACGTGCGGCGTTCAAGATCATGGAGCTCGACGACAAGTACCGCTTTCTTGTGCCCGGTGCGCTGGTTGTGGACCTTGGCTGTGCCCCCGGTGGCTGGGCGCAGGTGGCGGTGCCCCGCGTGAATGCGCTGGGAGAGAAATCCGGCAAGGCGGTCGGGCGCATTGTCGGCATCGACCTGCAGGAGCTTGAACCCCTTGCAGGCGCAGAATTCCATCAACTCGATTTCATGGATGAGGGTGCAGACGATCAGGTCAAGGAATGGCTTGGCGGCAAGGCCGATGTGGTCATGTCCGATATGGCCGCCTCCAGCTCTGGTCACAAACAGACGGACCACCTGCGCATCATGTCGCTGTGTGAAACCGCTGCCTATTTCGCCTTTGACGTATTGACCGAGGGCGGCACCTTTGTGGCGAAGGTTCTGGCCGGTGGTGCCGAAGGAGACTTGCAAAAGCTTCTGAAGCAGAAGTTCAAGGCGGTCGCAAACGTAAAGCCCCCCTCATCGCGCGCAGACAGCTCTGAGAAATTTGTCGTCGCCACCGGATTTCGGGGCTGACCTCAGCGCGGCATGAAGCGAAAACCCGGCTTGCGCAAAGAGCGGATCGCCTGATCTTTCAAGCTGTTGATTGCCTGTGTTTCGGATTTGGACGCCCGCTGGGCCGACGTTTCATTGCGCAGCGCCTGCCCCGCCGGGCAGGCAGAGAGCCGCGCCAGCTTCAGCAGCTTCTGGCGGCCCTGTTCTGATGATGTCTTTTTCATAACCACGCCCCGTTTCAATCGCACCACCAAGGCATGATGGCGAACCGCGACGCAGCCGTGGTCGAAATGGGGCGAAACCGGCGTGCTTGCGGACAATTGTCACGGAGTTGGCGTCATCCCTTGTCGGCGTATCGGTCGGTTTGCAGAACGCCATTGATCTCCGCGCCAAGGATCAGGATCGCGGCATTCAGGTAGAGGAAGATCAACGCAGCCATGGCCCCGGCCAAGCCGGCATAGGTGGCAGAGTAGCTGGCGAAGCTGGATACATAGAGCGCAAATCCGGCGCCTGCCCCCCACCACAGAAGCAACGTGAAAACCGCTCCGGGCATGATATGAAGCAACGACGCGCGGCGTGGCAGCAAGACGAGGTGATAGAGAAACACCGCGGCAACCGGCACAACGGCAACCACCAACCCGTTGGTGCCATTCTCCCAGCCGCGAAGAAAGTCGAGATCGGGAAAGAACCGTGCCACAAAACGGGCACCCAGCGGCAGGAACAGCTCGAACACTGCCGCGAGCAGCAGCCCTGCCCCGCCCATGACAACCAGCCCCAGCGAAATCAGCCGGTGCTTCCAGAACGGCCGCGTCTCGTCCTGACCATAGGCACGCAGCAACGATACCCTGATCGCATCGACACCATTGGAGGCAAAGTAGAGCGCAAATACCCCGCCGAGCGTCATCAAGCCGGTGCCGGAGGTCTCCAACACCGCATAGACCTCGCGCGTGATTGGCTCTGCCACGGATGGTGGCCAGCTGCCAAAGACGAGATCCACCACGTCCCCGACGACCACTCTATGCGAAAACAGACTGGCGATCGCACCGCTGAGGGCGACTGTGAACAGGACAAAGGGGAACAGTGCCATCATCATCGACA
The DNA here is from genome assembly GCF_046535935.1 of Tritonibacter sp. SIMBA_163. Classification (NCBI taxonomy): domain Bacteria; kingdom Pseudomonadati; phylum Pseudomonadota; class Alphaproteobacteria; order Rhodobacterales; family Paracoccaceae; genus Tritonibacter; species Tritonibacter sp. SIMBA_163. Next base: position 383,512 of record NZ_JAWJBP010000002.1, read on the forward strand.
TGGCAATATGGCTGCTCAACACCCAGGCGTTCTTGTTGTTGAACCGCGCCACCGCGCGGCGCAGGATCTTAAAGGCCTGCATACATCGCCGTCCTGCTGCCATGTTGAACTCCTGAGCGTTGAATTGGGAAGAGACTCATGTGTGGCTTCGAAAGGGACTGTCTGACCGTCCAGGTCGCATGACGGCGACCAGAAACGCGGTGCTTATGCCAAACGCCAGCATCCCGGTCATGGCGGCGAAAGAGGCAAAGATCCGATGCTCAGCATCAAGCACAATGTCGCCGTAGCCAAGCGTTGTGTAGGTGGCGATGGAGAAATAAACGGCAGCGTTCCATGTTTCGAATGTCTGCGCCTTCAGGATCAGAGCCGCCGACCAGATCCAGATCTGTGCCGTGTGCGCCCCAACCACAAACCCGATGGAAATGAGTAGCGTGACAAGCTGCTGCATGTTGCCGCGTCGCTGACCGAAACGCGCCTTGTGGCGGCGCAGGGTATCTCCACACCACAACAGCATGATGGTTTCGAGAACCAGACAAAGGCCAAGGAACAAGCTGCCCCAAAAAATCTGCTGGATCAATGTCATGACAGGGTATTCACTTTCCGCTCGGTCCAGAGGCGTATGCGTTGTCGCAACTTAGAAATTGGGGCTTGAACATGCAACGTCTGCATTACATCCATAAGACAAGATCTTGGTTCAAGGGGCGTCCTCATGCTTTTGTCGGTTGACGGTCTGACCCGGTGTTATCCGGGACAGAACAGGAATGTCCTGCGCGGCGCGTCCTTTGATCTGGCGCGTGGAGAGAGTGTGGCCCTCACCGGCGACAGCGGATCTGGAAAGAGCACGCTGCTGCACATGCTGGCCGCATTGGATCGGCCGGACGGCGGACGCATCATGTTTGATGGCAATGACATCGCCGGTCTGACCGACAAGGCCGCATCGGACCTGAGACGACGGCGGATCGCCTTGGTCTTCCAGCAGTTCAATCTGGTTCCTGCCCTCACCGTCGCGGAAAATCTGGCGCTACATGCCCGTCTGGGCAAACGCTACGATCCCGATTGGACCAAAGAGCTGAGTGATCGTCTTGGACTGTCGGATCTCACGGATCGCTACCCGGAGCAGATTTCCGGCGGTCAGCAGCAAAGGGTGGCGATCGGACGCGCGCTGGCGGTCCGCCCGGATCTGTTGCTGGCGGATGAGCCGACCGGGAACCTCGATGAAACCGCCAGTGCCGAGGTGCTGCGTCTGATGCAGGAGCTGGTCTCGGAGGCCGGAAGCGCGCTGTTTCTCGTCACGCATTCGCATGACATCGCAGCGCGATGCGCGCGACACCTGCATCTGAGCGGTGGCCGGGTTGAGGCGGCAGCCGGGTGATCGTGACCCTGCACAGTTTCCTGCGCCATTGGCAGCGTGCGCCATTGCAACTGGTGTTGCTGCTGGCCGGGCTGGCGCTGGCGACTGCGCTTTGGTCTGCGGTCCAGGCGATAAACACGGAAGCGCGTGCCTCCTACGCACGCGCGGTTGATGAACTCGGCGCCAGAGACTTGCCGGTTTTGACCGCGACTGAGGGGACGATCCCACTGGATCACTATGTGCGGCTGCGGCGTGCCGGTTGGCAAGTGAGCCCGGTTCTGGAAGGCCAATGGCAAAGCGGGTCAGAGGCTGTGACAGTGCTGGGGGTCGATCCGCTGAGCTACCCCGGAGCGCCTGAAATGTCGCGCGCCGCCGAAGACAACGATCTGGATCTGCTCGCACTTCTGCGTCCGCCCGGTGTGCTGTTCGCGCATCCAGAGACCCTGCCCGACCTCGACGGATCCTATCATCTGCTGCCAATGGAGCAGCTGCCACCAAGCGTTGTGCTGACCGACATTTCCCTGGCAGAACGTCTGCTGGACGATGTAGGGCGTCTCTCTCGCATTGTGATTTTGCCGGATCAACCGGCAGGCCTGCCGCCGCTCGATCAGATCGTGCCCGAATTGCAGCAAAATGCCGCTTCCGACAGTGCCATGGCAGACCCGGAACGCTTGACTCGCAGCTTTCACCTGAACCTGACTGCTTTTGGTCTGCTGTCATTTTGCGTGGGTCTGTTCATCGTTCAGGGCAGCGTCACCCTCAGCGTCGAGCAGAGGCGCGGCAGCATTCGCACATTGCGGTGCCTTGGGGTATCGGCAGCCACGTTGATGCAGGCGCTTTTTTTGGAATTGATTCTCCTTGCGCTTCTGGCCGGGGCCGTCGGTCTGGTGATCGGCTACGGGCTTGCGGCGCTGTTGTTGCCGGATGTTAGCGCCACGCTGCGTGGTCTATACGGCGCGCCGGTCGAGGGCAGCCTGACGCTGCGCCTGTCTTGGGTTCTGTCCGGCCTGGCGATGGCTGTACTCGGCACCTGTATCGCCAGCTTGCAGGCCTTCATCGCGCTGCGCGGGATGACACGCAATTTGTCCGACGCCGCGGTGACGCGTAGCGCGGGGCGGACATATACCATGTGCGGGGCCGCCTCAGTTCTGCTGATCGCCACAGGCTGGGCTGCGCTCAGTCTGGTGCAGGGCCTGTTGGGTGGCTTCATGTTCCTTGCGGGACTGATGCTGAGTGCGGCTTTGCTGTTGCCGCTGGTTTTCTATGGCTTGAGCAGCGGCCTCTTGCGCCTGACACGCGCCCCATTGCTGCGCTGGATGGTGGCAGACAGTCGCCTGCAGCTGCCGGGCCTGTCGCTGTCGCTGATGGCGCTGCTGCTGGCGGTTGCCACCAACATCGGGGTCGGCACGATGGTGTCCAGTTTCAGACTGACGTTTGTCGAATGGATCGATCAAAGGCTGGCGGCCGAGATATATGTGCAAGTCGAAACACCTAAGCAAGCAGAGCGGGTTCTGAACTGGGCAGATCGCAATGGTGCACGGGCGTTGCCACAATTTCGCAGTGACAGCCGGACGGCAACGGCTCCACTGCGGATTTATGGCGTCGTGGATGATCCCCTCTATCGAGACAATTGGCCAATGGTGCGCGGGGATGGGAAATCCTGGCACCGCGTCTATGAGCAGGGCCAAGTGCTGATCAATGAACAACTCGCCCACCGAGAGGCGCTGCGCATCGGTGATGAGGTGGCGCTCACCCCAACATGGACCGCCAGAATTGCCGGGATCTATTCAGACTACGGCAACCCGGATGGACAAGCCACTGTCGCCCTTGCCACTCTGCAGGACAGGGCCAGCCAGATCGCGGTCACGCAGATCGGGCTGGTCTCTCCAACCGGCGTCAGCCTCGACGCGCTTGCGCGTTCCCTGCGGCGCGACCTCAACCTGCCCGCCCGTGCGGTGGTGGAGAAGAATACGGTGCGGTCGGCCTCCATCGGCATTTTTGACCGGACCTTTGTGGTGACCGGCGCGCTGAATATCCTGACACTGGCTGTTGCGGGGTTTGCAATGTTGACCAGCTTCCTCAGCCAATGGAACCGGCGGCTACCGCAGCTGGCGCCGGTCTGGGCGATGGGTGTCACACGCCGCCAGTTGGCGCAATTCGAACTGCTGCGCAGCCTGAGCTTTGCCGTGCTGACATTCCTGCTCGCCCTCCCGCTTGGTCTGTTTCTGGCATGGGTGCTGCTCAATATCATCAATCTGGAGGCCTTTGGATGGCGCTTGCCGATGTTCCTGTTTCCATCCGACTGGGGGCGGCTGTTTCTGTTCACCGGCGTGGCGGCCGCGCTTGCCGCATTGGTGCCGGTCGTCAGGTTGCTACGGCTGTCCCCTGCCACGTTGCTGGGAGTATTTGCCGGTGACAGATAGGTCCAATCTGCTGCGCACGCTCGTCGCGCTTTTGTCCCTGCCAACTCTCGCTGTGGCGCAGGGCTATGCCAACCTGGGCAGTGAGGCCGAGGGGTTTGCCGTGCCCAGCCCAAATGGCACTTTGTCCTTTCCAGCGGATCATGCGGCGCACCCGGACTACCGTATCGAATGGTGGTATCTGACGTCGAACCTGCACACCAGTTCTGGCGAGGATCTGGGCATCCAATGGACCTTGTTTCGCTCCGCACTTGCGCCCGACAACGCAGAGGGCTGGCAAAACCCGCAGGTCTGGATGGGACACGCCGCGGTGACAACCGAAGACGATCACCTCTTTGCCGAGCGGATCGCACGCGGGGGCATTGGTCAGGCGGGTGCGCGCACCGCCCCCTTTTCTGCCTGGATCGACGATTGGGAAATGTCCTCGATAGACGCAACATTGGATCGCCTCCGGCTGAAGGCGCGTGCGGATGCATTCTCTTACGATCTGCAACTCAACGCGCACGGCCCGCTGGTCCTGCATGGTGAGCAAGGGTATTCGGTGAAATCAGCGGATGGTCAGGCCAGCTTCTACTATGCTCAGCCTGCCTATTCCGTGACCGGAACCGTGACGCTGCCGGACGGCCCGGTCGAGGTAACCGGGGATGCCTGGCTGGACCGCGAATGGTCGAGCCAGCCGCTGGCCCCTGATCAGGATGGCTGGGATTGGTTTTCCCTGCGTTTTGATGACGATACGAAACTCATGGGGTTTGTCCTGCGCGGCGCACGTGGGGATTTCACCTCCGGCACCTGGATTTCAGCAGAGGGCGAAGCAGAGCCACTTGCACCGGGCCAATTTGCAGCGGTACCGCTGCAGTGGTCGGATGTGGGCGGGCGTGACATCCCGACAGCGTGGCGCGTCTCCCTGCCCGCCCGCGACCTGTCTGTCACGATCGAGGCGCTCAACCCGCAAGCGTGGATGGGGACGACGTTTTCCTATTGGGAAGGACCTGTGCGGGTCACCGGCAGCCATGATGGGTCCGGTTATCTCGAAATGACCGGCTACGGTGATTAGTTCCGCGGCAGCAGTTCCTCGGCACGGTAGTAGGCGCGCGCGGCTCTGTGATGTGGTGCAGCCTGGTACTCCCCCACCATCGCCGGGGCCTTTAGCTGATAGAACGCGGGATGGGCACGGCGCAGCATGTCAAGCTCGGAAAATACCGACCGCACCAGTTCTTGCACGACCTTCAGACGTTGTTGCCGCGTGGTGATCAACGTCGCCGCAAAGCCGAACGATTTTACCGGCAGCGGATTTCCACGATAGAGATTTGCGGGAATTTGCGTGAAATTGAAAAACTTGTTCCCGGCAATCACCGCACGAATTTCCGGCTCATCCAATGGAATCAGCACGGAATCACAAGCCGTCGTTGCCTCCTCGACGGAAGCGGATGGATGACCAACGGCAAAGACCATCGCATCAAATTCACCGGCGCACAGACCGGCGGATTGCTGTGCGGCAGAAAGCTCATAAACTTCGGAAAAACTATCGAAGGTCCAGCCGAGGGAATTCATCAAAGCCAGCATTGTCGCCCGCTGACCGGACCCGGGATTGCCGATATTGACCCGCATTCCGCGCAAATCGGAAAAGGTGCTGATCCCTGCATCCGCGCGCGCTACAACGGTGAATATTTCCTCATGCATGGAAAATACCGCGCGCATGTCGGAAAATGGAAGGCCACGCCACAGCGACGGCGTCCCCTCATAGGCCAAGGCCTGCCAGTCCGATTGCACGATCGCAAAATCCACGCGCCCATCCCGCAAGGCCTGTAGATTGGCGACCGAGCCATTGCTCACCTCGGCGGTGCACCGAATGCCATGGCGCGGGCGATCCTTGTTGAGTTGACGGCAAATCGCTGTTCCCAAAGGATAATACAGCCCCGAAACAGACCCGGTTCCGATCGTGATGTAATCCTCGGCATGCGCATGTTGCGGGATGCTGCCAGCAGTCGCGATGACCATTGCCGCCAGCAGCGCCGTCGCCTTGCCGATCACATTCATGCCGTCCCCCACCCCGATCTTCGCGCGCAAACTTTCAAATGTGTCAAATTCTGTCAATGCTATTGGTGCGCCATGTTTAATTCGCCCCGCCAGTGTGCGCCTTCACTCCAGCACTGACGCGACGCGATGTTAGCGCCCGTCATAAAAGCGTTAATGAAGACTTGTAGCTGAGCACTCGTATCTCCGGAATCAACTCCGGCGCCGCATTCGAGCCAAAACGCTCGCACGTGCGCCATTGGCTGAACCGGCGAAAACGAGTGCGATGCTGCAACATTCTCTTTTCTGGAATGCTGCCAGCTTCTCGATGTTTGAACACCAAAACAAGCTCCGCTCACGGGGCACAGACTTGGAGATGTCGATGACATTTTGGAAAATTGCAGCGATGAATGCCGCTGTTGCCATCTCGGCCACCGCGGCCTTCGCCGAAACCGAAATCACGCTCTGGCACGCAATGGGCGGCCAGCTGGGCGAGACGGTCAACCAGATCGCCGAGGATTTCAACGCGTCTCAGGATGACTACCAGATCACGCCTGTGTTCAAAGGATCTTATGAAGAGACCCTGACCGCAGGTATCGCCGCCTTCCGCGCCGGTGAACAGCCCAACATCATGCAGGTATTCGATGCCGGCGCCGCAACCGTGATCGGAGCCAAGGGCGCGACCATCCCGGTGCAGGATCTGCTGACCGACAATGGCGTCGACTTCGACATCAACGACTATATCTCCGGCGTGCGCTACTTCTACGCCGACAGCGATGGCAAGATGATCGGCATGCCGTTCAACTCCTCCTCGCCGATCATGTATTTCAACGTTGATGCGCTGGAAAAAGCTGGCGTCTCCGCACCAAAAACCTGGGAAGAGTTCCAGACCGTGACCGCGCCTGCCCTGAAGGACGCAGGCTACATCGCGCTGTCGCAGTCGCATCTGCCCTGGATCTTTACCGAGAACTTCCATAGCCGTCACAACCTGCCGTTTGCCACCAACAACAACGGCTATGATGGCGCCGAAGACACCAAGATCCTGGTCAACAATGACGCCATCAAAGCCCATTTCACCGCTCTGACCGAGTGGAAGGAAAATGGCCTGTTTGAATGGTATGGCACCGGCTGGGGCGACAACCAGCAGCCCTTCGAGGACGGTGATGTCGCAATCTGGCTCGGCTCTTCCGGCTCCTTCGGCGGGTTGATGTCCAAGGATCTCGGCTTTGAATTCTCCGCCACTGTGCTGCCCTATTGGGAAGGTGTGACCAGCGAGCCGAAGCAGACCTTCATCGGTGGCGCGTCGCTGTTTGCAATGTCCGGTCATGACGCCGAAGAAAACGAAGCTGCGGCAGAGTTCTTCAAGTATCTGACCTCCCCCGAGGTTCAGTATTTCTGGCACCAGGAAACCGGCTATGTGCCGATCACCGAAGCCGCCTATGAGTTGGCCAAGGAAGACGGCCACTATGACCGTTTCCCGGCTGCCGAAGTCGGCATCCAGCAGCTGTCCCTGCCCGGTGGCGACAACACCAAAGGCTATCGCATGGGCTTCTACGTGCAGATCCGTGACGTGATGAACCGCGAATACGGCCGCATCCTGTCCGGTGAAACCTCGGTCGAGGACGCCTTCAGCAACATCGAGAACGAGGCCAACGACCTGCTGGCCCGCTTCGCCAAGACCCAAGGCTAAGCACTCTCCAACCTTCGGGGCAATCCACGTTGATCGCGTGGATTGCCCTCATTCTTTTTGCCCATGGAATACCCCTCATGAAACGTGCCGGATTTACCACTGTCTGGCTGCCCGTTGCGCTGCTGCTGCCTCAGTTGATGATCATCGCGATCTTCTTCTACTGGCCGGCTGCCTGGGCGGTTCAGTCATCTTTCTACCTTCAGGATCCCTTCGGGTTCGGATCCACCTTCGTGGGGGTCGAGAACTACACCGACCTGATGACCAATATCGAATACGCCAAGGTGGCGCGCTTCACTCTGATCTACACAGCGCTTGTCACATTCTTCTCTCTGGCGCTGGCGTTGCTGCTGGCGGTGAAGGCGGATGCGGTCATCAAGGGCGCGAAATCCTATCGCACGCTGCTGATGTGGGTCTATGCCATCGCGCCGCCGGTCGCCGGTTTTCTCGGGCTGATGTTCTTCGACCAACGCAACGGCCCGCTGACCGAGATGTTCCAGTTCTTCGGCTGGGACTTCCGCCTCGGTGCGGATTACAACTCCACCGCCACCGCCATGGTGATCGTTGCGGTGTGGAAGCAGATCCCGGTCAATTTCATCTTCTTCCTCTCCGGCCTGCAGTCGATTCCCAAATCGGTGCGCGAGGCGGCCCTGATCGACAACCGCTCTGCCTCGGGACGGTTCTGGGATGTGACCTTTCCGCTGCTCGCGCCGACCGCCTTCTTCCTGCTGATCATCAACATCACCTATGCGCTGTTTGACACCTTCGGCATCATCGACACGCTGGTGCGGTCAGAGCCCGGCAACAACCCGGTGACACTGGTCTACAAGGTCTTTGTCGATGGGTTCCGCGGCAATGATCTGGGTGGGTCTTCCGCGCAATCGGTGATCCTGATGATCCTCGTTCTGGCGCTCACCGTGTTTCAGTTCCGGCTTATCGAGCGCCGGATCCATTATACCTGAGAGGGAGACGAAAATGGCTGACATGACCCACACCGGCGCCCTCTCCCCGACGGCCCCACGCCCACGCAAGCACATCAAGCTGCGCCATATCGTAGATCACGCGGTACTGATCGCCGGCGCGCTGTTCATGGTCTTTCCGGTTGCCCTGGTGCTGATGACCACCAGTTTCGAAGACGTTGATATCGTCAAGAACGGCCTTCAGGTCGGCCTTGAGGGCAAGATGCTGGAGAACTTCGAGGCGGCGATGTTCGAAGCTTCCGGTTTCAGCAAGTCGATTACCGGCACCAAGATGCTGATCAACTCGTTGATCCTTGGCTTCGGCTTTGCCATTGGCAAGATCGCGATCTCGATGATGGCCGCCTATGCGATCGTCTACTTTCGTTTGCGGTTCGCGACCTTCGCCTTCTGGATCATCTTCACCACGCTGCTGCTGCCGTTGGAAGTGCGTATTCTGCCCTCATACGAGGCGATCCAGAGCCTCGGGCTCGCCAATACCTACACCGGGCTGATTGTTCCGCTGATCGCCTCAGCCACCGGCACCTTCTTCTTTCGCCAGTTCTTCCGCTCAATCCCCGAAGAATTGGTAGAGGCCGCCCGTATCGATGGCGCGGGGCCAGTGAAATTCTTCATCGATATTCTGGTGCCTCTGAGCAAGACCATGATCGCGGCGATCTTCATCATCATGTTTGTCTATGGCTGGAACCAGTATCTTTGGCCCACTCTGATCACCACGGATGAAAGCATGTTCACCCTGGTGCGCGGCATCAAACAGATCGTGCAGGTCCTGGGCCAGACAGGCGCAATGATCCCCGAATACGGCAAGGCGCTGGCGCTGTCATTGATCGCAATGATCCCGCCCGTTGCCATCGTCATCTTCTTCCAGAGCTGGTTCGTCAAGGGCCTGACGGAATCCGATAAATAAGGAATGAAACCAATGGCACAGGTCACCCTGAACCAAGTTCGCAAAACCTATCCCAACGGCCATCAGGCTGTTCACCCCTGCTCTATCGAAATCCCTGACGGTGAACTTGTCGTCCTTGTCGGGCCCTCCGGCTGTGGCAAGTCCACGCTGCTGCGCATGATCGCGGGTCTGGAGGATATCACCGATGGGGAGCTGATGATCGGCGTCAATGTGGTCAACGACAAGGACCCCGCGGATCGCAATATCGCCATGGTGTTCCAGAACTACGCGCTCTATCCGCATATGTCCGTGGCAAAAAACATGGGCTACGGGCTGAAAAACCGCGGCGCCTCCAAGACAGAAATCGATGAAAAAGTGCAGGAGGCCGCACGTATTCTGAACCTCGGTGAGTATCTGGAGCGCCGTCCGAGCCAGCTTTCAGGTGGTCAGCGTCAGCGTGTTGCCATGGGCCGTGCCATCGTGCGGGATCCGGAGCTGTTCCTGTTTGATGAACCACTGTCAAATCTCGATGCGAAACTGCGCAACCAGATGCGGATTGAGATCCGGGCGTTGCAGCAGCGCCTCGGGGTGACTTCGGTCTACGTGACCCACGATCAGGTCGAGGCGATGACCATGGCCGACCGCATCATCGTCCTGAATGCCGGCCGGGTCGAACAGGTTGGAACCCCGACCGAAATCTACGAACAGCCCGCTTCGACCTTTGTGGCAGGCTTCATGGGTGCACCGCCGATGAACCTGATGACCGCGCAAATCGCGGCAGGCCGACTGCAGCTCAATGAGGAAACCGCGCTGCCGCTCGACCCGCCAGCCGTGGCGCTGGAGTCTGTGCTGGTTGGCTACCGCCCCGAGGATGTTCGCCTTGGCGGTGATGGGTCCGTTGTGCTGCAAGTCGAGATTGTCGAGGAACTGGGCGCCCATCGCCTGCTGCATGGCACATTGGGCGGGCAGCCCTTCTCGCTCAGCGTAGGCAAGGATGAGCAGGCGGCAACAGGCCCGCAGCCCATCACTCTGCCCCGGGATCGTGTGCATTTTTTCCACCCAGAACGCGGCAGCCGTATCTGAGATCGGTGACCTAAAAGGCATGGGCCGGATATGACACTCCGGCCCATCTGCTGTGCGATCCAAGACTATTCGAAGACGGGCCATCGGGGCTGCGCTTGCGAACTCAACCGCGACAGCCATCAGGCCGACGCGCCTGTCCCGAATTCGCCTATGAGTGGCCACCGCGCATTCAATTATGTTGGGCGCCCGGCGCTTCAAAGCGCGGCACGACAGACAAACAAAGATCACCCGCTCTGTCGTCGTTCGCACCCGGCCCTTGTCAGTTCTTGTTCTTGAGACGCGTCCGATCCGGGACTGCCTGCGGCGGCAATTGGGCAACGTTGGCCCGAGCATCAATACAACAACAAATAATGCGATAATCGCAACTTTAGAGAGGCAGATGTTTGCGATATACGATAGAAGGAAAGAAGACGTGATATCGCATAAGAGGGCTCATGGACGAGATAAACAGAAAATGGATTCGAGAGCGCCTAACGGGAGAACGCGGTGAGCAGGCAAGAATGTCGAGTGTCACAGGCATTTCTACCGATAAACTTGCCAAGATTCTCAACGGCACACGGCGGGTTCAGGCAGATGAAGCGCCAAAGCTGTTCAAGTATTTTCAGGCTCAGGGGGTGCAGTTCGAAGAAGATCGACGTCGATCGCTCCTGGACATATGGTCTCAATTAAGACCGGAAGAGCAGGATTTTTTGATAAGATCTGCAAAAGGCCTTCTCTCTCAAAGTCCGGGCGCTCATCCTCCAGAAGAATAAAAACAAAGACCGCAGCGCTCAGCTCAGAAGTCAGTTGTTTTTCAATGACATCGTTCTGTGTCGTTTTGCAGTCATGCATCCTGTACAAAGTCCAATAGATCTAGCAACCGCTTCAGTGCCAGATGACTGTGTTGACACCGCGCGACATCGTCAACTACAACTCAAAATTGTTGAAGATATTCAAAGGCCGTGAATGCTGACAGAGGGGCTGGTCGCCAAATGGCGACAACTTATCGCCGAAGATCCAAGGTCGATCGCCGAAATTTGCAGAGCGATCAACAAGGATCGTTCCTGGTACAACACGCTGAAGCCCGGACGAGACCCCGGCGCCTTCACCGTGATGGCCTTGGCGAGAGAACTCCGCGTTCCGATCCACGAGCTGCTCGAAGAGGAAGGGGCGATTTCCCTGTCATCGGACTCCTGCTACTCCGAACAGGTAAACCAGCAAGCATCCAAGGTTCTATCAGATGTTTTTCGCGTGGCTCACAATCGGTTGCAAAAATATGGACACGAAGCCACAGCTGCATCAAATTCGACTTTGCCGCTACTTTTGCAGTGGTGGCACGATCAAAGGGGCTGCCTGATTGGTCACGATATGCTGGCCGACCGCTTTGATATCATCAAAGCACCGGAGACCGGAGATAAAATCGTAACACCTGCGAAGGTTGGCGCCCGCAGCCTTGCCGCGCAGATGTTGGGAACAGACTCCGCTGACGCGCTGCTTCAACTCGTCAGAACCTTTGATCGAGAGTCGCAAGAGCGGTTGATTTCTAGCTATCGGGAAGTCTCTGACAGCGGACGCCCCGCCCTCTCGGCGCCAATCTCGGCTCGCATAACAACACCTCATGACGCGAAATCAATACATGTAGAATATTTTCGACTGCAACTACCTGTGGTTGCACCGAGCGGGGACAAATTTGTACTGTCATACTGCTTTCCCGTCTGAGCTTAAGTGGCGGGCGACCTTAGATCTTCGGGTGAGGCAGAATAGAAAGCTGCCGCGTCGAACAGGTCCTGACGGGAGATTGCAACAAGATATTCCTGACTGCTGCGCCGCTCAACGCATTTTGTCCAAGTTTGCGGCCCCACATATTGCCGCGTAAATCCGTATCGACTGGCCTTGCCTCTCATAACATCTTGTTGGCGAACAAACCCATAGATCCAGTCCGAGCGCCATTTCAGGTATGACAGGGCGAACAAATAGTGGAACACCAAGCGCCAATCGACCACGCCTTTTCGCCAGCCTTCTGCGAGGAACAGCTCGCCCAGGTAAACGACCCTTCCCCGAATTTCTCGACTTGCAGCCCCCGAAAACCCCGAGACAGGTGATGTTTCGCCGTTCGTGTACATTCTGGAATACGTTTCCTGCCAGTGCTTTGCGAGCGCATCCTCACCCAGATCCAGACACCGCGCGGCGACGCCTCCGATCTCCTGTCCGTCCACCTCGAACATGATCGCAAAGCTATCAACAGGGCTCATGTCATGCCATTTCGGAGACATCATTGGGTGGTTTGGTGGCTTCCCAAGAGCCGCCATTCTACGTTCGAAATCAATAATTGACGGAACTGGCAGCAATTCAACTGAGCTTGCAGACAGGCCCGCAAGGCAGTTATGTGATAGCGTTAATAGATTGTGCTCTTGCAATATACACCTCAGGCATTTTGTGTTTCTTTCTGCTCGCCTTACGCAAGCATCAATCATGAACACCGTTCCATATCGCAACTTAAAAACTATCCCTACCCCCTGAGCGGCGGCGTTTATCGGTACTAAAATTGCGATTACAGCAATGCTTAGACGATCAAATTTTGCGATTTTCGCAGGTAAAAATGCAGCGGGAAACACATCGTGCCTGAGCGCGCACACTTCCACTGTCGGCGGAGCCCCTCGCTCCAGCCCTGAGAGGTCCTAAAGCGGCAGACTGGGGCTTCACAGATCAACCGTCGGAACAGGCTGCGGCACGCGCGCGAGGTTTGAGCAGAATGCGTGAACAAAGGGGATAAACACACGAGGAGCCAAAAAGGCTAACTTTACGCGTCATTTTCACGGAGAACCTTGAAAAATCAAGGTGGTACCCAAGGCCGGACTCGAACCGGCACGACCGTTAAGTCGGGGGATTTTGAATCCCCTGCGTCTACCATTCCGCCACTTGGGCATGTGACGTTTCCTATCGCCACTTTTTATTGAGGTCCAGAGGCAAATTTGATCGTAGCGCCATAAATCTGATGGTTTTCTCACATGTCGCAAACTGTTGAGTTGACGCTTTGGCGACCGCGTGCGACGTCGGCCCTGACTTCACCCAACAAGGTTTTGCTCTTTCAAATGTTGCGCCCACTTTATGATCGGACCATGGCGTTGGCTGACCATCCGTACGCGCTCTGGTGCTTGGCGGCAGTCGCATTCATCGAAAGTTCGGTGTTTCCGATCCCGCCAGATGTGCTGATGATCCCGATGATTTTGGCGCGACCATCTCGCGCTTGGCTGATTGCCTTGGTTGCGCTGGTGGCCTCGGTTGCCGGCGGGCTTCTGGGCTATGCCGTCGGTGCCTTTTTCTACGACAGCATCGGTCAGCCAGTGCTGGAGGCGATGGGCAAGGCCGGCAAGATGGCCGAGTTCAACACTCGTTTCAATGACTTCGGCTTCTGGGCTGTGCTGATCGCGGGTGTGACGCCGTTTCCCTACAAGGTCATTACGATCATGTCCGGGTGGACCGGCATGCCGATCCTGACGTTTGTGGCGACCTCAATCCTCGCGCGGGCGCTTCGGTTCTTTCTCGTGGCGGGGTTGCTGTGGCAATTCGGCGCGCCGGTGCGCAACTTCATTGAAAAGCGCCTTGGCCTAGTGTTCACCGTTTTCTGCCTGCTGCTCTTCGGCGGCTTCTTTGCCTTGAGGTATATATGACCTTCAGTCGTTTTCTCATTCTGCTCGCCGCTGGCGGCTCCGCTGCGCTACTTTTGGGCGCGTTCGGGTTTCAGTACATTGGCGAGCTTGCGCCCTGCAAGATGTGCATCTGGCAGCGCTATCCCCATGGGGCAGCCGTCGGCATAGGTGTTCTGGCGATGCTGATCCCCGGCGCGGTCCTGCCCTATCTCGGAGCGCTGGCGGCACTGGCGACATCTGCCATCGGTGCCTTTCATGCCGGTGTCGAACAGGGCTGGTGGGAAGGTCCGACCACCTGCACCTCCGGTGCGATCGACGGGCTCAGCGCCGATGATCTGATGAACCAGATCATGTCGGCGCCGCTGGTGCGTTGCGATGATATCCCGTGGGAAATGCTGGGCCTGTCGATGGCGGGCTGGAACGCTGTGATCTCGCTGGGGCTGGCCGCGCTCTGGTTCGCCGCCGCCCGTCACACCCGCTGAGGCTTAGGCGCGGCTGTCCTTCTTGGTGGCCAAGAGCAGATTGGTCTCGCTGGACACCACCCCGTCGAACATGCGGATCTTGGCCAGCGCCTCGTCGAGCGTTTCCAGCGTGGCGGTGCCCAGCTCCACGATCAGATCCCAACGTCCGTTGGTGGTGTGGATCGCGCGCACCTCCGGCAAGCCCTGCAGCTGCCGCGTGATACGCGACGTGCCGCGGCCTTCGATGCCGATCATCATCAGGCCGCGCACGGGATCTCGTAGCACATCTTCCTTCAGCACCACGGTGAACCCGAGGATGTCGCCCCGCGACTGAAGCCGCTCGATCCGGGTGCGCACCGTGGTGCGCGACAGTTCCAGCTGCATGGCCAGATCGGAGAGTGAAGCGCGCGCATCATGGCGCAGTGCCGAGATTAGTCGCTCATCCGTTTTGTCCATAAGGCGCCTCCGTTTTGTGCTATCTCTTCTCCTTATGAGCAATTTGCCCTCTGTTTTCCACCTCAAATCGGAGAAATATCAAGGGCAACACAAATCAAGGAGATCCTGCATGTCTTCTCGCCACTGTATTCTCGTAGGCGCGCCCGTCGACAGCGGCAAGCGTCGCACCGGCTGTCTGATGGGGCCGGATGCCTATCGCACCGCTGGTCTGGCCGCCGCGTTGGAGAGCCTTGACCACACGGTCGAGGATATCGGCAACGTCACCCCTGCCCCGCATGCGCCCGATGACGGCACCGGCCCGTTGCACGAGCCGAACCTGACCCGTGCCTGGACCGAGAGCCTGTCGGAGGCCGCCGAGGCCGCTATGGCGCGCGGCCTGCCGATCTTTCTCGGCGGAGATCACGCGCTGGCCCTGGGCACCGTGCGCGGTGTTGCCAATCATGCTGCGAGTGAAGGCCGCCCATTGTTTGTGCTCTGGCTGGATGCACATAGCGACTATCATTCGCTGGACAGCAGCGACTCTGGCAATCTGCACGGCTGCCCGGTGCGCTACTTCACCAATCAGGCGCAGTTCGATGGGTTTCCGCCAGTGCCGCATCCGGTGCCACCGGAAAACGTCTGCATGATCGGACTGCGTTCCGTCGACACGGCTGAACGCGAGGCGATGGAGCAGGTTGGCATTCAACGCCATGACATGCGCGACATCGACGAGAACGGTATTGCCCGCCCGCTGTCCGCATTCCTGGACAAGGTCGCGGCCCAGAACGGCATGTTGCATGTCTCGCTCGACGTGGATTTCCTTGATCCTTCCGTCGCGCCCGCCGTCGGCACCACTGTCCCCGGCGGCGCCACCGTGCGCGAAGGGCATCTGGTCTGCGAAATCCTGCACGACAGCGGCCTGATGACCTCGATGGATCTGGTGGAGCTGAACCCCTTCCTGGACGAGCGCGGCCGCACCGCGCATCTGATGGTCGACCTCTGTGCCTCTGCTATGGGCCGTCGCGTATTTGATCGCCCGACCCGGAGCTACAATACATGACGACGCTTCAGGCCCCGGCAGCGGTGGTCATGGTCCGCCCGCATCACTTCACCTCGAACCCGGAAACCCGCAACGACAATGCGTTCCAGACCCTCTCGGACTCGAGCGCGGACAGTATCGCAGCCCGGGCTCTGGCAGAGTTCGACGCTGCAGTTGCGGCCCTGCGCGCGGCGGGCGTCACCGTGCATGTGTTTGATGATGTTGGACAGGAGACACCGGATTCGGTGTTTCCGAACAATTGGTTCTCCACCCACGCCGGGGGTCATGTGGCGGTCTATCCGATGTTTGCCGGCAACCGGCGTAAGGAGCGGCGCTGGGACGTGATCGAGATGCTGAAGCGCGACTACCGCGTGCAAGACGTGATCGACTATTCCGGGTTGGAGCAGGATGATCTGGCGCTAGAAGGCACCGGCGCCATGGTGCTCGACCACATCGGGCGCATTGCCTACACGGTGAAATCCAACCGCGCCGATCCGGTGCTGCTGGAACGTTTCTGCACCCATTTCAACTTTGAACCTATGGTGTTCGAGGCCAAGGACGCCGAAGGGCGCGATGTCTATCACACCAATGTTCTGATGGGCATCGGCACCGACTATGCGCTGATCTGTCTGCAAATGATCCCCGACCCCGCCCGTCGGGCCGAAGTCACCCGGCGGCTGGAGGAAAGCGGGCGCAGCGTCATCGACCTGACCCCGGAGCAGATCGCAGAATTCCTCGGCAATACGCTGGAACTGACCGGCCACCGACGCCTGCTGGCCCTGTCAGCGCGCGCCATGGAGGCGCTGCGGCCCGAGCAGCGTGCGGTGATCGAACGCTCGGCAGAGTTGCTGCCGCTCTCCATCCCAACACTTGAAACGGCCGGTGGTTCGGTGCGCTGCATGCTGGCCGGCATCCACCTCAGCCCCCGCGAAAGGACATCGAAATGACCCAACCCTCCGACAAGGCCCTTGTTCCTTTTGTCAGCGTCGACAACATGATGCGTCTCATTCATCATGTAGGCATCGAGGATATGCTGCGCGATCTTGCCGACTATATCGAGGCCGACTTCAAACGCTGGGAACTGTTTGACAAGACCCCCCGCGTGGCCAGCCATTCCGATGTGGGCGTGATCGAGCTGATGCCAACCTCTGATGGTGAGGCCTATGGCTTCAAATACGTCAACGGTCACCCGAAGAACACCTCCGAGGGGCTCCAGACCGTGACCGCATTTGGCCTTCTGGCGGATGTCTACACCGGCTATCCGGTGCTCTTTACCGAGATGACCATCCTCACCGCGCTGCGCACTGCGGCGACCTCGGCGATGGTGGCCAAACACTTGGCGCCCAAGGGCTCGGATACCATGGCGATGATCGGCAATGGTGCGCAGTCGGAATTCCAGACCCTCGCGATGAAGGCGATCCTCGGGCTCAAGGCTGTGCGCCTGTATGACACCGACCCTAAGGCCAGCGAGAAATGCGCGCAAAACCTCTCCGGTCTGGGCGTTGATGTCACGATCTGCAGCACGCCGGAACAGGCCATCGAGGGGGCGCAGATCCTCACCACCTGCACCGCCGACAAGCAATGCGCCACCATCCTGAGCGACAACATGGTCGGCAGCGGCGTGCATATCAACGCCATCGGCGGCGACTGCCCGGGCAAGACAGAGCTGGCTGCCGGCATCCTCAGCCGCTCGGACGTATTTGTTGAGTACCCGCCCCAGACCCGCGTCGAAGGCGAGATCCAACAGATGCCCGAGGATTTTGCTGTCACCGAACTGTGGGAAGTGATTTCCGGCACCAAGCCGGGCCGCACCGGCGACCGTCAGATCACCCTGTTTGACAGCGTCGGCTTTGCGATCGAGGATTTCTCCGCCCTGCGCTACATTCGCGATCGCATCAAGAGCACGGATTTCTACATCGACCTCGACATGCTGGCCGACCCGGATGATCCGCGTGATCTCTTTGGCATGGTGCAGCGCGCCAAGATCTGACGCACGCATGACAAGGCGCGCCTTTCGGGGCGCGCTTTGTGTTTCAAAACAACGGGATCAAGCTTCCAGCTCGCTGTCCCAATACAGATAGTCCATCCAGCTTTCATGCAGATACCCGGGCGGGAACTTGCGACCCGTGTTGCGCAGCTCCTCCGCGCCCGGACGGCGCGGCGGTTTGCGCAGGGACATGCCGGCGCGATGCAGCGACTTTGACCCCTTCTTCAGATTGCAGCGCGAACAGGCCGCGACCACATTCTCCCAACTGGTGACCCCACCGGCGGCACGCGGCACCACATGGTCAAAGGTCAGATCGCCCCTTGCGCCGCAGTACTGGCAGTGAAATTCATCCCTCAAGAATAAATTAAAGCGCGTGAAGGCCACGCGCTTTTGGGGTTTTACATAGTCTTTGAGCACAACAACCGAAGGTATTCGGATCTCGGTACTCGGACTGCGCACGACCTCGTCATACTCGGCCACGATGGCGACCCGATCCAGCCAGGCGGCTTTCACGGCATCCTGCCACGGCCAGAGTGACAGAGGATAGTATGACAAAGGACGATAATCCGCATTGAGCACCAACGCCGGATGCTGCTTCAGAGCGCCCGGCTCCCTTACGAATTCTGTCCTGAAGTCTCCGTCCATCAACGTCTTCCTCGCCCTGCTTGCCTCGATACGGCACCAGAGCGGGGAACCCGCCCCAGCATATGTTTGACTATATATCGTGGCGGGGACCTGACAAGCCCCAACGATACACCAGATATCGCGTGGAATAAGATGATTCCGTTACAGGTGCGTGACAGTTATCCACAGCCCAAAAATCCGTCATTCCGCAAAGCGGCATCTACCGGTCGCGGCACCGCGTGCTTGCGCGGCTCTGCTGTGCGGCGTAGGACCAAACCCATGACCCGATTGATCCGCTTCAACAAGCCCTTTGATGTTCTGCCGCAATTCACCGATCGCGGCACTGAAGGCGCCGCCCGCCCGACGCTAAGCGCCTATATAGAGTGTCCCGGTGTCTATCCCGCGGGACGACTGGATCGCGACAGCGAGGGGTTGATGTTGCTGACCGACACAGGTCGGCTGCAGGCTTGGATCAGCGATCCCAAGCACAAGATGGAGAAGACCTATTGGGTTCAGGTCGAAGGACAACCGTCGGACGACGACATCAAGTGCCTCCGCCAAGGTGTTGAACTAAAGGATGGAATGACCCGCCCTGCCAAAGCGCGTCTGATGAGCGAACCGCCGGGGCTCTGGGCCCGTACTCCGCCGATCCGGGAACGCAAATCCGTGCCCACCTCCTGGCTGGAGTTGAAGATCACCGAGGGCAAGAACCGACAAGTCCGCCGCATGACCGCAGCTGTCGGATACCCGACCTTGCGGCTGATCCGCTATGCGATCGGCGCCTGGACCCTGGACGGGCTGGCGCAGGGCACATGGGATGACCTGGATCCGCCGCGCGTTCCGGGCCCGCCAAAGCCCTCGCAAAAACCACCGCGCCGAAAGCCAGAGCCACGAGATACGGAAAACGGCGCTTCAAGGCCTCCCTCAAAGCGCCGCAAACCACGATCCAAATCAACGCGCTAGGGTCAGAGGCTCAACTTGTCGCGCATGAAGGCCAAGGCCACGCTCAGCCCATCGGGCGCGATCCCATGACCGGTGCCCTTCATCACATGGGCAAACACATCTTGAAAGCCTGCTTCCTGCAGCGCTTCGGCCGCCTGTGGCAGTGATTGCGGCGGCACCACGTCATCCTCATCGCCATGCACCAGAAGCACAGGCATCCGGCTCACGACCTCATCGCTGAAGGTGTCCGGCGACAGCAGGCGACCGGAGAACGCCACGAGACCCGCCACCGGATCTTCGCGGCGCGGGGCCACATGCAGCGCCATCATCGTGCCTTGCGAGAAGCCCAGCAGAACCACCTGTTCTGGCAGCAAATCCTCGTCGACCATGAAGGCATCGAGAAAGGCGTTGAGGTCATCCACTGCTGCCGACATGCCGCGCATGGATTCTTCTTCCGAGGAGCCGTCGATCCACGGGATCGGGAACCACTGAAACCCCATCGGTGCCCCGGCGCAGGCCTCCGGCGCATCGGGGGCGACAAACAATGTGTCCGGCAAATGTTCGGCCAGCGGGTCGGCGAGCCCGAGGAGATCCGCCCCATTGGCGCCATAGCCATGCAGAAATACCACCGCAGAACGTGTGTCACCAGAGAGCGGCTCTTTGCGGCCGGCAGTCAAAACGCGTGTCATCGGATCCCTTCCCTGTCCTTTGCCACATGGTA
This sequence comes from Tritonibacter sp. SIMBA_163, assembly GCF_046535935.1. Lineage (NCBI taxonomy): Bacteria > Pseudomonadati > Pseudomonadota > Alphaproteobacteria > Rhodobacterales > Paracoccaceae > Tritonibacter > Tritonibacter sp. SIMBA_163. The sequence continues at coordinate 403,767 of NZ_JAWJBP010000002.1, forward strand.
ATAGGCCCAGAGTAAGCGCGCCGCAACCGATCGCCACGGCGACCACGCGTCGGCCATGTCTCGCAGGGCACGTTCCTTCGGGCGTTCGGGCAGATCAAACAACAGCCGCGCGCTTTCCTGCAGGGCCAGATCACCCGGCGCAAAGACATCCGCACGTCCGAGGGAGAACATCGCGTAAATCTCTGCTGTCCAGACCCCAATGCCCGACACTTGCGTCAGCTCTGCGATCACATCCGCTGTAGGGGTGCCGCGTAACGCATTGAAATCAATGCGCGCCTCTGCCAGTGCGCGGGCGTATCGGATCTTCTGGCGGCTGAGGCCGACGGCACGCAGATCGTCATCCGTTGCCCAGAGGATCTTGCGCGGCCCCGTGAGCTTTGCATCCCGCAGGCGGTTCCAGATCGCATTGGCCGACGCCACTGAGACCTGCTGGCTGACAATGGCGCTCAGAAGCTGCGCAAACCCATCGGGCTTACGTCTCAGCGGCAATGGCCCGGTCACCGAAAGCGCCTGCGCAAAGCCCGGATCCCGCGCTGCCAGCCATGCGGCCCCCTCAGCCACACAAGCGGGTGTTTCGATAATGCGACCAACCGTCATATGGAGGGTCTCGCCAAAATTGTATTGGTGCATATCACGCTGCTTGTTCCTTCACCTGTTCAGGGCTACGCAATTGCCATGACTATGACCGCTCCTGCCCCCGACGACCATATTGCAAAGCGCAATGTCCTGATTCTTGTGCTTGCACAGGCCTTTCTGGGCGCGCAGATGCCGATGATTTTCATCGTCGGCGGTCTGGCTGGTCAATCGCTTGCGACCAACCCCTGTCTGGCGACGCTGCCGATTTCGCTGATCGTCGCAGGCTCGATGCTCTCGGCCACGCCAATCTCGGCGATCATGCAGCGCTTCGGGCGCCGCGCCGGATTTGCCATTGGTGCCACGGGCGGCGCGCTGGGTGGCTTGATTGGCGGCTACGGTCTCTACCTCGGGTCCTTCCCGGTGTTCCTCGTGGGCAGCGCCCTCACCGGTATCTATATGAGTGCGCAGGGCTTTTACCGCTTTGCCGCCGCCGACACTGCGTCAGACAGCTTCCGTCCAAAGGCGATCTCCTACGTCATGGCCGGTGGTCTGTTGTCCGCCATCGTCGGCCCGCAACTGGTGAAAGCCACCAGCGATGCCTTCGTCATTCCCTTCCTCGGCACTTATATGGCGGTGATCGCGGTGAATGTGCTGGGCGTTGGGCTCTTTGCTTTCCTCCGCATTCCTCGCCCCGAAGCCCCCAAGGAAGACGCCCCTGCAGGGCGCAGCCGGTTGGAACTGCTGAAAACGCCGACGATCGCCGTGGCGGTGATCTGTGCCATGGTCTCTTACGCGTTGATGAACCTGGTGATGACCTCCACACCGCTCGCCGTGGTCGGTTGCGGCTTCAGTCAGAACACGGCGGCGGACGTCGTGACCTGGCATGTTCTGGCGATGTATGTGCCGTCCTTCTTTACCGGCCACCTGATTGCACGGTTCGGCGTTGAGAAGATCGTGGGCGCCGGTCTGGTGATCCTTGCGGGCGCAGGTGCGGTTGCCTTGCAGGGGGTCGAGCTGGGCAATTTCTTTATCGCACTGATCCTGCTGGGTGTGGGCTGGAACTTCGGCTTCATCGGCGCGACCACGATGCTGGCGGGCGCACATGAGGCCCATGAGCGCGGTCGCATGCAGGGTCTCAACGACCTGATGGTGTTTGGTGGCGTGACCGTCGCCTCTGTGGCCTCTGGCGGGTTGATGAACTGCTCTGGCGGCAACCCGGTCGAGGGCTGGGCCGCCGTCAACATGGCGATGGCGCCCTTCCTGGTGCTGGCGGGTGGCGCGTTGATCTGGCTGGTGCTCAAACCCAAATCCGCCACCGCCTGATCGCAGTTTGCACCGGGGGCGTGTTACCAGCGCCCGGTGCCGGCCTGCCACATCAAGGACACCCGTCTGCGAAACTCACTGACACCAAGCGCGCCTGCGCCCACCCGCTCCGGCTGCGCTCGGATCTGCTTCAGTAGGGCTTCCGCTTGCCAACCGGGCAGCAAGGCAGCGCTTGCCGCGGCGGAGATTGCCCGCCGATCCCGTCTGGCGGCGGCAAGCCGGTCCAATCCACGCTCGGCCAGACGGACAATCCCGGCAGTCGTGCCATCCAGCAAGGGCACGCGTTTCTGCGCCTCCAGCTCAGGAATGGCGCGCAGATAGGCCGCAAGCCCCGCCGCATAGGCGTAGTCGCGCACCACGCGCTCTTCGGCCTCCCCAAGCGATGCCGCCGCCATCCACATCAGGCCGCCCGCGGTGGCGTCGATATAAGCGTCAAATGCCGCCTCATCCTCGAACGGATCGCGGTAGATATCCCAGCGCCGCGCCTCCGCCATCGCATCAATGACCTGCGCCGCCTCGTGGTTGACCAGCCGCGCCAGCGGTGTCGAAACATAATGCCGGCGCACCTGCCCGCCAGATGCGATCTCCGCCCCGACATCGCGCCACCATTGCACACGCATCTCGGCAATCATGCTCTCCTGACTGGCCCAGGGCGCGCGCGACATCTCGATGTTAAAGGCATAGAGCGCAAACAGCAGTGGCCGCGCCTCAACCGGTGCGGCCATAGCGGCCATAAAGCGATCCGGATCGCCTTTCTGAACCGCTTCGGCGCAGGCGATCAGATCATCGTCAAACTGCATCCACCACCTCGGCCGCATCCCGGAGCAGCTTCCAGTTCATCGCATCCAGCAGCGCATCGAAAGACGCATCCAATATGTTCGGGCTGACGCCAACCGTCGACCAGCGCCGCCCTTTGCCGTCTTCGCTGTCGATGATGACGCGGGTCACAGCCTCGGTGCCGCCCTGGGTGATCCGCACCTTGAAGTCGACCAGCCGCATGTCGTCCAACACCTTGGAATAGCGCCCCAAATCCTTGCGCAGCGCCTTAGCCAGCGCGTTCACCGGACCACGGTCGCTGCCGGTCTCATCGAGGGACTCACTGACGGAAAGCAGCTTTTCTCCGTCGACCTTGACCACCACGACGGCCTCCGACAGGCTGACCATGCGATCATATTTGTTTTTGCGCCGCTCCACGGTGACCTTGTAGCGCTTGACCTCAAAGAACTGCGGCATCTGGCCCAGCTCATCCCGCGCGAGCAGCTCGAACGAGGCCTGCGCGGTGTCGTAGGAATAGCCTTCGGTTTCGCGTTCCTTCACGCGCTCCAGAATGCGCCCCAGCGCGGGATCGCCCTTTTCGACCTCGATCCCGGCCTCAGCCAGACGGCGGCGCAGGTTCGATTGCCCGGCCTGATTGGACATCGGGATGATGCGGCTGTTGCCGACCACCGCAGGCTCAATATGTTCATAGGTCGAGGGATCCTTGAGGATCGCACTCGCATGCAGACCCGCCTTATGTGCAAAGGCCGAAGCCCCCACATAGGCTGCCTGTTTCTGCGGCACCCGGTTGAGGATCTCGTCCAGCATCCGGCTTACCGTCGTCAGCCGCACGAGCGCCCCCTGCGGCACTCCGGTCTCATAGGTGCTGGCGTATGGCTCTTTCAGCAACAGCGTCGGGATCAAGGTGGTGAGATTGGCATTGCCGCAGCGCTCGCCCAGACCGTTGAGCGTGCCTTGGATCTGGCGCACGCCCGCATTCACCGCCGCCAGCGAACAGCCAACCGCGTTTTCTGTGTCGTTATGGGTGTGAATGCCCAAATGGTCGCCCTGCAGCCCCGCTGCGATCACCTCGGATACGATGCGGTGGACCTCATGCGGCAGCGTCCCGCCATTGGTGTCGCACAGAACAACCCAGCGCGCGCCCGCTTCCAACGCCGCCCGACAGGCCGCCAGCGCATAGTCTGGATTGGCCTTGTAACCGTCAAAGAAATGCTCGGCATCAAACAGCGCCTCACGCCCCTGCGACACGATATGCGTCACCGACTGGGCGATATTGTCGAGGTTCTCCTCCAACGAAATACCAAGCGCCGTGGTCACGTGGTAGTCATGCGACTTGCCCACCAGACAGACGCTCTTCGTGCCCGCGTTCATTACTGCTGCCAGCACATCGTCATTTGCAGCCGAGCGCCCTGCCCGCTTGGTCATGCCAAAGGCCGTCAGCGTCGCCCGCGTGTCCGGCGCCTCGTCGAAAAAGGCGCTGTCGGTGGGGTTGGCTCCGGGCCAGCCGCCTTCGATATAGTCCACACCTAGGTCGTCAAGCGCCTGGGCGATCTGCTTTTTTTCGGAGGTGGAGAACTGCACCCCCTGCGTCTGCTGGCCGTCACGCAGGGTGGTGTCGTATAGATACAGCCGTTCTGTCACGCGAGAGCCTCCAGCTTTGCGGCGTCAAACCCTCTGCCGGGCACAAGTTCCACACCTGTCTTGGACATGCGCACTTCCAGCCCTGCCTCCGTGTAGGCCGACTTGAGCCGATCCACCTCGGCAAAATCCTTGGTTTCCATGGCCGTCTGGCGCGCCGCGAACAGTTGCGCCTCATGCGCCGAGAGATCAACCGACGGTGCCGCGGTCCAGTCACCCAAACCATCGTGCAACAACCCCAATAGATTAGCTGTCGCAACAAAGTCCTCTAGCTTCTCTTTGCCTTCCGGGGTTTCTAAATCCAGTTCAATAGCTCGTGCCATAGCGCGAAGACGCTGTATCGTATCGGATGTGTTTAGGTCATCATACAAAGGCTGGAGAACCACCTCATCAGGCTTCCCAGGTTGAACACCATCTGACAATTTACGCCAGCGCCTTAGCGTTTTCTCCGCCTCCGCGGCCTTCTTCTCGGTCCAGTCCATCGGCTTGCGATAATGGGTCTGCAGGAACACAAACCGCACGACCTCACCAGGCACGCCCTTGTCCAGCAAATCTCGCACGGTAAAGAAATTGCCCAAGGATTTGGACATCTTCTTGCCCTCGACCTGCAGCATCTCGTTGTGCAGCCAGTAGCGCGCGAACTCCCCCTTGGGGTTGGCGCAGCAGCTTTGGGCGATCTCGTTCTCATGATGCGGGAACATCAGATCATTGCCGCCACCGTGAATGTCGAAACTGTCACCCAGCAAATCATGGCTCATCGCCGAGCATTCGATATGCCAGCCCGGACGCCCCCGTCCCCAGGGGCTCTCCCACCCCGGCTGTTCCGCATCCGAGGGTTTCCACAGCACAAAATCCATCGGGTTCTTCTTGTAAGGCGCCACTTCCACCCGCGCGCCCGCGATCATGTCATCGACCGACCGGCCCGAAAGCTGACCATACCCCTCGCGCCAGGAGTCCACCGCAAACAGGACATGGCCTTCGGCAGCATAGGCATGCCCCCGCGCGATCAGATCCGCAATCATCGCAACCATCTGCGGGATATACTGCGTCGCGCGCGGCATATGCGTCGGCTCCAATGCGCCAAGCGCGCCCATGTCGTCGAGGAACCACTGGGTGGTCTCGGCGGTGATCTCGCCGATCTCGCGGCCACTTTCGGCGGCGCGGGCGTTGATCTTGTCATCCACGTCGGTGAAGTTGCGCGCATAGGTCACGTGATCCGCGCCGTAGACATGGCGCAGCAGCCGGAACAGCACGTCGAACACAACCACGGGCCGCGCATTGCCGAGATGGGCCCGGTCATAGACGGTCGGGCCGCAGACATACATCCGCACGTTCTGGGGATTGATCGGCGCAAAGGCCTCTTTCGACCGGCTCTTGGTGTTGTGCAGTTTGATCGTCGTCATGTCAGCTCCTTCGACAACAAGTCGGCCCAGCAGCACGGCGGGATACGGCTCCCCCACAGCGCTGCGCGCAGCGCGGGCTTAGCAACTTGTCATATGGAAGGGAACGACAGAAACCAGCCCGCTGAAAATCAGCAGGCAATACAGATGGTAATCAGGGTTTCAAATCGTGCCATGACAGTGGGCGTAGCACAGCCAGTGCGATCCGCCAAGCATTTCTGCGAAGCAAGGAGATGCGTCACCGCAGCGCGGTTCAAAAACGGAACGACGCTGTGAGGGCCAGCTGCCGGTTCTCCGGTGACAGCGAATAGCCGCCCTCGCCATCCTCGCGACCAAACACGCTGCCCCGCAGGTAGACCTGCGATGACACTTCCACGCCCCACCCAAGCCCCAGCGCACCCGGAGCCAGTCCGGCAGCTCCGATCCTCGGCTGCACAATTTGCAATCCGCTGCGGAAGGGCGGCGTGGTGTGGACCTGTCTCTCCGCAGCTGGCGCACGCCGTGCGCCGCCCTGCCACAGATTCGTACCGCCGCCCGGCGTGCCGCTTGCCTGATGCTGCGGGAAAGCGCGCGGCTCGGCAGCTGTGGACGGCATATCGCGGCTCTCCATGAGGGCCGTTGGTGGCTGCAGCGCCATCTGTGGCGGCGCGGCGATCGAGCCAAGAAAACGACCTGACCAATCATGCTCCACCTCTCCGGCCCAAAGCGCGCTGACGGACAGAACAAGCGATCCGACGCCGAACCCAAACGCCAGCCCAGACCGGATCGAGCAGAGCGGCGAGATCAAGAGCGGGAGGGACATCATGGGAGTGCCTTTCATCTGGCAGCGCCGGCGTTTTGCGGGAGTGTTGTCAATGCGAGTGGGATGCAGAAGACGACTGCATCCCCCATCAACACAGTCGTCCATTATGCTTAACACTTCGTTCAAGTTACGCGTTGGCGAGAACAATTTAACGCTCAGACCACTTGCTGCGCTCTGAGCCTCTCTCCCCCGGACACCAGTCCAGCCACCAGCACACAGCGCGGCATTCACCTCCCCCTGTAAGCACATGACAACACACAAAAAGACCCCCTCTGAAACAGAGGAGGTCAGGTTCGCCGATCAGGCTCTTTTCGTTGACCGCCCGGTGTTTTTTTCTTGCCTGGTCCTTCTCGGCGTATGGAGTGAGCGCACCCACCCCAGACAGGTGTCAAAGGCCCGGGTCAGGTGCCTTTGATCCATGCGAAAGGGCGCTTGGAACGCCGCTTCCTGTTTCGTCGGGGATGTGACGCCCAACCGGGCCTCTCACTCCCCTACGCATCGCCCAAGGTGGTGTGCCTTCGGATGCGGTTCGCAGCCCCGGCGCAGGTCGCGCCGGGAGATTTCGTCAGCTGCAGCCCGAGGTTGAGCCGCAGGTGTTGCATTTCATGCAGGTGCCGTTGCGCACCAGCGTGTAGTTGCCACAGTCGCCGCAAGGATCGCCCTCGTAGCCCTGCATCCTGGCCTTGGTGCGCGCATCCATGCCGCCCGCCATCGCAGGCGCTTCGGAGGTTTCCGGCACCAAGGTCTGCAGTGCCGAAACCGGATCCTTGCTGCCGTCAAGCGCGGTCACCGCGATGCTGGTCTGGCCACCCTGCAGCACCACCAGCTCCTGCGGCAGGCGTTTGCGCAGATAGCCGCTGGAGGAAATCTGCTTCAGCACCTCCAGCGATTTCGAGGCCGCGCCATCGCTCAGTTCGGAGAGGTTGGAGACCCCTTCTTCCGCTTCGCCCCGGCCCAGATCATCAAAACTTGCGCCCTCGGGCTTCACATGCGCCAAATCGGTGCGGTCGAGGTAGCTCACCGCCAGTTCGCGGAACACATAGTCGAGGATCGAGGTGGCGTTCTTGATCGAGTCGTTGCCCTGCACCATGCCGGCGGGTTCGAATTTGGTGAAGGTGAAGGCGTCGACAAACTCCTCCAGCGGCACCCCGTATTGCAGCCCGACCGACACGGCGATGGCGAAGTTGTTCATCATCGCCCGGAAGCCCGCGCCTTCCTTGTGCATGTCGATGAAGATCTCGCCGAGGTTGCCGTCCTCATATTCGCCGGTGCGCAAATAAACCTTGTGCCCGCCAACAACCGCCTTCTGCGTATAGCCCTTGCGGCGCTGCGGCATCTTGGTGCGATGCGACTTCATGATTTCCTTGATGACAACTTTCTCGACGATCTTCTCGGCGAGCGTCGCCGCCTTTTCCGGCACCGATCCGCTCTCGAGTATCTCGGCTGCCTCGTCGTCATCTTCCACCAATGCGGCGGCCAACGGCTGGCTCAGTTTGGACCCATCACGATAGAGCGCATTGGCCTTCACGCCGAGCGACCAGCTCAGCTCATAGGCCTTCTGACAATCCTCGATGGTGGCATCATTGGGCATGTTGATGGTCTTGGAGATCGCGCCGGAGATAAAGCTCTGTGCGGCGGCCATCATCTTGATGTGGCTGTCAACACCAAGATAACGCTTGCCTTTTTTGCCGCAAGGGTTGGCACAATCGAAGATCGAGTAATGCTCTTCCTTGAGGTGGGGCGCGCCCTCCAGGGTCATGGTGCCGCAGACATGATCGTTGGCCGCGTCGATATCCGCCTTGGTAAAGCCAAGGTGGCGCAACAGATCAAAGGCCGCATCGTTCAGCTTGTCCGCCGGGATGCCGAGGACACCGGTGCAGAACTCTTCGCCCAGGGTCCATTGGTTGAACACAAACCGGATGTCGAAGGCGCTTTCCAGCGCGGCGTCGACCTTTGCCAGCTCATTGGGACCAAAGCCATGTCCGGTCAGCGAGGTATGGTTGATCCCCGGCGCGTTACCGATGGAGCCATGCCCGACCGCATAAGACACGATTTCCTCGATCTGCGCGGAGGAATAGCCGAGCCCTTCCAGCGCCGACGGCACTGAGCGGTTGATGATCTTGAAATACCCGCCGCCTGCAAGCTTCTTGAACTTCACCAATGCAAAATCTGGCTCGATTCCGGTGGTGTCGCAGTCCATCACCAGACCGATGGTGCCAGTGGGCGCGATCACGGTCGATTGCGCGTTGCGATAGCCGTGTTTCTCACCCAAGGACACCGCCTCGTCCCAGGCGCTCATCGCCAGTTCCGTCAGCCGTGCATCGGGGCAGTTTTGCAGGTCCAGCGGCACCGGCTGCACGGTGAGCTTGTCATATCCTTCGGTGGCACCGTAGGCAGCGGTGCGGTGGTTGCGCATCACCCGCAGCATGTGATCGGCGTTGCGCGCGTAGCTCGGGAACGGCCCCAGTTCGGATGCGATCTCGGCCGAGGTCGCATAGGCCACACCGGTCATGATCGCGGTGAGCGAACCGCAGAGTGCGCGCCCCTCGTCGCTGTCATAGCTGTAGCCCATGTTCATCAACAGGCCGCCGATGTTGGCATAGCCCAGGCCCAGCGTGCGGAAATCATAGGACAGCTGCGCGATTTCCTTGGACGGGAACTGCGCCATCATCACCGAGATTTCCAGCGTCAACGTCCACAGACGGCTGGCATGCATGAAGTCCTCGGCCTGAAACACGCCGCCCTGATAGAAGGTCAGCAGGTTCAGCGACGCCAGGTTGCAGGCGGTGTCGTCGAGGAACATATACTCCGAACAGGGGTTCGAGCCGCGGATCTCACCATCTTCCGGGCAGGTGTGCCACTCGTTGACGGTGTCGTGGAACTGGATGCCCGGATCGGCACAAGCCCAGGCGGCATGGCCGACTTTCTCCCACAGATCCCGTGCTTTCACGGTCCGCGCGACACGTCCGTCGGTCCGGTTGATCAACTCCCAATCGGCATCCTTTTCAACCGCATGCAGGAATGCATTGGTGACCCGGATGGAGTTGTTGGAGTTCTGGCCGGAGACCGAGGAATAGGCCTCGGAGTCCCAATCGGTGTCGTAGGTCGGGAACTCGATACTGTCATAGCCCTGACGGGCGTAATCCAGCACGCGTTTGATGTAAGTCTCCGGAATCGCGACCTTCTTGGCTTCTCGGATCGCTTGTTTCAGGGCCGTATTCTCGGCAGGATCATAGGCGTCCTCTGCCAGACCGTCCCAGCTCCGGAGGGCTGTAAAGATGCCGTTCAGCATCTTCTCGTGCATTTTCGAACCGGCCACGATGGAGGCGACTTTTTGCTCCTCAATCACTTTCCAGTCGATGAACTGTTCGATATCGGGGTGATCGGCGTCCACGATCACCATCTTCGCTGCTCGACGGGTTGTGCCGCCTGATTTGATCGCGCCGGCGGCCCGGTCTCCGATCTTTAGAAATCCCATGAGGCCCGAGGATTTGCCACCGCCAGAGAGCGTTTCGCCCTCGGCGCGCAGGTGGCTAAAGTTGGTGCCGGTACCGGAGCCATATTTAAACAGGCGCGCCTCGCGCACCCAGAGATCCATGATGCCACCATCCTGCACCAGATCGTCCGAGACCGACTGGATGAAGCAGGCATGCGGTTGCGGATGCTCATACGCGCTGTCGGATTTGGTCAGCTTGCCGGTCTTGTAGTCGACATAATGGTGCCCCTGCGCGGGGCCGTCGATGCCATAGGCCCAGTGCAGGCCGGTGTTGAACCACTGCGGGCTGTTGGGCGCCGCGCGTTGGCTTGCCAGCATGTAACGCATCTCGTCGAAATAGGCGCGAGCGTCCTCCTCGGTGGTGAAATAGCCGCCCTTCCAGCCCCAATAGGTCCAGGCGCCGGCCAGACGATCAAACACCTGTTTGGAAGAGGTCTCGCCACCCATCTCAACGTCGTCATCCGCTGGAACCGAGCGCCACAGGAATTCCGGAACGCCTTTCTCGCGCACCTTCTTCAGGCGGGACGGGACACCGGCCTTGCGGAAGTACTTCTGTGCAATGACATCGCTGGCCACCTGGCTCCAGGACGCGGGCACTTCGATGCCCTCGAGACGGAACACGATGGAGCCATCCGGATTGCGGATTTCGGACGTCGCCCCGATGAAATCCAAAGACGCGTAAGCATCCTGCCCTGCTTCTGTGAAACGACGTTCGATCTTCATGGTTACACCTGTCCCAAATAGTCCGGCTTGCGGTTTCGGCGCTGTTACGCCTGCATCAAATGCCACGCGATGCGCAGAGAAAACCTCTCGGGCGGCGTCGGCTGTCCCAACGCGCGCAGACCATGTGCTGGTCTGAATTTAACGGTTTTGCACTTAGCACTGCGGATGGGAGCGGCTGCTCAATCACATCAAGATTTAGTGGCGCCCCCTAGCGGCATATACAATGTCGCGTAAGTCACCCAAGGTGGTCAACGTGAAAATTCAAATTTTACGGGGCACAATTGAGTTGACCAGTTTAACGGTTTGGAGGGTCGCCACTGCGATATGATTCATCCACATCCCCGGCTGCCGCAATTCCCGCTTGACCGTTTGGTTAACGAAAGCTGAAAACTCACGCATTGCGAGGGGGTTGCTGTAACGAGGTCATCCACCTGAATGCCGCGACGGGTTTCGGCGGCTCCGGAAACCCGCATGCCACGCCTCATAATCGGCAACGCTGACAAGTTGCGGTCCTTTTGCAACGCTTGTCAGCTGGTGGCCGCAGATCGCAAATCTTTCAGGCGTTCATCACGCGTCCAGCACGCCAATTTGATGCTCTGTCGCGTCAACTTCTAAACGAAAGGTAAATGCCAGATGTGCCCGTAGCGTGACGACGCGTCCGCAAGCCTTGGTGTGATTCTTTGATTCTGGTGATGAACCGTCACCCTGCCTTTAGACACGGCCAGACCCTAGGGGTGCGTGCGAGGCGCGCTCTCCCCCGGAGGCGGCTCGGTTCACTTTCGTGAACCAAGGGACAGGGATTTCTTACAATAGAGGAAGAAGTGGTCGGGGCGGCGAGATTCGAACTCACGACCCCCTGTACCCAAAACAGGTGCGCTACCAGACTGCGCCACGCCCCGGACCGTGCGTCTTCCTAGCTGTGAAGTTTGGGATTGAAAAGCCCTAACAGGACCATTTTGCAGTTTCTGGCGAAAAAACTTCATGCCGCATCTCGCTACCGACGGAGATGCCATAGGACTCGACGATGCCAGCGTTGACTTCGAGCACCACAAACACCTGATCTCCACCGAAAATGGAGCTCAGATCGCCCGGTACAGCATTCTCATGGATCCTACTCACGACACCATCCGCGCCAACAAAAATCATGTCGAGCGGGATCAGGGTGTTCTTCATCCAGAAGGCCACGCGCTGCGGTCGGTCATAGACGAACAACATACCGGAACGCGCGGGCATTTCAGCGCGATGCATCAGCCCTGTTGCCCGGCTGTCCGGTGTATCAGCGATTTCTACGGAAAACCGCGCCTGCCCCCACGGGCCGCGCAGGTCGACATGATCGCGCGCGCAGGTGGCGCTGGCGCTTGTGGCTGCCAGCCACACCAAGGCGGCGCCGAGATATGTCGCCACCGCCTTGCGCATTTAGATGCTATGCTCCGGGTCGCCCATGGCGGCCTCCCAAGCCAGGACTTCCACGGCCATGTGACCGCGTTTGCCATCAATGACGCGCATCGCCAGCGCTTCGCCGGATTGTACATCTGACAGGCCGGACTGACGCAGAACCTCGACGTGCAGGAAAACATCCTCATCGCGGCCGAATATGTTGGCAAAGCCAAAGCCCTTGGCCTTGTCGAACCATTTAACACGCGCAGGCTCCAGCGGCGTGCTGCTGATTTCGTCCGCGTTCATCTCTGCAAGGTCGCTGAGGACAGGTGTGTCCTCGCGCTCCGGCGGCGTGATCGCAATCACCTCGACCGCTTGCACACCGCGATCGGTGCGATGGGTGACAACCTCGATCCCGGCCCCATCCGCGATGGAGCTCTGACCGAAATTGCGCAGGACATTTACATGCAAAAGGATGTCCGGACCATCGTCAGGACAGACGATAAATCCATAACCTTTTGCAGGGTCAAACCACTTCACTAGTCCACGGACATGCTGCAAACTGCTCAAGTCTTCGGCCATTTGCGAATTCCACCGGTTCGTTTGTTATTTCCGTGTTGCTCGCCTAACTGCGCGATTTTCGCATGAAGTTTCAAGAGCAAAATAGTCGGAAAATGTTGGATATAAGAAAATGTGACGTAGCGTGAACCTACGGGCTAAGGCGCGTAATTGTCCAATCATCCTCTGCACTTCCCCGCCGCCAGACAAAGCGGTCATGCAGCCTGAACGCACCATCTGCCCAGAATTCGATCTCGATCGGCGTCAGGCGGTACCCTCCCCAGAAATGGGGACGTTTGGGATTCGTACCCTTGGTCGCTGTCACCTTGGCGACCTCGGCCAGCAGTGCATTTCTGGACGACAGAGGCCGGGATTGCTGGGAGGCCCAGGCCCCAAGACGGCTCTTCAGGGAGCGGGATTCGAAATAGGCATCCGCCTGCGGTCCGTCTTCGCGCTCGATATGGCCGCGGACCCGGATTTGCCGGCGCAGCGATTTCCAATGCATCACGAAGGATGCCGTGCCGCTGGCCTCAAGTTCCTGGGCCTTTGCGCTCTCGTAGTTGGTATAGAAAACGAAGGCGGCGTTTTCAATTTCCTTCAGCAATACCATGCGGCTATTGGGCATGCCGGAAGCATCCACGGTCGCCAGCGCGATGGCATTAGGGTCATTGGGTTCCGTGGCCTCAGCTTCCGTCAGCCACTGGCGCGCGATTTCGAACGGGTCATCTCCCGCGAACAGTCCTTCTCGGTCCGACATTCTGTACCTTGTCCTTGCTTGTTGAGGCGGACCTTAGTGACCTTTGTGCCCGATTGAAAGACTGGGCATCGGTGTACACCCTTGATGCAAGTGTCGCAGCGAGCTAAAGGACATTCTATTATACTGATCACAGGCGGAGAACCTGCATGTCTAGTCAACTGATGGCCGGAAAACGTGGCCTGATTATGGGCCTGGCCAACGATAAATCCATCGCGTGGGGCATTGCAAAAGCCTGCGCCGAGGCCGGGGCGGAGCTTGCGTTCTCCTACCAGGGGGATGCGCTCAAGAAGCGTGTCGGCCCGCTTGCGGAGCAACTGGGCAGCGATATCGTGCTGCCCTGCGATGTTGGCGACGAAGCCTCGATCGATGCGCTGTTCGCCGCGCTTGAGGAAAAATGGGGCAAGCTGGATTTCATCGTCCACGCGATCGGCTTTTCCGACAAGAGCGAGCTGCGCGGCCGCTATGTCGACACCAGCCGCGCGAACTTCCAAATGACCATGGACATCTCGGTTTATTCCTTCACCGCCGTTGCCAAGCGCGCGGAGAAGATGATGGATGCGGGCGGCTCCATGCTGACGCTGACATATTATGGCGCAGAACAGGTGATGCCACATTATAATGTGATGGGCGTGGCCAAGGCGGCGCTGGAGGCATCGGTCAAATACCTGGCGGAGGATCTGGGCAAGGACGGCATCCGCGTCAACGCGATCTCTGCCGGCCCGATCAAGACACTGGCGGCCTCCGGCATTGGTGATTTCCGCTACATCATGAAGTGGAACGAGTACAATTCGCCCCTGCGTCGCAACGTGACCACTGATGACGTGGGTAAATCCGCGCTTTACCTTCTGTCGGATCTGGCCTCTGGCGTGACTGGCGAGAACCTGCACGTGGATGCGGGCTATCACGTGGTCGGCATGAAGGCCGTGGACGCACCGGATATCGAGAAAGGCTAATCCCAGATGACCACCAAGGACCCGAACCGCCTGCCCCATGAGAAGGGGTTTCACATCTCATGGGACCAGATCCATCGCGACAGCCGCGCGCTGGCGTGGCGTCTGGACGGGCTCGGGCCCGACGAGGGTCACTGGCGCGCCGTTGTGGCGATCACCCGGGGCGGGATGGCCCCCGCAATGATCGTCGCGCGTGAGCTGGACATTCGCACTGTCGATACAATCAGCGTGAAATCCTATCACTCTGGCGGCGGCAAGGCCGATCAGCGGCGCGAGGCCGAAGTGCTGAAAAGCCCGGATGCCGACATGATGGGCGACGGCACCGGCATTCTGATTGTCGATGATCTTGTCGATTCCGGAAAAACGCTCGAACTGGTGCGTGACCTCTACCCAAAGGCCCATCTGGCGACTGTCTACGCCAAACCTCAGGGTGAGCCGCAGGTGGACACGTTCATCACCGGCGTCAGCCAGGATACATGGATCTTCTTTCCGTGGGACATGGCGCTGCAATATGTCGAACCCTATCGCGGCACCGACTGATCCTCGTGACCAAGTTGAGAGTTTCAAAAGGCGCGCCCTGCCCGGTGCGCCTTTTTTCTGTTCTGCGTCTGCTTTCAACCTCTTGCGTCCTCGAGTTGAAATCGCCCTAATGCCGCCTGCGCCTCGACGCCATGACCAATACAGGAAGCTGCCGATGAAGACCGCCCGAACCCAAGCCACCTTCGTCTCTCCGATCGTGGAATCGCGCAGATGGCTCGCGGGTGTGACTTTTGCTGACGATCAGCCCTTGTTGAACCTCAGTCAGGCCGCCCCTGCAGACGCTCCGCCCGAAGGGCTGCGACAGGCGATGGCAGAGGCTGTTCTGAACCAGACCAGTGCGCATCTATACGGTCCGGTGCTTGGGAATGAGGATCTGCGCGCGGCGCTGGCGGATCAGATGAGCCGTCACTACGACGCCCCGATTGCCCCATCCAATATCGCCATCACCTCAGGCTGCAATCAGGCCTTTGCCGCCACGATCCAGAGCCTCTGTGCCGAGGGGGACGCGGTGATTCTGCCGACGCCGTGGTACTTCAATCACAAGATGTGGCTGGACATGCAGGGGGTCACGACCCTGCCCCTGCCTGTCGGCGAGGGGATGCTGCCGGAGGTCGCACAGGCCGAGGCGCTGATTACGGATCGCACCCGCGCCATCGCCTTGGTCACTCCAAACAACCCCTGCGGCGTTGAATATCCGTCAGCGCTATTGGATGCGTTCTTTGACCTCGCGCAGCGTCATGGGCTGACCCTGATCGTTGATGAGACCTATCGCGATTTCGACAGTCGCAGCGGCGCACCGCATCGCCTGTTGCAGCGCGAGGACTGGCAGGAAACCCTTGTCCACCTCTATTCCTTCTCCAAGGCTTATCGCCTCACGGGGCATCGGGTTGGCGCCATCGCCGCCGGTCCTGATCGCCTGTTCGAGATGGAGAAATTCCTCGACACCGTCACCATATGCCCGGCACAGCTGGGGCAGATCGGGGCAAAATGGGGCATCGACAATCTCGACCAGTGGCTGGCGGGGGAGCGAGCCGAAATCCTGGATCGTCGCGCCGCAATTCAGGACGGCTTTGCCCCTCTGGCGGCGAAGGGCTGGCAACTTCTCGGCCTTGGCGCCTATTTCGCCTATGTGGCGCATCCCTATGAGGAGAGTTCCGATGTTCTTGCGCAGAGGCTTCTGCGCGAGGCCGGGATGCTGCTGCTCCCCGGCACCATGTTCACCCCCGCCGAGGCGCCCGAAGGCCACCGCCAGTTCCGCATTGCCTTTGCAAATGTCGACCGTGCAGGCATTGCGGACATGATCTCGCGCCTCGCTGATTTCGACGGATGACAGACGCGGACTGACATCGCCGTGCATCCCCATGTGCGCGTTGCCCTCTATGCTTGCCCCTGCCGGGGCAGACGCGTATTCAGGGCAGCAACAGGAGACCGCCGATCCGCTCGGCGCAATTTGGCCGCCCGGCTTCAACGCTGCGGCGCGCCACCAAAAGACGACATAAAGGGCCGCAGGCATGAAACACCTTTCCAAGACCTTCGTTTGGATCCTCATGGGTCTGTTGTTCGTGGGGCTTGCCGGCTTTGGCGCGATCAACGTGTCCGGCACCACGCGCACGCTGGCCACCGTGGGCGAGACCGACGTCAGCGTTGACGACTACGCCCGTGCGCTGCAGCAGGAACAACGCGCCATTCAGGCCCAGTCCGGCCAATCGGTACCGCTGTCGCAGTTGATTTCCATGGGCGTGGATCGCGGTGTGCTTTCGGGCCTTGTCGCATCCGCCGCTTTGGACAACGAGATGCAAACGCTCGGGATTTCCGTCGGGGATGAGACCTTGCTGAAGGAAATCACCCAAATTCAGGCGTTCCAGGGTTCTGACGGTGCGTTCAGCCGTGACAACTATCGCTTTGCGCTTGAAAACGCCGGCCTCTCCGAACCCGAGTTTGAAGAGGACATGCGTGCCGAGACCGCCCGTACGTTGCTGCAAGGGGCCATCGTCGGCGGCACGCGCATGCCTACGGCACTGGGCGAAACGCTGACCGATTATATCGGAGCGCGCCGCAGCTTTGCCTATGTGCGGCTTTCGCCAGAGGATGCGGTCCTGACTGCGGTCGAACCGACCGAGGACGAGCTGCGTTCCTATTACGAGGCCAACATCGACGCCTTCACCCTGCCCGAGACCAAAGTCATCACCTATGTGGCCCTGCGCCCCGATGCTCTGGTCGACGAGGTCGAAGTGGATGAGACCGCCCTGCGCGCGCTTTATGAGGAACGCGACGCGGAGTTCAATGTCCCGGAGCGTCGCCTGGTTGAGCGTCTGGTCTTTGCCGATCAGGACGCCGCAGACACGGCCAAAGCGCAGCTGGACGTTGGCGGAACCACCTTTGAGACACTGGTGCAGGATCGCGGCCTGAGCCTGTCCGACATCGACATAGGCGACGTGGCGCAGGACGACCTTGGTGCCGCCGGCGAAGCGGTGTTCGCGGTTGAGATGGGCGGCGTGGCCGGGCCACTGCCCTCCGATCTTGGCCCCGCGCTCTACCGTGTGAACGGTCTGCTGGAAGCAAGCTTCACCAGTTTCGAGGACGCGCTGCCCGCTCTGCGCGAAGAGCTGGCGCTTGACCGTGCCCGCCGGGTGATCGAGTCGCGCGCCGAAGGCATTGATGATCTTCTGGCCAGCGGTGCCACGCTTGAAGAACTGGCCGCGGAAGAGAACGGTCTGGCCGTGGGTCGCATCGACTGGACCGCCGATACCACCGATGGCATTGCCGCCTATGACACCTTCCGCACCGCAGCCGAGGCGGTCAGCGTCGAGGATTTTCCAACCGTTGATTACCTCGATGACGGCAGTGTCTTTGCGCTGCGTCTTGACGAGGTGTTGGATCCGCGTCCCGAACCGTTCGACAGCGCCCGTCGAGCGGTGACCGAGGCGTTCAAGGCAGATCGTGTTGCCAAAGCGCTGAAGGCACAAGCAGATGAGCTGAAAGCGGTGGTCGAAGCCAATGACGGCCAGTTCCCGGAAGATCGCGACGTCACCGAGCAAACCGGCCTGACACGGACTGCCTATCTCGACCAGACCCCGGTTGACCTGATGAACGAGGTCTTTGAAATGGAAGTTGGCGACGTCCGCGTGGTGTCCGATGCGGAGGGTACGGTCGTTGTACGCCTCGACGACACGCTGCCGCCGGACGACAGCGACGACATGCAGTTCCTGACACAGGCGCTGAGCGAACAGCTCGATCAGTCCCTGTCGAACGAGATCTTCCAGATCTACATGCAGGCGGTTCAGACCCGCGCACGTCCGCAGGTCAACCAACAGGCGGTGAATGCAGTTCACGCCACTTTCCAGTAACTCCTAAGTTCGAGGCGCATGCTCTCATGGCTCTGATCCCCGACTTCGACACATTCGCCAAAGCCTATGAGGCGGGCGAAAACCAGGTGGTCTACACGCGGCTTGCAGCCGACCTGGATACGCCCGTGTCTCTGATGCTGAAACTCACCGGCGCGCAGAAGGATGCCTTCATGCTGGAATCGGTGACCGGCGGCGAGGTGCGCGGGCGCTATTCCATCATCGGCATGAAGCCGGACCTGATCTGGCGTGCGCGGGGCGAACAGGCAGAGCTGAACCGGGCGGCCCGGTTTGACCCGGAGGGGTTTGAACCTCTGACGGGCAATCCGCTCGACACTTTGCGCGCGCTTCTGGCCGAAAGCCGGATCGACCTGCCGGATGATCTGCCGCAGGCAGCCGCAGGGCTGTTTGGCTATCTGGGCTATGACATGATCCGCCATGTGGAGCATCTGCCCGATGTGAACCCCGACCCGCTGGGCCTGCCCGATGCGGTGATGATCCGACCCTCTGCGGTGGCGGTGCTGGACGGGGTCAAGGGCGAGGTCACGGTGGTCTCTCCCGCGTGGGTCAGCGACGGGCAATCGGCGCGTGCGGCCTATGCTCAGGCTGCCGAACGGGTAATGGATGCGGTGCGCGATCTGGAACGCGCCATGCCCGCCGAAACCCGTGATCTGGGCGAGGCGCTGGAGGTCGGCCCTCCGGTGTCGAATTTTACCAAGGACGGCTATATGGCCGCCGTGGAGAAGGCCAAGGATTACATCCGCGCCGGGGACATCTTTCAGGTGGTGCCCGCGCAGCGCTGGACGCAGGACTTCCCGCAGCCACCGTTTGCGCTTTATCGCTCGCTCCGGCGCACCAACCCCTCGCCGTTCATGTTCTACTTCAACTTCGGCGGTTTCCAGGTGATCGGCGCCAGCCCCGAGATCCTCGTGCGGGTCTTTGGCGATGAGGTCACCATTCGCCCCATCGCAGGCACCCGTCCGCGCGGCGCCACCCCCGAAGAAGACAAGGCGCTGGAACAGGATCTGCTGGCTGACAAGAAAGAGCTGGCCGAGCATCTGATGCTCTTGGATCTGGGCCGCAATGACGTGGGCCGCGTCGCCAAGATCGGCACCGTCCGCCCCACCGAAGAGTTCATCATAGAGCGCTACAGCCACGTGATGCATATCGTCTCCAATGTTGTCGGCGAGTTGCACGAGGACAAAGACGCGCTCGATGCGTTTTTCGCCGGCATGCCAGCGGGTACCGTCTCTGGCGCGCCCAAGGTGCGCGCGATGGAGATCATCGACGAGCTGGAACCGGAAAAACGCGGCATATATGGCGGCGGTGTCGGCTATTTCAGTGCCGGTGGCGACATGGATATGTGTATCGCCCTGCGCACTGCGATCGTGCAGGATCAGAAGCTTTATATTCAGGCAGGCGGCGGTGTGGTCTACGACAGCGACCCGGACTCTGAGTATATGGAGACCGTGCATAAATCCAATGCGATCCGGCGCGCGGCCGCGGATGCGGCACGCTTCACCGGCAACGGCAACCGCTGATCTGATTAGGCATTCCAGACAAAAAAGCGCTCCCGGAAATCTCCGCGGAGCGCTTTTTGTTTTATCATGAATAGCAGGTGCTGATTACTGCGAGATCGGGTCCAGAAGGCGTTTCAGGCTGGTGGACACGGGCACCAGCTCGACCCTGCTGGCGCGGTCCTGCAGCCCCCAGATCAACAGAGCAGAGATAGTGTCGGGTTTCAGTCGGCCCAGCATGATCACCGCGCCTTCCTGTCCGGACCGGAACGCGGCCTGATCGAGGAACCTGCGCATGGCGCGCGGATCCTGCCCGGCGCCGTCAAAGTCGCGGAACACCACACCGGCAGGGTTCCCATCGCGCAGCGCCATCTTCTGCACCGTATTCAGACCGTTGTCCTGCAGCACCAACCCATAGCCGAGATCGGCGGCAATGGTGGCCACCTGATCGGCAAGTGGCCGGTTGCCCTGCACCCCGCCGTCGTTGCCTTCCAGCACACCAACCACTTCGGGCAGGCGATCGAACCAGACCGGCAGGGCAACTTCGGCGTCCTGCGGAGTCGCATCACGGGACAGATCCGCCAATACAAGCACCTCAAACCCTGCGGCGCGCCGGGCGGCCATGCGGTCCTCGGCCTGCGGATCGCTGGGATCGATGGCAAACGTCAGCGGATAGGGAAAGGCTTCCAGAGCCTCAGCACCCACTGCACCCTCTTCCTCAATCAGAATGATGGACATCAGCGGCAATCCCGGTGCGGGATCAGCCGGTTCCGCATTGCGCCGGAACGGCGGCTCCTGATCAGCCGTTGCAGTTTCCTGCGCCTCGTCCCGCTCGGTCAGCGGCAGGACGCGGGTGCCAATGCTGGGGCCTTCGTCCTCGGCTGTGTCGGTTCCGGCCTGCGGCAGCTCTGAAATGCTGAGGTCGAGGTCTTCGTCCTCGGAGGCACTGTCGTCGCTGCCGACCTGTGGTGTGGGCGTTGGCTGCGGTGACATCACGCTGGGCGGCGCGGTGATTTCTGGTGCCGCGTTGATCGTGGGCGGCTGGATCGCTGCCTCGTCAAGCTGAAGCGGTGCCTCACTGTTGCCGGAGGCGCCGTCCACAGCAGGAACATCAAGCTCCACATCGGGAGCCGCAAGCACGGGTTCATCAATGGGTGTTGGGGCGGGTGGCTGCGCGCTGCCCTCGACCACATCGGGCGACACATCCGCCGTCGGCGTATCCAGCCCCTCGCCACCGGGCGTGGTCTCCACGGATGCATCAGATGCGACCTGAACATCCGGCGTTACCCCCGCGCCCTCATCAGGGCTGATCTGCGCTGCGTCCTCGTCTGGAACCGTCACCTCGGGGCGCGCTGCGGACTGCGTGTCGATCTGGTCCGGCGCATCATCGAGCAGGCCCGCATCCTGAGCCGGCGCCTCGGGCGCGGTCTCGACCAGATCCGCATCACTGCCGGGGGTGTCCTGTGGCGGCGTGGGTTCGACCCGTTTGGCAAGGATCGTTTCCGGTGTCTGATCCGAGACATGCACCACCTGCGGCAATGGTCTCGACAACGACCACACCGCCGCCCCTGCAACCGCGACCAGCGCCCCCACGCTTACGCCTCCCAGAAATCCTCGCATGCCTGTTTCGCCCTCTGTCCTGTGCCCGTGGTCTGACCTTCTGTGAGACGCCTGAACGCTGAACATCTGCCCCTCATGCCACCTGGCAATCCGGATGTGCCCTTGACGCTGCCGCGCATCCCTGAACATGTATGGTCCGTCACACTATACTGCGGCGCGGCCCCCGCCCGCCACCCATAAAAGAGCGTCCCAAGATGTTGCTGCTAATCGACAACTACGACTCCTTCACCTACAACCTCGTGCATTATCTTGGCGAGCTGGGCGCCGAGATCGAGGTCTGGCGAAACGATGCGTTGGATGTGCAGCACGCCATGGCGATGAAGCCCGCCGGCATCCTGCTGAGCCCCGGCCCCTGCGATCCCGATCAGGCGGGCATCTGCCTTGCGCTCACCGAAGCGGCCGCCGAGACCCGCACGCCGCTGTTGGGCGTCTGCCTTGGTCATCAGACCATCGGTCAGTCCTTTGGCGGCAAGGTGGTGCGTTGTCATGAGATCGTGCATGGCAAGATGGGCAAGATGCATCACACCGACAAGGGCCTCTTTAAGGGGCTGCCGTCGCCGTTCGATGCCACCCGCTATCACTCGCTGGTGGTGGAGCGCGAGAGCTTTCCGGACTGTCTGGAGATCACCGCAGAGCTGGAAGACGGCACCATCATGGGCCTGCAGCACAAAGAGCTGCCCATCCACGGCGTTCAGTTCCACCCGGAATCCATCGCCTCCGAGCATGGGCATGCGCTCCTGCAGAATTTCCTGAATGAGATGAAGGTCCCAGCATGAGTGATGCGCTGAAACCTCTGATCGGTCTGGCCGCAGATCGCGCCCTGACCCGTACCGAAGCCGAAACCGCCTTTGCCGCGCTGTTCAATGGCGAGGCGACGCCAAGCCAGATCGGCGGCCTTCTGATGGCCCTGCGCACCCGGGGCGAGACGGTGGATGAATATGCCGCCGCTGCCGCCGTGATGCGCGCCAAATGCAACAAGGTCACCGCGCCTGCAGGGGCGATGGACATCGTCGGCACCGGCGGTGATGGCAAGGGCACGCTTAATATCTCCACCGCGACCGCCTTTGTGGTGGCGGGCACAGGTGTGCCTGTGGCGAAACACGGCAATCGCAATCTGTCTTCGAAATCCGGCGCGGCAGATGCGTTGACCGAGATGGGTATTCAGGTCATGGTCGGCCCGAAAGTGGTTGAAAAATCACTGAAAGAAGCGGGCATCTGCTTCATGATGGCGCCGATGCATCACCCGGCGATTGCCCATGTGATGCCCACCCGTCAGGAACTTGGCACGCGGACGATTTTCAACATCCTCGGCCCCCTGACCAATCCGGCAGATGTCAAACGCCAACTGACGGGGGCGTTCACCCGCGACCTGATCCGCCCTATGGCGGAAACCCTGCAACAGCTCGGCTCGGAAAAAGCATGGCTGGTGCATGGGTCTGACGGCACCGACGAGCTGACCATCACCGGCGTCAGCTGGGTGGCAGGCCTCAATGAAGACGGCAGCATTTCCGAATTCGAGGTCCACCCGGAAGAAGCGGGCCTGCCCGAACATCCCTTCGAGGCGATCGTGGGCGGAACCCCTGCCGAGAATGCCGAGGCGTTTCGCGCGCTTTTGAACGGTGAACCCTCCGCCTATCGCGACGCCGTGCTGTTGAACGCCGCTGCCGCACAGGTGGTGGCGGGCACCGTGTCCTCGCTCAAGGAAGGGGCCGAGCGCGCCGCCGAAAGCATCGACAGCGGTGCGGCCCTTGGCAAGGTCACGGCGGTTGCACGGATCACCTCGGAGGCCAGCTAATGGCCGCGCGAGACCTCCACACAGCCCCCCGACCCGCCGTCGGGGGCTGGGCGGAACTGCCGTTCTTTGACACACACTGGCCTGAGATCGAAGCACAGCTCGCAGCTGAGGCGCGTGAGATCCTACCGCCAGCACACCAGCGCTTTGCGGCGCTGGATCTGACCTCGCCAGAGGCCACCCGCGTGGTAATCCTCGGCCAGGACCCCTATCCCACACCGGGGCACGCCCATGGGCTGTCATTCTCGGTTGAACCGGATGTGGCACCCCTGCCCCGATCCCTGCGCAATATCTTTCAGGAGATGCGCGACGACATCGGCAGCTGCCCTGAGACCGGCGATCTGCGCCCTTGGGCCGAACAAGGCGTGCTCCTGCTCAATACGGTGCTGTCGGTGCCTGCGGGTGATGCCAATGGCCATAAGAAACTGGGTTGGCAGGCGCTTGCGCATCAGGTGCTCGATCATAGCTCTCGACGCCCGACGGCCTATGTCCTGTGGGGCAACCAGGCGCAGGCGCTTGAAAAACACATCCGTCCCGGCGATCACTTGATCCTGAAGACGGCCCATCCTTCGCCCCTGTCGGCGCGGCGCGGCTTTTTTGGATCGCGTCCGTTTACACGGATCAATGACTGGCTCTCCGCCCGCGGCGAGCCGCCCATCTCGTGGACAGCCCCACGGACCTATTCAGGGAGCCCCGCTGATGTCTGAGACCATTCTGGACAAGATCAAAGCCTATAAGCTCGAAGAGATCGCCGCCGACAAGGCAGCCAAACCGCTTGCGGAGGTTGAGGCAGAGGCGCGTGCAGCCGATCCCGTGCGCGGCTTTGCCGACCGTCTGCAGCAGGCCACACACGAGGGCTACGGTCTGATTGCCGAGATCAAAAAAGCCAGCCCCTCCAAGGGTTTGATCCGCGCTGATTTCGACCCTGCCGCCCTTGCGCAGGCCTATGCCGATGGCGGTGCCACCTGTCTGTCTGTGCTCACCGACACGCCGAGTTTTCAGGGTGCCAAGGAATTCCTTGTCGAGGCCCGCGCCGCCTGTGATCTGCCCTGCCTGCGCAAGGATTTCATGTATGACACCTATCAGGTCGCCGAGGCCCGCGCGCTTGGTGCCGATTGCATACTGATCATTCTCGCCTCCGTCTCGGACGAACAGGCCGCAGAGCTGGAAGCCTGTGCCATCGAATGGGACATGGATGTGCTGCTGGAGGTCCATAACGAGGACGAGTTGAACCGGGCCAGCCATTTGAAATCACGGCTGATGGGCATCAACAACCGCAATCTCAACACCTTTGAGACCTCGCTGGACACCACCCGCCACCTGTCGCGTCTAGTCCCGCCAGAGCGGGCGATCGTCTGCGAGAGCGGTCTGAACACGCCCGAGGATCTTTCCGATATGGCCCGCTATGGTGCACGCAGTTTCCTGATTGGCGAGAGCCTGATGCGTCAGGACGATGTGACCGCCGCCACCCGAGCGCTGCTCGCCAACCCGCTTGTTCCCGGCGTCTGAGGAGGCCTGCCCATGTCGCTCACACATTTTGATCAGAAGGGCGACGCCCATATGGTGGATGTCTCCGACAAGGATGTGACCGCACGCATTGCCGTGGCCGAGGGTCACATCAAGATGGCGCGCGAGACATTTGATATCATTGCGGAAGGGCGCGCCAAGAAGGGCGATGTCTTGTCGGTTGCGCGTCTCGCTGGCATCATGGGGGCCAAGAAGACCTCCGAGCTGATCCCGCTCTGTCACCCGTTGCCCATCACCAAAGTCACGGTCGAGTTGACGCTCGAGCCTGATCTGCCAGGTGTACGTGTCGAAGGCACGGTCAAGACCGCCGGCCAGACTGGCGTCGAGATGGAGGCGCTGACAGCGGTCTCCACCGCTTGCCTCACGGTCTATGACATGGCCAAGGCCGTCGACAAGGCGATGGAAATCGGTGGCATCCGCGTTCTGCTCAAGGACGGCGGCAAGTCCGGCCGCTACGAGGCCTGATCATGATCTCCGTCTCTGAGGCCCGCGCCGCCCTGCTTGATCTGGTCTCTCCCGTCGAGGTTCAAACTATTCCCTTGGCGCAAGCGGCGGGCCGGGTGCTGGCAGAGCCTGTCACTGCCCGTCGTGATCAGCCGCCGTTTGATGCCTCCGCCATGGATGGCTATGCCGTGAATGCTGCCGAAGTTGAGCTGCACGCGATGTTCAAGGTCATTGGCGAGGCTGCGGCCGGGCATGGTTTTGAGGGCAGTGTCGGTGCTGGGCAAGCGGTGCGGATCTTTACCGGCGCGCCGGTGCCGGACGGCGCCGATTTTGTGGTCATTCAAGAGGATGTGGATCGCAAGGGCGACCTCATCACGATCAGCTACGATCCGGGCGATAACGCCAATATCCGCGACCGCGGACGCGACTTTCGCGCAGGTCAAACGGTCGACGCCCCGCGCCGCCTGCGCCCTGCAGATATCGCGCTTCTTGCGGCCATGAACATAGCCGAAGTCCCGGTGCGCCGCCGTCCCGTAGTCGCTCTGATGTCCACCGGGGATGAGCTGGTCATGCCCGGAGAGGTTCCCGGTCCGGATCAGATCATCGTCTCCAATACCTTCGGCCTGAAGGCGATGTTCGAAGAGCACGGCGCCGAGGTCCGCATGCTTCCGATCGCCCGCGACACCGACGCCTCGCTGCGCACTGCCTTTAGTCTTGCGGCGGATGCGGATCTGGTGGTGACCATCGGCGGGGCCTCGGTGGGTGATCACGATCTGGTGGCCGGCGTTGCCGAAAGCCTCGGGTTGCAGCGCGCTTTCTACAAGGTCGCCATGCGCCCCGGCAAACCGCTGATGGCCGGTCGTTTTGGCACAGGCGCTATGGTGGGCCTGCCGGGCAATCCAGTCTCGGCGATGATCTGCGGTCGGGTCTTCGTGGTATCGATGCTGCAGGCCATGCTCGGCCTGTCGACTGCAGAAGAGGCACGCGCGCAAGCGCCGCTTGCGGTGGCACTCCCGGCCAATGGACCACGCCAGCATTATATGCGTGCGACCTGGACCGATCAGGGATTGCAGGCCTTTGACAGCCAGGACAGTTCGCTCTTGTCGGTTCTGGCGCAGGCCGAAGCACTGATCGTGCGCCCGCCTCATGACCCCGCGCGCGACATCGCGGACCACGTGGAATACCTGCCCCTTTAAGCGAGCACTCCCGCGAAAATCCTGTTGGCGGCACGACTTGCCAGGGCTTTTTATGTTCCCCTTATGATCCGACCCGTTGACACAAAACGAGAACATGAATAGAACATGACTAAAGGTATCGTGCAGAGAGGCCAGCCATGCTGACGAAAAAACAGCTTCAGCTTTTGGAGTTCATTCATAAGCGTCTGCAAAAGGACGGCGTCCCGCCAAGCTTTGATGAAATGAAAGTAGCGCTGGATTTGCGCTCCAAGTCCGGTATCCACCGCCTGATCACGGCGCTGGAGGAACGCGGCTTTATTCGCCGCCTTGCCCACCGTGCCCGCGCGATTGAGGTGATCCGCTTGCCCGACAGTCTTGGCGGCGGTCAGGACAGTTTTGCACCGCAAGTGATCTCTGGCGGCAGGTCGGACTCTGCGCCAGAACCGGAGTTGAAACCCGCCCCGAATACCGGCGCCACCGAGCTCGCGGTCATGGGCCGTATCGCTGCCGGGGTACCGATCGAGGCGATCAGCCAAGCCTCCGCGCATGTGGCGGTCCCCAACGGGATGCTGTCCAGCTCGGGTGAGCATTTTGCACTCGAAGTGCGTGGCGATTCGATGATTGATGCGGGCATCAATGACGGTGACGTGGTGGTTATTCATGAAACCGCAGCGGCCGATAACGGCGATATCGTTGTGGCGCTTGTCGAAGGGCATGAAGCCACGCTCAAACGCTACGTGCGCAGCGGTCGCATGATCGAACTTCAGGCAGCCAACCCCGCTTATCCAACGCAAACCTATGCTGAAGACCAGGTGAAGGTGCAGGGGCGTCTCGTCGGACTGATCCGCACTTACTGAGTATCTCGGGCCGCTTGTGCGGTGCGGTCTTAGGCAAGCAATGGCTCCGATTTGATCGGGGCCTTTTTGCGTTGCCGGCCCCTTTGGTTCGTCATGTCCTCTCACTTAGTCCGATGCGGCGACCACAGACGTGGCGATCGTTGATGCGCGGCAATCATTTTCCCGCCGTCGAAATAGGCAATGCTGCCGCTCACGCGTAGCCGGGCCGGAGTGAGCCAGTCGCAGCCACCTTCGGGCCGATCAGCCGCAACTGTCAGCACGATGACCTCCTCTCGTAAGCAGGTCGCCTTGAGCTGAGCCAGCCCTGTCTTGCCGATCACATGGATAAACCGACGCCCCTGCCACTCAAATGTCTGAACGCGCGCGGAGCTGTCACCCTGCCCGCGCGCAAAGGCGCGTTCCTGATCGACGCCATCGCCATCATTCTCCAGCCATATCCCGGCGACAAAGCTCTTGCCGCGCGCACGCGACAGGGCACGGCCGTCCTGTGTCATCACTCCGATCAGGCCGCCATCCGCAGCGATCAGCACCTGCGGGCGTTGCGACTGCGGCCACGCCAGCAACGCAATGCAGACTGGCACCACGCCCAGCCAGCGAAGCCGTCCTTGCCACAGCAGGACCAGCAATGCGCCTGAGATCAGAACCGGAAGGATCCAGTCATCCGGCGCCACAACATAGCCGCGTGCCCCCGGCCATCGTGCGACTGTTTCGGCCACGGTGAGGATCCAGCCGATCCCTTGCGACATGATCCAGAACCCAACGCCGCTTGCCCCGATGGGCGCGAGGCAGATTGCAAGAACCGCGCCAGGCACCACCACTGCGCCCATGAACGGCACCGCTGCCAAATTCGCAATCAAGCCATAGTGCGAGACCATGTTGAAATGCACCGCGCCAAAGGGCGCAGTTGCCAGTCCCGCAACAAGCGAGGACAGCACCAACCCCGCACACCAGCGCCATAAGGTCGTCCATGAGCCGCCGCGTCGCGCCGCAAAGAGCGGTTGCACTCCCCGGAACACCACGACAAGCGCCAAGGTTGCCGAAAAACTCATCTGAAACCCGGCGCTCAGCAGGCTCTCCGGTCGACGCAAAAGCACCAGAATCGCTGCCAGTGCCACGGCCCGTACCGAAATGGCGCGCCGGTCCAGCACCACTGCGACCAACATGACGGCGACCATGAGAAAGGCCCGCTCGGTCGCGATATTCGCACCCGACAGCAGCAAATAGCCAAAACTCGCCACCAACGCAAAAAGAGCTGCGATTTTCTTGATTGGCCAACGGAGTGCGATGATCGGCGACAATGCAAAGGCGCGGCGCAGACTGGCAAAGATCACCCCGGCGAACAGTCCCATATGAAGGCCGGATATTGCGAGCAGATGCGCCAGATTGCTGGCGCGCAACGCATCCGTGACAGCACGCGGCACATGGGCTCGATCGCCAGTGATCAGCGCCGCACCGACACCGCCGGTCCGGTCGGGCATGGCACTGCGCACCCACTCAGACACCTGTGTGCGCAGCGTTGCGATGGGTAACGCCTCCGGCCTCTGGGTGCGCAGAACCGGCACGCGAGTATATCCGACAGCGCCGAGCTGCAAAAACCAGGCATGGCGACGAAAATCAAACCCACCGGGTTCCGCTGGCCCTTGCGGCGGGGATAGATGCGCCGTTGTCATGACCCAGTCTCCGGGGGCCGGCGCCGTGCCTTGCATCAGGGAGACCCGGACCCGCGCCGGGGTACGTGACGGAGAGACATCATCCAGCCGCACATGTCGCAGCGTGATCCGCACCGCATCGGAAGCAGAGCGATCCACCGCGACCACCTGCCCCTCAACCGCGCCATAGTATCGAAACGTCAGAACCGGCGCGCCAATCTGATGCGCCCGTCCGCCCATGTAGCTGAACCCAAGCCCCACCAGGATCAAGGCGGCAGCCAGCAAACCAAAACCGTCGCCCCGCCGCGCTGGCCATATGAGCAGGCCACACCCGAGAAGAACAATGCCATACTGTCGAAGATCAGGTTCGGCCGGGGCGATAAAATACAGGCCAATGCCAAGACCAAAGAACACCGGAACCCAAGGGAACAAATGCCCCCTCTGGGCCTGCAACACTGCATCTAGGGCGCTCAGGATGCGCACGCTTGCTCCCTGCCTTCTGGCTCGGTACACAGGCGACAAACGTAGGCCCTCCAAGGTTTCCAAAAGGTAAATGCCCCACATGTCCCAACCGGTCGTCACCCGCTTCGCCCCCTCTCCCACCGGCTTTCTGCACATCGGCGGCGCGCGCACCGCGCTGTTCAACTGGCTCTATGCCCGGGGCCGTGGCGGTAAATTCCTGCTGCGCATTGAGGATACCGACCGGGCACGCTCCACACCCGAAGCCACCGCCGCCATTCTGCAGGGCATGGCTTGGCTGGGCCTGGATCACGACGGCGAAGTGGTGAGCCAGTTTGAGGGTGCCGCACGTCATGCGGAGGTGGCCAATCAACTGCTGACCGAGGGCAAGGCCTACAAGTGTTTCTCCACACAAGAAGAAATCGCCGCCTTCCGCGATGCCGCAAAGGCCGAAGGCAAATCGACCCTGTTTCAGTCCCCATGGCGTGATACGCCCGCGTCTGAGCATCCTGACGCACCCTATGTCATCCGCATCAAGGCACCGCGTGATGGCGACACCGTGATCCGGGACGAGGTGCAGGGCGATGTGACCATCAAAAATACGCAACTGGACGATATGATCCTGCTGCGCTCCGATGGCTCGCCCGTCTATATGCTGGCGGTGGTTGTGGACGATCACGACATGGGCGTGACCCATGTGATCCGGGGTGACGATCACCTCAATAATGCGGCGCGCCAGATGATGATCTATCAGGCGATGGGGTGGGACGTGCCGGTCTGGGCACATATTCCGCTCATTCATGGACCAGATGGTAAAAAATTGTCGAAGCGTCACGGGGCGCTCGGGGCGCAGGAATACCAGGCGATGGGCTACCCGGCGGCGGGCATGCGCAACTACCTGGCGCGTCTTGGTTGGTCCCATGGGGATGACGAGTTCTTTACCGATGCACAGGCCAAAGAGTGGTTTGACCTCAGTGGAATCGGCAAAAGCCCGGCCCGATTTGACACCAAGAAATTGGAGAGCCTTTGCGGCCAACATATTGCAATTGCTGATGATGCTGCGTTGCGGCAGGAAATCGAAGCCTATCTTGCGGCTGCCGATCAGCCCGCTTTGAGTGACGTACAGTCACGCGGGCTCGAAGCTGCCATGCACTGCCTCAAGGACCGGGCGAAGACCTTCCCTGAACTCCTTGAAAAAGCGCATTTTGTGCTTGCTTCACGCCCATTGGAGCGGGATGCAAAGGCGGAAAAGGCACTTGATCCTGTATCCCTTGGTATACTGACTGAATTGACGCCGCATCTGCAAAATGCTAGCTGGACGCGAGACGAACTTGAGGCCGCCCTGAATGAATTTGCCGCGGCCAAAGATACGAAGTTTGGCAAATTGGCTGGCCCCCTTCGGGCTGTGCTTGCAGGCCGCGCGGTAACGCCTTCGGTCTTCGATATGATGATTTGCCTGGGCCGGGATGAAACTCTGGCCCGGCTCAAGGACGTAACAGGCTGATTGCCCGCTGGGATCTGACGTTAAGATCTGGGTAAGCCCGTTCGGATAGGACTTCGCCTGCACTATAATCGGTGCGGGCGCCCCGCTGCGCGGGACGGGCCACCCGCCCTCTCTGCGCCTGTAACAGGAAGGGACATCTATGACCGACACACAGAAAACTGCCCAGCTCAGCCTGAATGGTGAGACTTACGAGCTTCCCATCTTCTCGCCGACGGCGGGGCCCGATGTTCTGGACATCCGCAAACTCTACGCTCAGGCGGGCGTCTTCACCTATGACCCGGGCTTCACCTCCACGGCGAGCTGTGACAGCACGATCACCTATATCGACGGCAACGAAGGCGTGCTGCTGCACCGTGGCTATCCGATCGACCAGCTGGCGGGGAAATCCCACTATCTGGAGGTCTGCTACCTGCTGCTCTACGGTGAGCTGCCGACCGCGACCCAGCTTGAGGATTTTGAAACCCGTGTGACCCGTCACACCATGGTCCACGAGCAGATGCACAACTTCTTCCGCGGCTTCCGCCGTGATGCGCATCCGATGGCGACGATGGTTGGCGTGGTTGGTGCAATGTCCGCCTTCTACCACGACTCCACCGACATCGCAGATCCGTGGCAGCGTGAGGTCGCGGCAATCCGCCTGATCGCCAAGCTGCCCACCATTGCAGCGATGGCCTATAAGTACTCCATCGGTCAGCCGTTTGTGTATCCGCGCAACGATCTGGATTACGCGGCGAACTTCCTGCACATGTGCTTCTCGGTTCCGGCGGAAGACTACAATGTCGACCCGATCCTCGCCCGTGCAATGGACCGGATCTTCACCCTGCATGCGGACCACGAACAGAACGCATCGACCTCGACCGTGCGTCTGGCCTCCTCGTCCGGGGCCAATCCGTTTGCCTGTATCGCAGCTGGCATTGCCTGCCTCTGGGGTCCTGCACACGGTGGCGCCAACCAGGCCTGCTTGGAAATGCTCAAGGAAATCGGTTCGGTCGAGAATATTCCGGAGTATATCGAACGCGCCAAGGACAAGAACGATCCGTTCCGTCTGATGGGCTTTGGTCACCGCGTTTACAAGAACACCGACCCGCGCGCCAAGGTGCTGAAGCAATCCGCCGATGAGGTTCTCGAACTGCTGGGTGTCGAAGACAACCCGCTCCTGCAGGTCGCCAAGGAGCTGGAGCGCACAGCGCTGAACGACCCTTACTTCATTGAGAAGAAGCTGTTCCCGAACGTCGACTTCTACTCGGGTATCATCCTCGAGGCGATGGGCTTCCCGACCTCCATGTTCACGCCGATCTTTGCGCTGTCGCGCACCGTCGGCTGGATCTCCCAGTGGAAAGAAATGATCGGCGACCCTCAGAACAAGATCGGCCGTCCGCGTCAGCTCTATCTGGGTGAAACGCCGCG
Organism: Tritonibacter sp. SIMBA_163; assembly: GCF_046535935.1. NCBI lineage: Bacteria > Pseudomonadati > Pseudomonadota > Alphaproteobacteria > Rhodobacterales > Paracoccaceae > Tritonibacter > Tritonibacter sp. SIMBA_163. The sequence continues at coordinate 435,979 of NZ_JAWJBP010000002.1, forward strand.
CAATTACGTGGATATCGAAAACCGCTAAGTTCGGTTTCATTGATTTACCAAGACCCCGTCCGGCTTTCCGGGCGGGGTTTTTCTGTGCTGCCCCCTGTTCCAGCTAAAATGGTCGCCGCAAAAACCGGTCGGTCGCCATTGTTGTGAAAACGGAAACTTTGAGTTTTCCTAAATGAAGCATTAAATTGACCCTTTTTTGGTTTTTTGCAGTAAACAGATCGTAAATTTGAGGGTCCACGACACGGACTCAATTCCGTATTTCGATTTTGGCTTGATGCCTCAATCGTACTCATGAGGTAGTACAATGTTGCTGATGGCATTGATTGGATCGCTGGCAGTTGTTGGCGCCTTCGTCGCGTTTGACGGCGATGATGATGGAAACAACGACGACGTTGGCACCGGTGATGATCCCGTTGAAAAAGTGGACGTCAACACCGCGTTGCTCGGTACGGATGACACTGATCTCGTGTTCGGGACCGACGATTCAGACCAGATCTCGCTTGGTGACGGCGATGACAGAGGCTTTGGTGGCGCGGGCGACGATACAATCAACGGTGACGCCGGCGCAGATGCGCTTTGGGGCAACGAAGGATCGGACGATCTTTACGGCAACGACGGAACCGATGACATGTATGGTGGCTCCGGTGACGACTTCATCTCGGGCGGTGCCGGCGCTGACATTCAGGAAGGCGGCGCTGGCAATGACCGGATGACCGGCGGCAGCGGTCTGGACGTCATGATGGGCGGTGACGATGACGATGTTATGAACGGCAGCCTTGGCCAGGATTACCTGCAGGGTGACGCGGGCGACGACAGCCTGAATGGCGGCTACGGCAGTGACGGGCTGCATGGTGGGATCGGATCCGATACGCTGGACGGTGGCGCGGGCAACGACCTTCTGAATGGCGGCACAACTGAGCTTGACCCCAGCCGTTCCTCCCCGATCACCTTGCGCCAGGACTTCCTTGAGGGCGAGCGCGTCAATACCGTCGGCGATCAAAGCTACCGCATCGTGGATGATGGCAATCGCGATGTGCTGATTGGCGGCGACGGCGATGATCGGTTGATTGGTGGTGCCGGTGACGAACTGACCGGCGGCGACGGCGATGACCGCTTCGAGGTCGGCTACTGGCTGGAGGCCGGAGACCGCGCGACCATCAATGACTTCAACGTGGATGAAGACGTGATGCTCTATCGCTACGCCGGCGATGTCGCGCCCGAATTGGCACATGACACCGTGCTCAACTCCGATGGCACCACCGATGTGGAAGTCACCGCCAATGGCGAGGTCGTGGCCTATCTTGAGAACGTCGGTGACGGTTTTGATCCCGAAAGCCACCTGATCCTGCGTCAGAGCACGGCGGCCTGATCGCACGGGCACCATATGTGCTTGGAATGAAAAAAGCCGCCCCGGTTGGAGCGGCTTTTTTAGTGGCCTGCAACGATGCGCGCGATCAGCGCCCTTCGAAATCCGGTTTGCGCTTTTCAACAAAAGCGGTGACGCCTTCCATAAAGTCACGACTACGGCCCAGCTCCCCTTGCAGATGCGCCTCCAGCGACAACTGATCCGGCAGGCTGTTGCCCGTCGACTGACGCAGCGCCTGCTTGATGGCGCCAAAGGCCATTGAGGGGCCGGTGGCCAGATAGGTGGCGCGCGCTTTCCAATGGGCTTCGAACTCCTCATCCGGGATCGCTTCCCAGATCATGCCCCAATCGCTCGCCTGACGGGCCGAGATCTTGTCCGCAAACAAGGCCGCGCCCATCGCCTTGGCCAGCCCCATTTGACGCGGCAGGAACCAACTGCCCCCCGCATCCGGCATCAGACCGATCTTGGCAAAGGCCTGCAGGAAGTAGGCGCTCTCCGTGGCAATCACCACATCCGCCGCCAGCGCAAGGTTGGCCCCTGCCCCCGCAGCCGGTCCGTTTACCGCCGAAATCGTCGGCACGGGGCAATCATAGATCGCCTCCAGCATCGGGGTATATTCATCGCGCAGGGTCCGCTCCAGATCAATCTGGCTGCCACCGGAGGACGCGTCCTTGAGGTCCTGGCCGGTACAGAACGCGCTGCCCGCCCCAGTGAGCACCACCGCCCGCGCCTCGGTGGCGGCGGCCTTCATAGCATGGGTGATTTCCGCCCGCATCTGGCTGGTCAGCGCATTCATGCTCTGCGGGCGGTTCAACGTGACGGTCGCCAGCCCGTTGTCGAGAGAATACTGGATGTCGCGGTAGTCCATGCGTGAAATGTCCCTGTTCGATTTATACGCATGTTGACCTAAGCATCCGGGGTCGAAAAGACAAACGCCGCGTCAGGCAATATCGGGATTTTCCCGCGTTTTCCGGCGTGCCTCAAGGTCTGCCATCAGCGCCAGCCCATGCGGATCCATCGCCCGCTCGACCCTGGCATAGTTGGAGCCGTCGCGATCGCGGGTCAAAAGCTGCATCTCGACCAGGCTGCGACGAACCTGAGCCGCGTCCCGAAACAGGGTTTCCTCGTCGATCAGGGCGCTGATTTCGCGCTCGCTCCAGCTCTGGCGCGCGGGCAGTCGCGCCCAGATCACCCAGAGGCACAGCTCGCGCACGCCGCGTTTGGTCGGCCAGCTCTGCCAGCGTCCGCGTTCGTCGAAATAGCGTGCCGCGCGCTCGATCCGCTTGCGGTCGATCTCCGGGCTGGGCGGGTTCTGGCTGCGCAGCTGTTGAAAATTGCGATAGCCCGCCGCGCGCGCCACATGGTTCAGCATTTCCACATGGCCGGGGCTTTCGGGAAGGTTGGCACGCAGTTGTTTGGCAAAACCCGACACATCGGGAATGGTCAGACGGATCACATCCTTGGACATCATGTCCTCCGTTTTCAGGATGCCGGACATGGCCTGCGCCATGCGGATGTCCGCCCTTGTCCAGAGGCACCCCGATTGGGAGTCCACTGACGTCAGAAAACTCGCAGGTTTAGCGCGTGGCGGAGCCTTGGTGAACTGCAGACCAAAGCCTGCTTAGCAAATCCCGCAGATCCCGGCAATCCATCACGCGCACGCACACGGGCGCACTCACTCGTCGAGAATTTCCTTCAGCCGCGCCTGCTCGGTCTCGCTCAGCCCACGGTCTTCCGGCGCACCACCCGCAACAGAGCGTTTGCGCAGATACATCAGCGCCACCGCCAGGGCCAGTACCAGCATCATCGGCCCCGCGGCCCACAGCAGCCAATTGGCCCCGCGGATGGTCGGCTTCAGCAGCACGTATTCACCGTAGCGATCCACGATGAAATCCATCGCCTCATCATTGCTGTCGCCCGCAACCAGTCGCTCGCGCACCAGCAGCCGCAGATCACGGGCCAGATCGGCGTTGGACTCGTCGATGTTCTCATTGCGACAAACCAGGCAACGCAGCCCCTTGGAGAGATCGCGCGCCCGTTCTTCCAGCACCGGATCCTCCAGCACCTCGTCCGGCTGCACCGCAAGCGCGGGCGTCATCGACAGCAGCATCACCGCCATCACGGCCTTGAACATGCGGATCATTCTGCCGGCACCCCCTGTGCGGTGGTCTTCTTCGCCCCGGCGGCAACGCGGAAACGGCGGTCTGAAAGGCTCAGCAGGCCGCCAAGCGCCATCAGCAAGCAGCCGCCCCAGATCCAGTTGGCAAAGGGCTTGATATAGGTGCGCATGGTAAAGCCACCGCCCGCCTGCGCATCGCCGATCACCACATAGAGATCACGGGTGAAGCGGTAATCGATCGCCGCCTCGGTGGTGGGCATCTGCGCCACCGGGTAGACGCGCTTTTCCGGGCGAAGGGTTGCGATGTCACGTCCGTTGCGGGTCACCTCGACCACGCCCATTGTGGTAAAGTAGTTGGGGCCGCGCCCCTCCTCCACATCGGTCAGCACCATCTGGTAAGGGCCGACATCGAAGGGCTCGTTGAGGTTGGCCACCCGGATGTCCTCGGTCTGCCAAGCGGTCAGACCCGCGATCGCAAAGATCGTCACGCCCATGCCCGCATGTGCAACTGATTTGCCCCAGTCGGCCCGTGGCAGCCGCATCAAGCGTGCCAGCTTGTCTGATCGTCCGGCGCGCTGCCACAGATCCATCGCGGCCCCGCTGACGATCCAGGCGCCCAACAAGGCCCCCACCGGCCCCAGCAGGCTCTTGTCGGCCTGCATCGCCCAGATCAGCCCCGCAAGCGCCAGCGAAAGAGCCGCCGCATAACGCAGCCTCCAGAGCGTCTTGCCAAATTTGGCGCGCTTCCACGGCAATACCGAGCCCACCGGCAACAACAGCCCGAGCGCCACCATGAAGGGCGGGAAGGCGGCGTTGAAGAACGGCGCCCCAACCGACAGTTTCCGGTCAAAGGCCATCTCGGCCACAACCGGCCAGAGGGTGCCGACAAAGACCACGAAGCAGCTCACTGCAAGCAACAGGTTGTTGGCCACCAGCGCGCTTTCCCGGCTGACCATGGAGAACACGCCCTTGGCCTCCATCGCCTGTGCCCGGTGCGCAAACAGCGCCAATGCACCGCCGGTAAAGAATGCCATGATCGCCAGAATCACCACGCCGCGTTCCGGGTCATTGGCGAACGCATGCACCGAGGTCAGCAAGCCGGAGCGCACGATGAACGTGCCGATCAGCGAGAAGCCAAAGGCGAGGATCGCCAGCAGGATGGTCCAGCTTTTCAGGCTCTCGCGCTTTTCCACCACGATAGCCGAATGCAGCAGCGCGGCGGACAGCAGCCACGGCATGAAGGAGGCATTCTCCACCGGGTCCCAGAACCAGAAACCGCCCCAGCCAAGTTCGTAATAGGCCCACCAGGACCCGAGCGCGATGCCGATGGTCAGGAAGATCCAGGCCGCCAGGGTCCAGGGCCGCACCCAACGGCCCCACGCAGCATCAACGCGGCCCTCGATCAGGGCGGCAACCGCAAAGGAGAACGCCATCGAAAGGCCAACATAGCCGAGGTAGAGAAACGGCGGGTGAAACGCGAGACCGGGATCCTGCAGCAGCGGGTTCAGATCCTGCCCGTCAAACGGCGGATTTCCAAGCCGCAGGAAGGGGTTGGAGGTAAACAAGATAAACCCGAAAAAGGCCACACCGATGGAGGCCTGCACACTCAGCACCCGCGCCTTGAGCGTTGGCGGCAGCCCGCCGCCCCAGATCGAGGCCGCAGCGCCAAACAGGCTGACGATCAGCACCCAGAGCAGCATGGAGCCTTCGTGGTTCCCCCATGTACCGGAGATCTTGTAGAGCATCGGCTTGGCGGAGTGGCTGTTGAGCGTCACCAACCGCACCGAGAAATCCGAGGTCACAAAGGCCCAGGTCAGCGCACCAAAGGAAAAGGCGGTGAACAGGAACTGTGCCTGTGCGGCGGGTTCCGCCACCGCCATCCATCCGGGCCAGCGTTTATGCGCACCGATCAGGGGCACGACCGTCTGCACGATGGCGATCATGAAGGCGAGGATGAGGGCGAAGTGACCGAGTTCTGTAATCATACCTGTTTCTATATCCGCGACGCCCGCCCACGCCAATCACATTTGCCCGCGTCCCGCCGCCGCAGGCAGCTGCGGGTCAGTTGCCGCGCTCTTGATGCCATTCGGCCAGGGCCGAATTGCTATGGCTTTGGTTTTCCTTCGTATTTGCAGAGCCTTGCGCGACATCTCCAAGCTGTTCAATGTTGTGAACCGCCTGTGGCACCCGCGCGAGGCTGCGCGCGATGCCTTCTTGAAAGGCCTGCGTTTTTGCCTGGCTGCGTGCTCCGAAATAGAATGACACGACGATCCCCAGAAGCCACCACAGAGGTTCCGGCACCAAGGCGATGCCCTGCATGCGTGCGGCGAACCACAGCGGGTCTACCATCGCCGCGACCATCAGCCCCAGCGTGCCGAGCGCCAACATCGGGCGTGGCAGCCGGTTCACCCCGTCGATGAACCGATCAAAGCCGCTCTTGCGCGTGCCCGAAAATTCTGCCGCGAATTGTGCCAATGCGGCGCCCTGAAGGTCATGGGCGCGCACGGCGGTCTGTTCGCTGTTTTCGCGAAACACCTCGACGGTCTCGCGGATCACATTGCGGCGATTGCCAAAGAGCATCTCCCAAAGCGTTGACAACATGAAACCTCCTCAGCGCCAGTTGGCCGTGCGGGATTGAAACTCTTCCGTACTCAGGTGGTAGCGCGGGGCGATGAATTCCTCGGCACGGCGTATCCAGCCGCCCTTGCCGCCCGCCCGCGTGCGGGCATACTTGCGACTGCGCGGACGACGGTCGGCAAGGTCGAAGTAGTAGTTGCGCCGGGCGATCCCGTAGGCGTTGACCAGCGCCTCCATGTTGATGCGCCCTGCTGCCTGTGTCGTCTTGGCGGTTTGCGGTCCCATCGCCCCGTCGACCGCAACGTCATATCCCATGTCGCACAAGAGCCGCTGAAGGATGCGCACCGCGTTTGCGCCCGCATTGACATGCATGTCAAACACGCTGGCCTGTAGTGGTTCTGGCAGCAGATGCAGGCGTGGACGACGAAAATACTCGCGCAGGAAAATCGCTTCTGCATCGCTTGGCTCCACCGCTTTGACGTCGCGCGTGTCGATCTGAGCGTCGCCGGTCAGATCCAGGCCAAGGCGTCGCAGGGTGTGAATGGTCACGCCATGATTGGTCGCCCCGCCGGGATCATCAGGGTCATTCACATAGCCGCCTTCGCGGGCGACAATCTCTCGGGCGATCTGGGCCACATCCATGCCGGGGTCTCCACCAATGGTTTGGTAGAGACACTAGCTATGAGGGTTTGAGATCCGGTGCGCGGAGCGTACGGCGACGACGCAACACTCAGCTGTCGTCGCCTTGATAGACCCCCTGTGCCTTGAGCGCATCCACGACCTCTTTGGGCATGTAGGTCTCATCATGTTTGGCAAGGATTTCAGAGGCTTGAAAAACACCGTCGACATAGCGTCCAGTGCCCACCATACCCTGGTTTTCCTCAAACAGATCCGGCAGCACGCCGGTGAATGTCACCGGCACGCTGGCACCTCCATCGGTCACTGAAAACAGCACTGCCTCTCCCTGGCCTCTGGTCAGCGTCCCCTCCTCGACCAGACCGCCAATGCGGAATGTCTCGGTCGGCTGCGGTGGCTCATCCATCACTTGGCTCGGCGAGCGGAAGTAATTGATCCCATCGCGCATCGCATAGCCGATCAACACGGTGGACCCCACCAATGCGACAGTCGCAAGCGCTATGACCTGGATTCGCCGCTGCTTTTTCAGGGACTTCATCTGGACCTCTTGTTCAAGGGAACAGCGGCGCCATCATCAGCCCGGCTGTTTCCTGTTCACCTAACATCAGGTTGGCATTCTGCAAGGCCTGACCGCTGCTACCTTTTGTCAGGTTATCCAGCGCCGCGATGACGATGGCACGACCCGAAATCCGGTCTGCGGTCACCCCGATATGCACGAAGTTGGAGCCGCGTACGTGATGGGTCGAGGGCGCCTGACCAAAGGGCAGCAGCTCCACGAACGGCTCATCCGCATAGGCCTTGGCAAAGGTCTGATAGATCGCTTCCGCATCCCCCTTGACGTAGGTGGTGGCCAGAATGCCCCGGTTGGCGGGGATCAGATGCGGAGTGAACTGGATCTGCACGGGCCGTCCCGCCAGAGCCGAGAACTCCTGCTCGAACTCGCCCTGATGCCGGTGGGTGCCGCCGATCGCATAGGCGTTGCAGCCCTCGCTCAGCTCCGCATGCAGCAGGTTTTCCTTGAGCGCCCGCCCGGCGCCGGAGACCGCGCATTTCATGTCGATGATGATCTCATCAAGGTCGATGACACCGGCAGAAATCAGCGGCCGCAGCGCGAACTGCCCGGTGGCGGCGTTGCAGCCCGTCCCAGCCACAAGCCGCGCATCCTTGATCTGGTCGCGGTAGAATTCAGTGAGGCCGTAGACCGCTTCTTCTTGCTGGGCCAGAGCCGCATGCGGGTTGCCGTACCATTGCTGATAGGCATCCGGATCGCGCAGCCTGAAATCCGCCGACAGGTCCACGATCTTCAGATCCGCTGGCAGCTTGGCGATCACCTCCTGGCTGGTCTTATGCGGCAGTGCGCAGAAACACAGATCGATCTTGGAGAAGTCGATTTCCTCGATCTTGCAGAGGGTTGGCAGCGAAAGGTGACGCAGATGCGGGAAGACATTTGCCATCTCCATCCCTGCCTTGCGCTCAGCGCCGAGGGCGGCAATCTCGATGGATGGGTGCTGGGAAATCAGCCGGATCAGTTCGGCGCCGGTGTAGCCGGATGCGCCAAGAATTGCGACGGAATGGGTCATGTCGAGACCTCGAATTTTATATGTGTCAGGGGGTGTCCGCATCTCGTGCAGACCAGAAATCAGGTTGGGCGTGAAGATAAGAGCACTCAGGCCGCTTCAAAAGTGATTTCTCGTCGCAGGAACTGGGTGGCCCGGCTGCTGACCCGTGCGGCATCGCCCGTGGTCACATAGCCGGCCTCGCCACCGCCGACCATGTCGGGGCGCCGTTCAAGATAATGCGCAAGGCTGTCGGCCACCAGGCGACCCTGGCTGAAGACCTGCACATCCGCGCCAAGCGCCTTCTGAAAGATCGCCTCCATCAGCGGGTAATGGGTGCAGCCGAGGATCGCGGCCTCGGGCTTCGGCATCTTGCGCTGCAGCGCGTCGACGTGGCTCTTGACCAGCGCTTCGGCCAGGATCATGTCGCCCTCTTCGATGGCATCGACCACGCCGCCACAGGCCTGCGCCTCCACGTCGACACCGATCGCCCGGAACGCCAACTCTCGCTGAAAGGCGCGGCTGGCGACGGTGGCCGGGGTTGCAAACAGTGCCACATGTTTCACCGCGACTTCGCGCGGTGGCGAATTGTCGCCCCATTGGCGTTCGGTCAGCGCCTCGATCAGCGGCACAAACACGCCGAGCACGCGCTTGCCCTCGGGCACACCTGCCTCCTGCATCCGGCGCAAGGCTGCGGCAGAGGCGGTGTTGCAGGCGAGGATCACCAGATTGCAGCCGCGATTCCACATGTCATGCACCGCAGCGCTGGTCAGCTGGTAGATGTCCTCCGCATCGCGCACACCGTAAGGCGCGTGCGAATTGTCGCCGTAGTACAGGAAATCGACGTCCGGCAGACGTTTCTGTACCGCGTCCAGAACCGTCAACCCGCCGAGGCCGGAATCAAAAATGCCAACTGCCATGCCACATTGCCTCTCAGCGAGGGCCGTTCAGGCCCTGTGTTTGTCTTCGAACTCAAACCCGTAGTCATAGGATTTGAGCGGTGTCGGAGACAGCTCATACGTGGCTTTGCGCAGGAAATCCATCATTGCTTTGGAGTCCTTGGCCAGCGGGTCCAGCACGTCCCGCCCGATGGGATCGCCGATCACCACCCGCACGGGCGTGTCGACGCGTTTGCGGAACTCCTTGATCAGCAACCCCATGCGCAGGGTGTAATGCAAATGCGAGGCGATCTGGAACAGGCGCGAGGTATGCCCGTCGAAATACAACGGCACCACAACCGCGTCGGATTTCGCCACCATCCGCGCGGTAAACCCCCGCCAGCCCGGATCCATAGGATGCGCAAACGGTTTGGACGCAGTCGAGACCGTGCCGCCCGGAAAGATCCCGATCGCGCCACCCTGCCCCAGATACTCCAGTGCGTCCTTGCGGGTCTGCAGATTGACCTTCATCGCCTCTTTGGTTTCGGCAAAATCGATCGGCAGGATCACCTTGTTCAGATCCTCCGCCTTGCGAAACACCTGATGTGCCAGCATGCGGAAATCGCCGCGGCTGCGCGACAGGATATGCCCCATCATAAGCCCGTCTAGGATGCCGTACGGGTGGTTGGCGATCAGGATCACCGGCTTGTCCTGGGGGATATTGTCGAGGCTGCCGCCGGTCACGTCGAGCGTCAGCCCGTAGCGTTCCACGATCACATCCCAGAAGCTGCGCCCCGAGGCGATCTCGGAATCATAGCCCTTGGCCCGCTTGATCAGACGCAGGCGGCCGGTGGTGTTTTCCATCAGGCGGATCATGATGCGTCCCGGCCGCGTTTCCGCAGAATGGGAGTAGGAGATATCACGAGCGATGTGCCGACGCTCAAGCATGTCTTTGAGGTCTCCGTAAAGACAAGGGATATAACACCTGCATGACAGGCGCCCGACCACCTAAGGCCGGGCGCGCATATTGCATAGGCTTGGTAACAGCTTCATGACGTGTGCCATAGCCACAGTGGCCTGTAGGCCACTATTCCGCTGCAGCCTTCAGCGGCGTTGTGCCCTGCTTCAGGGCGATCAGCAGCTCCTCGCGACGCTTGGCCGCCTGCGTTTCGCTCTGCATCTTCACCGGACCAAAGCCGCGGATCTGCAGCGGCAGCTCCGCAAGGGCAACCAGCGCGTCCATGTCGACGCTCTCCGCCTGCGGCAGCCATGTCTTCATGTCGGCTTCGTACTGTTTGATCAGCGCCCGCTCCATCTTGCGTTCGGCGGTGTAACCAAAGACGTCCAGCGGCGTGCCACGAAGGCCTTTCAGCTTGGCCAGAAGACGGAACAGTCGCTCCGTGCCGGGGCCGAACTTGCGCTTTTTCGGACGCCCATTGGCATCCTTGCCGCCCAGCAACGGCGGCGCGAGGTTGAAGGAGATCTTCAGATCGCCGTCAAATTCCGCCTCAGCCTTTTCCCGGCTGCTCAGCAGCAAGCGCGCAACCTCATATTCGTCCTTGTAGGACAAGAGCTTGTGGTAGCCTTTCGCCACTGCTTCCTTGAGCCGCGGATCGGTAACGGCCTCCAAGAGCTTCTCATAGCGCTTTGCCAAACGCTCGCCTTGATAGTCGACCAGCTGTGCACGGCGATAGGCGATCTTGTCGTCCAGCGATTGCGGCAGCGCCACAACGCTCGGCTCCAAGAGTTTGGCCGCGTCTTGCGGGTACAGCACCGCCCAGCGGCCGATATCGAAAGCGCGCAGGTTCTTCTCGACCGCAGCTCCATTCAGCTCGATCGCCTGTTTCAGCGCCTCATAGGACACCGGGATCAACCCTCGCTGCCAGGCCGCGCCAAAGACCATCATGTTGGAAAAGATCGAATCCCCCATGCTGATGCGCGCCAGCTCTGAGGCGTCAAACAGGTCGACCCGGTCGCGCATCCGCGCCTGAAGTGCGACCTGCAACCTATCGCTTGGCAAGGCAAAATCGGTATTTCGGGTAAACTCTCCCGTGATGATCTCATGGCTATTCACCACCGCGCCCGTGCGCCCGGTGGAGGTCAGACCAAGGGTCTTGGCACCCGCGCTCACCACCAGATCGCCGCCGATCAGCGCATGCGCCTCACCGGTGGCGACGCGGATGGCGCTGATGTCGGAAGGTGTCTCGGCAATGCGGCAATGGATATGCACCGCGCCGCCCTTTTGAGCGAGGCCTGCCATTTCCATCATGCCAGCGCCCTTGCCATCGATCTGGGCGGCCTGTGCCAGCACCGCGCCGATGGTCACAACGCCGGTGCCGCCAACGCCGGTGATCACCACGTTGTGGGTGCCGTTGATCGCGGGCAGTTGCGGGTCGGGCAGCTCCGGCAGCTCCAGGCTGGCGGTTGCGCTCTTCTTCACCTTAGCGCCCTCAACGGTGAGGAACGACGGGCAAAACCCGTTGACGCAAGAGAAATCCTTATTGCAGCTGGACTGATCGATGGCGCGCTTGCGGCCCAGTTCGGTCTCTTTCGGTACGATCGACACACAGTTCGACTGCACGCCGCAATCGCCGCAGCCCTCGCAGACATCAGAGTTGATGAACACGCGCTGGTCCGGGTCCGGGAACAGGCCCTTCTTGCGGCGGCGACGTTTTTCGGCCGCGCAGGTCTGGATGTAGATGATGGCGGAGACGCCGCCCACTTCCTCGAACTCGCGTTGGACCTTCATCAGTTCGGCCCGCTCATGCATCCGCATGCCGGAGGGGAACTGGCTGGCGACCACATCCTCTTTTTCGTCATAAACCACGGCGATGGTCTTCACCCCCATGGCGGTCAGCTCATGGGCGATCTGCGGCGCAGTGAGGCCGCCTTCGGCCTGCTGGCCACCGGTCATTGCCACGGCGTCATTATAGAGGATCTTATAGGTGATATTGGTGCCTTCGGCGAGCGCCGCGCGGATCGCCATCACCCCGGAGTGGTTGTAAGTTCCGTCGCCAAGGTTCTGAAATACATGCTTTCTTTTGGAGAACGGCGCTTCGCCAATCCAGTTCGCACCTTCACCGCCCATATGGGTAAAGCCAACGGTTTCGCGGTCCATCCACTGCACCATGAAGTGGCAGCCGATGCCCGCATAGGCCCGCGAGCCATCCGGCAGCTTGGTGGAGGAGTTATGCGGGCAGCCGGAACAGAAATACGGCAAACGCGCGGCGATTTCCTCGGCATTGTCGGCCCGTTTGGCATCGTCGAGCGAGGCAAGACCGGCGCGGATCGCCTCGGTGTCGCGGCCTTCTTCGATCAGGATATTGCCCAGTTTCTCGGCAATCATGATCGGGTCGAGCGCATATTTTGTCGGAAACAGCTCCTCGCGGTGCATGGTGCCCGCGCCACCCTTGTACCAGCCGTAGACACGACGCCCGCGCCGATCATCAAAGATCGCTTCCTTGATCTGGATCTCGATCAGCTTGCGCTTTTCTTCGACCACCACGATCAGGTCGAGCCCTTCGGCCCACTCATGGAACCCCTTCATGTCCATCGGCCAGGTCTGGCCCACCTTATAGGTGGTGATGCCAAGGCGATCAGCCATGTTTTCATCGATATTCAAAAGGCTTAGCGCGTGAACCAGATCCAGCCAGTTCTTACCCGCCGCCACAAAGCCGATCTTGGCGCCGGGCTTGCCCCAGACGCGTTTGTCCATCTTGTTTGCATGGCTGAAGGCCTCGGCAGCAAAGCGTTTGTAGTCGATGATGCGGTCTTCCTGGCGGAAGCGGTCATCGTCCAGACGGATGTTCAGACCATCTGCCGGCATGTCGAACTGCGGCGCCGACACTTGCACCCGGTCGGGATCTCCGTCCACCACCGAGGTCACCTCGATGGTGTCTTTCATCGTCTTCAGGCCAACCCAGAGACCGGAAAACCGGGACAAAGCATAGCCATAGATGCCGTAGTCGAGGATTTCCTGCACCCCTGCCGGGCTGACGATCGGCAGGTAACAATCCAGCAAGGACCATTCCGACTGATGCAGTACGGTGGAGCTTTCGCCGGTATGGTCATCGCCCATGGCGACCAAAACCCCGCCGTGCTTTGAAGAGCCGGCCATATTGGCATGCCGCAGCGCATCGCCGGAGCGATCAACGCCCGGGCCCTTGCCATACCACAGGCCAAACACCCCGTCGTATTTGCCCTCGTCGCGGATCTCAGCCTGCTGCGCCCCCCAGAGCGCGGTGACGGCGAGATCCTCGTTGAGACCGTATTGGAATGTCACGTCGGACTGCGTCAGCAGTTTCTCCGCCCGCTTCATCTGCATGTCGACAGCGCCGAGCGGCGAGCCGCGATAGCCGGTGACCAGCCCTGCCGTGTTCAGCCCGGCGGCCACGTCGCGCGCCTTCTGCATCAGCATCAGACGCACAAGCGCCTGCGTGCCATTCAGCAGAATGGGCGACTTTTCGAGATCATAACGGTCATTGAGCGAGATCTTTTGCGTGCTCATCCGGTCCTCCTCAACCATGACTTGCTTGCATTTTGGATCCAATAATAGGTCATAAATGCTGACCTGTATAGCCGTTTCTTAAAGAATCCGTGTCAGCCTCCGGTAAGGTTTGAATCTTATACTGTTCATCATGTAGTTTGGCAGAAAGAGGCAGAAAGAGTAAAAACAATGGATTGGGACAAGCTAAGGATCTTTCACGCGGTTGCGGATGCGGGCAGTCTGACCCACGCCGGTGATCGGCTAAACCTGTCTCAATCGGCCGTTTCACGGCAGATTCGGGGACTGGAGGAGAGCCTGAACGCCACGCTCTTCCACCGTCATGCGCGTGGATTGATCCTCACAGAACAAGGTGAACTGCTGTTTGACGCCACCAAGACGATGGCCAAACGACTCGAAACCGCATCGGCCCGGATTCGCGACAGCGAGGAAGGCGTGTTCGGCGAATTGCGGGTGACCACCACCACCGGCTTTGGGACGCTCTGGCTCGCGCCACGGCTGGCCAAGCTATATGAGCAGTACCCCAACCTCAAGATCGACCTGATGCTGGAAGAGCGTGTGCTCGACCTGCCGATGCGCGAGGCCGATGTCGCCATCCGCATGAAGGAGCCGAGCCAGGCCGACCTGATCCGCAAGCGGTTGATGACGGTGCAGATGCGTCTTTATGCGTCGCGCGGCTATATCGACAAGTTCAGCTGGCCCGAGACCATCGAGGAAATCTGTGACCACCGTTTGATCTGTCAGAGCCTGCGGTCCGCCCAAGTGGGGTCCGCTGCGGTGATGGTGCAAAAACTGATGACCCATAATCCAAAGTCAATGCTGACGGTGAACAACTATTTCGGCGTGCTTCAGGGTGTGCTGCAGGATCTGGGGATCGGCGTGCTGCCGGACTATGTGACAGAGGATTTCCCGGATCTGGTTCAGGTTTTGCCGAACGAAGATGGCAACGGTGTTCCGGTCTATCTCGCCTACCCAGAGGAATTGCGTCACTCACAGCGGGTTTCTGCCTTCCGCGACTTCGTTCAGGACGAGATCATCACGCACCGTAAACACATGAAAGAACTCGGAAAAATATAGAGTTATCGCATACTGATGCGAGCTATGCACACGGCGCATGGCGGGCTTGATTTAACTTGTGTTCCAAAACACTTGCGACAGCGAAGCGGGCACCCTAAATGACCCTCATGAAGACGCGGCACTCGCCGCACTTCATACCTCCCTGTTGGACTACGGCCGAGCTTAGTGCTCGGCCTTTTTTTTTGGCGCAATGCCTGCCTTGTCTGCCCCAGTGCTCTGGGCCCGAGACAAACATGCCGCATTCAGCATTCTGCGTGTGTAGTGCATTAGAGTTACAATAGATACCCGGCAATGCGTAGCGGACGCACCGCACAGCCCTGAGAAATCACGCGCCTCGCCCTGCATTCAGGCACGCTACCTCCGTCACGCCCATTTTCCGGGCAGTTTCAGGACGCGTCGCATCGCCTATCATGCCCCCTTTCCCCGCCCCCAGCCTTGCTTTAAAAGGCCGTCAACTGAAGCGACCCGGGGGGCCATCTAAGCGCCATGCAGGAACCAGCCATTACGCCTGAAGTGATCGAAAGCCACGGACTGAATGCCGATGAGTACGATCTGATACTCGAGATCATGGGCCGGGAGCCGACTTTTACCGAGCTCGGCATTTTCTCCGCCATGTGGAACGAGCATTGTTCCTACAAATCCTCAAAGAAATGGCTGCGCACCCTGCCGACCTCCGGCCCTCAGGTGATCTGCGGCCCCGGCGAGAACGCCGGTATCGTGGACATCGGTGATGGCGACGCGGTCGTCTTCAAGATGGAAAGCCACAACCACCCCTCCTACATCGAGCCCTATCAAGGTGCCGCCACTGGTGTTGGCGGCATTTTGCGTGACGTCTTCACCATGGGCGCGCGCCCGATCGCCTCGATGAACTCGCTGTCCTTTGGCGAACCGGCGCATCACAAGACGCGCCAGCTGGTGAATGGCGTGGTTGAGGGCGTTGGCGGCTACGGCAACTGTTTCGGCGTGCCTTGCGTGGGTGGCGAAGTGCGCTTCCACCCGGCTTACAACGGCAACTGCCTGGTAAACGCCTTTGCTGCCGGTCTGGTGAAGACCGACATGATCTTCTACTCCGCCGCCTCTGGTGTGGGCATGCCCGTGGTCTACCTCGGCGCCAAGACCGGACGTGATGGCGTTGGCGGTGCGACCATGGCATCGGCGGAATTTGACGACACCATCGAGGAAAAACGCCCCACCGTGCAGGTTGGCGATCCTTTCACCGAGAAACGCCTGATGGAGGCGACGCTGGAGCTGATGCAGACCGGTGCAGTGATCTCCATTCAAGACATGGGCGCCGCGGGTCTGACCTGCTCGGCTGTGGAAATGGGCGACAAGGGCGGGCTTGGCGTCAAGCTGAACCTCGAGGATGTGCCCCAGCGCGAAGAGGGCATGACAGCCTACGAGATGATGCTGTCGGAATCCCAGGAACGCATGCTGATGGTGTTGAAGCCCGAGCTTGAGGCTGAAGCAAAGGCAGTGTTCGAGAAATGGGATCTGGATTTTGCCATCGTTGGCGAAACCATTGCCGAGGACCGCTTCCTGATTCTGCACAATGGTGAAGTCAAAGCGGATCTGCCGCTGTCAAAACTCTCCTCCTCGGCGCCGGAATATGACCGCCCCTGGATCGAGATCGAGGCCCCCGAGGCACTGACCGATGCGGATGTGCCGACCATCGACCCGATCGACGGGCTGAAGGCGCTGATCTCCTCGCCCAATTATGCCGGAAAACAGTGGGTCTATGAGCAATATGACACCACCGTAATGGGCGACACCGCCCGTCGACCCGGACTGGGTGGCGGCGTTGTGCGCGTGCATGGCACCAACAAGAAGCTGGCCTTCACCTCTGACGTGACCCCGCGCTACGTCAAGGCGAACCCGGTCGAGGGCGGCAAGCAGGCGGTGGCCGAAGCCTATCGCAACCTCTGCGCCGTGGGAGCCA
Source organism: Tritonibacter sp. SIMBA_163 (assembly GCF_046535935.1). Lineage (NCBI taxonomy): Bacteria > Pseudomonadati > Pseudomonadota > Alphaproteobacteria > Rhodobacterales > Paracoccaceae > Tritonibacter > Tritonibacter sp. SIMBA_163. Next base: position 452,628 of record NZ_JAWJBP010000002.1, read on the forward strand.
AGCCCTTGGCAACCACCGACAACCTGAACTTCGGCAACCCCGAAAAGCCCGAGATCATGGGTCAGTTTGTCGGCGCGCTGAAAGGCATCGGCGAGGCTGTCTCGGCGCTCGATATGCCGATCGTTTCCGGCAATGTCTCTCTTTATAACGAGACCGACGGCCAGGCGATCCTGCCGACACCCACCATCGGTGCAGTGGGTCTGATTGCGGCGGATGAGGAGCCGATCCTAGGCGAGGTCCGCGACGGACACGTGCTGCTGCTGGTCGGAGAGACAGCCGGCCATCTCGGCCAATCAGCGCTGCTGCATGAGGTCTTCAACCGCGAAGATGGCGATGCGCCTGCGGTGGATCTGGATCTGGAAAAGCGCAACGGCGAATTCATCCGCAACAATCGCGACTTCATCAAGGCTTGCACGGATATCAGCGATGGCGGGCTGGTGCTGGCGGCCTTCGAGATGGCCGAGGCGGCCGGCGTCGGCGTTCAGATCGACGCTGCCGACACGCCGACCCTGTTTGGCGAGGACCAGGCGCGCTATCTTGTGGCCTGCAACTTCGATCAGGCCGAGGCGCTGATGATCGCCGCCGGACAGTCCGGCGTTCATCTGGAAACGGTTGGAAAATTTACCGGTGACGCGGTGAAAATCGGTGGCTCCGAGGCCACGCTTGAGGAATTGAGCCAGGTGTTCCGGTCCAGCTTTGCCGAGGCCGTCGCGTAACTCAGTCTCATAAGGGGGGTGCTCCCGCGCCCGCAGGTGCCTTTTGCCTTTGGCAAAGCCCCCTTGGCGGCCTTGGGCCCGGCACCGCGCCCGCGCGGTGCCGGGCCCAACTGTGTTGGGCAGGCCCCTTCGGGGCCGGTCTATAAGCAGGCGGGAGCGCGCCCTGAACCTGTTTGGATGATCGACCTCAAGCGTCAAACGAAATCAGACCTTACAATCACGGTAGAGTTGCTTGCGTCCCCCGCACAGCAGCCCTACATTTTGCCGAAAGAACACCACAGCAAGGATGCGCCCTATGCCAATGCAGGCCCATGAAATCGAATCCCTCCTGCGCGAAACCTTCCCGGATGCTGAAATCCAGGTCGGCGGCAGCGATGGCGTTCACATGTCCGCCATGGTTGTCGACGAGAGCTTTCGCGGCAAGAACCGCGTGCAACAGCAACGTGCCGTCTATGCCGCGCTCAAAGGCAAGATGGACGGCCCCGACGGCGATCTGCACGCCCTCGCCCTGACCACCAAAGCACCGGAATGAGTTGGACGGGCTGGATATTGGTCAGTCTTGCCGTTGTCGCCGGTGCCATCCTGGCGGAGGCAAAGTGGCGATCCAAACGGCCACGCCGATTGGCAGACAGTCAACCAGTCTCCCGCTCCAAGGGTTCTCCCGACCTGCCGCTTGGCATGGAAGCCACCAACCTCGAGGCGGTAAAACTCGTACATCGCGCCAACCAGAAGGCGGATACCTACAACAGATCGATCAGCCGGACACTATCGCGGTAATCGCGCTCCCGGCGCCACGACAAAGGACCACAATCATGACCGACGCAAAGACCCGTATCGAAGACACCGTAAAAGCCAATGACGTCGTGCTCTACATGAAGGGCACCAAGGAAATGCCGCAGTGCGGTTTCTCTTCCCGTGTTGCGGGCGTGCTGAACTACATCGGTGTCGACTACACCGACGTGAACGTGCTGGCGGATGAGGACATTCGCTCCGGTATCAAGGAATATTCCGACTGGCCGACCATCCCGCAGCTGTATGTGAAGGGCGAATTTGTCGGCGGCTGTGACATCATCACCGAGATGACCCTCTCTGGTGAGTTGGACGGCATGTTCGAACAGAACGGCATCAGCTTCGACAAGGACGCCTCTGACAAGATCCGCGAAGCCAACGGCTGAGCCAATCGCCCGCCACCGGGCAATATGCGCTGCAAAAACACTAAGCCCGCCGACCTTTTGGTCTGGCGGGCTTTTTCATATTCGAAGGCGAGATACTCTCGCCGGTCTGGCAGAACTCAGAGCTGTTCGGACAGATGCGGAGCGGCCTCGTCTAAATGCTCATCCGCGGCAGGGCCTTCATCCGCAACAGCAACTCCTTCTTCGTCTTCGTCGTCATCATCATCCGGCGCCGCCTTCTCTTCGATCTCGGCAGCCAATGCCTCGGCGCGGGCTGCAAGCTCGGCCAAGGTCTCGGCCACCTGGGGCGGCACTACGGGCACCTCGACCTGCTCCGGCTCTGGCGGCGGCGCATTGCGCAGCTCCTCCATCTCGGCCTCCTTGCGAGCGATTTCGGCGTCCTTTTCTGCCAATGTGGCTTCGACTTCCTTGATGCGGTCCTCCACGGCAGCCGTCTTGTCCGCGAGCATCAGACCGGCCATCAGCAGCATACGCGCCTCGGGCATGCGTCCGATCTGGTCCGATAGCACCTGAGCCTCGTCGTCCAGCATCCCTGCAGCCATCTGCAAAAAGCTCTGTTCGCCTTCCTGGCAGGACACCTCGAAATCGCGGCCTCCGATGTGAATGGTCACTTCAGGCATCAGGCTTCCTCTCCTTCGGGCAGATTGGGGGCCGTCGCCAGAAGCGGTTCCAGCCGAGCCAAGACGGCGTTGACTTCGGCCTGATCGGTGGCGCGTGCCGCCTTCAGCCCCTCGACCTCGGCCTCGAGGCCAGAATTGATCAGCGAGGTGTCGCCAACGCCCTCGGCATTGGCAGCGCGCAGGGCGGCGTTGGACTGGCGCAGCTGGTCGTTGCTGGCACGCAGGCCTTGCAGCTCGCCATCAAGCTCGCTCAATCGCTGGTCCAGCTCGGCGCTCACGCCCTCGTCCACCGGATCAGCTTCCGTGACGGTGGCCTCTGCAGCCTCGGCGCGGGCGCGCAATTCGTCCCGCTCAACCCGGAGCGCGTTCAGCTCTGACTCCAGCTCGGCCGGATCAGCCGCACCTGCATTGTCAGTCGCACCCGCATCGGATGTGGCCTCGGGCATGGCCGACAGCTCTTCCAGCTGGGCTTGCAACTGTTCGTTCTGTGCGGTCGCTTCGCTCAGATCATCCTCGAGCGTTTCGCGTTCACTGGCAGCCTGATTGCGCGCGGCTTCCAGATCCTGCTTCAGGCGCGCCACTTCCGCTTTCAGGGCCTCTGTTTCAACCGAGTTACCTGCCGCATTGCGCAACAACTCAAGCTCGGAATGAAGGGCGATCAGATCCTCGGCGCCATCCACGGCGGCGACCTTCTTCTCCATATCCTCAAGCCGGGCATGCAACAGCTTCAGACGTTCCTCAAGCTGCGCATTGGCCATTTTCTCATCATCGAGGTCGGCCAGCAGCTCGGCATGCTTTTGCATGTCCAGATCTTCCAACGTCGGCACAGGCCGGTTTGCGTGCTTTTGCTCCAGCGCCGCGACACCGCCATATATACGGTGCAACGCAGTCTGGATGCGGCCCTGCAAGTCTTGTAACTGCTCCATGCGTTCCTCTTTGCCTCGTCCCGTCTGAACCTCTGACAGAGCCTGTCGCCACTATCGGTCCACAGCCGGTCTTTCGCCGTTTTTCACGATGCTTCTTGTTGCAGTCATGGCCCCCGGCACTTGGACAGGGGTACGAATCAACGCAGAAACCATCAGCTGCCGTCAGCTTATCGCATGATGGGGTAAAACACCCCCCCATTGCTTTCAAGCACTTGCACGCGCGAGATCATGCGCCCCCCCGCAAAACAAGCCCTCAGCGCTTGATCTTTGGCCCTTAGCTGCTATCCAGCGACAAACCCTGCGAACCCAAAGAGGAACAGTTCAGTGGATCTGACAGCCCTGCGCTCTGAAAACCCCGATCATTGGAACAAAGCCGCCGCCATTCGCGCCCTGACGCTGGATGCGGTTGCGGGTGCGAACTCCGGTCACTCCGGCATGCCGATCGGCATGGCCGACGTTGCAACCGTGCTGTTTGAAAAGCACATGAAGTTTGACGTCTCCGCCCCCAAATGGGCCGACCGGGATCGGTTCATTCTGTCGGCGGGCCACGGTTCCATGCTGATCTATTCGCTGCTCTATCTCATGGGCGATGCACAGGTCACGCTGGATCAGATCAAGAACTTCCGCCAGTCCGGCGCGCTGACTGCAGGCCACCCGGAAAACTTCCTGCTGGACGCCGTTGAGGTCACCACTGGCCCGCTGGGTCAGGGGATTTCCAACGCCGTCGGCTTTGCCATGGCCGAGGAAATGCTGCGCGCGCAATACGGCAAGAAGGTTGTGGATCACCACACCTATGTCATCGCCGGCGACGGCTGCCTGATGGAAGGCATCAGCCAGGAGGCCCTGGGCCTTGCCGGGCGTCATCAGCTGGGCAAGCTGGTGGTGTTCTGGGACAACAACAACATCACCATCGACGGTCAGCTGGACCTGTCGGACCGCACCAACCAGGTGCAGCGTTTCAAGGCCTCCGGCTGGCATGTGCAGGAAATCGACGGCCATGATCCGGTGCAGATCGACGCCGCGATCGAAGCCGCCAAGAAGACCAAGAAACCGTCGATGATTGCCTGCAAGACCCATATTGCTCTGGGTCACGCGGCACAGGACACCTCCAAGGGTCACGGCGCGCTGACCGATGCGGATCAGCTCAAAGCTGCCAAGGACGCCTATGGCTGGACCGGTGGCGCGTATCAGGTGCCTGCCGAGATCAAATCCCAGTGGGAAGAGATCGGCAAACGCGGCGCAGACGCGCGTGCGGAATGGGAAGGTCGCTTTGCGGAGCTGTCGCAGCAGAAGCAGGATCGGTTCAACCGTATCTTTGCGCTGGAGGCCCCCAAGAAGCTCTCCGCCACCATCAAGGCACTGAAAAAACAGGTCTCTGAATCGCAGCCCAAGGTCGCGACCCGCAAGGCATCTGAGATGGCGCTGGAAGTGATCAACCCGATCATGCCTGAAACCATTGGTGGCTCGGCGGATCTTACCGGATCCAACAACACCAAGACCGGCGATCTGGGTATGTTCGACACCGACAACCGCAAGGGTCGTTATGTCTATTGGGGTATCCGCGAGCACGGCATGGCCGCGGCGATGAACGGCATGGCGCTGCACGGTGGTATTCGCCCCTATGGCGGCACCTTCTTCTGCTTCACCGATTATGCCCGCCCGGCGATGCGTCTGGCTGCACTGTCGAAGATCCCCACCGTGTTTGTCATGACCCATGACTCCATCGGTGTGGGCGAAGATGGCCCGACCCACCAGCCGGTCGAGCATCTGGCGATCTGCCGCGCCACCCCGAACACCTACACGTTCCGTCCGGCGGATGCGGTGGAGACGGCGGAAGCCTGGGAAATCGCGCTTACCTCGAAAGAGACACCGTCGGTGATCGCCCTGACCCGTCAGGGCCTGCCCACCGTGCGCACCGAACACAAGCTGTCGAACCTCACCGAGAAAGGTGCTTATGTGCTGGCCGAGGCCGAGAGCAAGCGTCAGGTGATCCTGATGGCCTCCGGGTCCGAGGTGTCCACTGCGATGGCAGCCAAGGATCTTCTTGAAGCCAAAGGCATCGGCACCCGCGTTGTGTCCGTTCCTTGTATGGAGCTGTTCCACGCGCAGGACGAGAGCTACCGTCGCAAGGTTCTGCCTGCAGGCCCGGTGCGTGTGGCGATCGAGGCTGCCGTGCGGGATGGCGGCTGGGATCGCCTGCTGCTGGGCGAACGTGGCCAAGAGAAGAAAGCGGGCTTTGTCGGCATGGAGGGCTTTGGCGCCTCCGCTCCGGCGGGCGAGCTGTTCGAGAAATTCGGCATCACTGCCGAGGGCACCGTTGCCAAGGTCCAAGAGCTCTTGGGCTAAATCACGCGGGATTGGGGGCGCTGCCCCCGACCCTTCCGGGTCTCCCCCGAGGTATTTTTGAAAAGATGAAGGGCGCCCGAATTTCGAGGCGCCCTTTCTTTCGTCTTGCGGCGTGATCGTGTTCAGTGGGCGGCTTTGGCCCCAAACAGCGGCGCGATGACCTTGGTCGCCAGAGGGATCAGCAAGAGGCCGATCACAAACCCGAGGATGCCATCGATCACCGCCTTGACCAGCCACTCTACCAGACCGTCGCCCTGCGCGACGCCTTTGGCGAAGGCGTAGATGGTTTCCTCTGGCCAGTGCCAGCCCATCTGATGGGCCGAATGGACGATGATGGAGCCCCCGACCCAGAGCATGGCGATGGTGCCGACGACCGACAGCAGCTTCAGGAACCACGGCATGAAGGCGACGATACCGCGCCCAAGCGAGCGGGTGACGCCGGTGCGACCGACCTCGGTCAGCCACAGGCCGACGTCATCCATCTTCACGATGATCGCGACGACACCATAGACCACGATGGTGATCATGATGCCCACCACCGCAAGGGTCGCGGCCTGAATCCACAGCACGTCGCTCTCGATTGTGGCCAGCGAAATGGTCATGATTTCTGCCGAGAGAATGAAATCGGTCTTGATCGCACCCTTGACCTTCTGCTCCTCCAGATGGGTCGGATCGCCAACGTCGTGGCTGCCATCCGGCCCGCCGGAGTGAGCATCATGGGGCATCAGCACATGCGCGATCTTCTCTGCCCCCTCAAAGCACAGATAACAGCCTCCGAGGATCAGCAATGGCGGCACCAGCCAGGGCGCAAACTGCGACATCAGCAATGCGATCGGCAGCAAGAACACCAGCTTGTTGATGAAAGAGCCGCGCGCGATGCGCCAGATCATTGGCAATTCCCGCGCGGGCTGGAAGCCGGTCACGTATTTCGGCGTCACGGCAGCATCGTCGATAACGATGCCAGCCGCCTTGGAGCCCGCCTTCATCGATTGCGTCGCCACATCATCCACCGAGGCGGCGGCAACTTTGGCGATCGCCGCTACATCGTCCAACAAGGCCAGAAGACCGCTCATGTGCCACCTCTTTGAGTGCATGCTATTTCCTGACAGAACACCTAGCGCGCCGAAGGGTTCCCGTTCAAGCGTGCCGCTTTGCAGCATTTTCCCCGCAAGCCGGCCCCAACAGTTACCGCCAACGGCCAAAACCTGTTAACGCAACCATCAACGTTTTGCGCTAACAGTCTGTGTTTACTGTAGTTTTCGCTTTTTTCGGAGGTTAATGACGTCTATAGGCTGCCCCTAAGACAGGCTTTTTGTGGAGACGACAGAGATGACCATCAAAGTTGGAATCAACGGTTTTGGGCGCATTGGCCGCTGCACATTGGCGCATATCGCGGGCAGTTTCCGCAATGATATCGAAGTCATCAAGGTCAACGCGACCGGCCCGATCGAGACTGCGGCGCATCTCATCAAATATGACAGCGTGCATGGCCGTTTCCCCGGCCAGGTCGATTTCAGCGAGGGACGCCTGAACCTCGGCCGCGGCGACATGCAGGTGTTCTCCACCTACGACATGGACACGCTGGACTGGGAAGGCTGCGATGTCGTGCTGGAATGCACCGGCAAGTTCAACGATGGGCTGAAGGCGAAGAAGCACCTGGAGCGCGGCGCGGGCAAGGTGTTGCTCTCTGCGCCGGGTACGAATGTTGATCGCACGGTGGTTTACGGCGTCAATGACGAGGACCTGCTGACCAGCGACAAAATGGTCTCCAACGGCTCCTGTACCACCAACTGCCTGGCGCCGCTGGCAAAAGTTCTGGACGAGGCCTTTGGCATCGAACATGGCATCATGACCACGATCCATGCCTATACCGGCGATCAGCCGACGCTGGACCGTCGCCACGACGATCTCTACCGCGCCCGCGCCGCAGCGATGTCGATGATCCCGACCTCCACCGGTGCGGCCAAGGCGCTGGGTGAAGTGCTGCCGAATCTCAAGGGCCGCCTTGACGGTTCCGCAATCCGGGTGCCGACGCCGAATGTCTCGGCCGTGGACCTTACCTTCCGCGCTGGCCGCGAGGTAAGCGTTGCCGAGGTGAACGCCGCCATGGAAGAAGCCTCCAAAGGCCCGATGTCGCGCGTTCTGGGCTATGAGCCGGCACCGCTGGTCTCCACCGACTTCAACCACACCGAAGAAAGCTCCATCTTCGCGCCGGATCAGACCCGTGTGGTCGACGGTCGCATGGTGCGGGTGCTTGCGTGGTACGACAACGAATGGGGCTTCTCGGTGCGTATGGCCGACGTGGCCACCGCGATGGGCCGGTTGAACTAAGGGCCATAGAACTGCCCGGTTAACCACCGCCCCTCTTTGGGTTGAGATTTTGCGCCCGGTCAGGCATATCTGACCGGGCGTTTTTATGCGAGCATCCCTCGATGACCAATACCATTGCCCTCGCTCTCGGCCTGTGCCTGTTGTCTGCACTCGCCATTGATGTTGCCCTTTTCGGAACGGAACACCTGTTGTTCCTGGGCAAGAAGCTGTTCTTGCTGATCGAGTGGATGGCCTTTTGGCGTTGACCTGAGGAGCTGTGGCGGTCCCGGACATGCAAACACCCGACGCGGGCTGTCCGGTCGGGTGTCATTTCAGTCAGATGTGCGGGCGCGGATCGGGGCGATCTTCACCCAGACCGGATCACAGCGGACGCATCAGCTGCCCAGCCGTTTTCGCAGATTGTCATTGACCAGCGGTGTCACGAATTTGCTGACGTCACCGCCCAGCCGCGCGATTTCCTTCACCAGCTTGCTTGCGATCGCCTGGTGGCGGGCTTCGGCCATGAGGAACACGGTTTCGATGCTGTCATCCAGAGACCGGTTCATGCCGACCATCTGATATTCATATTCGAAATCCGCAACCGCACGCAGTCCGCGAACGATGACCTGAGCGCCGACGTCGCGGGCGCAATCGATCAGCAGGTTCTCGAACGGATGCGCCACGATCTCTGTGCCGGTCTGCTCTGTCAGCTTGGCGCATTCCGCCTCGATCATCGCCACCCGCTCATCGAGGTCGAACAGCGGACCCTTGTCACGATTGATGGCGACGCCAATGACCAGACGATCCACCAGCATGGCCGCCCGGCGAATGATGTCCACATGCCCGAGCGTGATCGGGTCAAAAGTTCCGGGATACAAGCCGATGCGCATGGGCCCCTCCTGCTTGCGTAAAATTTGAGCGCACGCAACCATGTTGCGTCGCGCATTGCAAGTACGTGGTAATACTTAATCTTCCTCACGTCGCGGCGCACCCGGTCGCACCGGTGGTCAATGGCCCATGATCATGCCTTCGAGGGCGGATTTCTCCATTGCCACTTCGGTCAACTGCGCCTTCACCACATCACCGAGGGAAATGATGCCGATCAACACACCGTTTTCGACCACCGGCATGTGGCGGAACCGCCCCTCGGTCATCTTCGCCAGCGCATCTTCGGCATTGCTGTCCTGCACGCAGGTGACAACCTCTCGGGTCATGTAGTCTTCAACCTTGTGCTGAAGGCATACAGAGCCTGACTTGGCCAGCTGTCGCACAATATCCCGCTCTGACAGGATGCCCAGTGGTGTTGTCTGGTCCGACGAGACCACCACCGTACCGATGCCATGCTTTGACAGGAGCTGCGCGGCAGCCTCGATCGTCGCCTCAGGCCCGATCGTGACGACCTCGGCAATCTCCTTGGATTTCATAATCGACTTTACGAGCATTTTGCGCACCCAGAAATAAAACTTCACTCCCTCAAGGTTTGCCGCAAGATACGATCAAGTCAAGCCTTCGAGCCGCTCGACCTCAACGCGAACCCCCTTTGACAGTGCCTCCGCAAATCGGTTCAGCCGTTCGCTGCGCTGATCCCCCTGATGGCGCACCAGATAGAAACTGCGCGTCAGGCTGAACTCATCTTTCAGCACCTTGCGCAAGGCGCGATGTGCGGGCAGCGCAAAATCATGCACCACACCAACTGCACTTCCTTCGGCGAGCATCTTGATCTGCACTGAGACCGAATTGGACGCGAGCGACACCCGCTCGACCCCGAGGTCGGTGAGATAGTCCAGCTCGCGGTCAAAGATCATGTCAGGGATGTAGCCAATCATGCGATGGTGCCGCAGGTGGTCGAGTTTCTCGATCGGTTCATTGTCTCGCAAGTAGTAGCGTGAGGCCGCAAGATGCAGGCGATAGTCGGTCACCTTCTGCACCAACAGCTTTCCAGCCGTGGGGGCGCTGACCGTCACGGCCATATCCGCTTCACGGCGGGACAGGTTGATCACCCGCGGCAGCGCCACGATCTGGATGTCCAGATCCGGATTGTCCTTAGAGATTGCCGCACAGACCTGCGGCAGGATGTAGTTGGCGCAACCATCCGGCGCGCCGATGCGGATCTGCCCGGACAGCGTATCGCTTGGGCCGGTCAGCGCCTCTTCCCCGGCGCGCATGGCCAGTTCTGCGCTCTCGGCATGACCCAGCAGGCGATCCCCTGCCGCGCTCAGTGCATAGCCCTGCGGTGATTTCACAAACAGCGACGTCTTCAGCGCGGTTTCAAACCGGGCCACCCGTCGCCCGACCGTGGCGGGGTCCATTTTCAACACGCGCCCTGCCCCAGAGAGCGAGCTCTCCCGTGCCACAGCCAGGAACACTTTCATGTCGTCCCATTGGGGTTCCATCTGACGGGATCCTCCAGTCGTTTTTGCATTCTGCCAAGGTAAACCTACCTTAACCATTTGCGTTAATGCAAAACCTATTTGAAGCCTTTCCCCTTTTACCTTCGTTTTTGCAATCCTAGGATACGCGGGACTCGAAATTCAGAGGAGGACTGCACATGCAGGAACTGACCCACTACGTGAACGGCGAGAAAGTCGCCGGGACCTCCGGCCGCTTTGCCGATGTTCTGAACCCTGCCACTGGCGAAGTGCAGGCGCAGGTGCCGCTCGCAACCAAAGCCGAGATGGATGCCGTGATCGCCAAAGCCGCTGAGGCACAGGTCGGCTGGGCCGCCACCAACCCGCAGAAACGCGCCCGCGTGATGATGAAGTTCGGCCAACTCATCAACGAGCATATGGACACGCTGGCAGAGCTGGTCGCCCGTGAGCACGGCAAGACCCTGCCCGACGCACGCGGTGACGTGCAGCGTGGCCTTGAGGTGGTTGAAGTCTGCATGGGCGCGCCCAACATGCTGAAGGGTGAATTCACCGACAGCGGCGGACCGGGCATTGACCTCTACTCCATGCGCCAGCCTCTGGGCGTCGTTGCGGGCATCACGCCGTTCAACTTCCCCGCGATGATCCCGCTGTGGAAAATGGCGCCGGCGCTGTCCTGCGGCAATGCGATGATCCTGAAGCCCTCCGAACGCGTCCCCTCCACATCGCTCTACCTGGCGGAGCTGCTGAAAGAAGCCGGCCTGCCCGATGGCGTGCTGCAGGTTGTGAATGGCGACAAGGAAGCCGTGGACGCGATCCTCGACAACGAGACCATTCAGGCGGTGGGCTTTGTCGGCTCCACCCCGATCGCCCAGTATATCTATGGCCGCGCCGCGACCAACGGCAAGCGTGCGCAGTGCTTTGGCGGTGCCAAGAACCACATGCTGATCATGCCCGATGCGGACCTCGACAAGGCGGCTGACGCCCTGGTGGGTGCCGGGTTCGGCGCCGCTGGCGAACGCTGCATGGCGATCTCCGTTGCGGTTCCCGTCGGCAAGGAAACCGCCGATGGCCTGATCGAACGCCTGCTGCCGCGTATCGAAAAACTGAAAGTCGGCCCCTATACCGCTGGCGAAGATGTCGATTACGGCCCCGTCATCACGGCCCAAGCCAAGGCCCGTATCGAAGGTCTGATCGACAGCGGCGTCGAGCAGGGTGCCAAGCTGGTGACCGATGGTCGCGGACTGACCCTGCAGGGGTATGAGAACGGCTATTTCGTCGGCCCGACCCTGTTCGATGATGTCACATCCGAGATGGACATCTACCAAGAAGAGATTTTTGGTCCGGTTCTGACAACTGTCCGCATGGACAACTACGAGGATGCGCTGAACCTCGTGAAGGACAATGCCTACGGCAACGGCACCGCGATCTACACCGCAGATGGTGACACCGCGCGTGACTTTGCCAACCGCGTCAATGTGGGCATGGTCGGCATCAACTTCCCGATCCCGGTGCCGCTCAGCTACCACACCTTCGGCGGCTGGAAGAAATCGGCCTTTGGCGACCTGAACCAGTACGGCCCCGATGCCTTCCGGTTCTATACCCGCACCAAGACCGTTACCGCGCGCTGGTTCTCCGGCATCAAAGAAGGTGGCGAGTTCAACTTCAAAGCGATGGACTGATCCCCAGTTCGGGCTTCAGCTCAGTTAGGGTTTCAGCTCAGGCCGTCCGACATTGTCGGGCGGCCTATTTGTGTTCCACGCATCGGCAAGTTCATGCCACCTGAGCCGCGCTCCGTCGGCTCACGCAAATGTCACCCTGCGTTGGGTCGACGGCCACTGGCCTTGCTGTGCGCGCGCTCATATGGTCCCGCGAAGAGATCGAGCAATTAAAACCAATGAGGATGGGCCAATGTCCGACTTCACCAAATCCCGTTTTAACCTGTCCCGTCGCGCGTTGATGAGCGGCGCGGCAGCAACATTGGCAACACCAGGATTGCTGCGTGCGCAATCCGGTGATGCCTTCCCGGCCTCGGAGCCTGCAATTCGTGAAAAGATCCCGGTGCAGCGCAACGTGTCCTCCTTCCAGCAACAGCGCTGGCAAGATCACTTTGAAACACTGGGTGTGGGCTGCCTGCTGGCCGATATCGAGAGTCGCGCCCTGCATTACTGGGGCGGCGATGGTGAGAGCTATTTCCTGTTCCCCTCTTCTGTCCCGATGAGCGAAGAGCTGACACGCCGCGGCTATTCCAAGATCGTGCGCAAGCGGGAGGAGCCAAGCTGGACGCCGACCGCCAATATGCGCGAGCGCGATCCCACGCTGCCCCGGCGGATCGAAGGCGGCGTGCCCGGCAATCCGCTCGGCACCCGCGCCATGTATCTCGACTGGCCCGCCTATCTGGTCCACGGCACCCATGACACCCGCAAGATTGGCCGGCAGAGTTCGTCCGGCTGTATCGGCCTCTACAATCAGCATGTGGAAAAACTCTATCCGATGGTGAAAATCGGCACCCAGGTTCGCCTGCTCTAAGCCGATATTTCGCCGCGCAAGAACAGAGCAGCCGCGCCCGGGTTTCGGACGCGGCTGTTTGCGTTCATCGGCTCTGATCTCATGAGGGTCAGGCGGCGGAAATCCCCATGGTCTTGGGCCGGTTGCCGTCGATGTAGTTTTGAAAGGCCTTTTCGAGCAGCCGTTCGAAATCCCGTGTATAGCCCTTGGTATCAAACAGCGGCGCATCGCTGTGGGATGCCGCCAGACGCGCGCGGATGTCGGCCAGATAGTCCGGATCCTGCGCCACGCGCAGCGCCACATCGTGGTATTTTTTCTCTGTCGTGGTGACCAGATCCTCCAGCCCGGCGGCCGTCAGGATACTGCCTGCCACACGGGCGGCAAATTGCTCGCCGGTCTTTGTGACCACCGGCAGCCCGGCCCAAAGCGCATCGCTGGCCGTGGTATGGGCGTTGACATTGAACGTATCCAGAAACAGATCGGCATGTTTTAGTCGGGCCAGATGAACATCCGGCTTGACGCGCCGGGCGGGAATGATCCGGTGTCCGTCAACGCCACGCCGTTCGGCCTCTCTGCGCAGCGGTTCCGTGATCTCGCCTTTTCCGCAATAGAACCACAGGACGCTATCCGGCACCTCTTTCATGAGCTTCATCCAGATATCAAACTCGCGCGGGGTGACCTTGTAGGGGCTATTGAAGGAGGAAAACACAAAGCCATCTTCCGGCAGACCGTGACTCGCGCGCGTATCATCGACCTGGGCGATATAGCGCTCGTCGTCATTGGGCTGATAACAATGCGGCATATACAGGATGTTTTCAGTGTAGTGCTTGCGCAGGGTCGATGGAATGGTGATGCGGTCAGCCACCATGTAGTCCATCGACTTCAATCCCGTTGTGCCAGGATAGCCAAGATAGGACACTTGGACCGGTGCAACGCGACTGTTGAACATGTCAAGGCGACCACCTTCGGTAAAGCCCTTGAGATCCACTGCAATATCCAGCTCGTCCCGGGTTGCTTGCTCCACCAGTTCGTCTGTGGCCATGTGGCGGACATCTCGGAACATATCAGCACTCTTGCGCGCGCGTTCATGTGCAAGATCACACAGTTTGGACCCGTAGTCATATAGATAGAGCTCGAACCGACTGCGGTCATGGGTTTCCAACAGCCCCAGCATCAGCTGCATGGTCGCATGATTGTAAAAATCATTGGAGAAGTATCCGATACGGATCTTTTGCCCCTCCGCTCGCTGACCGGTGAATATCGGCGCCTTGACCGGATTAGTATGCTTGGCCCGTACCATGGAAATCGAGCGCTGCTTCTGGAAATCACCGTCATCGCACAACGACAGGAATGCAAAGGGATCAGATAGGATGCCGACCTTGTTAAACTGCTTGAGATAGGTCGGGATCTTGTCAAAATCGTCCCAGCGCAGGTGGTGGGCCTTGAGGTGCATCATCCGTGCCAGCGCGATATAATTCTTGGGATCGAACTTCACCGCGATCTCGAAATAATCGATCGCCTCCTCGAACTTTTGCATTCGCATCAAGAGCGTACCCACCAAAGCGTAATGGCCGCTCTCCTTCGGCTCCAGTTTCACTGCCCTCAGGATACTTGCCAAAGCGTCGAGCAGACGGGCGGAATCCTTCATCAGCAGTTCGCAAAGAAGCGCATGCGCAGTCGCGTTATCCGGCTCCAACGAGATGGCCTGCCGCAACACTGCTTCCCCGCTCTTGACCTCATGCTTCATCATATCCGCTCGCGCCTTTTTCAGGAGCTTCTGAACGGTTTCTTTTGTCTGTTCGCCCTTGGCCTGATTGGCACGTAACCCGTGTTTCATCTCATAGGCAAATTTCGCACGTTCCTGCGACGTGACGGATGAGGCGAATTTCTCGAACTCTGGAAACTGCGGCTTTGTATCCCGCATCACGGCGAGCTTGCTGGTTTGATTGGGCTGCGACACGAGGACCACGCTCCTTCTCAGACTACTGATTTGCACTTGCCCCTGACGGAAACACTAGTGCCTTTGGACCAAAGTAGTGACGGCGAGGTCTTAAAATTTCCCTCAAATCCGACGCGAATTCGTGGAAAAATTATGACGGCTCCCCCTCACATGATGCAGTTCTCGGCACCAGTGCAGGACCATCTTGCAGTTCCGCATGTTGAAGTGTGGCCCTGAGACGCGTAATAAATAAACAGTTGTTCAATTCTTGTGGCCCGCTCCGCGGCCGCTCATGATACGGGGGAGGAGAGCCCATGGACTTCGCAATGACAGAAGAGCAGACGGCCATTTTCGATATGGCGTATGGCTTCGGGCAGGAACACATCGCGCCATTTGCCCGACAGTGGGAAGCAGAGGGCACCATCCCCAAAGATCTGTGGCCCAAAGTCGGCGAGCTGGGGTTTGGATCCCTTTACGTCAGCGAAGACTCGGGCGGCTCTGGCCTGTCGCGCCTTGATGCAACTCTGGTGTTTGAGGCGCTGTCGATGGCCTGCCCCTCCGTGGCGGCGTTTCTGTCGATCCACAACATGTGCGCCAAGATGCTTGATATGTTCGCCAGCGATGAACTCAAAGCCCGCGTGATGCCCGATGTCATGAGCCTCAACACTGTCCTGAGCTACTGCCTGACAGAGCCGGGCTCCGGTTCCGATGCCGCCTCACTCAAGACCCGCGCCACGCGCGATGATGAGGGCTATGTCCTCAACGGCACCAAGGCGTTCATCTCCGGCGGCGGCTACTCCGACGCTTATGTCTGCATGGTGCGCACCGGCGAAGATGGCCCCAAGGGGATCTCCACCGTCTATGTCGAGGATGGCACACCGGGTCTGTCCTTTGGCGGCCTTGAAGACAAGATGGGCTGGAAGAGCCAGCCGACCGCGCAGGTGCAGTTTGACGACTGTCGCGTGCCTGCCGGCAACCTCGTGGGGGAAGAGGGTCACGGGTTCAAATATGCCATGAAGGGTCTCGATGGTGGGCGTTTGAACATCGCGGCCTGCTCGCTGGGGGCGGCGCAAACCGGCCTGACCAACACGCTGAAATATATGGCAGAGCGCAAGGCCTTCGGCACATCCATCGACCAATTCCAAGGGCTGCAGTTCCGCCTTGCGGATATGGAAATCGAATTGCAGGCCGCCCGCACCTTCCTGCGCCAGGCGGCATGGAAGCTCGATCAGGGCGAACCTGATGCCTCCAAGTTCTGCGCCATGGCGAAGAAATTCGTCACCGAAACCGGGTCGAACGTTGTGGATCAGTGCCTGCAATTGCACGGTGGCTACGGCTATCTCGCGGATTACGGCATCGAAAAACTGGTGCGGGACCTGCGCGTGCACCAAATCCTTGAAGGCACAAATGAAATCATGCGCGTGATTGTTGCCCGCCATATGCTGGCGGAAAACCACTAATCACGCCCAACAGGAGGCCGCACGCCATGAGCGACATCCACATCCGTATCGAAGGCCGCGCGGGCCGGATCACCCTGACCCGCGAAAAGGCCCTGAACGCACTGTCTTATGACATGTGCCTTGCGATTGACGCCGCGCTCAAGGACTGGGCCAAGAACGACAACGTAGCGCTGGTGGTGTTTGACGCCGCCGGAGACAAGGCCTTCTGCGCGGGCGGCGATATTGCCGAACTCTATGAGACCGGCACCAAGGGCGACTTTACCTATGGTCGCACCTTCTGGCGCGATGAATACCGCATGAACGCCCGCATCTTCGAGTATCCAAAACCGGTGGTGAGCTTCCTTCAGGGGTTCACCATGGGCGGCGGCGTAGGCATCGGCTGTCACGGCACCCACCGCGTCGTTGGCAACAGCTCCCAGCTCTCGATGCCGGAATGTGGCATCGGCCTCGTGCCCGACGTGGGCGGCTCACTGCTGTTGTCATTGGCACCGGGGCGACTGGGCGAATATCTAGGCACCACCGGCCATCGGATGACTGCGGGCGATGCTGTCTATGCGGGATTTGCCGACCTCTACATCCCCGAGGATCACTGGCCCGCACTGATCGCGACGCTCGCTGAAACCGGCGATGTCGCCGCCCTTGAGGCCGCCGCACAGCAAGCGCCAGAAAGCGCGCTAAAGGCGATGCAGGCCGACATTGACGCCACATTCGCAGGTGAGACCTCGGCCGACATCCTGACCGCGCTCAAGTCACGCGATGATGAGTTTGCCGCAGGTTGCCTCAAGGCGCTCTCGCGCGGCTCGCCGCTGTCGTTCGCCACCACAGTGGAGATGATCCACCGTCTGCGCGCAACCACCACGACCATGCGCAGCGCCTTGGATCTGGAGTATCGTTTCACCTGTCGTGCGATGGAGAAAGGCGACCTCCTGGAAGGGGTGCGGGCGCTGATCATCGACAAGGATAAATCGCCCAAGTGGCAATACGCTGACGGCCCTGTGCCTGCCGTCGCGGTGAGCCAGATGCTCCAGCCGCTCGGGCGAGACGCGCTGAGTTTTGAGGAGGACTGAACACATGAAAATCGGATTTATCGGACTTGGCAACATGGGCGGCCCGATGGCGGCGAACCTTGCCAAGGCAGGCCATGACGTGACGGGTTTTGATATGGCGGATGTCGCCATCGAAGGCGTCACCATGGCCAAGAGTGCCGCCGAGGCCGCAACGGGCGCAGATGTGGTCATCACCATGCTGCCCAATGGCGACATCCTGCGTCATGTGGCCTCCGAGATCGTCCCCGCCATGAGCGCGGGCGCGGCCTTCGTCGACTGCTCCACCGTGGATGTGGACAGCGCGCGCGCCGTGGCCGATCAGGCAGCGGCGGCCGGTCTTCTGTCTGTCGATGCCCCCGTCTCCGGCGGCATTGGTGGCGCGGCGGGCGGCACCTTGACCTTCATGGCGGGCGGCTCGACCGAGGCCTTTGCCAAGGCTGCGCCACTGTTTGACATCATGGGTCAAAAGGCCGTGCATTGCGGCGAGGCCGGTGCCGGTCAGGCTGCAAAGATCTGTAACAACATGATCCTCGGCGTCACCATGATTGCCACCTGCGAGGCCTTTGCACTGGCCGACAAACTTGGCCTTGACCGGCAGAAAATGTTCGATGTGGTCTCGACTTCCTCGGGCTACAGCTGGTCGATGAACGCCTATTGCCCGGCCCCCGGTGTGGGTCCGCAATCGCCTGCGGACAATGGCTACCAGCCGGGCTTTGCCGCCGATCTGATGCTGAAGGATCTGCGTCTGTCACAACAAGCTGCAGGCAGCGCTGATGCTGATACCCCGATGGGTCAGCTGGCCGAAGCGCTCTATACCCAGTTCGTCGACAATGAGGACGGCAAGGGCAAGGATTTCTCCGCCATGCTGCCCCGGCTTGAGAAACGCGGCCGCGGCTAAGACGCCCCCAACTGGATGAGTGCCACCCGCGTGGCCTCATCCGCCGGAAACATGCACTCGATCCGCAGCTCCGACAGGGCGATATCCTCGACCGTACCAAACTGTGACATCGCCGAGAAGAACGACAGCACCTGACCTGCGATCCGATACCGGGTCGGGATCATCGGCGGTGTCGGCGCCCCATCCGTCGCCTGCGCACCACGGTTTCTCAGACATTGCATATGGCGTTCGATCACATCGTCCCGCCCGAAGTGCGACAGTTCACTGCGCAACCGCTGCAGGATCAACCGTTCCACCTCTGCAAGGTTGACGATATTGCTGCGCAGGCTGTCATTGTGCAGCAGCGCCTCAAGCAGACTGTCCTCGACGCCCAATCCGACCGGCCCCATCAGCCGCTACAGCGGCGCATTCAGCGCCAGCACCCGCCAGTGCCGATCCAGCGCCATCGCCGGATAGGGGGCATGACGCTCCAGCATCCAATCGACCGCCTCCCGCACCGGCGCCAGGTCGGCCTCCGTCAGACGGCGCGCGCCATAGGCGGGCGCAAACCCGGCGGCTGACAGCAAGCCATTGATCTCCACCTGTGGCAGCCTCAACTCCGTGCTCAGGCGCAATACCATGTCGCGGCTGGGCTGCGCCCGCCCGGTTTCGAGGAATGAGACATGTCGGGCCGAAACCTCTGCCGCGAGAGCGAGATCGAGCTGGCTCATCCGACGCAGCTGCCGCCATTCCCTCAACCGATCGCTGAAATCACCCATATCAGCCCTGCCCTTCATTCCCGGCCACGTGGCCTTGGGCACGGCCATACACTTACCTGCGACGTAATTGAAGCAGCGCCCCTGCCCGTTCATGTTCCACACGAACCTCAAAATGAGAGAAAGAACGCCATGAGACATGATCTTGCAACGCATGTGCTGCGTATCGCCGCGATCGGAACCGCGATATTCGGCCTTGCCCTGATGCTGGCGCCGCACACGCCGATCAAACCTGCCGCGCTTGCTTTTGTCGACATCGCGTTCCTACCCTTTGACGGCGCGCAGGACGTCGATCACGAGGTGACCCAACTTATGCTGGCGATATCAGGCGGTGTGCTGATCGGCCTTGCTGTGGCGGTCTGGCAAGTCACCACGCTGATATTCCCACGAGATCCAGCGCTGGCCCGCCGCATCCTGCTGCCAACCTTACTGGCGTGGTATGTGCCGGACAGCCTGGGTTCTGTCCTGTCCGGCGCTCCGTTTAATGTGGTGATGAACACCGGCTTCCTTGCCTTGTTCCTGATCCCGCTGCTGCTGGCGAGCACCGCACCAACCGGTAACCACCAGATCCGCACCGAATAGGTCTTTGGTCACGTCCGCGGACACGTGCAGCGCAGCAGGCACCACCGGACGAGGGGTGCAAGATCCCCTCGCCCCGGCTTCATTACTCCGCTGCAACCTTCTTGCGCGCCTTGGCGGCAAGCATTGGCTTCAGGTAATATCCGGTGTGGCTGCGCGGCTCTTCCGCCACCTTTTCCGGCGTGCCGGTGGCGACGATCTCACCACCACCATCGCCGCCCTCGGGACCGATATCAATCAGCCAGTCAGCGGTTTTGATCACATCGAGGTTGTGCTCAATCACCACCACGGAATTGCCCTGTTTGACAAGTTCATGCAGCACTTCCAACAGCTTGCGCACATCCTCGAAATGAAGACCCGTGGTCGGCTCGTCGAGGATATAAAGCGTCCGCCCCGTGGAGCGTTTCGCCAGTTCCTTTGACAGTTTCACCCGCTGCGCCTCACCGCCCGAGAGCGTCGTGGCCTGCTGGCCGACCTTGATATAGCCAAGCCCCACCCGCATCAGCGCGTCCATCTTGTCGCGGATCGTCGGCACGGCAGCAAAGAATTCCTGCGCGTCTTCCACAGTCATATCAAGCACATCGGCAATGCTCTTGCCCTTGAACTTGATCTCAAGCGTCTCGCGGTTGTAGCGCGCGCCCTGACAGGTCTCGCAGGTGACATAGACGTCGGGCAAGAAGTGCATCTCGACCTTCAGAACCCCGTCACCCTGACAGGCCTCGCAGCGCCCGCCCTTGACGTTGAAAGAAAACCGCCCCGGTTTATACCCGCGCGTCTTGGCCTCCGGCAAACCAGCAAACCAGTCGCGGATCGGGGTAAAGGCGCCGGTATAGGTCGCGGGGTTTGATCGCGGCGTACGCCCGATGGGGCGCTGGTCGATGTCGATCACCTTGTCCAGATGCTCCAGCCCCTTGATCGTCTCGCAGGGTGCAGGCGTCTGGCGCGCGCCGTTGAGGCGCATGGAGGCGGTCTTGAACAGCGTCTCAATGGTCAGGGTGGACTTGCCGCCGCCCGACACGCCGGTAACGCAGACAAATTTCCCAAGCGGGAATTCGGCGGTGACGTTTTTCAGGTTGTTGCCGGTGGCCTTCACCACCTTGATCTTCTTCTTGTTGCCCTTGCGCCGTGTGGCAGGCACCTCAATCTCGCGCGTTCCGGCCAGATACTGCCCGGTCACCGAGCCTGCATCGCCCTCGACCGCGGCGGGCGTGCCGTGGCTGACGACCTGCCCGCCATGCACACCGGCGCCCGGGCCAATGTCAAAGACGTAATCGGCCTGACGGATCATATCCTCGTCATGTTCCACCACGATCACCGTATTGCCCTGATCGCGCAGGTTCTTGAGCGTGGTGATCAGCCGGTCATTGTCGCGCTGGTGCAGACCAATGGACGGTTCATCCAGCACATAAAGCACCCCCGTCAGACCGGAGCCGATCTGGCTCGCGAGACGGATACGCTGGCTTTCCCCGCCCGAGAGCGTGCCTGCGTTGCGGCTGAGGGTCAGATACTCCAACCCCACATTGTTGAGGAACCCGAGACGCTCGCGGATTTCCTTGACGATGGCGCGGGCGATCTCTTGCTTTTGCGCGGTGAGGTGGTTGGGCACATCCTCGATCCAGGCCAGCGCCTCGCGGATGGATTTCTCCACCACCTGCCCCACGTGCAGACGATCCTCTGCCGCGCCTCCTGCAGGGCCGATCTTCACCGCCAGCGCCTCTTCGCGCAGACGATAGCCACCACAATGGCCGCAATCACGGTTGTTCTGATACCGCTCGAACTCCTCGCGCACCCAGTTGGAATCCGTCTCGCGGTAGCGGCGTTCCATATTGGGGATCACGCCCTCAAAAACGCGGGTCACATTGTAGACGCGGCCGCCTTCGTCATAGCGAAAGGCGATTTCCTCGTCGCCGGAGCCATGCAGGAACACCTGTTTCACATGCGCGGGCAGATCCTTCCACGGCGTGTTCTTGTCGAACTCATAGTGGTTGGCGATCGCCTCGATGGTTTGCAGAAAATAGGGCGATTTGCCCTTGCGCCAGGGCGCTAGCGCACCGTCATAGATCTTCAACCCCTGATCCGGCACCACCAGGCGCTCGTCAAAAAACAGCTCCACACCAAGACCGTCGCAATGCGGGCAGGCCCCAAAGGGCGCGTTGAAGGAAAACAGCCGCGGCTCGATCTCCGGAATGGTGAAGCCACTGACCGGGCAGGCAAAATTCTCAGAGAACGTGATCCGCTCCGGGTCGCCCTCACGCGGGGCGGTCTCCAGAATGGCAATCCCATCAGCCAGATCCAGTGCGGTGCGCAGAGAGTCCGCCAGCCGGGTCTCCAGCCCTTCCTTCACCACCAGACGGTCGACAACCACGTCGATGTCGTGACGGTATTTCTTGTCCAATGTCGGTGGCGTGTCGAGGTCATGGAACTCGCCGTCCACCTTCACCCGCTGAAAGCCCTGTTTCCGGAGTTCGAGCATTTCCTTGCGATACTCGCCCTTGCGGTCGCGCACGATGGGCGCCAGCAGATAGCCGCGGGTGCCCTCCTCCAGCGTCATGATCCGGTCGACCATATCCTGCACCTGCTGCGCCTCGATGGGCTGGCCGGTGGCAGGGCTGTAGGGCGTGCCAGCGCGGGCAAACAACAGACGCAGATAGTCGTAAATCTCCGTTACCGTGCCGACGGTGGAGCGCGGGTTCTTCGACGTGGTCTTTTGCTCGATGGAGATCGCCGGGCTCAGGCCCGAGATATGATCCACATCCGGCTTTTCCATCATATCGAGAAACTGGCGCGCATAGGCGCTGAGGGATTCAACGTAACGCCGCTGCCCCTCGGCATAGATGGTATCAAAGGCAAGGCTCGACTTGCCCGAGCCAGACAGGCCCGTAATCACCACCAGCTCATCACGCGGAATGTCCACGTCGATGTTCTTGAGATTGTGCTCGCGCGCGCCGCGCACCTCGATATTCTTCAACTCAGCCATATCGCCCCCAAACTTTGCATTACACATAGGTGAGCAGTCGCGAGTCTCCAAGAGAAAATGCGGAACAGACAGGGAACGGCGTCAGATGTGCTGTCAGAAACTGTCAGCGGCCCAGCGGCGGCGCTGAGAAGCGAGGCCTTGATGTACTACCGCGCCACACAAAAGCAGCAGTGCCACCGTCAGCATCAATGCGCCATAGCCCCCAAATGCGATCACCGCGACAAACAGCGGCGTACCGATGGCATTGCCCAGATTGCCGGCCTGCGCCATGGCGCCATTGGCCTCTGATTGCGCGGCAGCGATATCATTGAGCTGCGGCACCGCGGCAAAGCTTGCGCCCTGCACCAGCCCGAACCCCGCCGCCAGCGCCATACAGGCCAGCCAATGCCCCGGCATGGCCCAAAGCCACAGCATCGACGCCACACCAATCAGGAAGCCCATCTGCACCACCGTCACACCGGGCATCTGCCGCAGCAGCAGTGCGCCGAGTGTCATCGACACCGCAATGGACACCAGCGGCATCGCCCCCATCACATGTGGGCGGATGCTCTCGTCGAGAAAAGGCGGCAGCACCGTCAGCACCGCCACAAAACAGCAGGTGTAGAACAGCCACCCCGCCGCCGGTGCAAGTTTGTAGGGAGACCGGTAGATGCTCAGATGCAGGGCGGGCAAGGCGGCGAGGTCCGGATAGCGCGTGCGGGCAGGCACCGGCACATCTCGCAGCGCCACATGCAGGATCACCGCAAGCACAGCCATGATCGCCGCATGCACGCCAAACAGCGCCAGCACGCCATAAGCATCAACCAGCGGCAGCCCGGCCCAGCTCAGGATCGCAAAGGCCACACCAAAAAAGGTGCTCCAGATCGTCAGCGCCAATCCGCGCGCCGGGCCGCTTGCCAGGAGCGCCATCAAGGTCGGCGCGGCCACAACCACGCCGAGATGCGAGATTCCCTCTACCACCCGCGTTAGCAGGAACAGGCCGAAGGGCAGATGCAGCGCCTGCAGGGCCGACATCACCGCGCCAAGCGCCAGCGCGCAGACCAGCGTGCGCCGATACCCAAAGGCCGAGACAAACAGCCCCGCCACCACGCCAAAGACGATCCCCAGCACTCCGACCAGCGACACGGTCCAGCCCATCGCCGCGCCAACACCGGGATAGAGCGCGGGCAGCCGGTCAAAGATCACCGCGATCTTGCCGTATTGCGCCGCAGCCCCCAGACCCGCCGCCCAGATCAGCAGCACCATGACCCAGTTTGTCCCACGATCCTGCTGCTGCATCCCGTCGCCCTCGCCCGCTGAAAATCAGCCGCCACCCTATGCCTGCGCTCTTCGGGACGCCAGATGACATGGCACCTATTTTGTACCCACACAAACCGCATAAAAAAGGCCGGGCGAAACACCCGGCCTTTGAAAACGTCCCAAGATGCGCAGATCAGAGGTGGATTACCCGGTCAAAGGCATCCAGCACACTTTCATGCATCATCTCCGATAGGGTCGGATGCGGGAAGACGGTATTCATCAGGTCCTCTTCGGTGGTCTCCAGCTGGCGACCAACCACATAGCCCTGGATTAGCTCGGTGACTTCCGCGCCGACCATATGCGCGCCCAACAGCTCGCCGGTTTTCTCGTCAAAGATGGTCTTGATCAGACCCTCCGGCTCGCCCAAGGCAATGGCTTTGCCGTTGCCGATGAAGGGAAAGCGGCCGACCTTGATCTTGTAGCCCAGTTCCTTGGCCTTGGCTTCTGTGTAGCCGACCGAGGCCACCTGCGGCTGGCAATAGGTGCAGCCCGCGATGCTTTCTGGTTTCACCGGATGGGCATGTTTGCCAGCGATCAGTTCGGCCACCATCACGCCCTCATGGCTCGCCTTATGCGCAAGCCAAGGCGCGCCGGCGATGTCACCAATGGCATAGACGCCGTCGATGCCGGTGCGGCAGTATTCATCGGTGATGACATGGGTGCGGTCGATCTTGACGCCCAGCTCTTCGAGGCCGAGGCCTTCGGTGTTGCCGACGATGCCGACGGCGGAAATCACCGTGTCAAACTCGTGCTTCTCGACCTTGCCGCCCACTTCGATATGGGCGGTGACCTTGCCGGAGGCGCGATCAAGCTTCTTGACCATCGCCTTTTGCATGATCTTCATGCCTTGTTTCTCGAACGCCTTCTTGGCGAATTTCGAGATTTCCTCGTCCTCCACCGGCAAGACGCGATCCATCACCTCAACCACGGTCGTGTCCGCGCCGAGCGTGTTGTAGAAGCTGGCAAATTCAATGCCGATCGCGCCGGAACCGATCACCAGCAATTTCTTCGGCATCCGCTTCGGGTCGAGCGCATGTTTATAGGTCCAGACCAGATCGCCATCGGCCTCAAGTCCCGGCAGTTCCCGCGCCCGCGCACCGGTGGCGACGATGATATTCTTGCCCGTCAGTTCCTCGGTGCCCTTGTCGGTCTTGACGGACACCTTGCCCTTGGCAGGGATTGTCGCCGCGCCCATAACCACGTCGATCTTGTGCTTCTTCAGCAGACCTTTGACGCCAGCCGACAGTTGCTTGGCCACACCGCGCGAGCGTTTTACCACCGCGCCGAGGTCATAGCCGATGTTTTCAGCCTTGAGGCCGAAGTCCTTCGCGCGCTCCATCAGGTGGAACACTTCCGACGAGCGCAACAGCGCCTTGGTCGGGATGCAGCCCCAGTTCAGACAGATGCCTCCAAGGTGCTCGCGCTCGACAACGCAGGTCTTCAGACCGAGCTGCGCGGCCCGGATTGCGGCGACATAGCCACCGGGGCCTGCGCCGATTACGATCACGTCATAAGATGCTGCGGCCATTGTGTTCCCTCATGAACAAAGATCCAAAACTAGTTTACCGTTAAACTAGTTTCCTCGATGCCGCAACTGTCGAAGCAGAGCAGATACCAGTCCGGCCTCAGACTGCGGCGTCACACCATGCGACCCTAACAAGCAACACTGCGGGTTCAACCAAAAATCCGACTTCGCGCCGCCAAGCGATGAGCCCGCCTATTCAGGAAAAACCTGCGTCAGCGCATCCGAGCGGAGCAGCGCATCCACCGTGACGATCTCTCGCGCTGCAACCAAAGACCCGCATTGCGCGCTTGCACAGTCCTGCGACGCATGCGCGGCTGTCAGCACCCTGTCACCCAGTTCAGTGCCAGCAGCAGAAAGACTGGCGAGCGTGACAGGCTCTGCCAGCCTTACCCCGGCTGACATCGCTGCCTCGTAAATCAGTTCTGCGCTGTAATAGGCGTCATTGCCGAGCTGAAACTGATCATCAAAGGGCGCACCAAACGCCACATTCAGCGCATACCGGGCCAGCGGTCCCTGTAATTGCTGGCCATCCTCAAGCGTGCTGGACAGGCTTTCAATGCGATAGACCGCATAGTCCTCTGGTGTCAGCTCTTCGACAAAGCGGTAAAGCATGACCTCTGTCACGCCCTCCGTCTCGTCGACATAGACCACCCGCGGCCCGCCACTGGAGGCACGCAATATCCCGACCTTCGCCCATGGTGCATCCGAGGCATGTTTGAGCACATCATCCGCGTCATTCAGGCCATTTCGAAAAATCAGATCGCCCGGCCGCCAGTCCCATTCTGCCTCCGCCATGAGCCTTGCCCAATCTGGCTCATCCGACATCGCCGCTGAGGCCAGAGCCACGGCTCCTGCGACAATCATCCCGTGCAATTTCATTGCTCGTCCACCTCTCATCTCTGGCAGAGAATTGCACAGGCTTGCAGATTTCGGACAATCTATTCGCTGCTCTCTCACGGCATGGCAGCTTCTCGCCCATGCAAACGCAAAAGCCCCGCCAGATGGATCTGGCGGGGCTTTATAATGCTTCGGGATCAATCAGGTTCAGGCGATGGCCTGCAACTCCCGCACAGTGGAGCCGTAGCCACCGGCACTGACGTAATCCAGTTCCGGCGCGGTGCTGTGGCGGCTCAGCGCCTCGTTGCGATAGGGAAAACGGCCAAACAGACGGATCACCTCACGATGCGCGCGCGCATGCAGCAGGTTCTGCGCGCCGGTCTTATCGAGCCGTTCATGGATCAGGCGCACGCAGCGTTCCTGATCGCACAGGCTCTCGGAATGCATCATCGGCAGATAGAAGAACTGCCGTGCAGGCTCGTCGATCTTCAGGTCCCATTTGCGGTCCACGGCTGCCTTGGCCGCAGACAGCGCCGCCTGATCCGACGCAAAGGCACGCCCCTGACCGCGGAACATATTGCGCGGAAACTGATCCATCAGGATGATATAGGCCAGTACACCGCTGGGATAGGTCAGCCAGAGCGAGTAGCTGCCCTCGCAAGCCTGTTTCCACGTGTCCTCGAACCGTGCGCGGATCTCTGCGTCCAGCGCATCGTCTTGCCGATACCAGCCTTGCTCGCCGACGTGATCGAGCCAAAATTCCAGTATCTGTTCAGGGCCTGCCATTGGTCTTTCTCCACCGGCTATAAAATTAACGTAACACTTCCAAGATGAGCCTGATTCAGGGGGCGAGCACAAGTGACGTTAGGTTACAAAAACGGCCACCTCAGTCACTTTTGTGATGAGATGACCGTTTCCTGTGCGTGATTGCGCTATCAGTTTGGAGAAGCGGCGTTTTCTTGCTCTTCCAACTCTGTCTCGATGGCATATTCCTGTGCCAGTTCCACCGCGACCGACGTGGAGGACGGGCTCATGGCAGGCATGACACCGGTCTCATCCACGGGAATGGTTGCACGCTGCGTGGCGCGATATCCGGCGTAGACCACCAGAATGCCCAGCAGGACCGCCATGAACAGGAAGAACCCATTGGGGCCAGCGACGGAGTCCGACATCAGCCAACCGATGATGACCGGACCGCCACAAGCACCAAGCCCGTTGATAAAGATCAACCCGCCGGACGCCGAGGCCATGTCGTCATGATCCAGAAAGTCGTTGGTATGCGCCAGCAGCAAGGAATAGAGCGGATTGATCAGCCCACCTATGACAAAGGCCGAGACCAGCAGCAGCACGAACGAGCCCCCAAGGAGCATCGCCAGCACCGACGTCACACTCGCCGTTCCGGCGACAAACATGATCAGCAGACGCCGATCCATCCGATCCGAAAGAAAGCCCAGCGGGAACTGCATGAACAAGGCGCCGACATAGAAGCTTGCAGCAAACAGCGAGACCTGATGCAGCTTCATCCCGGCTTCGGTCGCGTACACCGCCGACATACCAAACTGCGCCGAGAACACGCCGCCAATCAGGAACATGCCGACACAGCCCAGAGGTGACGCCTTCATCAGCTCCTTCAGGGTCATCCGCTTTGCGGTGTCAAAGGCCGGCGTCGGTGAAATCGACAGCAGAATGGGCGCAAAGGAGATCGAAACCGCAATGGAGGCGATCACGAAGGGCAAATAGCCCGCCGGGTCACCGATCAGGATGAACCCCTGTGCGGCCACCAGCCCCAGCGTCATCACGATCATGTAGAGCGACAGCGCCTTGCCGCGGTTTTCATTGTCGGCGGCATTGTTGAGCCAGCTTTCCGCCGTGACATACACACCCGAGAAGCAGAAACCAACGATCAGACGGCCCAGCATCCAAACGACCGGGTTCGGCACGGCCGGATAGATCACCATCACCGCCGAGATCAGCGAGGCCAGTGCCGCAAAGACCCGCACATGGCCCACGCGTCGGATCATGCCCGGCGACACCCAGGAGCCCAGCAGCAGTCCGACAAAATAGGTGGACATGACCAGCGACATGGTCAGCGTGGAGTAGCCTTCGATCCCCCCGCGCACACCCAAGAGCGTGCCCTGAAGACCGTTGCCCAGCATCAGTAGCCCGACCCCCATTAGAAGCGCCCAGGCACTCGACAGAACTTGCAACATGTCGTTTCGTCTCCTTCAATCTTTGTCAGGAGCCCGCCGGTTTAGACCGAACGAGGAGAGTTTCATGAACCCCTGGCGCGCGGCCGGTTTGGGGCAGTGTGTAGATGCAAAAAACGCCGTGGGCGCTCGCAAGGGTCAAGGTATCGTCTGTTTCTCGGCGCAATAGCCCGGCGTTTCCGACTCGGACGTGTTCCTGCGCGACCTTCCCACAGTAACGTTAACGGTCAACCCCTCAGCCTTTGGGATCGCCACCGCATAACTGGGATGACGCTCAGGGAATCAGCAGAGAGGCATCTCCGTAGGAGAAAAACCGATAGCGCTCCGCCACCGCGTGATCATAGACCCGGCGCATGCGCTCCTGTCCCATCAGGGCCGAGACCAGCATCATCAGGGTTGATTTCGGCAGGTGGAAATTGGTCATCAGCGCATCTGCCACCCGGAAGGTGAAACCGGGATAGATGAAGATATCCGTCTCGCCTTCCCACGGTGCAATCGCGCCGCTGTCGCGCGCCGCACTTTCAATCAGGCGCAGCGCTGTGGTGCCCACCGGGATCACCCGCTGGCCAGCTGCCTTGGTGGCGGCGATCTCAGCCGCGGCCTGCACCGTCACCTGCCCCCATTCGGCATGCATCTTGTGGCTGGTCACGTCCTCGACCTTGACCGGCAGGAACGTACCGGCGCCCACATGCAGCGTGACATAGGTGAACTCAACGCCCTTTGCAGCAAGCGCCGCCAGCAGTGCCTCGTCGAAATGCAGGCTCGCCGTGGGCGCCGCGACGGCGCCGGTGCTGCGTGCCCAGACGGTCTGATAGTCGGTCTTGTCCTGCTCATCCGCCGGGCGTTTGGCGGCGATATAGGGCGGCAACGGCATTGCCCCCGCCTCGGCCAGCGCCGCGTCGAAATCATCGCCCGCAAGGTTGAAGCGCAGACGTCCCTGTCCCTCGACCACCTCGACAAGCTCTGCCGACAGCTGATCGCTGAACACCACCGTCTCACCGACCTTGATCTTCTTGAGCGGTTTCAACAAAGCGCCCCAGCAAGCATCGGCCTGCGGCTCCAGCAAGGTCACCTCGATCCGCGCCGACACAGCGCCTTGCGCCGAGTCGCGATGACGCTGACCGCTGAGACGCGCCGGGATGACGCGGGTGTCATTCAAAACCAGGCGGTCGCCCGGCTGCAGCCATTGCAACAGATCGGTCACACGGGCATCGGTGATCTGGTCCTGCTCCGCCACCAGCAGACGCGCGGAGGACCGCGGCACGGCGGGCCGCGTCGCAATCAGATCATCGGGCAGGTCAAAGTCAAAATCGCTGAGTTTCATGTGGCGCGCGATACTGCGCGCCCAGAGGAAAGTCCATGGCCCGCAGTCGTCACATCTCAGTTTTTATGGCCTAGCGATTGTCCCGCCGCTGCTGCCGCTCCTCGCGTTGCTCTTGTGCGGATTTGCGAGGTGTTTCTGGCTCTTCGCCGGGGGCCGTCGGCTGCGCGCCGCGGAAAATTTCACGCAGGAAGCCCGGTGCAAGCCCCGAGAGCGGATTGACCGAGACCTTGGGGTCATCCGCGTGGCCCGTCAATGTGAAGGAAAAGCCAAACACCCCCTCGCCTTTGCGGGTCATCACGCTGCCGATCGCGTTCACAAGGTAGATCGGCGACAACACCCCACGCATGTTCATACGGCTGGTTGTCAGATCATAGACCCCGTCCAGCGACAGGCCGATCGACGGGCCCACCGCGGACGAACTGTTCAGCGTCAGGTAACGTGATCCAAGCCGGAAATCCGCCTCCACGCTGGTGAACAGGATCCCCTGACCCGACAGCTCGTCGAACAGCCCAACCAGACTGAGCGAATTGATCAGGGCCGCAATCGCCGGGGCGCGCTTGATGCGGATATTACTGATCCGCACCTGCCCGTTGTATTCCCCCGCCGTCTGCGCCGGGATCAGCGTCATCTCGAACGATCCGCCATACCCGTGGCGCACCACTTCAGCGGCACGAAACACCCCGCCCGCATCCTGCGACCGGACGCGCATGGCAAGCCCGCCAGCCTGCGGGACCACCACGCCCTCAACCGGCGTCAGTGAGCCAAGGTTGCCGGTAAAGGCGCCGTTGAACCCGCCAAGCGTGTCAAACCGACCCTCGAACCGGGTCAGTGCAATCTCGTCGGTAACCTGCAATCTGTCGATCGCCAGCGAGATCGGTGTGTTGCTGCCGCCACCGCCGCCGCTCTGCCCGCTCTCTCGACTGCTGAACGGAGCGGTGCGCAGATCGATCACCCCGCCCGTCATCGCCAGCGCGGGTGTCGCATCGCCGCGCCCGGTCAAGGTCACCGGGCCCTGCAGCCAATTGCCAAGCGAGACATTAGAGAACTGCGCGGTGTCCAAGCCGCCGGTGGGTTTTACTGTCACACGCCCCTGCGCCCGCAGGCCGCTGGCCTCAAGCACCAGGTTCTCGACAGAGGGCGTTCCGGTCAGCACCGTGTTGAATGACAGCGTGCCGGTTGTGCGTTCCGGCTTGCTCCAGGCCAGCTCCGGCAACCGCAGGCCGACCCCTTGCAGATCACTTTGAACGCTCAACTGCACCGGCTTTCCCGGTGGCAGAACCGCCTTGATCGTTGCGCTGCCCGTTCCCCTGACCAATCCATCCGGCAGGCCGATCTTCAGGGCCTCTATGGTGCGCGGCGACAGTTCGATCTCACCCTCGATGGTGCCATCCGGCGGATTGCCGGGCCGCAGCCCCTGACGCCAGCGCGCCCGGATCGGCACCCCGGCGAACTGCCCCGGTCCCGACACCATCACATGGCTGTTGTCGCCAGAGATCGACAGCTGGTCCGATGCGATCTCAAACCCCGGCACCAGCACCGAGCTGCTCACATCCCGCAGCTGTCCGGCGTAGTGATAGTCCACTTCCTTCACATCAAGCTTCTTCTTCAGCGGCATCGCAGCGGTCGCCGTCACCGAAACCGCGCCCTCACCCAGCTCGACCGGAAGGCCTACATTGTCCAAAATGCTTAGGGGCGCACGATTGAGCAACGACAGCACCGCCAGCGCTGGCCCATCCGCCTGCGCCCGCAAAATCCCAAGACTGCTGTCCCCTTTTTGCGACATGTCGGGAATGATGAAGGAGGACCCCGCCATATCCATGGCGCCCCCCTGTCGGGCCGTCACCGCACCACGGGTGGCCGTAACCACCAGACGCTTGCCATAGATGCTGAGCTGCCCTGCGGCATCTTCAAGATTGGGGTAGAATTTGTTGAACCTGACGCTGCCGTTCTCGAACCCAAGATCCAGCGCGACAAAGGGCTTCTCCGCGTCCCGTCCACGCAACGCAAACTGCGCATTTTGAATGTCGCCGGTCAACACGTTCTCCGTGAACCAGGCGCGGGGTTTGGGGGGCGCCGAGGGGGGCCACATTTCCTTGACGACCGCGACATCCAGATGGTCTGCCGCCCCCTGAACATCGTAGTTCCAGCCTTTGTCTCCGGCCCGGACCTCCCCGTGCAACAGAAGGTCCGTGTCGCCTTGCTGAACCAGCATTTCGCCGAGACGCAACCGGAATGGCGCCAGCTCCATCAGGAAATCGACGCGCACCCCGGAGAACGACAACGGCTCGGGATAAAGCCGCAGCGGGTTCAGCTTCAGATCGGTAAATCGCAACTGGCCGACCAACTCCGTCAGGCGCCCATCGCGCACCCCCACCAGCTCCGCGCGCCCTTCCATCTGACCACTGACCCAGCCGCTGTCGACCGAGAGGCGGGAAAATTCCAGCTCCTGCGTGGCCGGATCGAAGGTAAAGAAACTCTGCGCAGACTGCAGCGGCACGGGTTTCAGAGCCTCGTTTGGCTGGATCACGCCGCTGCCGATCTCCAAACTCGCGGTCAATGGCAACAAGATGCCCTTGCTGTCCACGGCCCCTTGCAAGGCACCGGAGATCGGCGCGCGCAAGACATCAAGCCACCCAAACGCGGGGCTTTGGCTGGCCACGTCCGAGCTAGGCACCTGATCCACCACCACGGCAAATTCCGCGGCGGTATTGCCAATGTCTGAGCGATAGGTGGCCTCGACCGTGCTGGCATATTCGCGCCCGCTCAGCACCGAGAACCCGGCCTCGATCTCCACATTGTCGCCCGCGCGCGACAGCAGGATCGTCCCACCGTCCAGCGTCCAGGCACGATCAATCCGCCGGTCAATATAGCTCAGGGTAACCGCCTGGGTCTCGACGCGCGTCAAGGCCGACAGGATCGGCAGTTCAAGCTGGCGGTCCCAGGCCTCGATCAACTGCGGCAGGTTCCGAGCCTGCCGGAATGGCGCCGCGCCGTCCGAGAAGCTCAGCGCGACCGCGCCATCACTTTCCCGTTGCAAGGTCGCAAAGAGGCCGGACAGGGAGATCGTCTTTGGCCGGATCTGGCCGCGCAGCAACGGGCGCATGGCCAGCGCCGCCTGCGCATCTTCCAAATGCGCCGCCGGGCTTCCGTCTGGATAGAAGAGCGTCACATCACGCAACGACAGCCGCGGCCGCCAGCCGCTGTGCACCACCAGTTCGATCTCGCCGAATTCGATCTCCAGCCCGCCCAGCTGCGCCTCGAGACGCTGCTCTGCTTCCGCGCGCAGCCAATCAGGCGCGCCCAGCCGCTTGTCCAAAAGGACAAACACCGCCACCGCCAGCACAGCCGCAACTGCCGAGACCCACACAAGGATCTTCCAGGTCCGGCGCATGGCCCGACGCCGCCATGTGGGTTTCTGATCCGCAGGCGCCACGAATTGCGGCAGGTCTTCCTGCGGCGGCGTGACGATCTGTGCTTTTTCTTCGCCTGACATGATCTATGTATGGCTCGCACCAGCAAGAAAACTTGCGCGAAAACGTCTGGAGACCCAAAACATGCTCGAACCCTCTGACCTTGCCCCTGCGTTCACTCTTCCGCGCGATGGCGGCGGCGAAATATCCCTCTCGGACCTGAAGGGTCAGGTCGTTGTTCTATTTTTCTATCCTCGCGATGATACGCCGGGTTGCACCAAGGAATCCATCGGATTTTCCGAACATCTGCAAGCCTTTGCCGAAGCGGGCGCGGCTGTATTCGGTGTCTCGCGCGATACGGTGGCGAAACACGATAAATTCGTCGCAAAACATGGGCTCACCGTGCCGCTGCTCTCCGATGCAGAAAGCACCATGTGCGAGGATTATGGCGTCTGGGTGGAAAAGAACATGTATGGTCGCAAAAGCATGGGCATCGAACGGTCGACGTTTGTGATCGACCGCGATGGGATGATCGCCCGCATCTGGCGCAAGGTCAAAGTCCCCGGCCATGTCGAAGAGGTCCTCGAGGCGGTCAAAGCTCTCTGACCCGATCGCACAAAACGGCAGGCTCCCGCCCCTTTTTAAGATGCGGCAAAGCCACCTCCAAAAGCGTTGGGCCGGGCGGGGCCGCGCCGCAGGCGCGGCCCCGCCCTCCCGCGATTTGCACAGCAAAGCGCAAAACCTCACAGGACCGCCTGCGCCGTGACCTGACGCCTCACTACGGAGCCGCCCGTCACCTGCCCCTGTGACGTCACCGCCCTGGATGGGCTGCAAGAAAAATCGCCGAGGGGCCACACCCTGTGCGTGGGGGGGCGGCTATTTTCCTTGCAGGTCAGACTTTGCGATGGCAGGGGACAGATCAGATGAGGGGCAGTGCCGGAGCGTTTTCGCTCTGGTGAGCTCTGATCCACCCACCCACCGCACCACATGTGCCAGCCACACCCTGCCACGACCTCAAAGCCAGACTGACGGACCCATGACCCAAAGCCGCCCCACCCTCGCCCAGATGGCGACCGAAGTGCTCAATTGCGCCGATGGGCGCGCCAAGACCGCCCTGTCTCGTGCCCATGCCGCAGCGTGGCGAGCGGCCCGCGCTGGCAAGGCACCCGAGATCGCGATCGGCAGCGCCGCGCCGCCGCTGCATCCCGCCCGCCCGGACCAGCCGGCGCTGCTGCACCCGCGTGAGGTACCGAAACGCAAACCCGGCTCGCCGCAGGGACGCATCGCGCTGCTGCATGCGGTGGCGCATATCGAACTCAACGCGGTTGATCTGCACTGGGACATCATCGCCCGTTTCACTCATGTCCCGATGCCCCTTGGGTTCTATGATGACTGGGTGAAATCCGCAGATGAGGAATCCAAGCATTTCAACCTGATGTGCGACTGCCTTGAGAGCCTCGACAGCCACTACGGCGCCCTGCCCGCCCATGCCGGCATGTGGCGCGCCGCCGAGGATACGAAGGACGACCTGATGGGCCGCCTCGCCGTGGTGCCGATGGTGCTGGAGGCCCGCGGTCTGGATGTCACCCCGGGCATGATCGCGATCTTTCGCAAGGCGGGGATGCAGCAGGCGATTGATGCACTGGAAGAAATCTATGCCGAGGAGGTCGGCCATGTGGCCTATGGCGCCAAATGGTTCAACTTTCTCTGCGGGCGCGACAACCTTGACCCCAAGGCCGAATTCCACACCCTCGTGCAGACCTACTTTCATGGCGCATTGAAGCCGCCCTTCAACGAGGAAAAACGCGCCGATGCCGGGCTGCCGCCGGATTTCTACTGGCCGCTCGCGGATGGCGAGGCCCCCGCTTACGCGCGCTGAGCGCCTTGCAAGATCGCAGCCTGCCCCCAGAGCATTACCGCTGGGCAAACTGGCCCATATCGGCAGCTTTCTGCCTAAGGCCAAGGAATGCCGGAACTTCTTCGTAAACTCTTTGGAACAGGGTTGCCGAATGGCCACAGTCTGGCTATTCCATTCCGCCAAGGCTGCATTTGTCCACACCCAAAGGGCATTAAGAATGTGGTCAGGGGACGGAACAAGGATATCGAGACTTGCGAGGCGGTTTGTACCTACGGATTCACGCGTTTCTGGAACGTCGTTTTCCCGAACGTCGGGTTTTCCTGAAATCAGACAGCGACACGCGGTTCATCCGTCTGAGTTCGGAAACCCAGCTTGTCACCGTCGCCGGACTGGCCCTGTTTGTGTCCTGGGCCATCGTGGCAACAGCGATCGTGCTGATGGACAGCATCGGGTCCGGCAATTTCCGCGATCAGGCCCGGCGCGATCAACAGGTCTATCAGGAGCGTCTGAACGCGCTGTCCACTGAACGTGATCGCCGCGCCGAAGAGGCGTTGGCCGCGCAGGAACGGTTCAACTCCGCGCTGCAGCAGATCTCCACCATGCAATCCGAACTGCTGGCCTCCGAAACCCGCCGCCGCGAGCTGGAAACCGGCATCGACGTGATTCAGGCCAACCTGCGCGAAACCATCAAGGAACGCGAGATCCTGAAACGCACGGTGCTCGACCTGCGTGAACAGACGGCCCCCGACAGCCCCGAGGAAGTCCTCGCAGCCACCGCACCCGCGCAGCTTGAGTTTCTGACCGCGGCCCTGGCAGAAACCGCAGAAGAGCGCGATCAGATCGAGAGCGACGCACAATCCGCCCTCAACCAACGCGATGACCTTGAACTTGAACTGCGCCTGAATGCGCAGCGTAACGACCAGATTTTCCGCCAGCTTGAAGAGGCGATGGCGATTTCGGTCGATCCCCTGAACAAGATGTTCTCCGCCGCTGGCCTGCCACCGGACCGAATCCTGGAGCAGGTGCGCCGGGGTTATAGTGGCGAAGGCGGCCCGCTGGAGCCGCTGTCGCTGTCGACCCGCGGCGAAGAGGCAAGCGCGGACGAAATTCGTGCCAATGCCCTGCTCAATCAGATGAGCCAGCTGAACCTCTACCGCATCGCTGCGGAACAGGCGCCCTTCTCGGTCCCGGTCAACCTCAACCAAGTGCGCCAGAGCTCCGGCTTTGGCTATCGCCGCGATCCAAAGACCGGTGGGCGGCGCCTGCACAAAGGGTCGGATTTTGCTGGCGGAACAGGCACGGACATCTTTGCCACCGCTGATGGCGTCGTCACCCATGCGGGTTGGCAGTCGGGCTATGGCCGCCTCGTCAAGATCCAGCATGCCTTTGGCATCGAAACCAGATATGCCCATAACTCCAACCTCCGCGTAAAGGTCGGTCAAAGGGTCTCGCGCGGAGATCATATTGCTGATATGGGTACCACCGGACGGTCCACCGGGACCCACCTCCATTACGAGGTCAGGGTCAATGGCAAACCCGTAAACCCCATGATCTATATCAAGGCTGCGAGAAATGTTTTCTAAGAGCAAAATCAACGAGCCCGGCCCAAAACAAGCCGAGACCCCCACGGCGACCCCGGCCTCCAGCCCGGCGTCCTCT
Source organism: Tritonibacter sp. SIMBA_163 (assembly GCF_046535935.1). Taxonomy (NCBI): domain Bacteria; kingdom Pseudomonadati; phylum Pseudomonadota; class Alphaproteobacteria; order Rhodobacterales; family Paracoccaceae; genus Tritonibacter; species Tritonibacter sp. SIMBA_163. The sequence goes on from NZ_JAWJBP010000002.1 coordinate 489,386, forward strand.
TCCTCTTCGAGCAGCGCATCCACAGGTGCCAGCGAATACAGCAAGCCTGCTGCGCCCAAGGCGAAGCCGCCGGCGTCGCTGCTCAGCTCCGATCTGCACATCACCGGCAACGTCAAGACCACCGGTGACATCCAGGTCGAAGGCACTGTCGAGGGCGACATCCGCGCGCATCTGCTGACCATCGGCGAATCCGCGACGATAAAGGGTGAGATCACCGCCGATGACGTGGTCATCAACGGTCGCATCGTGGGTCGCGTCCGTGGCCTCAAGGTCCGCCTGACCTCCACCGCGCGGGTCGAGGGTGACATCATCCACAAGACCATCGCGATCGAGTCCGGCGCCCATTTCGAAGGCTCCGTGCAGCGTCAGGACGACCCGCTGAGCCCCGGCAAGGCGGCTCAGAAAGCTCCGGCGCATGCGGCAGCAACTGCCGTTCCGGCCAAGGCCGAAGGCTGAGACCACCGGCATCAGGCCTGCGGGCCTGACGTTGCAGACCCTTTCTGTGACCACAACGTATAGCGAAGGCGTCGGAGCCGTCCGGCGCCTTTCTCTTTTTGCTCACACGGCCCTGGCGCCCTACCCCACGACGCCTCTCTCAAGGCAGACAACAACAAAAAACGCCCCGCAGCATCAGACTGCGGGGCGTTCTGTCTCAGGAATGGGCGCGCGCCTTACTCGGTCACGGTGACCTTGGTCATCACGTCCGGCTTGCCGGTGATCGCACCGGAGCGCGGCGCGCCGCGCTTGATGGCGTCGACCACATCCATGCCCTCGGTCACACGGCCCACAACGGTATATTGACCGTTCAGGAAATGCCCCTGATCAAACATGATGAAGAACTGCGAATTGCCGCTGTCGGGGTTCTGCGAGCGTGCCATGCCGACAACACCGCGATCAAACGGCAGGTCGGAGAACTCGGCGGGCAGATCCGGGCGGTCGGAGCCGCCAGTGCCCGCGAGACGCATGTCGGAGCCGAGACGGCCATTTTCCACGTCGCCGGTCTGCGCCATGAAACCGTCGATCACCCGGTGGAACACCACACCGTCATACTGGCCATCATTGGCCAGCGCGGTAATCTGCTCCACATGTTTGGGCGCCACATCTTCCAATAGGTCGATGACGATGGTGCCATTGGCCTCGCCCTCGACCTGGATTTCCAGGCCGGAGGCAAAGGCGGGCGCGGAGACCAGCAGCGCCAGTGCGGTCAGACGCTTAAGCATCCGCAGCCACCTTGACCGAGATCATCCGGTCCGGGTTCGCAGGCGGCTCGCCCCGGGTGATCGCATCCACATGTTCCATGCCCTCAACGACACGGCCATAGACGGTGTACTGACCGTTCAGGAAGTGGTTGTCCTTGAAGTTGATGAAGAACTGCGAGTTGGCGGAGTTCGGGTTCGACGACCGCGCCGCGCCCAGGGTGCCCCGGTCATGCGGCAGTTTGGAGAATTCCGCCGGCAGATCCGGCAGGTCGGAGCCACCGGTGCCCGCGCGACCGATGTTGAACCCGTCTTCCATGTCGCCATGGGCCACGTCGCCCGTCTGCGCCATGAAGCCGTCGATCACCCGGTGAAAGGCCACGTTGTCATATTCGCCGGCGCGCGCCAGTTCCTTCATGCGCTCGGCATGTTTCGGTGCCACATCGGCCAGAAGCTCGATGACGACATTGCCGTCCTTCAGCTCAACGATGATGGTGTTTTCGGGATCCTTGATCTCGGCCATGAGGCCCTCCTGTCATTTTCGTATTGCCGGAATACCTAAAGTCGATGCCCGGTCTTGCCAAGGGCGCAATGCACACTGTCAATCACCTCGGCGGGAACCGGGCAATGATCGGGGCATTGACTGAGATCCCAAAACACAGGACACAAGCGCCAGAACCGAATTTCTGCCATGCGCTCCTCCGCATGCGCGCCATATTCCGAAGGGAGCCGGACATGAGCTGGAAGACACTTGATGACATGGATCTGCAGGACAAGGTCGTTCTGACCCGCGTCGACATCAACGTGCCGATGGAGGGTGGCCGCGTCACCGATGACACCCGCATCCAGCGCTTGGTTCCGACCCTCTCCGATCTGCTGGCCAAAGGCGCCAAGCCGGTGCTGCTGGCGCATTTTGGTCGCCCCAAGGGTCAGGTCGTGGCGGAGATGTCGCTGCAGCCGCTGGTGCCTGCACTGGAAGCCGCCTTTGGCGCGCCGGTGGTCTTTGTCGCCGATTGCCGTGGTCCTGCCGCCGAAGCGGCCGTCGCCGCCCTGCAACCGGGCCAGGTCCTGCTGCTGGAGAACACGCGTTTCCACGCCGGCGAGGAAAAGAACGACGCCGACTTGGCGGCTGAGATGGCAAAGCTGGGCGATATCTTCTGCAATGACGCATTTTCCGCCGCACACCGCGCCCATGCCTCGACGGAGGCGCTGGCCCGGCTGCTGCCCGCCTGTGCGGGCCGTTTGATGGCCACCGAGCTGCAGGCGCTCGAAGGGGCGCTGTCGACGCCGGAGCGTCCGGTCACCGCCGTGGTGGGTGGGGCCAAGGTGTCTACCAAGCTCGACCTCCTCGGCAACCTGGTGGCCAAGGTCGACACACTGGTGATCGGCGGCGGCATGGCCAATACGTTTCTGGCCGCACAGGGCATCGATGTGGGCAAATCGCTGTGCGAACACGACATGGCCGACACCGCCCGCGAGATCATGACCAAGGCCGAGGCTGCAGGCTGCACCATCCTGCTGCCGTCGGATGTTGTTGTGGCGCGAGAATTCAAGGCCGGTGCCGCGAATGAGACCGTGCCCGCCGATGCATGCCCTGCCGATGCGATGGTCCTTGATGCGGGCCCCGCCTCGGTTGCCGCCATCGCCACAGTCCTGGCCGACAGCAAGACCCTGATCTGGAATGGCCCGCTTGGCGCCTTTGAGATCGCGCCGTTTGACATGGCCACCAATGCCGCTGCGCAAAAGGCGGCCGACTGCACCAAGGCGGGCACATTGATCTCGGTTGCCGGTGGCGGCGACACCGTGGCCGCCCTCAATCAGGCCGGTGCGGCGGAGGCGTTCAGCTATATCTCCACGGCTGGCGGTGCCTTCCTGGAGTGGATGGAGGGCAAGACCCTGCCCGGCGTCGCCGCGCTGGAAGGGTGAAACCTGCAGGCAGAATGCCCTCAGGCTGACCCTCTGCTCCATCTTGATACCTCGCTTCCGCCGCGCCACAAGCGCGGCGGAAATCATTGAAAATTTGAAGAAATTTTCCACGCTGCGCGATTGAGATCATGCAAACATAAGCCTATCGCAAACGGTTTCTTTACGATGCTTGACGTAAGGTTTGCTCAATTGGTGGGCACTCACGCCCACATGAATACGTCAGGCAGTTAGGCATGAGCAACTTTTCACTCCGCACTCAGATTTTCATTTTCGCCAGTATTTTTATCATCATGATCCTCGCTCTTGCGTCGGTATCCTGGATGACAAATCAGCGAATGACCCAGGCGACCTATCATTACCGCGCCGTCAGCACACAACTCAAAAGCACGGACGCGATCAAGGAAGACATCGAACAGGGCATCGGTGACCTGCTGTCCTATACTGTCGGCATGCCGGAGGGGCTGAACGAATTGCGCGGCAATATCGTCGAGGTCCGCGACGAAATTGCGAAGGCCGACGCCAATTTCCTAAGCACAAGCGTGGTGGCGGCCCGCGACCCCGCCGCTCACAAGGCGTTGCTTGAGCTCTCCCCCAAACTCGACGCCATCGAAGTCACCTTGGAGCAGGTCGAACGCACCGAGGGCGACGCGCGTCTGGAACTGGTATTCGACAACGTCATCCCAGCCGTTGGCCAGTTGCGCGACATTATCGACGGGCTTCAGGACAAACTGGGCGAGAAAAGCACCGCCGTTCGGGGTCAGGTTGACCAGTTGATTTCCATCAGTCAGATGATCCAGATCTTCAGCAGCGTCGCGGCAACGCTGATTGCGATCGCCGTGGCCTTTGTCTTTGGCCGCAAACTCTCCCGCCCGGTGGCGGATGCCGCAAAAACCATCGATGCACTGGCGCAGCAGGACTATGATGCAGAGATCACCGGCACGGACCGCGGTGACGAGCTGGGCACGATCGCCCGGAACCTGCAGGACTTGCGCACGCAGCTCTCTGAAGCGGATACGCTGGAGCGGCAGAACCAAGAGGAAAACGCCCGTCGAGTGGAGCTGTTCAATGTCCTCGGCGCCGCCATGAGCGGCCTCAAAAGCGGCGAGCTTGACCAGCAGATCCCCAGCGATCATTGGTCGGATCTGGGCGCCAGCTACACCGCGCTCTGCGATGATTTCAACGCGCTGTCCGTCTCTCTGGCAGATCTGGTGGCACAGCTGAACCAAAGCTCCACCGTGGTCGAGGAGAACGCCCGCGAGATGGAGCGCATGTCCGATCAGATGTCCCAGCGCGCTGAAACCCAGGCCGCAACCCTGGAGGAATCCGCCGCCGCACTCGAAGAGATGTCTGCTTCGGTCCAGTCCAGTGCCGCACAGGCACAGGCCGCGGACCGCGAGGTAGAAGAAGGTCGCCGCCGCGCGGAACAGGGCGGCGAAGTGATGCAAAAAGCCCGTCAGGCGATGGCCTCGATCTCCGAGTCCTCCGCCAACATCACCCAGATCATCACCTCCATCGACGACATCGCCTTTCAGACCAGCCTGTTGGCCCTGAATGCCGGCGTCGAGGCGGCCCGCGCAGGCGAAGCGGGGCGCGGCTTTGCCGTGGTCGCCTCCGAGGTGCGCGGACTGGCGATGAAAGCCGCTCAATCTGCGAGCGAGATCAAGCAGTTGGTCCAGGACAGCTCCAGTCAGGTCGAAGAGGGAGAACGCCTGGTTCAGGCCACGGCCGAGACCCTTACCCAGATCGTCGAAAGCGTCACGAATGTCTCCGGCATGGTATCCGCGATCGCCAGCTCCTCAGGCGAGCAGGCCGCCGGCATCAAGGAGATCAACATCGGCGTGGCACAGCTGGACAAGGTGACGCAGGAGAACGCCGCAATGGTGCAGGAAACCTACGGCGCCAGCCAGGAGATGCGCATGCAGGCGAGCCGCCTCACCAACCTGCTGGAGGGGTTCACCGGCGGAGCCTCTGCGACGCTCGACGACTTCACCGACACGCAATCCGCCGCCTGACCGTCGCGGCTCTGCGCGGTCGCCATACGATAGCGACCGAGACGCAATTTCTGTCCTAAAAAGCGCGGTCGGGGCCATCAGTGCCCCGGCCGCGCGTGTCGATGACACCGTGCTTTCGCGGCCGACTGCCCATCTATGAACGCCTGGCCGCCTGTACCCGCCTGATATGCGCCCGAAATACACCAGACTGTCCCGACTTTGCGACACTCCGTGCCCGTTCTCCTTTTGGGAATTCACAGCGCAGCTCTCCTGTGGCATACGAAAGGCAGACGCCGGACAAACTGGCGCGACCGAGCACATTATTCTTCTACAGGCAGCTCCACCGTGACGCGAAAATCGACCCCATCTCTCGGCACCCTGCTGTTCTTTGCCGCGGCATTCTTGCTGAGCGCCTATTTCACCTTCGCCGCCGTGCAGGGTGATTTTGGTCTGTTCCGTCGTGTCGAGCTTCAGGCCGAAGCGGACGGTTTGTCAAAAGATCTGGAGCGCCTTGAACACGACATCGCGCGGATGGAAAACCTCACCCGTCGCCTGTCCGATGACTACCTTGATCTTGATCTGCTCGACGAACAGTCCCGCTCCATTCTCGGCCTCGTGCGCGCCGACGAAATCATCGTCGACTGAACGCTGCCGCGCGACGGGGCTTGATTTACCCATCGCAAGACGTCAGCCTCCTCCTGTCACCCTGCGTTTCGTCGGAAAATGCCGCATGTGTTGGCGTCTCGATGCCCGCTTGCGGCGTGGAAAATGCTGTCAGCCCTCTGATCTCACGCGGCTTTTCCCGGCAACTCCATGCTCGAAATGCAATTGCGCTAGATTATTCCTCGCATGCCTGTCCAAAATGCTTTATGAGATAGTTTAGTGTTAAACTACCTAAACTTTAGGGGGAGCCAGCCGTTATGGCCGCAAGAAAAAGCGCTCAGAAATCAAATGTTTCCGCCGAAGAACTGACCAAATACTACCGCGAGATGCTGTTGATCCGGCGATTCGAGGAAAAAGCAGGTCAGCTTTACGGCATGGGCCTGATCGGGGGTTTCTGTCACCTCTACATCGGTCAGGAAGCGGTTGTTGTCGGCCTTGAGGCCGCAGCCGAGGACGGCGACAAGCGCGTCACATCCTACCGCGACCACGGCCATATGCTCGCCTGTGGCATGGACCCGAACGGCGTCATGGCCGAATTGACCGGTCGCGAGGGCGGCTATTCCAAGGGCAAGGGCGGCTCCATGCACATGTTCTCGAAAGAGAAGCATTTCTATGGTGGCCACGGCATCGTCGGCGCGCAGGTGCCGCTCGGCGCCGGCCTGGCATTCTCCGACAAATACAAGGGCAATGACCGCGTGACCTTTACCTATTTTGGTGATGGCGCGGCGAACCAGGGTCAGGTCTACGAGACCTACAACATGGCCCAGCTCTGGGATCTGCCGGTGGTCTTTGTGATCGAGAACAACCAATACGCCATGGGCACCTCCGTCCAGCGCTCGACCAAGTCGCCTGCGCTGTGGAAGCGCGGCGAGGCCTACGGCATCGCGGGCGAGGAAGTGGACGGCATGAATGTGCTGGCGGTGAAAGAGGCCGGCGAACGCGCCGTCGCCCACTGTCGCGCAGGCAAGGGCCCCTACATCCTCGAGGTGAAGACCTACCGCTACCGCGGCCACTCCATGTCCGACCCCGCCAAGTACCGCACCCGTGAAGAGGTGCAGAAAATGCGCGAGGAACGCGATCCGATCGAACAGATCCGCGAGATGCTGCTGACTGGCAAGCATGCCTCGGAGGAGGATCTCAAGGCGATCGACAAGGAGATCAAGGACATCGTAAGCAAGTCCGCCGATTTCGCCAAGGAAAGCCCGGAGCCCGCGCTCGACGAGCTTTGGACAGACATCTATGCCGCCGACGTGCCGCAGAAAAGCGCCTGAGGGGAGAGACCAAGACTATGGCAACTGAAATTCTGATGCCCGCCCTGTCGCCGACCATGGAGGAAGGCACGCTGGCCAAATGGCTGGTCAAAGAGGGCGATACCGTAAATTCCGGCGATATCCTCGCCGAGATCGAAACTGACAAGGCCACCATGGAGTTCGAAGCCGTGGATGAGGGCACCGTCGGCAAGATCCTGATCGACGAGGGCACCGAGGGCGTGAAAGTGAACACCCCAATCGCCATTCTCGTGGAAGAAGGCGAAAGCGTCGAGGATGCGGTCGCCGCAGCCCCTGCCGCAGACACCTCCGCCCCGGAAGCCGCCCCGGCAGAGGCTGAAAAAGCCCCGGCCAAGGCCGCTGCCCCCAGCGCGCCCGAGGTGGACGAAAGCCCCGACTACCCCGAAGGCACCGAGATGGTGTCCACCACCGTCCGCGAAGCCCTGCGCGACGCCATGGCCGAGGAGATGCGTGGCAGCGAAGACGTCTTTGTTATGGGTGAGGAAGTCGCCGAATACGAAGGCGCTTACAAGATCACCCAAGGCTTGCTGGACGAATTCGGCTCCAAGCGCGTCATCGACACGCCGATCACCGAGCACGGCTTTGCCGGCATCGCCACCGGCGCTGCCTTTGGTGGCCTGCGTCCCATCGTGGAGTTCATGACCTTCAACTTCGCCATGCAGGCGATCGACCACATCATCAACTCCGCCGCCAAGACGCTTTATATGTCTGGCGGTCAGATGGGCGCACCTATGGTGTTCCGCGGTCCCAATGGCGCCGCCGCCCGCGTCGGCGCGCAGCACTCGCAGTGCTATGCCGCATGGTACATGCAGATCCCCGGTCTCAAGGTGGCGATGCCCTACTCTGCCGCGGACGCCAAGGGCCTGCTAAAATCGGCGATCCGCGACCCCAACCCGGTGATCTTCCTCGAAAACGAGATCATGTACGGCAAGTCCTTCGACGTGCCGAAGCTGGATGATTTCACCGTACCGTTTGGTAAGGCGAAGATCTGGCGCAAGGGCGATGATGTCACCATCGTCTCCTTCGGCATCGGCATGACCTACGCGCTCGAAGCGGCGGAAAAGCTGGCCGAGGATGGCATCAGTGCCGAGGTCATCGACCTGCGCACCCTGCGCCCGATGGACCTGCCCGCGGTGATCAAATCGGTGATGAAGACCAACCGTCTGGTCACCGTCGAGGAAGGCTTCCCGCAGGGTTCCGTCGGCGGCTATATCGCCTCCGAGGTGATGCAGCAGGCGTTTGACTATCTCGACGCGCCGATCATCACCTGCACCGGCAAGGACGTCCCAATGCCCTATGCCGCCAACCTTGAAAAACACGCGCTGATCACTACCGACGAGGTGATCGAAGCGGTGAAGCAAGTGACCTACCGCTAAAGGAGAGCAAGGATGCCCACTGAAATTCTCATGCCCGCCCTCTCTCCCACCATGGAGGAAGGCACGCTGGCAAAATGGCTGGTCAAGGAGGGCGACACTGTCTCCTCCGGTGACCTGATTGCCGAGATCGAAACCGACAAGGCGACGATGGAATTCGAGGCCGTGGACGAAGGGGTCGTCGGCAAGATCCTGATCGCTGAAGGCTCTGAGGGGGTGAAGGTCAACACCCCCATCGCGGTCCTGCTGGAGGACGGTGAAAGCGCTGATGATATCGACACATCGGCGGCAAAACCGGAAGCGGCCCCCGCCGCTGACGCGGCTCAGGAGGCGGCCTCCGAAGGAGGCTCCGACGCAGCCGCAGCCCCCGCCGCCGCTAGCGCAACCCCTGCCCCGGCAGCACCCGCTGCGGCGGATGGCTCGCGCATCTTTGCCTCGCCCCTGGCGCGTCGCATCGCGGCCGACAAGGGTCTGGATCTTGCCTCCATCAAGGGCTCCGGTCCGCGTGGTCGCATCATCAAGGTCGATGTGGAAAACGCCACCGCCGCACCCAAGGCAGAGGCAACGACCACCGCGCCTGCCGCAGCTCCGGCTGCTGCTGCACCTGCCGGCCCCTCCGCCGATGCGGTGGCCAAGATGTACGAAGGTCGCGAGTTTGAAGAGGTCAAACTCGATGGGATGCGCAAGACCATTGCCGCGCGTCTCACCGAGGCCAAGCAGACCATCCCGCATTTCTACCTGCGCCGCGACATCCAGCTCGACGCGCTGCTGAAGTTCCGCTCCCAGCTCAACAAGCAGCTGGAGCCGCGCGGGGTGAAACTCTCGGTCAATGACTTCATCATCAAGGCCGTGGCGCTGGCGCTGCAATCGGTGCCCGACGCCAATGCCGTCTGGGCCGGGGATCGCGTCCTCAAGATGAAAGCCTCCGATGTGGCCGTTGCGGTCGCAATTGAGGGCGGTCTGTTCACACCGGTGCTGCAGGATTCCGACATGAAATCCCTGTCGGCGCTTTCGGCAGAGATGAAGGATCTGGCAAGCCGTGCCCGCGACCGCAAACTCGCGCCGCATGAATACCAGGGCGGCGCCTTTGCGATCTCTAACCTCGGAATGTTCGGTATCGACAATTTTGACGCCATCGTGAACCCGCCGCATGCGGGCATTCTGGCCGTCGGTTCCGGCGTCAAAAAGCCGGTTGTCGGCGCCGATGGCGAGTTGACTGTGGCCACCGTGATGAGCGTCACCATGTCGGTCGATCACCGCGTCATAGACGGCGCACTTGGTGCGGATCTGCTGAAGGCGATCGTCGACAACCTAGAAAACCCGATGGTGATGCTGGCCTGATGTATCGCCTGAGATCTCGAAATACAAAAGGCTCCCGTTTGCGGGGGCCTTTTTATTGCACTAAGCTCCTAACCCAATGGTCGCTTCGAGACCAAACGTACTTGTAAATTGCGTCAGTTCTGGAAGTCATCTTATATGTCCAAAGAGCCTGAGAACACCGTCTACTTCTATGCGCAAACAGACGCATATTCTGAGTTTTCCAACTTTGCGCCATATGGCGTCGCGCTTGAGGATCGGTGGTGGAGAACTGTAGAGCACTACTTTCAAGCAATGAAGTTCTACGATGAGGATTATCGCGAACGCATCAGAAGTTGTGGGAAGCCGAAGGACGCTAAGGCACTAGGTATGACGAGAAGAATCCCACTCAGAGCCGATTGGGAAGAGGTCAAAGATACAATCATGTTGGAGGCCGTCAGATGCAAATTTATGACCCACGACGTTCCACAAAAACTGCTCATATCGACGGGAACCGCTCACATTGCCGAGAACGCCCCAATGGATGCTTATTGGGGGATTGGGCCAGACGGAAAGGGTCTCAATAGACTAGGTGAAATCTTGATGCAGGTTCGAGATCAGCTACAAGCGAACTAATGCTGCAACGCAGGTTTGACGCACCTAACCGCAGTTGGCCTCTCTGTTACGACCAAAAGACGTTGCTTGCCCCCGCCCTCTCACCATGTGCCAAATCTATGATCTGGTAGCGCTCGAACCGCCCCAACGGGTCGGGTGCTGCTCGCCCGTCACTCGGGGCGGTCGCAGTGGCATTCCAATTGAGCGCGGCAAAATACCCCAGCGGAGCCATCTTTAGATATCTGCAAGCGGTTAACGCCGCGATGGCGGCGGGCTACTTGCCCGCCAAGACCTGGTTCATGCTGACTGAGGGTTGGTCGCATCCTGCCTCGCCGACAATCTTGGCCGGCACCCCTGCCACCGTCTTGCAGGGCGGCACCTCTTGCAAGACCACCGACCCTGCTGCGATGCGCGAACAGTGACCGATGCGGATGTTGCCCAGAACCTTGGCTCCGGCGCCGATCAGAACGCCATCCTCGATCTTGGGGTGACGGTCCTCTTCTTCCTTGCCGGTCCCGCCCAGCGTCACCGAATGCAGCATGGAGACATTGTCGCCCACCACCGCCGTCTCGCCGATGACAATGGAATGGGCGTGATCGATCATGATGCCCTTGCCGATCCGGGCCGCGGGATGGATGTCGACTCCAAAAATTTCCGAGATCCGCATCTGGAAGAAATAGGCCAGATCCCAATCCCCCTGCTGCCACAGCCAGTGGCCGACACGATAGGCCTGCACCGCCTGATAGCCCTTGAAATAGAGGATCGGTTGCAACAGCCGGTGGCAGGCCGGATCACGGTCATAGACCGCCATCAGGTCAGCGCGCGCCGCCTCGACCAATGCCGGCTCGGCCTCATAGGCGCCATCAACCACCTCGCGCAGGATCACCATGGACATCTCGTTGGAACAGAGCTTGGCCGCGATCCGATAACTCAACGCCTTGTCCAGCGTCTTGTGGTGCAAAATACAGGCGTGGATCAGCCCACCCATCAGCGGCTGTTCTGCAACCGCAGTCTCGGCTTCCTCGGTGATCCGGCCCCAAACGGGGTCGATCTGCCTGACGGCCTTGTGCGTATCCAACATAGGCTTGGTCCTTCTTGCGCGGCGTCTCCGCGCGCTCCGGGAGGGGCACCAGCTTATTCCGGCGCCTCGGGGCTCAACTTAATGATCTAAGGCCTCGCTTGCAAAGCGCAATCCCTTGATGGCATCGATCAGCAAGCGTAATGTAACACAGGCGTGAAAATTACCTTGTGTCCACATGCGCTTACACCGCAAACTCATCGAAAATGTCGAAGAATCCCACTTGTCATGTATCAAGATTCGCGGCAAAATAACCACGCAACCTTATCCTATCGAAGTTCTGTCTACCCGACCAGCTTTCGACGTTAAGCTGCCGGGTCGCCGCACGTTCGCGGGCGACAAAGACAAAAAGGAACTTTTAAAATGGCAAACGGTACCGTCAAGTGGTTCAACTCCACCAAAGGTTTTGGTTTCATCGAAGTTGATGGCCGCTCCAGCGACGTATTCGTACACATCTCCGCAGTAGAGCGCTCCGGTCTGACCGGTCTGGCCGATGGCCAGGCAGTGACGTTCGAGATCGAGGCAGGTCGCGACGGTCGCGAATCCGCCACCAATCTAGAACTGGCCTAAGCACCCGGCGGATCGTGCTCTTCAGCTGATCCGCCTCTGCTGAACTGACATTTGAACGCCCCGGCGACCACATGGTGCCGGGGCGTTCTCATTTTCGCGCGCGGGATGCAGCAGCCAATGCCACGCGCAGGCAATGGGCATAGTCCCGGTCCCCCGGAAAGGGCTCTGGCGCCAACGGATAGCAGCGCGCCGCCCGGTCCAGAGATCCATCGCCCCAGCGCGGATGACAGCGGCCGGTGGCCTGCGCCTGACGTTTTGCCCGTGCCGCGCCCTGCAGGATTTGCCGACAGAGCGCCGCACGCCGGGGTTCCGGATGGGCCAGAAGCGCCCGCGCAAGGCTGCGAATATCTTCCCAGAGCACTGGTTGCTGCATCAGCCGAGGATCCACTCCGCCACCGGCCCGGCGCCATAGCGGGCGGAGATCTGCGCCACCTGCACCACATCGCCGGGGCTGGCGCCATCGCTGATCTGCATCGCCGCCGCATAGACCCACGCCGGGGTCGAGACACGCGCATCCCGCAGGACCGTCGTGCCCGAGAGCACTTGCACACGGTAGCGCTCGCTCTCCTCGCCCAAGGGCACCTCTTCCATGTCCCAGCTGTCGCCCTCGATCCGGGTGCGGCGGATCCAGTGGAACGCCATGTCATTGCCCAGACTATCCGGCGTACGCAAATGCACCGGCGCATAGGGGCGCAGGCCCGCGCCATCAAAGGCCGCAGAAAGCGCCACATAAGACGGGTCGTCATAGGCCCGCCGCGCGGGACCAAAGCGATAGTCGCGCGCAATCCGACGCTGGGAGATGGCAAGATCCAGCTGCTCCACCGCCGCATCCATAAGAACCACATAAGACCCCACCGGCCAGGCCACCGGCATCACCCCGTCGCTGCCGTATTGGCCGCGCAGGCGGTTGCGGATCAGATAGCGGTTGGGCGCGATCAGCTCGGCCTCGGCAAACTGGATCACCTCCCAGTTCTCCGGGCTGCCATCGCCGATCGCCAGCCGATTGGCACCGCCCAGCACCGCAAGGCGCTCCTGACTGTCGAGCGTGCCAGCGATCAGCTCCACCTCGAGATCAGCGCCCCTGCCCCAACGCCCGAGTGGCCCCGCCAGCAATTCCGTTCTGGTCAGCCCCACGGTGGCGCGGGCGGGCAGCAGCTCTTCCAATGCAAACTCCCCGCCAAGGTCAGCACCATACAGGGCAACCGCGCCCGGCCAGTCCTGCGCCGTGGCACAGACATGCGGTGCATGCGGCACCTCATCCCCGCGCATCAAGGGCAGATCGAGGAACAGCGGCAACACCGGCGTGGGCGCGGCAAAGGCATCATTGCGCGGCAGATCCTCAGGCGTGGCCAGCGGCTGATAGACGACGGGTTCAATGCGCACAGCCTCCAGGATCTGCGCCTCGGCCTGTTCCACCCGGTCCACGCGGTAGCGCGCAGCCCCCTCGCCATTCTGCCCCGGCAGGCGTACCACATCGCCCGCCGCAACCTCCAGCGCGCGCGAGGGCGGCAGGGCAAAACGTGCGGTGTCGCGCGAAATCCGCGCCTCCGCCAGCCAGCGTTGCACCACCTGCCGCCCCTCGGCGCGGGTCAAGGCCATGGGCAGGTCGTTCTGGCTCACCGCATGGGTGGCCTCGTCCGGCAGCACCGCTTCTTCGGCCACGGTGTCGTGGCTGCCGCCCCATTCGACAAAGCGCAGGCGCACCCGGCCCATCAGCTCTGCCTCGGGCATGCGGCTTTGTTCCTGATCGCCGTCCATCTCTGGCAGTACCGCCAGCGCATCCGTCTCCAGATCCAATGCGTTCAGCCCGTCGCGCAGGCGAAAGATCAGCGTGCCATCACGCTCGATCGCGTCAAACCCGTGACGCAGCATCAGGGGCTGCAAGGCACTACGCGCCTCCGCCACATCATAGACCGCATAACCGCGCACAATACCCCAGAGCTGGCTTACGTCGATCTCCGTCACGCCCGCCTCCCGGCAGATCTCCGTCACCACAGAGGCCAGCGTGCGCTGCCCCGCGCGCCCGTTGAGTCAGTGCCCGCGCGCGTAATTCTCACCATCGTCCCAGACCTCCACCCGGTTGGGAAAGGCCGGAAAGGGCCGCGCATCCCAGGCCCAGATATAGGCGTGGTTCAGGTCCACCATCGCACCGCCATAAGCGCTGGAAGTCGGATTATGCGCCGCCTCCTGCCAGTATGTCAGCTGCGCGCGCAGGTACTGCTGCTGGATCAGATCGTCCCGCAAGCCATTGGAGGCACGCGGCAATTGCGATTCAGAGCTTTTGGGATCAAGGAATTTGTTCGGCTCATTGGTGCCCTTGTCGATGGCCGCACAGCCCAGTTCGGTGAACCAGATCGGTTTCGATTGCGGCACCCAATCGGTCGCGGTTTCGGACCGCACCCCGCCAATCCGATCGTGATGCGGCAGCGACCACCAGCTGCGCATGTCCTTGTTGCGATAGATCCACGGCTCATCATAGGCGCCATCGGTGATCGGCGTGCGGATCTGCGCCGCCTCGGCTTCGGGGGAATGATAATACCAGTCATAGCCCTCACCGCCCTCGATATTGGCCTTGAGGTAGCCGAGATCATAGATCGCAGGCCACTCCTGCGCGTCGAGATGATCCTCGCCTTCGCGCCAGTCGCTGAGCGGCATGTAGTTGTCGATGCCAATAAAATCGATCTGCGGGTCGGACCACAGCGGATCGAGGTGAAACAGATGGTCGCCCTCCGGCGTCTGATAGCCGAAATACTCCGACCAATCCGCCGCATAGCCCAGTTTGACCTCCGCCCCCAAAAGCGCGCGCACCTCACCCACCAGATCCTTCAAACCTTCAACAAAAGGAAAGCCGCTCGCCCCCCGGATCTGCGTCAACCCGCGCAGTTCCGAGCCGATGCAGAACGCCTCCACGCCGCCCGCCGCCGCACAAAGCGCTGCGTAATGCAGGATAAAGCGGCGAAAGCTCCACTCATCGGGGCCGTGATAGCTCACCTGCCCGCCCGAAATGATGAAATCGCTGGCCTGTGCGGTGCCGAGAAAACCTGCGACCTCCGTATCCGCGAGCACAGTGCCATCCGGGCTGCCCGCCAGACCCGGCGCGGTCGAGAGCGTGATCCGCCCCCGCCACGGCAGCACTGGCTGGCCATCAGCATTGCTGTAGGGATCGGGCAGATCATTGCCCGCCTGCTGCTCCATCAGGATGAACGGGTAAAACATCACCCGCTTGCCTTGCGCGTTCAGGTGCTGGATGCCCTGCACCACCGCCTGATCCGCCGGAGTGCCGCCATAAACGGCTGCGCCCGCGTCCTTGATGACCTCGTCCGCGCTGGCCCGGTTGAGCCCCGCCACCTGCCACGGCATCGAGCCATCAGCGAGCTTCTGTTCCACCTTGGGCGCAAGGGTGCAGTCACCACAGCGCAGATCATCGCCAAACCAGCACACCACCATGGACACCGCCTCGGCCTGCGGCAGCTCCTCAGAGAGTGCATCGACCGAGGCCACCAGATCGGTCTCGCCGGAGATCTGATTGATATTGGCGGCTTTCTGCGCGCCGGGCCCGTGCTGCATATAGACCGGCTGGCTGGCCAGACTGTATTCGCCCGTGCCGGGGATCAGCGCCACGCCGGGCACAATCTGCGCCAGATCCTGGTCGTAGGTCTCGCCCGAGGGCTGCTCCGCGCGCAGCACCTCGAATGAGAACTGCGGCACCCGGTTGCCGAACCGCTCCAGATCGAGGTTTTCAAACACCACATAGGCGGTGCCCCGATAGGCAGGCACCTGGCCCGCGCCCTCCACCGCCTCCATCAGCGGGTCGGGCAGCTGGTCCTTACTGCCCCGGTAGACGGTCATATTGAGGTCGCTCAGAGCCACCTCCTCGCCATCGGCCCAGACCCGCGACACCCGTGTGATCTCGCCCGCGCAGATCGCCACCGCCATCGACAGGCTGTAGGAATAGCTGGTGGTGGTGCGTTTGGGCGCAGAGCCCTTGCCGCCCGAGGATGTGGTGGTTGCGGTCTCGACAAACTCTGTCGCCCAGATCACCTGCCCGCCCAACCGCATGCGGCCAAAGACCTGCGCCATCGGCTCGCCATCGCTGCCGGTGGTGATGCGAAACCGGTCGACCTTGCCGGTTTCCACCGCCGCACTGCCACTGCCCAAGAGGCGCTCGTCAATGACCCGGCCCAGGGTTGCACCGACCGCGCGGCCAATGATCGCCGTCGACAGCCCCGCCACAGAGCCGCCGATTGCCCCGCCCACGGCGGACCCTGCCGCTGCCAGTACCAATGTCGCCATGATATGTCCTCCTCAGGGATCGTTGGGGTGGAGAAAGTTCGGGCTGCCGCCCGCTCGCTCACTCTGCGGGAAAGGCAAAGCGCGCCACGATGCGCCGCTGCCATGCGGGTGTCAGCGCGCTCTCGACCACGCCATGACCGCTGTAGGCATGGATGAAACGGGACGCGCTGCTTTGCAGGCCAAGGTGTTTGGCCACAGCCCCCCCCATGCATGCGAAACAGGATCACTTGACCCGGTGCGGCGTCTTGGACGGGCTGCATATGCCGCAGCGCCGCCCGCCACAGGCGTTCCTCAGTGCCGCGTTCGGCCCAGTCGCGGGTATAGGGCGGTACGGATTCGGGTTCGGTTCCATAAAGGCTGCGCCAGATGCCCCGGATAAGCCCGAGACAATCGCAGCCCGCACCCCGCGTGGCCCCCTGATGCCGATAGGGCGTGCCAAGCCAGTGCCGCGCCACGGCCACCACCTCTGTGTTGATGTCGCGACTCATCGGCGGCTGCCGCCGGTGTTCTGACCATTGCGCTTGGGCACCGCCACCATCCAGTCCTCGCCGGGGATGTCGGGAAAGCCCTGATAGTTCACCAGATTGTCGAACTTCAGCCGACAGGTGCTCATGCGCTTGTCACAGCCTGCGGTCAGACGCACCCGGTCACCGGGCTGAATATCGGCGCGGATCGGCTGCCAGAGGGTGATTTCACGGCGCTCGCTCGTGCTGTCCGACCGGATCGGCGCCCACAGACCGGCGCCTGCGCCGCTCCGCACCGTGAGCCGCCCGCCGGTGAACCACTCTGGCGCAAACCCATCAAGCGCGTCCCAAAGGAAATGCTGCCCCTCGTCGATGTTTTCAACTGACACATCAGTTACATAGCCAGCAGTGTTGAGGTCAAACTCACAC
Organism: Tritonibacter sp. SIMBA_163; assembly: GCF_046535935.1. Lineage (NCBI taxonomy): Bacteria > Pseudomonadati > Pseudomonadota > Alphaproteobacteria > Rhodobacterales > Paracoccaceae > Tritonibacter > Tritonibacter sp. SIMBA_163. The sequence goes on from NZ_JAWJBP010000002.1 coordinate 506,569, forward strand.
GCCGCATCCCCCAGAACCGCGCTACAGGGCGTCTGAAACACCCGCCCCAGCGGCTGGTTCAACCCTTCGGTCAGGCCACGCAATTCAGCCTCAAACGCGCCACCTGCGCGGCGGATCTCGCCCAAGGAGCCGCGAAACTGCAAGGCGCGCTCAGTGGTGTCGGCCCAGCTCACCAGCCACGCCCGCACCTCAGCCCCATCATAGCGCCCGGATTCAATATCCGCCTCGCGCACCGCATCGGAACTGAGTGCGCCGAGTGCTTCGCTGTTGTCGACCGCAAGCCCGGTGCTTTGCATCAGGCTGCGCGCCGTGAGGCCGGTTCCGGCGCGGAATGTCACGCCGTCAAAGCTCAGATCCCGGTCATGGTCGGTGAACCCCAGCGTCACCCCGTCGGCGCGACTGACGGCCCAAGCGCGGCACACCGTGGTGGCCCCGGATTTAAGATGCGTGTTTAAGCCCTCGCGATCCATCACACCCGCACCTCCACCACTGGCACATTCGGGGCCTCGCCTGCCTGAAACGACGCCACCGAGGTCTGGATGCGATCCGTGTCAAAGCGGACCGGCACGTCGAACTCGAACCCGGCGCGGATTTCACGGCCAATTTCTGGCACATAGGCCAGCGTCACCTCGCCCGTGGTCAGGTCGAGGTCGTAATCCACGCCCTCCACCAGCGCCTCATTGTCGATCCCAAGCCGCACGGTGCCCGCCACGGGTTTGCTGATCGGACGCAGATACTCATGCGGGCCGGAGCGGTAGCGCTTGGCAAGCTGAAACCTGTTGGTGTCGCCATCACCCAAAGCGATCAGCTGATCCTCAAACGTTACATCCTGACCCGGCAGCGATGACGCATAGTCGGTCCAGTCCTTCCAGCGAAACCCATGGAGCTGACCTTGACGGGCCTCAAAAAACGCAATCAGCGCGGCAATATCCTCAAGGCTGCGCAAGCCCAGCCCCGCATCATAACGCCGCCGCGCATGCGCCCAGGGGGTGTTACGTTCCTCGTGGCCATTGGCCAGCGTTACCACATCCGTGCGCCGCTCCGGCCCGCCAACAGAGCCGAAAGAGAGCGTCTCCGGGAAACGAACTTCGTGAAAACTCATGGGCTTACCCTCCTTACCTATTACGGTTTCCGCGGGCGAGCATGCGGCTCATCTGAGCGGCGATCTGCCCACGCGAACGCTGAAACCCGGCCACATCGGGGGTGGAGACATTCATCACCACGGTCGGAGATGTGCCGCCACCTTGCGTCTTCACCCCGAGGCTGCCGTCCTGGCCACGTGCCAGCGGCAGGATCGCCTCTGGCCCTGCTTCGCCCATCAATCCCAGCCCGCCGCGCATCGGGAAATGCGTGGGCGAAGACACCACGCCACCGCGCGCAAAGGGTGTGACTTTGCCCTGACTGAAGGCCGCACCATCGGCAAAGGGCAGGATGCCGCCCACAAGCGCGCCGATCCCGTCGCTCACCAGCCCGCCGAGGTGATCCGTCACCGGGCGCATGGCGGAGTTGAAGGTGGTGTTGATCATCGTCTTGGCGAGGCTTTCCAGCGCATCGCTCAGACTGTCGCCATCCACCACCAGATCCTTCATCGCGCGCCGCAGCCCCCGGCTGAGGCCGGTTTCAAAATCCGCCGCATCGGCTTGGGTCGCGGCAAAGGCCGCGCGCACCCGGTCCATCTCGGCGGTGAATTGCGCCGCCATCCCGGCGGCATCGCCAAGGCTGTCCTCCAGCGGCCCCGCCTGGGATTCAAAGTCAGAATCTGTCGTGTTTGCCATGGGTTACTCCGGTTGGTTCACGTCGTTGATCTGATCCGGGAACTGCGTCATCAGATGGCTCAGGCGGTCGCGGTCCATGGGCGGTGTGCTGGCATCAAGGTTCAGCATCAGCCGCAGCTCTGCCGGGGTCAGTTGCCAGAACTCACGCGGGGTCAGCCGCAGCCCCAACATCCCGGCCCGCATCAGCGCGGGCCAGTCCAGCATCGCGGCACGGCTCATGCCTCCCCCGAGGGCAGCGCGAAACTCAGCGCCAGCAATTGCGCCGCAACCTTGGTGGCCTGCATCACGCCGCCCTCAATCTCGGCCTGCGCCAGATCTTCGCGGCTGATCTCAGACCCGCCACCACGCAGCCCCGCCGCCAGAAGCGCCAGCATATTGCGCGAGGAAAACCTACCCTTTTCAAACCGTTGCACCAGGGAGATCAAGTCACCCTCGCCCAGCTCCGCCTCCAGTTCTGCCAGCGTGCCCAGTGTCAGCTTCAGCATGTGCGGCTGGCCGTTGACCACCAGCGCCACTTCGCCTGCATAGGGGTTTGCCATGGCTCACACCGCCGTAAAGGTCAGCGCACCGGCGGAGGCCAGCGACAGCTCATAGGTGGCCTCGCCATTGTGGCTGCCCGCGTACTCCAGTGCGGTAACCTGAAACGGCCCTTCGATGGTGCCGAAATCCGGGATCACCACCTGAAACGCCGGGGTCTCGCCATCAAAGAACAGCTGCCGCGCGCGCTCGTCGGTGTCTGCATCGCGAAACACGCCCGAGCCCGAAAGGTTTGCCGACCGCACGCCGGCTCCGCCCAACAGCTCGCGCCAGCCGCCCGCACTGTCGAGGCTGGTCACATCAACGCTCTCGGCGTTGAAACTGATACGGGTGGCGCGCAGGCCTGCGATGGTGGTGAAACTGCCGGTGCCGGTCATGTCCACCTTGATCAGGAGATCCTTGCCGTTTTGAGCACTCATGGGTGAGGTCCTTCTGTTAATGCGTTGAATTTTGTTCAGGAGTCTTCAAGCCGCGCGGAAAACCGCAGCGCGATGGAGCGATCCCCGTTGCTCAGCCGCTTGGCGTTGGCGCGGTCGAACCACAGCCCCACCAGATGCCCGCGTGCGAGGGTCAGCGGCGCATCCACCAGCGCATCCGATACCGCCGCCGCCGCGCGTTTGGCCGCACTGAACCCGGCCGCATTGGCGACCACGGTCACGGTAAAGCGATGCAGCGCGCCGCCGCCTGTGACATCGGAGCGGTCCCGCACGCTCTCCGCGCCGAGGGTCACATAGATCCCCGGCAGCGTGCCCGCAGGCAGCATGTCGTAGATCGCCGTGCCCACCTCTGCCGCCAGCGCGGCATCGCTGATCAGGTGCTGGTAGACGGCGGTTTGCAGGCTGTGAGACAGCGCATAGGTCATGTGGCCAGCTCCTCTGTTGCGAAACAAATGAGGTAACGCCCGTCCATGTCGCGCTCTGCCACGGCGTCGATCTTGTAGATGCGGCTGCCTTCGCGAAACCGCTGGTCCGGTTTGGGCCGCGCCTTTGATCCCACCGGGGCGGCGCGCAGGGTGATCCGATAGCGCTGCAGCGACACGGAAGTACCGCGTCGGCCACTCTCGCGCCCCGTCAGCGCGTCAACCTCGGCCCAGTGCTGGCCCAGCTCGACCCAGGCGATGTCAAATCCCCCGGCGTCATCGCTGGTCGCTTGCGGATCTTCCAGCCGCAATGGGCGGTTCAATCGCGGCGCGCTCATGAGTGCACCTCGCTCCGGGACAGGCTCAGGCGTGGCATCCGGTGACGGTCCAAGAGGCTCGCCACGCCAAAGGGCATGCAGCCCGCATGCAGCGAGGTGTCATCTCGGTACTCGTAATAATGCGCCGCCAGCAGCATCACCGCCTGCGCCAGATCGGCCGGAAGCGCGTCCCATGTGGCGGCCATCCCCGCGGTAAAACGGATCACCGCGCCGCCCCCCAAGGGCATCATTGGCCAGACCGCCGCGCGCGGCGTCAGGCGCGGAGCATGGGCGTCGGGCGCCAGCGCATAGGCCGCCACGGGCACCTCCGTCTCCGCGCCGGTCTGATCCACCAGCGCCACCTGCGAGACGTTTGAAACCGGCGCCACCGGCAGCTCCACCACGCGGGGCCAGGCATTGAGCCGCCATTCATAGTCGCGCGTCAAGAGCGCCTTGTTGGTACGCGCCTCGATCGCCGCGAGGCTGGCGCGCAAGAAGGCCAGAAGCACCGCGTCCTGCAAGGCTTCTTCGCCAAAACCGGTGCCCAGACGCAGATGCGCCTTGAACGCCGCGAGCGGCAAAATGCTGTCGGGCAGCGGGGTCAGTTCGTGCAAAATCATCGGCTCTCTCCGCTGAAAATCTGTCTCCCTCGCGCGGTCTCTGCCGCGCCGTCCCTTGGACGGGTGCGCACCGGGTCTGCCGCTCGGACGGAGGGAGCAGCTGGACGACAAACCCATGAGGCACGCACCCGCCGACGGAGCCGGGCTGCCGGCCCCGTCATCCGGGCTTAAGCGCTTAGCTCAGCCCGAATTTCATCAGCTTGATCGCAGCAAAGTCGCTGACGTCGCCGCCCACGCGCTTGGTGGCGTAAAACAGCACATGCGGCTTGGCGGAGAACGGATCCCGCAAGACGCGCAGGTCCGGACGTTCGGCAATGGTGTAGCCTGCGCCAAAGTCGCCAAAGGCAATCGAGAGGCTGTCAGAGGCCACATCCGGCATGTCCTCGGCCACCAAAACCGGGTAGCCCATCAGCCGTGCAGGCTCGCCCGCCGCAAGACCATCGGACCACAGGAAGCGGCCATCGGCGTCCTTCAGCTTGCGGATCAGACCGGCGGTCTTGGAGTTCATCACAAAACTCGCACCGGCCCGGTAGCGCGCGTCCAGCGCATAGACCAGGTCGATGATCGCATCGGCCGAGCCGATATCGCCGTCGCTGCCGGTGGCCACATAGCCGATATTGCCCCAGCTCCAGCTGTCATTGTCGACCGTGGGATGGGTCAGGATGCCGGTGGGCTTGTCGATCCCATCGCCCGAAATAAAGCTCTGCGCCTCGGCGCGGGCGAATTTGTCGGCGATCCGGCCCGCCAGCCAGCCCTCGATGTCAAAGGCGCTGTCATCCAGCAATCGTTGCGACGCCTTGGGCAGGGCCGAAAGCTCGTGCAGCGGGATCACGATGCGATCAATGGAGGGCGTGCCGGTTTCCGTGACCGAGCCGGTCTCGGTGGCCCAGCCCGCGCCCACGTCGGAATGATCGATCAGCACGTCAAAAGATGTCGCCTCCACATTGACCACCGAGGCCACCGCACGGATCGAGGCGGTGGATTGCAGCACCGATTTCACCACATCCGAGGTCTGCGGGTCGACGAGGAAACCGCCATCGGAATTCACCGCCGTCGACAGGGCCTTGGTGCCCATATCGAGGCCGCGAAAGCCCTCCTCGTCGCCATGGCGCAGATAGGCCTGCATGGCCTTTTGATGCGGCGCGCCATCGACCTCCGCCGCCGCCAGATGCGGCCGGGCCGCGGTTTGGGTTTTACGATCCAACATGGTCATACGCTCTTCCGTCTGTTTGAGTTTCTCGGTCACGTCGTCTTGAAACCCCTTGAAATGCTGCACGAATTGCGAAACGGCCTGTTTCACTTCCGTGACCACATTCTGCGGCGGGGTCGCCGCATCCTCGGGCGCGTGGCCCGTGAATGGATGATCTGTCATCTCTGATCCTCTTTCGGGGGTTAGGGTCTGGTGGCCGCGCGCAGGGCGTCAGCGAGGGCGCGCAGGCCCTCATTGGAGGCGTCGGATTTCGCCGCCTCCGCCTCGCGCCGGGCAAGCCGCGACAGCCGGGCCGAGGGCAGCATCGGGAATGTCACCAGAGACACCTCCCAGAGCTGAAGCTCCTCCAGCCGCCGGTGGCCTTCCTTGTCGCGGGTGGCCTTGACGGTGCGATAGCCGATCGACAGCCCCTCGATGGCCCCGGCGCGCACAAGGGCGGCGGCCTCTGCGCCTTTCTGGGTTTCCGTAAGGATACGTCCTTTGACGCGCAGGCCGGTGTCGTCCTCAAGGATCTCATCCCAGACGCCGATGGGGTGGCTCGGGTCATGCTGCCAGAGCATCTTGACCTTGCTGCCGCGCGCCTGATGCGCCGCGAGTGAGGCCGCATAGGCGCCACGGGTGACGATATCCTTGCCCTGATCGGGGGCACCAAAGAGGCTCGCATAGCCTTCGATCACCTCGTCCGCAGTCAGGGACAGCGCCTCGCCAAAGCGGGCGAATTTGGTCTCGAGCCGGGGCTCATGATCTGTCAGCATCACGCTCTACCTTTCTGAAATGTCTTGATTATCGCTCAGGGTAACTGCACCGACAAAAAGCCCTGAAAGGCCTGCGCAAGGATCACGGCAGCGACGCCGTAGACGGTGATCCAGAGCCGTTTTTCCAGCCGCTCCATCATCCGTTCCATCCGATCCAGACGCCGGTTCAATGCGTCCTGACGGATTTCGCTCACGCGTTCATGGGCGCTCAATCTCTGGCCGGGGGCGCAGTCAAAGGGCGGCAACGGGTAGTCAGTCATCCGGCCCCTCCACGCTGCGCGGCGGCAGGCCGAGCATCTGGCGCTTCTCAGACTCCGTCAGGAAATCCGCCTGTGTGACGCGCCGCCACTGCGCCTCGCGTTCGGTGCTGAGGGCCTGCACCTGATCGAGGTCCGGTTTCAGCTCCAGAACTTCTCCGCCAAAGCGCATCAGCCAGTCCGAAAGTTTCGCCGCCACCCGCATCGCCAAGGGCAACACCGTCAGGCGATAGAACGCCCGGTTGGCCTCCTGGTAGTTGGCATAGGTGGCATCGCCCGGAATGCCGAGGAGCATCGGCGGCACCCCAAAGGCCTGCGCGATCTCGCGCGCGGCGCTGTCCTTGGTGCGGTGGAATTCCATATCGGAGGGGCTGAAGCCCATCTGCTTCCAGTCCAGACCGCCCTCCAACACCATCGGCCGTCCGGCATTACGCGCGCCCTGGAAATTGGCCTCAATCTCCTCGGAGAGGCGGCGGAACTGGTCGTCGCCCATCTGCCCCAGCCCATCCGATCCGGTCCAGACCAGCGCGCCGGAAGGTTGCGCGGCATTGTCTAGCAGCGATTTTGACCAACGCGCGGCAGCGCCATGCACCTCGACCGCGGTGGCGGCGGCCTGAAGCGGCGCCAGCCCGTAGTGATCGTCCAGCGGATGAAAGCTCTTGAGGTGGCAGATCGCCGGTCGCGCAGGGTTGATCGCAAAGCGATGCGTCTTGCCGCCCACCGCATAGTCATAGCCCACCGGCCAGCCGTCGCCCCCCGGCACCACCCGCATCCGATCCGGGCGCAGGATGTGCAGTTCCACCGGCCAGCCCTCATCAGCGGCGACCGCCTCGATATAGGCATTGCCCGACAGGAGCAGGTTGGCATAGAGCGCCTCCAGCATCTCTGCCCGTGCCTGCGCCGCATTGGGGCGCGACAGAAGCGAGAGCAGCGGGTGGCTGTCATAACGCGCATCCGCGCTTTGCAGCACCAATGGCAGCGCGGCGGCGGCCTCGGCGATGAGTTTCACCGCGCGGTGGCCAACCGGGTTGCCCAGAAACCCTGCGCGGGTCAGAGAGACGGTGTCGCGCGGCCCCCAGGCGGCCTGCGTGCCATTGCCCATGGGCAGCACCCGCGCCGCAGCGCTGGCCTTTTGCGACGGGGCCGCAGCCGCCGTCTGATCCACTCGCCCCGTCTTGCGTCGCAGCAGGTCAAAGACCATGGTGCACTCCTTTGCCGTTCCGGTTGTCGTTTGGGCCGATGCCCGTCGTGTTGGAAAACAATCTGCCACAGAGGGTTGAACATCCCGCCAGCAGGGCGCGCGCCGGGGGCGCAACACCCTGCACCAAGCCACTGATAGAAAAGCAAAACGCCCGCGCGAGGCGGGCGTTTCACAGGTTCGATTTGGGATAGCGCGCCCTAGAGGCGACGGATCTTGGGGCAGCGATGCTGCTCTGCCGGGCCGACAATCAGCGCATGCAGCGCCCAGACCAGCGCATCCACACGGTCGGGTGAGCCGTCGCCGCGATATCCCTGCGCCGTCATCAGGCACATCTGCTCCTCCAGCTCTTGCAGGCCGGGGGCGTGAAACACGCGGCCTTGCTCATAGAGCGCTGCCACGGGTTCGGCACGCGCGGCCTTGCCTGTGCTGGCGTGAACGGGGGTGAAGGGCACCAAAGGGTCAACCTGCCGCAAGACAGACCCCACCAGCGCACCGCCCTGATTGACCTCCGCCACCAGCCGGTCGGCCCGGTAGCTATCCCGCGCGGCAATGGCGGCGCGCGCCCAGCCGGCTGGTCCCTGCCCCTGGACCGTGTGATCGGCCAGCACATAGGCGCGCCACTCGGAGATCGGCCCCTGCGTCTGCGCCCCAGCGACAATGATGCCGCAGGCATCCGAGCCTTTGTGCGCGCTCACCGAAGGATCAACGGCCACCACGATCCGATCGAGGGGCGGTCTGTCACGACGTTGTAGCTGCTCCAACATGCCGGAAGTCCAGAGTGCGCCATCCACATCCGCCAACATCACGCCGTCCAGTTCCTGCCGCGCCAGGCGCGAACCCGCATAACGCGCCCGCACTTCGGCAAGGAAGCTCGACGCGAGATTGGCGCGGTTCGCCTCGGTGGGCGCATGGGTGGTGACGGTCGAGGGGCTCTGAAGCAGCTGTTTCAGCAGCGGCACATTGCGCGGTGTGGTGGTCACACAGACGCGTGGGGCCGTGCCCAAACGCAGAGCGAACTGCAGCATATCCCATGCGTCCTGAGCGCGGCGCCATTTCGCCAGTTCGTCCACCCAGGCGGCATCAAACTGCGGCCCGCGCAACGCCTCGGGGTCGGAAGCAGAAAACGCCTGCGCGCTGGCCCCGTTGGGCCAGACCAGCCTACGTTCACCCGCACGCCACTCCGGACAGCGATCCGGCGGCGAGCAAGCAAGGATGCCACTGTCGCCATGGATCATCACGTCGCGCACCTGATCGTAGGTCTCGCCCACCAGTGCCACCCGGCGCGCACGACCGATGCCAAAGGGCTCAGCCCCCTCAACCTCGGACCGCACCCATTCCGCACCGGCGCGGGTCTTGCCCGCACCGCGTCCGCCGAGGATCACCCAGGCGCGCCACTCGCCCACAGGCGCGCATTGATGCGGCAGCGCCCAGAGATCAAACACATAAGGCATCGCCGCCAAGGTGTGTTCATCCATCTCCTCCAGCCACATCTGCGTCATGAAGTGCGGCACGGAGGCCAGCCAAGCGGCGCTCGATCTCATCGCGGGCGGCACAGAGGTCGAACGCCACCATGCGGGCGGCACCAGGGGCATCTTTGCGATCGACAAGGGTTTTCTCCACTTTCTGGATGTCACGGATCAGGCCATCAAGTTTGGCAATCTGTGGTTTTAACTGCGCGGTGTCGGGATTGATGTCCTGTTCGGCCTCGAACTGGGCGAGATAATCCTCGCTGACCCGACGCGCACGCCGGAGACTGTCGTGGAGAGAGCGCAGAAGGTCAGAGCTGATCTCGACCAGCTCTTCTGGGGTTTGTGGTGTCATGAGGGGGCTGCCTCGTGTCGAAACAAACCGATGGGAGAAACGGGAGGCGCGGAATACGGCCCCATCGAGGGGCCCGGTCCGCGTCGTCACATTTTCCAGCTGCCTGACATAGTTTTACAGGCCGCAGATGAACATGCGTTGACCGAACCGTTCGCAGAGGCAACGGCGGTCCGGCACGGCGAAGCCTCGCGTCTCAGAAAACTGGAAGGAGAGGAAAAAGGCAGCAGCCCGTCCCGGTCGTTCGACCGGAGGTCTCGGCGGGGCTGAGAGATGTGCCGCAGACAGCAAGAGGGGGGCCGCGCCCCCCTCATGTCGTATCAGTTGTTGTTGCGCTCAGCTTCGATCTGGCGCCACTTGGCCACGTTGCGATTGTGCTCTTCCAGCGTCTCCGCAAAGGCGTGTCCACCGGTACCATCGGCGACAAAGAACACATAATCGGTCTGCTCCGGGTTCACCGCAGCCACCAGGCTCTCCAGGCCCGGATTGGCGATCGGTGTCGGCGGCAGCCCTTCGATCACATAGGTGTTCCAGGGGGTGACACCGCGCAGCTCGCTCTGGCGCAGGCCCCGGCCCAGCACGCCTTCGCCCTTGGTGACACCATAGATCACTGTCGGGTCGGTCTGCAGGCGCATGCCGCGATTGAGACGGTTTGTGAAGACAGATGCCACCACCCCACGTTCGTCCGCCACCGCGGTTTCCTTTTCGATGATCGAGGCAAGGATCAGCATTTCCTCGGGGCTTTCCACCGCGGCATCAGAGCTGCGCGCCTCCCAGGCATCGGCGATACGCTTGTCCTGACGGTCCATCATCTCGGTCAGAACAGCCTCGCGCGAGGTTCCGGGACGGACCTCGTAGCTGTCCGGCGCCAGGCTGCCCTCGGCGGGACGACGGCCGGGGTCGCCTTCCAGGACATCCATGGCTTTTAGCGATTCAACCACCTGCCAGCTGGTCACACCTTCGGCCAGCGCGATCCGATAACGGGTGTCGGCCTCGGCTTTTTTCTCGGTGTAAACCGCAGGGGTTTCATCGACGCCGGGCACGAACTCCGCACGTTCAACGAATGAATTCGTCGCCGGATCCAGCTCGCGCACTTCGGCCAGCACGCGGGTGACACCGACGCGGTAAACGATTTCTGTGCCGCAGGTGGAAGCACCGCCGCGCGTGATGGTGTCAATGATGCTCTCCATCGACGCGCCAGGTTCGACCAGATAGCTGCCAGCCTTCAGATCCTGCGCCTTGTCGGAATATTTCACACCAATACGGAAGATCGAGCTGCTGCTCACAGCGCCGTCGTCTTCCAGCTTTCGGCTGACACGGGACATATTGGTCCCGCTCGGCACCTGAAAGCAGATTGCCTCCGACAGCGGACCCTCGGAGGAGTATTCATTCTTACCCCACAGGATCACGCCCGCGAAGAGGAACAGGCCGACGATCAGGATCGTCAGCATATTCGAGGCCAGGCTGCGCCACATATCAGTCGCTCACTTTCCCGAAGATCACCGAAGCATTGGTGCCGCCAAAGCCGAAGGAGTTCGACAGCGCCACGTTGATCTCGCGTTCGCGTTTTGCATTCGGGGCCAGATCCACCGGAGTTTCCACCGCAGGCGTATCAAGGTTGATGGTCGGTGGTGCCACCTGATCGCGGATTGCGAGGATGGAGAAGATCGCCTCGATCGCGCCCGCCGCCCCCAAGAGGTGGCCGGTGGCAGATTTGGTCGAGGACATGGTCGCCTTGCCCGCGTGATCGCCCAGCAGGCGCTCAACCGCGCCCAGCTCGATGGTGTCCGCCATGGTGGAGGTGCCATGGGCGTTGATATAGTCGATGTCCGCAGCCGTCAGACCGGCATTGGCAAGGGCTGCCCGCATGGAGCGTTCGCCGCCTTCGCCGTTCTCGGACGGCGCGGTGATGTGATAGGCATCGCCGGACAGACCATAGCCCAGAACCTCGCCATAGATTTTGGCACCGCGCGCCTTGGCGTGTTCGTATTCTTCCAACACCACGATGCCGGCGCCCTCGCCCATCACGAACCCGTCGCGGTCCGCATCATAGGGGCGCGAGGCCTTGGTCGGGTCATCGGCATACTTTGTCGACAGCGCCTTGCAGGCGTTGAAGCCCGCGATGCCGATCTCGCAGATCGCTGCCTCGGCGCCGCCTGCGATCATCACGTCCGCATCGCCGGATTTGATCAGGCGGGACGCGTCACCAATGGCATGGGCGCCGGTCGAGCATGCAGTCACCACCGAGTGGTTCGGACCCTTGAAGCCGTGACGGATGGAGACCTGGCCGGAGATCAGGTTGATCAGCGCGCCGGGAATGAAGAACGGCGACACGCGGCGCGGACCCTTTTCCTTGATCATCACAGCAGTGTCGGCGATCGACGACAGGCCACCGATGCCGGAGCCGATCATCACGCCGGTGCGCAGGAGGCTTTCCTCGTCCTCGGGTGTCCAGTCGGCATCTTTCACGGCCATCTCAGCCGCGGCAATGCCGTAGAGGATGAAGTCATCGATCTTTTTCTGATCTTTCTTCACCACCCAGTCGTCAGGATTAAAGCTGCCGTCGGTGCCATCGCCGCGCGGAACTTCGCAAGCGTAGGTCGTGGCAACACCGCTTTCCTGCGCATCAAACAGGGTGATCGGACCGGCGCCGGACTGCCCGTCCAGAAGCCGCGCCCAGGTTTCCTCGACCCCGGATGCCAGGGGGGTCACCAGGCCCAGTCCGGTAACAACAACTCGACGCATTCCTTGCTCTCCTTAGCACTTCAGCAATTCGTCCATCCAATTACCTTGGAATGGCCAAAATGTGCAAGAGCGGGAAGACGCTGGGGCGGTTCGATCAGTTTTATGTTAATTCACCGTGAGCGTTCGACCGCCTGTAAGGCTTTGGTAACGCTGATGCGCAATACTGGAGCTTGGACGCAGCAAAGAACCGGGGATCCCCCATATGAGGCTCTTTAAGCAAAGCAGGCCGTAGGAACAGAAATTCCCTACGGCCTGTGTTCGTTCACAAACAGCCACTCACCCAGAAATGCCGTCGTTTTGACGATACTGTCCCATCAGTCCTCGCCCGGGCTCGCACAGGCGCATGTCCGGGGAGAATTGGCGGGGCCTTGGTGTCATGAACGGCACAAGATCAGCATCATTGACGGCATGAAGCCGCCACAGGACCGCATGGCCCAGAACTCTACGGCCCCGCGTCACCGCCAGATCGGCACAGTGCGGTCAGAGGAACTCTGCCACCGGCTCCGCGGTCGGCTGTGCGGCGGCCAGAGCCTCGGCGACGGTGATGGTCTTGTTGAACAAGGCCCGCCCCACTAGTGCGCCAGAGATGGTCTGCAGATACTTGAGCCGCGAGATATCATCGACGCTGCGCACCACGCCACTGGCGATCACCGGCGATTTTGCCAGGCCCGCAAGGGCGGAGACCTGACCAAGCTGGCCTTCCAGATCGCTCATATCGCTGTCGATATCGGTGACCACAATGCCCGCGAAGGGCGTATTCTCGAAGGCGGCAATAAAGGCCTCCGGCGTCCATGCGCCGGACTTGCGCCAGCCTTCGGTCATCACCTGCCCCTGCCAGATATCCACGGCCAGCACGATCTGATCCGGATGGTATTTGGCCAGTTCGGACGCGGCGGCAGGGTCATAGGCGGCCATGGTCCCGATCACCACACGGCCTGCCCCCTTGTCGATCCAGTATTCGGCACGCTCTCGCGAGCGGATGCCGCCGCCCAGTTGCACCGGGATCCCAGCGGTTCGGATGATCTCCTCCACCAGCGCCGCATTGCTGTCGTCGCCCTGCAAGGCGTTGAAGTCGGTCAGATGCATCCACTGCGCCCCGGCTTCGGCAAATCCCTTCGCCGTCTCCACGGGATCGACATGCCAGACCATCGGCGCATCCAGGTTCCCCTTGTCGAGGGTCACGCAGCGACCGTCCAGCAACTCCATTGTGGGGTAAATCATCATGTGATGTCATCTCCGATCATTTTCATAATGATCATGAGTATAGCACAAGATGGCTGATTTTCGATGCGGAACGCGCGCGCTCAACCGCGAGGCAAAGGCTCAGCAAACAAAAAGCGGCGCTTCCCCGCAGGAAAGCGCCGCCTTTTCAATCACGAATTCGTGAGGTCTCGCGGAAGGGTCCGATCAGGACGCTTCGGAGATGAACTTCACTGCGTCGCCGAAGGTCTGGATGGTCTCGGCCGCGTCGTCCGGAATCTCGATGCCGAACTCTTCTTCGAACGCCATGACCAGCTCAACGGTGTCGAGGCTGTCTGCGCCCAGGTCGTCGATGAAGGAGGCGCTCTCGGTCACCTTGTCTTCTTCAACACCCAGGTGCTCTACAACGATCTTTTTCACGCGATCTGCGACGTCGCTCATGTCTATTCCTCGTTTTTTATCAGGGCCTGATGCCCGGTTCTGCCCTTACCCACTCGGGAGGGTTGGTTTTGCCCAAGCGGGCGGTGGGGTCCCCATCCGGAAACGGGGGCGTGATGGCTAAGCAAGGTGCCAGCCAACACGAAGATGGGGGGCCTATAGCACAGACGCAAGCCAACGCAAATCATTTCCAACCCGTAAAGCGCCGTTGCAGGCGCAGCATTTCGCCCTGGAAATGGCCGCGCGGACGACCTCGAATTCCGCGCCGCAGCATAAGCGGGCGCGTGGTCTGGGTTAGCGGAGCTTGATCACTCAAGTGACTGAAAGAATGGGAAAAGCCGCGCGGTTCCCCACACGGCTTCCCCAAAGGGCAACACGGATCGGATCAGATCATCGCCATGCCACCGTTCACATGCAGCGTTGTGCCGGTCACATAGGCGGCCTCTGCAGAAGCCAGATACAGCACGGCGGCGGCGATTTCTTTCGAATCTCCCATCCGGCCGGCAGGGATTTGCGTCAGGATCGCGTCCTTCTGCGTGTCATTCAACTTGTCGGTCATCGCGGTCGCGATAAAGCCCGGCGCCACGGCGTTCACGGTGATGCCGCGGTTGGCGACCTCATAGGCCAACGATTTCGACATGCCGACCATGCCCGCCTTTGCGGCGGCATAGTTGCCCTGCCCCGGATTACCGGTGGCCCCGACGATGGACGAGATATTGACGATGCGGCCCCAGCGCGCCTTCATCATGCCGCGCAGCACGCCGCGGCACAGACGCATGGTGGCGGTGAGGTTCACGTCCAGCACGCTCTGCCATTCCTCGTCTTTCATCCGCATGAACAGGTTGTCCTTGGTGATACCGGCATTGTTCACCAGGATATCAACGGAGCCCATGACTTCGGCGGCTTGCTTGGGCAGCGCCTCGACCGCCTCGGAATCGGAGAGGTTGCAGGTCACCACATGCGCCCGTTCGCCAAGCTCCTCGGCCAGCGCGTGCAGAGGGTCGGGCCGGGTGCCGGACAGCGCAACAGTCGCACCCGCTGCGTGGAGAGCGCGCGCAATGTCGCCACCGATGCCACCCGATGCGCCTGTGATCAGCGCGTTCTTACCTGTCAGATCAAACATATCTGTCTCTTCCTTATGGATTATGCGCCGGTCACGGCTTTGACGTCGGCGTCGGTGCCAACCTGTTTTGATACGAGGGCGCGGTCGATCTTGCGGATCATGCCAGACAGCGCCTTGCCCGCGCCGATCTCCCAGAACTCGGTGACGCCCTTGGCGGCCATCGCCTGCACGCTCTCGCGCCAGCGCACGGATCCGGTGACCTGCTCCACCAGAAGCTGGCGGATGGTGTCGGGATCAGTGACCGCATCGGCGCGCACATTGGCGATGAGCGGCACCGCAGGCGCCTTGATTTCAACGCCCGCAAGCGCTTCGGCCATCACATCGGCGGCGGGCTGCATCAGAGCGCAGTGGAACGGTGCGGAGACCGGCAGCATCACTGCGCGTTTGGCGCCTTTCTCCTTGGCGATCTCGGCGGCGCGCTCCACAGCGGCCTTGTGACCGGAGACCACCACCTGCGTGGGATCATTGTCGTTGGCGGCCTGCACCACCTCGCCTTCGGCGGCGGCCTCGGCGGCGACGGCTTTCACCGTCTCGAAATCCAACCCCAAGAGCGCCGCCATGGCGCCAACGCCCACTGGAACGGCGCTTTGCATGGCCTGGCCACGGGTGCGCAGCAGGCGGGCCGTGTCGGCAATGCTCAGCGAACCGGCGGCCGCCAGGGCGGAATATTCGCCCAAGCTGTGACCGGCCACAAAACTCGCCTTGTCGATGGAAACACCCTCAGCCTCCAGCGCGCGCATCGCGGCCATGGAGGTGGCCATCAGTGCGGGCTGCGCGTTCTGAGTCAGGGTCAGGGCTTCGATCTCGCCCTCCCAGATCAGCGTGCTCAGACGTTCGCCCAGGGCGTCGTCCACCTCGTCAAAAACGGCTTTGGCAGCCGGATAGGCCTCGGCCAGCGCCTGTCCCATTCCGATGGTCTGTGCGCCCTGTCCGGGGAATACGAAAGCGATCGACATGGCTGTCCTCATTCAAAAAACTGTCTTCTGCGTTGGTTTAAACGGGGCGGAACGGGCACACAAGCATTGGGTTCGGTGAAATCCACGCGGCTGTGGACAATTCAACAGCGCCAGCCGCACGCGTGGACGCGCTCGTGGACTCACGGGCGCAGATCACCTGTGCATGAGCGAATACTACTGATGATTGCGCCTACCTCCTGTGTTGCTAGGTTGGGTTCAACGCTAGCCCCAGTAAGGACCGATGTCCCATGTCCCGTCTCAACACCCACCAGAGTTATGGCTCTGTCAGCAAGAGCTTTCACTGGCTGACTGCCTTGCTGATCCTCACCGCCTTTCCCCTTGGCTATTTTGCCAACTCTCTCGCCCATACAATTCAGGGCCCGGAGTTCGACGGCTCCCAAGCCACGATAGATCGCGCCAAACTGCTGTTTTCCCTGCACAAGACCATTGGCGTCACGGTGTTCTTCACGGCGCTGCTGCGCATTCTGTGGGCAATCACCCAGGAGAAACCGCGCCTCCTGCACCCGGATCGCAAGCTGGAGGCCTGGGCGGCAGAAACCGCGCATTGGGTGCTCTATTGTGCGATGGTGATCGTGCCGCTGTCAGGCTGGATCCACCACGCCGCGACGGACGGGTTTGCCCCGATCTGGTGGCCGTTCGGACAAAACCTGCCGATGGTACCGAAATCTGAACTGCTGTCGGAAATGTTCGCCAGCATACATTATTATGCCATGCTGCTGCTGGGGGCGTCGATCCTCGCCCATGTGGCTGGCGCGCTGAAACACCATGTGATCGACAAGGACAGCACCCTTCTGCGGATGCTGCCCGGAGAGCGCGCCATGCCGGAGCCCCCGGCGCAGACGCACTCGGTTCTCCCGTTTGTCACCGCTGTGCTGGTGTGGACCATGGTGATCGGCGGCAGCACGGCGCTGTTTGTACGCTCACACAGCGCCGCGGAACCTGCCGCGCCGGTCGCAAGTCAGACCGCCGACGGCTCTGGCTGGGCGGTCCAAAGCGGCACCCTTGGTATCGAGGTCGTGCAGATGGGCAGCGCCGTGAGCGGCAGCTTTGCAGACTGGAGCGCCAATATTACCTTCGCCGAGCCCGACGCGCCCGGCCCTGCCGGTAATGTGGAGGTGACGATCGCCATTCCGTCGCTGACGCTGGGATCTGTCACGGATCAGGCCATGGGGGCTGACTACTTCGATGCGGAAGCCTACCCATCCGCGGTGTTTGCGGCCGACATTGTGCAGATCGAGGGCACAAGCTACGAGGCGCAAGGCACGCTCACCATCCGCGACCAATCGGTGCCCACCACCCTGCCCTTCACGCTCGAGATCGAAGGCGACACGGCCACTATGAGCGGTCGCACCGAAGTCAACCGGCTGGACTTCAACGTCGGCACCGGCACGCAGGACGAAGGCACGCTGGGCTTTGGTGTTGATATCACGGTGGAGCTGACCGCAACCCGCGCCGAGTGACCGTCCTGATGAAACACATCAAAGCCGCCGCGCCCGGGATCAGGCGCGGCGGCTTTTTTCATGTCTGCAGGTTCACGTCCGCGCAGCGAGATCAGTGACCGAGGTACTGTGTCCCCAGCGTATCGCGATACTGATCCGCCCATTTCTTGTTGATCGCATCAATGGTGCCATCGGCGCTGGCCTCGCTGAAGCAGCGGTTGAAATCCGCCGTCAGCGCCTCGGAGCGGAAATTCATGCCATAATCGGAGGGCGCAAAGATCGCCTGAAAGGTCACGCCCTGATTGGGATCGAACATCAGGTCGTCGGCCTGGTCGCGCAGCTGGCGATTGTATTCGGCAAAGATCATGCCGTCACCGATCACCGCGTTCACGCGCTTGCCAAAGATCATCCGGCTCTGGCCGATCTGATCCGCGACTTCCTTGTAGCTCTTGAAGCTGGGCACCGCGTCCTTCAGCCCCGGCAGAATTTCAGACGCGCCCATGAAAGCGATGACCGACTGCCCCGAAAGCGCGCCGAGATCCGCATAGGAGGCGCCGGCCTCGGTAAGGGATGACACGCCGTTCTGATACTGGATGTAGACCTCGCTCTGGTGACCGTCCAGCGGCATGCCGAGCGGGACAGTGGCAACTCCGTCGCCCTTGCCATTGGCATAGGTCTTCCAATGGCGGGTGAACGGCTGGATCTCAAAGGTCACGCTATGCCCGCAGCGCTCCATCACCGTCGTGATGACCTCTGCTTCGCGTCCGGTGCCATCGACGTTGAACATCGGTGGCAGGTCTCCGGCAAGGATGGTCAGATCCTCGGCGCTGGCCATGGCGGGCAGCTGGGTGGTGAGGGCAAAGGCAAGGGCGGCGACGACACGAGAGGGGTTAGACATGGGCTGGCTCCTGAACGGCTGGCACGGAATGGATGCGCGTTCACGTTTCACGACATGGGCTAACGATGGTTTAATGGCGCCTCGGCAAAATGCGCATGAAAAGAGTTAGTTTTTCGCAAAATGCCAAGCATCCGCAAGATCCGACCGCGACCTGTCGCCGGGGCGCGATCAGTGGATGCCGCTGGTCAGTCCGCGCATCAGCCAGCGTTGTGACAGCAGGATCACCAGCCCCGGCGGCAGCATCGCCAGAAGCGCCAGCGCCTGCCCTTGCACTGCATCTGGCCCGGCGCGCACAACGCCGCTGACGACCGTCACCATGTCCTGCCGGGTGGTCGACAGCATCAACGGCCAGACATATTGATTCCAGCCCAGCACAAAGAAAATCGCAAACAGCGCCGCAATCATCGGAGCAGAGATCGGCAGAATAATATCCCGCAGGCAGCGCATCGGGTGGGCCCCGTCCAGACGTGCGGCCTCGATCAACTCCTTGGGCACCTGTCGCAGAAACTGGCGGAACACCAGCACGCCAAAGCCACTGGCAACGATGGGCAGCACCATCCCGGCATGACTGTTCAGCAGCCCCAGCTGATGCACCACCGCAAAGCTCGGCAGGATGCGTGTCTCAATGGGAAAAAACATCGCCAGCAACATCAGCCCAAAGATCCATTCCCGCCCCGGCAGCGGAAAGAACACCAGCGCAAACCCCGCCAGTAGGGACAGGGTGCAGGCCAATGTCGCCACCCCAAGCGCAAGCAGCACAGAATTGCCCAGCATGCGCCAGAGGCTGACATCATATCCCAGCACCCCATCGGCTCCAAACAGGGTCTGGAACTGCGGCCAGAGGTTCGGAGCAGACAGAAGATCCACCACCAGCAGCGCAACCGGCCCGACCATCACGACGCAGCCGAGGATCAGGATCAGGTGGTCAGTGACCTTGGCAAGGGAACGCGGCATGGGCAGACCTGACAGATAATTCCAAGGGGAAGTCCTGCGGGCCAGATGCTCTGCGGCGCTCGTTGATGTCAATCAAAGGATTGCGCGGCATACAAAAATGCCACCGGCGTGCGCTGGCACCGGTGGCACTCTCAGTCGTCTTGAAGGTGCAGGCGCGGCTTATTCGGCCTTCATCGCCTCGACGGAGATATGCACTTCGACCTCGTCGCTGACGTAGGGGGCAAACTGGCCCAGCTCATACTCGGACCGCACCAATGTGGTGGTTGCGTCAAAGCCTGCCCATGGTTTCTTCGCCATCGGGTGCTCACCCGCCTGGTTCAGCTTGGCGTCGAGGACGACCGACTTGGTCACACCATTCAGGGTCAGATCGCCGGTGATCAGGGCGGTGTCGTCGCCGGTCACTTCGATGCCGGTGGAGGTGAAGGTGACCATCTCATCATCGGTGGCGCCAAAGAAATCATCGGACATGAAGTGGTTGAAGCGTGCTTCCCACCCGGTCAGCATGGAGTTTGCCGGCATGGATACGGTGACGGAGGAGTTCGCAGGGTCTTCCTGGTCGAACATGATCTCGCCCTCAAAGCCGGAGAACATGCCGTAGGTGGTCGAAAAGCCGAGGTGGTTGTAGTTGAACAGGATCTGGCTGTGGCTCGAGTCCAGAGTGTATTTCTCTGGTGCGGCGAAAGCAGAGGTCGCGGCAGTACCGATCAGCGCAGCAGCAAGAAGGATCTTTTTCATGGGCTTGGACTCCAAAGTCGTGGTTTTCATAGTCATAATGTCGGCCATGCGGTTGGCGTCAGCTAGTCCGCAAAACCCAACATCGGGTGTTGGTATATGAACACCCGACCCTGCGGTTCTTTTCACAGTGCTTGCACACCTACACACGCGAACGCGACAAATCCCCCCGGATTGTCCGCTGTTCACGTGAATGTCAGGCGCCGTGGGTCAGAGTTCAGGAGGTTGCCTGCCTCTGTCGCCCCCAGACGCTGTTGATCAATCGAGAATAGGCAGATGCGGGCGGATCTGCGACATCAACAACCTGCGGGTCGCGCGTCCTTCCAGCGGCAATTCGAGCAAAATAGTGCCATTGGTCTCGATGATTTGCAGAGTTTTGTCGCTGAAACGCGCAGCCCCCAAAGAGCGATAGCTGCGGCGCATCACGACCACGGGCCGACCGTCGGCGCGGATCTCTTCGATCCGCATTTCACCGCGCTGCGCATCGAACTGAAATTCCGGCTGATCGGCGGTCTCACGCTGCAGCAGCAGGCACAGGCCAAGGAACATCAAGAAGACCGTAATCCCCATGCGTACCAACGCCAGCTGCGGGTCGGCACCGGCCTCTGGCGCGAGCCAGATACCGATGGAAGCCAAAACCATGCAACCGCCGAGCAGACGCAACAGCATGGCGGACACCGACCCGCCGGGACGAATGTTGACCTGGGATTGCGCCGCACCCCGCCCCAGCGAGGGTTGCACTGGACGCGCGCCATGGGAGAAATCGGCAAAGTTCTGATTGATCGCGGTCATGTCAGTCACATCCTCAGTTGGTCCAGGCGCCTTTGGTCAGGCCCTCCAGGCATTGTTAATGTTTTGTTAACCACGTTATTCTTGCGGGAATGGGGCTGTAGTGTGGCACGCATTGGGAAACACTTGGCCCGGGCGGTTTACCTTCTCCTGCGTCCATCCCTCACAGACGCACTGCGGTGGGTTGCGCTTTTGAGGAAAGCCGTCTAAAGCGAGGCCTCCTTCCGTATCACTTTGATCCGCGCAGACTCTCGTGGTGGGGCAACGGAAGGCGATTATGCCCTGCCTATGAAATGCGCCCAGACACAAACAGGAGTTCGCATGCCACTCTATGAGCATGTCATGATTGCGCGTCAGGACCTGTCCAACTCGCAAGCTGAAGGCCTCATCGAACACTTCGGTGCTGTGCTGTCCGACAATGGCGGTAAGCTGGTCGACAACGAGTACTGGGGCGTCAAGACGATGGCCTACAAGATCAACAAAAACCGCAAGGGCCACTATGCCTTCCTGCGCTCCGATGCTCCGGCATCTGCAGTTCAGGAAATGGAACGCCTGATGCGCCTGCATGACGACGTGATGCGCGTCCTGACCATCAAGGTCGACGAGCACGCCGAAGGACCTTCGGTCCAGATGCAGAAACGTGACGAACGCGACAACCGTCGCGAGCGCCGCTGATCTTAGCTTGAGAAAAGGACGCTAAACCATGGCAGCCAAACCGTTTTTCCGCCGCCGCAAAGTCTGCCCCTTCTCGGGCGACAATGCGCCGAAGATCGATTACAAAGACACCCGTCTTCTGCAGCGCTACATCTCTGAGCGCGGCAAAATCGTTCCCAGCCGTATCACCGCCGTTTCGGCAAAGAAGCAGCGTGAGCTGGCCCGTGCTATCAAGCGCGCCCGCTTCCTCGCCCTTCTGCCCTACGCTGTGAAGTAAGGAGACCTGATCCATGCAAGTTATCCTTCTTGAACGCGTTGCAAAGCTTGGCCAGATGGGCGACGTCGTCGACGTCAAACCCGGCTTCGCGCGCAACTACCTGCTGCCGCAAGGCAAGGCTCAGACCGCATCCGAGAGCAACATCGCCTCTTTCGAAGCCCGGAAAGCGCAGCTTGAAGCGCGCAACCTGGAGACCAAGAAAGAAGCAGAAGCTCTGGGTGAAAAGCTGGCCGGTCAGCAGTTCGTCGTGATTCGCTCCGCTTCCGATGGCGGCAACCTCTACGGCTCCGTCACCACCCGTGACGCGTCTGACGTTGCAACCGAAGAAGGCTTCTCGGTCGACCGCAAGCAGGTCATCATCCGTGAGCCGATCAAGACCCTGGGCCTGCACATTGCAGAAGTGCACCTGCACCCCGAGGTCATGGTGACCGTCGAGCTGAACGTTGCGCGCTCCCCCGAGGAAGCGGAACTGCAAGCCTCCGGCAAGTCCATCCAGGAACTGGCCGCTGAAGAAGAAGCCGCAGCAGAGTATGAAATCTCTGAACTGTTCGACGACATCGGTGGCGCAGCTTCCGAAGACGACGAAGGCGACGCACCGGCAGCAGCAGCTTCCGAAGAAGACGACACCAACGCCTGATCCACGAGATCGGACAGTGAAAAGACACAGAAGGGCCGCCCAGATCGGGCGGCCCTTTTTTATGTTCATGACGCATCCCGGCAGTCGCGGGATGCCCCAGTCTGTTATCGCTGGAACAACTGCAGCAACAGACGTGGCGCCTGATTGGCGATGGTGAGCGACTGAATGGCCAGCTCTTGCTGAGTTTTCAGGGCCGCGAGCCGTGCCGAGGCCTCTTCCATGTTGGTATCGGTCATCACCGAAACGCCCTGCTGCATCGAGTCTGCCAGTCGTCCCACAAAATCAGCCTGATCCTCAAGCCGTGCCGACGAAGAGCCAAGCGCAGCGGCGCCGGTGATTGCGGTCTGCAAGAACCCCTCGATTTCAGTCAGGGCGGTGGCCGCAGAGGCGGTGTCAGTGATACTGGTGAGGTTCGACGCCAGATCGAGGTTGGATTCGAAATTCACCGAATTGACAACGATTTCCTCGGTCGTCACCGCTCCGCCCGCGCCCACCCGGTTCAACGAGGCCAGAACGCCGACCGACGTCGCTCCGGCCCCGTCGACATCACTCGCCAGCAGATTGGCACCATTGAATTGCGCCGCGGAAATGATCGCCTGGACCTGCTCGACCTTGGAGGCGATATCCTGCTGGATGGTATCGTGATCCACGTTCTCGGATTGACCGGAAACGATCAGCTCTTTGATCTCGGTCAGTTTATCGACGATCTGCTCCGCGCCGGCAGAGGCGACGGCAACCGTTGCTTCGCCAAGTGCAAGCCCGTCTTCGATGGAGCGGAACCCCGAAATATCGGATTCCATTGTTTTGGCGATGGCCCAGACAGCGGAATTGTCCTTCGCCTCGCCAATCCGTTTGCCGGTGGAAATGGAGGTTTGAACATCCATCAGATTACCATTGATGGCCTTCAAAGTGCGCAGGGCTGTCATAGCCCCGAAATTCGTCAAAATGCTGGACATAACTGGGTTCCATCTTGTGGGACAACTTTCGTCCCGCAGGTGCAGACCTCGTTTCAAAGATCGCCACGCGTCCGTTTGGACACTGCCGCTCCAAAGGGATTTCGGCGCCGCCCTGCAATATTTGCAAGATGCGACACTATTTTATCCACAATTGCTTACCAATGGATTAACGCAGCCTGCCCGTGTTTGCCTGATCTTTACGATTTGCCTGCAGCAATCTGTCACGCGCCTCGCACATCACACAGCAAAGCCGCCGGCCCCACCAAAGGGCCGACGGTCTATTTTAGCCGGAAATCTCAGTGCCTTAGCGGAAGAGCTGCAGCAGCGAGCTTGGTGCTTCGTTCGCGATGGTCAGCGACTGAGTGGCCAGATCCTGTTGGGTCTGCAACGCGGACAGGCGCGCAGAGGCTTCTTCCATGTTGGTGTCCGTCATGGTGGAGACACCCATCGTCATGGAGTCCACCAGATTGCCCACAAACTCGGACTGATCTTCGATGCGAGCCGCATCCGCACCCAGAGCCGCAGCGCCGGTGATGGCGGTCTGCAGGAAGGTTTCGATCTCACCCAATGCGCTTGCCGCAGTGGCCGTGTCAGTGATATCGGTCAGGTCATTCGCCAGATCCAGGCTGGATTCAAAGCCTACAGCGTCGATTTCAATCTCGACAGCAGTCACTGTACCACCAGCGCCAACACGGTCGAGGGAGGCCAGAACACCCAGCGAAGACTCAGTGCCGTCAACGGTATCTTTCAACAGGTTTGCACCGTTGAACTGTGCTGCGGAGATGATGGCTTCGACCTGCTCAACCTTGGAGTCGATATCGGTCTGAATCTTGCCGTGGTCAACGTTTTCAGACTGGGCGGAGACGATCAGCTCTTTCATCTCGGTCAGTTTTTCCACGATCTGCTCGGCACCAGCGGAGGCGACGGCAACGGTGGCTTCGCCGACAGCGAGACCTTCCTCGATCGCTTCAAAACCTGCAATGTCGGAATCCATGGTTTTGGAGATTGCCCACACAGCGGAGTTGTCTTTGGCTGTGCCCACCTCTTTACCAGTGGAGATGCTGGTCTGGGTTTTGCCGAGGTCGTCGTTGACGGATTTGAGAGTCTGCAGCGCAACCATTGCGCCGTTGTTGGTCAGAATGCTGGACATAGAGCACCTTGTAATATGGCAGGACAGTGATTTTTATATCTGTCCCTTATTCAGGTTATCCCGTTACACGGGGGCGAGTGGTCCCGTCCTAAACCTGCTTTAAGCCTTGCGGCGCCAGCGCCACCTGTCTCCAGATGCACCGTAACATTGCCATTAAACACCTTACCGACACCTTAACGGCGTAGGATTTCAATCCTAAAATTTAAGATAGTTGAATGAGGTCCTAAGCCCCAATAAACAACCATAATTTCTGCCGATATTTTCTTAAAAATCAACTGCTTGCCACACGCAATGCATATAGCCGACCTGCAATCACCTCGGCAGGAAAGGTCAGTCAGCCGGTGTCCTCCGACATGATCGGCAAGGCTTCGCCTCGCAGGAAACTCGGGGATTGCGACCATGGACGAGACCGGTAATCTACCGTCAGAGAAATTATTGCGAGACAGCCCCATGCACCGTCGACATCTGCTTTGGACTTTGGCGGCCTTTTCCCTCAGCTCCGTGGCTGGATGCGCCAAGACCGAACCGGTCACGCGCGCTTATAATCCACCCCTTTACCCGAATGAGACACCGGAGCTGCGTAAAAAGATCAACTATTGGGCAGATCACTATAAGGTGCCCCGCAGCCTCGTTCACAGACTGGCCGTGCGTGAGAGCACCCATCGCCCCTGGGCAACAAACTCCCCCTACTACGGCCTGTTGCAAATCCTGCCCGCAACCGCACGATCAATGGGGTTCAAGGGCAAGCCCAAGGATCTTCTGGATGCAGACACCAATCTGAAATTCGCCGTGCGCTACCTGCGCGGGGCGTGGATGATTTCAGATGGCAGCCACGACAATGCGGTGAAGCATTACTCCCGCGGGTACTATTACGAAGCCAAGCGGCGCGGCATGTTGGAGGAAACCGGGCTGCGCTGAGACTTGCGGCACGCTCTGCGGGATGCGTCCAAATCATTTGACCGGATAGTCAAATTCTGGCCTGTTGAAATACAAGTGTCACATGCTTTGGCTACGTCATTGCCTGACGCCCCGATCTCGGGGCCAATTTCATTTGAAGGAGTAGACCATGCCGCTTCACCTTGATCGTCGGTCGTTTCTTGCTGGCAGTGCCGGCCTCATCGCATTGCATCCATTTTCCGCCCAGGCCGCCGCTGGCCAGGTCCATTTGCGATTGATGGAGACAACCGACCTGCATGTGCATGTGTTTCCTTATGATTATTACGGCGACAAGCCGGTGGACACCGTGGGCCTTGCCCGAACCGCAGCGCTGATCGGTGACATCCGCGCCGAAGCCACCAATTCGCTGCTCGTGGACAACGGCGACTTCCTGCAGGGCAACCCGATGGGCGACTACATTGCCTATGAACGGGGCATGAAGGAGGGCGACCAGCATCCTGTCATCACCGCGATGAACACCGTAGGCTTTGATGCCTCGACGCTGGGCAATCATGAATTCAACTACGGCATCTCCTTTCTGATGAAATCGTTGGCTGGCGCCGGGTTCCCGGTGGTCTGCGCCAATGTCGCCAGAAAGACCGGCGCCTCCCCGCGCGAGGACGAAACCTTGCTGCCGCCCTATGTGCTGCTTGATCGCGAGTTGACGGATGGTGCGGGCAAGACCCATCCGATCAAGATCGGCATCATCGGTTTTGTGCCGCCTCAGGTGATGAACTGGGACCGCAAGCATCTCGAGGGCAACGTGCAGGCGCGCGACATCGTCGACTGCGCCCGCGCCTATGTGCCAGAGATGAAGGAGAAAGGCGCAGACATCATTATTGCGCTGTCACATTCCGGCATTGGCTCTGCTGAGCGGAGCGAGGGGATGGAGAACGCCTCTGTTCCGCTGGCGGCAGTCGAGGGCATTGACGCGATCATGACCGGCCACAGCCATCTGGTGTTCCCCTCCTCCACCTATGCGGATTTTGCAGGCGTTGATGCCGACAAGGGCACCATCCACGGCACACCCGCGGTGATGGGCGGCTATTGGGGCAGCCACATGGGGCTGATCGACCTGATGCTGGAGCGGGACGGCAAGGGCTGGCGCGTGGTGGGGCACGGCTCCGAGGCGCGGCCGATTTCAAAGCGCAACGAGGACCGCAGCGTCACCGCGCTTGTGGAAAGCGACCAGAGCGTGCTTGACGCGGTGCAGGCGGATCACGACGCGACGCTGGCCTATGTGCGCCGCGCGGTGGGCAAAACCGATGCACCACTGCACAGCTATTTTGCGCTGGTGGCGGATGATCCGTCGGTGCAGATCGTGTCCATCGCGCAGACCTGGTACATCCAACAGATGCTCAAGGGCACCGAACATGAGGGCCTGCCGATCCTCTCCGCAGCGGCGCCCTTCAAGGCTGGCGGACGTGGCGGGCCGGAGTATTACACCGATGTCCCCGTAGGTGATGTGGCGATCAAGAATGTCGCCGATCTCTACCTCTATCCCAACACCGTGCGCGCGGTGAAAGCGACCGGCCAGCAGGTGAAGGACTGGCTGGAGCGCTCGGCGGGCATGTTCAACCAGGTTGAGGCCGGCACGGCGGATCAGCTGCTATTGAACCCGGAATTCCCGAGCTACAACTTTGATGTGATCGATGGGGTGACCTATCAGATCGACCTGAGCCAGCCGCCGATGTTCTCCGCCAAGGGCGACGTGATCAATCCCGACACCAACCGCATCGTGAACCTGCAGTTCAATGGCGCGCCGATTGATCCCGCAGAGACCTTCATCATCGCCACCAACAACTACCGCGCCAGCGGTGGTGGCAGCTTCCCCGGCGCCATGGGCGATACCATCATATTCGAGGGGCCGGACACCAACCGTGACGTGATCGTGCGCTACATCGTGGAACAGGGCACCATCAGCCCCAAGGCAGACGGCAACTGGAGCTTTGCGCCCCTGCCCGACACCTCGGTTCTGTTTGATACCGGCCCCAAAGCCGCTGACTATGCCGCCAACGTGCCGGGCGTGACAATCACTCCGGCCGGGGATGGTCCGGACGGGTTTGCCCGGTTCAAGATCGCGCTCTGACCGAAGCCTTTGCACACGAAACCGGCCGTTCCTGTTGACGCAGGGGCGGCCCGACGCATCAGACGACGCGATTGCGCCCTGCCCGCTTGGCTTGCAGCAACCCGGCGTCCGCCTGGCCTAGAACCGGTTCAATCTGAGAACGGCCCGCGAAATCCGCACAGCTGAACGTCGCAGTGATCCGACGGGTCGCCAATATGCGCGAGGCTTCAAGCCGCTGCCGGCACTGCTCTGCAAGGGCACGGGTGGTGCCTTCCTCGGGCTTGAGCCGCAGCACCAGGAACTCCTCACCGCCGATGCGAAACAACAGGTCACCCTTGTCCAGCTGTTGACGCACCAGGGTTGTCACGGCCCGGAGCACAAAATCCCCGGTGGGATGGCCAAAGGTGTCATTCACACTCTTGAAGTAATCGAGATCGAAGAGGATCAGCGAAGCCGCGGACAGATCTTCCGCCTCCGACAGCCGGGCCAGATGACGGCGATTGAAGCATCCGGTCAACGGATCCTGGATGACGCTGGTTTCGAGACGGCTCTGCGCTTCGGCAATGCGTTGCGCGGCAAACCACAAGAAGCCCAGACAAAGCAGCAAGGCCAGCCCCAGCCGGATCGCGATCTGCCAGTCGGCAGCACACAGGCCAATCACCGGCACAACCGCCACCAAGAACGCACTGGAAAACACCAGCGGGAAGCACCCCTGCCGCACAAGAAATGCCCCGACCACGACAGGAAAGGCATAGAACGCCGCCTCGGCGCCGAACTGGCAAATCGCGACGAGAATCGCAATCCCGACAAGCACCAGAACCATTTCAACCCGCACCGGCAAGCGTCGCGCGCGCATCAAGGCGTAGAGATCGGCAAGCAGAGTCAGCAAAACCACCATCAGGATCGCGGCCAAAGCATAGGCCCCAACACTTACATTCAGCGCCACCATGACGGCGCATATCAGTGCCACTATGACGCCGAGATATAGGTTTACCGGTGAGTGGACCTTTCTGACCGACATGAACTTGTCCCAATACTCCGATAGTGTGCCGGATTGCCCGCGTATATTCAAGATTTCAAAGTTAATGAACTTTTCGCGTGTAAAGAAAAGCCCATAAATCACCGGAATCGAGGGGAAATAGCCACTCTGTTCCCCGCAAACTGGCGCGGGTGGAGTGTTTTCTCGGCTTTCCGTGCGACAGAACACCTGCAGGTAGATTTGACAAAGCCAAACTCACCTACAGAACCTCGTGCCCTTCCAGCCGTCTCGCGCGAGTATTCATCGCCGCCCCCGCCCTGACGTCGACTGCAGCAGGCACCTTGGCATGGACAACGCCCCACCGCTCAGCCTCTTCATGCGTTGACCTTCAAGAGGCCACGCGCGGCAACAAAAAAGGCCGCCCCAGAAGGACGGCCTTCGAATAAGTCACATCGGAAGAAATTACTCTTCTTCGAGCGCCTCAACAGCTTTTTGCAGCTCTTCTTTGGAGATCTCTTTCTCGGAGACCTGCGCCTGTTCGAACACCAGGTCGATGACCTTGTCTTCGAAGATCGGCGCGCGCAGTTGCTGCTGCATCTGTGCGTTCTGCTGGATGAATTCAAAGAACTGGCGTTCCTGACCTGGATACTGGCGTGCTTGCTGCATGATCGCCTGGGTCATTTCCTGCTCGGTCACTTCGACTTCGGCTTTCTGACCCATTTCGGCCAGCAGCAGGCCCAGACGCACGCGGCGCTCGGCGAGGCTGTTGTGCTCGTCGGTGGCTTCGATTTCCGGGTGATCGTGGCCCTGCACGTCCGGGTTTTCCTCGTGCCACAGCTGGTGTGCGATCTGCTTGGCTTCGGCCTCAACCAGGCTCGGCGGCAGGTCGAAGGACACCAGATCAGCCAGGGCGTCGAGCGCGGCGCGCTTCATCACCTGACGTGCGGCACCGGCATATTCTGCTTCCAGACGCTCGGCGATCTGACCCTTCAGCTGGTCCAGATCTTCGGCACCGAATTTGGTCGCCAGCTCGTCGTTGATCTCGGCCGCTTTCGGGGCTTTGACTTCCTTGACGGTGCAGGAGAACACGGCTTCTTTGCCCGCGAGGTGCTCGGCGCCATATTCTTCGGGGAAGGTTACGGTCACGTCTTTTTCGTCACCGGTCTTCACACCAACCAGCTGCTCTTCGAAGCCGGGGATGAAGGAGTTGGAGCCCAGCGTCAGCGGGTAATCCTCGGCGGAACCGCCTTCGAACGCTTCGCCGTCGACCTTGCCGACGAAGTCGATGACAACCTGATCGCCATCCTCGGACGCAGCACCCTCTTCACGGGCCTCGAAGTCCTGTGCGGAGGACGCCAGGTTTTCCAGCGCTTCGGTGACGGCTTCGTCTTCGGCCTTCACGACCAGCTTTTCCAGAGCAACACCGGAGACGTCCACTTCGGGGATCTCGGGCAGCGCTTCATAGGACATCTCGACGTTGACGTCGTCGCCCTCTTTCCAGTCTTCGTTGGTCATCTTGACGTCGGGCTGCATCGCCGGACGGTCACCGGAGTCTTCGAAGTGCTTGTTCATCGCACCATCGACAGCTTCCTGCATGACTTCGCCCATGAGGCGCGGACCGAACTGCTTCTTCAGAAGCGGCATCGGGACCTTGCCCTTGCGGAAGCCCTTCATCTCGATCTCGGGCTGCGCCTCGGCCAGTTTAACGTTGACCTTCTCTTCCAGCTCGGTGGCCGGAATGGTGATCGCGTAGCCGCGCTTCAGACCTTCGTTCAGAGTTTCTGTGACCTGCATCATATTCCCCATAGAGATTCGGGGCGCGCGCGCAGGCTCCGCCCCCAGACAATTTGAGGCCTTCTATTGGCCAGCGCCGCGCGGTGCAAGGGGCATAAGGCCTGATCCGCGCCGGAAGCGGCCCAAACCGGCGGTTTCCCCGGTTTTTATGGGGTCAAGCTGGCCCGGATGTGCAAACGCCCCCCGGAGGAACCGGGGGGCGCAGCATCATGCGAGAGACCGTACCGGGATCGGTGCACGAGGTAGGAAGCCCCTTGCCCGGTCCGGTCGCTCGAATTTAGATCACCGTCAATGGCATGATCCGATCAGAACTTCCAGCGCGCACCCGCCAGAATGGCGGAGCCGTCCTGGTAGTTGGTGGCGGAGCTGTCGTCATAGGAGTACTCGCGGTAGGCGACATAGGCCTCGAGGTTCTGACGATCAAACTTCTGCACCGCCGCGACGCCAAAGGATTCGGCGCTGTCGTTCACCGACACCAGATCCGAGCCGTCATAATAATCGACGGAGAAGGATGTCGCACCGACGGAGATCAGGTTCGCAGTGTACCCCAGCTTGACATAGCCATAGTTGCCACCGGTGTCCCGGTCACCCGACGCCGCACTCAGCGACAGGCCTGTCGGCTCGTGCAGAACCGCAGCAGAGGCGATGGTGTCACGGGTGTCCGCGCCGCCCTTGTCGGTCCAGCTCACAGCCAGAGCACCCGCAACGGTGAAGTCACCCAGATCTTCGTTCTCATAGTTCAAGGCGATGTCATACTGCTCGGTGTCAGCATCTTTGGTCAGGATATCCTCACCATAGGACGCGGAGACGGTGAACCCGGCAAAGTCTGGCGAGTCATAGCGCACACGGCCGCGGCGGGAGCCGTCAAAGGTCGCAAAGACATCGCCGATTTCGATCCCGGTCAGGTTGCCGCCCGCATCCCGCAGGAAATACCCGCCCGCTGCATCTGCAACGGATGTGTTGGCCGCGACGCCGGTACCGGACAGATCGATGCCAGTTGCACCGTCAGCGGCCATGGAACCCTGACCGATGGAGAAGGTACCATAGCGCGGAGTGTGCCATTGCAGATCGACATGACGCAGGTCGCTCCGCGTCCAGTCGGTGATATCACCCTGATCGTTCTGGTTCACACCGTCAGACGCGCGCAGCGACAAGGATGTCTCAAAACGGAACTTCAGTGTGTTCTCGCCAAAGGGCTGTTCCAGCCAGAACCCGACACGAGAGCCGGAGTTCCCGTTGTCGACCAGGCGATTATAGTCCTCACCGCCATCATCATAGCCTTGATAGGCTAGGTTGAGCTGACCGTACCAGCGGAAGGAACCACCGTTGTCGGATGTGTAGGTGGGGCCGGCAAACGCGGGCGCCGCAAGGAGGGCTGTCAGCGCAAGCGTGCTGGAGCCCACCGCAAGGGATTTGGTGCTCATGATATGAGTCTCCTAAGTAAGTGTCAGCCGGCCATCCTCCATCCCCGGACCCGACTGGGATCCGAGATAACATGTAAGAATTTCGCGAACAGGACTTGAAAAGACCGCCGCATGAACCGTTCGGTTCACTTTCTGGAGAGCACTGTAATTAAGGCTGTTTTTCGCCTGCCATGCGGCCTGACACGGAATTCAGAAGGCAGATTTCAACCCCGGAACTTTGCATTTTTCAACATACTGCTAGTCGCTCAGCGCAACCCTGCATCGCCGATACACGCCGCCTAGAATCAAATCCGACGTAAAAAACGCCAAACCATCCGAGGTTAGAAATTGTTGATTAGCACTCTCGTTGGACAATTTCGTGCATCTCATTCACCTCGGAGCAAAACGATCATGAAACACACATTGAGTGCCGTCGCTCTCGCGTTGACGGCAGTGACCACGCCGCTGATGGCAGACCCCGTGCGTATCGCAACAGGCGAATACGCCCCGATGACCGGCGCAGCGCTGCCCAACGATGGCGTGGTCAACGGTCTGGTGGCCCGTCTGGCCGCCGACGCTGACGTCGAGATCACGTTTGAATACATGCCCTGGAACCGAGGTCTGGAACTGACCCGCAATGGCCAGATGCATGGCGCGAGCTATTGGAACGATCTCGCGGATCAGAGCGGCTTGATCGAGGTCGGCCCGGTTTCCACCGGTCGCATCGTGTTCTTCTACCGCAAGGACGACCCGTTGCCAGAATGGCAGACACTGAACGATCTGGCGGGAACCACATTCGGCGCCACGCTGGGTTATCCCTATACCGAGGAGTTCTGGGCACTTGGCGAGGCGGGCACCTATGTGGTGCAGACCGCGTCCAATGATCTGTCCAACTTCAAGAAGCTTCAGAAGGGACGCATCGACGCCTTTATCATCAACGAGTTGGTGGGCTGGGATCTCCTGAACCAGAGCTTTACGCCAGACGAAGTGGCACAATTCGCGGCAACAGAACTGCCCGTTGCCGAGGCATTGGGATATCTGCAGATTTCCTCTGAAATGGACGGCGGCGCAGACCTCGCCGCCAAGCTTCAGGCCGCCTATGACGCGCTTGAGGCCTCCGGCGAACTGGAGGCCGTGAAGACGGAACTGAACGCAGCTTCCGGCATTCCGTCCAACTGAACCTTCTTCAGCACTTGCTACGGGCGATGTGGTCTTGCACCGCATCGCCCGCTCCCGTGTCCATCTCCCGGAAACCAAACGCATGTCGCGGCAAATCCGGGGCGCTGCGCACTGTCACCTCTAATTCAAGCCAGGTTGGCGCCGGAAATCGCATGTCCCTTGCAGACCCGTCTCAGCCTTCCTCGCTCGCAGCCCTGCCACGGGGAGGACTTGCACATTCGTGTCGGCCATCTGAGGCAATCTGCATGCAGCCGCCTAAGTGGTGATCTGGCAAGCTCACTTTCACAGTCGGCTCGCGCAATCGGAAGCGAATGCGTCGCATAGCCCCGGTTTCGACCCAGTATCAAAATCGCAAAGCAGCACAGGCCTTCCTGCTCCGCCACCAATACTCTCCCGCCAGTCACTGTCGGCCGGTGCCCCGACCGACATACTGCACGGTATCATCCGGCGATGGGCTTAGAAATCAGCCCATCGCTCGTTGGCACGCTTTGCGGGCTGCACGTCCGAACTAGGGTCGGACACCATTTGCGCCTGCCCATCGGTGTCCTCATCGGTGGCTTTCGGCTCCGATTCCGCATGGCTGGCCGGTGCAGCGATGTGGTCTGGCGGCGCAATCTCGGTCGCTGTGGCATCCACGGCCACGGTGCCTTGCGACGCCTCGCCCTCACCGCGCTGGTTTTGGGTCTGAAAGCGGCCCACAAATTGCGCAAGCCGATCCGAATCCGACCGTAACATGTGGGCGGCAGCGGTATTTTCCTCGACCATTGCGGCATTGCTCTGTGTCACCTGATCAAGCTGCGACATACCAATGTTGATTTCGGTAAGTGCCGTGGATTGCTCCTGAGAGGATTGTGCAATCTCGTTGATCAGGACCGAGATATGCTTCACTTGATCAACGATCTGGGTCAGCGCGTTGCCCGTCTTGTCAACCATCTGCACACCGCGACCAACCTGATGGCCACTGGTTTCGATCAGTGCCTTAATTTCAAGCGCGGCCTCGGATGACCGCTGCGCCAGGCCGCGCACCTCCGATGCCACCACCGCAAAGCCACGTCCGGCCTCTCCCGCACGGGCGGCCTCGACACCGGCATTCAACGCCAAGAGGTTGGTCTGGAAAGAAATGTCATCGATAACGCTGATGATGTTGCTGATCTTCTGAGACGACTCCTCGATCCCGTTCATCGCGTCGATCGTCTCTTTCACAATGGTTCCGCTCTCCTCGGCCATTCCACGCGCTTGCGTGACCGTATGCTCAACATTGAGAACGTTGTCATTGGCCGACTTCACACTCGAGGTGACCTGCTCCAGAGCCGCAGCCGTTTGCTCCAGCGTTGCGGCTTGGCTTTCAGTGCGCGACGACAGATCATCGGCAGAAGAGCTGACTTCTATCGCGCCTTGAGCAATGCTCTCCGCCGTTTCACGCACAGATTCAATCACCGTGCTCAGCTCCGTCATCGCATCGTTGATGCTGTAACGAAGCTTCTTGTGCTCAACCGGGAAGAATTTCAGCACCTTGTTGCGGAAATCGCCTTTTGCAAGGTTCATCAAGGCGTTGCTAAGCGTACGCACCACCATTGCATTGCCTTCCTGAATCTCCTTTTCGCGCTCCTTAGCGGCAGCACCTTCCTGCAGCCGAACCTGAAGATTGGACAGGGTCTTGGAGATAAATCCAACCTCATCGCCGATGCTCCGTCCGGTGATTTCCTCGTTGTAGTTTTCATCTGCCAGCTCTTCCACGTGACCGGCGAGCCGCTCCAGACGTTTGACAACGCCGCGCACTGCGAGCCAGGACGCCAGCACCACCAGAAGACTGGTAACCGCCAGTTCGATCAACGCGTTGGTCGTCGCCTTATTGACAACCGCCATCGCCTCTGACCGGTCAATTTCATAGACCAGTCCCCACCGTTCTCCGTTTGGTATGGTCACGCTATCAGCGACAGAAATCACGTCATGCCCGCCGACCCCGATCGCCGGATCAAAATACTGATGCTCCCCCGCGAGAGCCGCGCGGATCTGTTCACGCTCCGGCAGTACATCATAGGCAGAAAACCCGCCTTCGTGCGGCGATTCCGTTAACGACATGCCGTTCTGATCGACCAGATAAATGAAACCGGTCTGGCCCATCTGTTCGGACTGAGACAGGATGCGCATGATCCCGTCGAGCGGAAACTGCACAGCCAGAACGCCAGCCTGCTGCCCGTCAACAAAGATCGGCGTCGACATGAACATGGCCTGCGCGCCGGCACTTGGTGCATAAGGCGCAAGAGACGTCATGTAGAATGCCCCCTCGGCCAATGAGCGCCCCTCCCGGAACACCTCTCCGAGACCGGAGTCCTTGTATTTCCCAGTCTCAAAGTTCAGACCAAAATCATCTTCCTTGAACACCGAATAGATCAGATTCCCGTCCATATCGAAGAGGAACAGATCGTAATATCCACGAGATTGCAGGAACGCCCGCAGCCCGCCGTGATGGCGCTGGTGTACTGCGGACCATCCGGACCCGTCCCCGGCATTTTCCAGGACGTCCTTCTCTCCCACCGGGTGCGGATTGTCGACGATGTAGGATTGGCGAAGCTGTGCTTGCGGATCGCCATCGACCGCCTTCCAGGCCTGCGAAAACTCGGTCACCGCTGTCTGAATTGCGAAGCTGGACCGCAGCGCTACCACTTCGCCCTGCACCTCGTTCAGCCACCATTCCAGCGCGCGCTTACGTCCCTGCACAAAGCCCTCGTATGTAGCTTTGTGTTCTTCATCGACTGCCTGCGACATCTGCGACAGCTGCAATGCCCCCGACGCAAGAACAATTATCACTACGGGCAGTGCGATCATAATGGGCAGTTTCAAGCCAAGCTTGAGATTACTCAAACGAAACATTCTCGGATCCTCGTTACCAATCCGCCCGAAACAAAATGAGCGGCACACCAAACTTCTGATGAAAAATTAGTCGACAAGGCCTTTAGACTTCGTGAATCATATGGTTTCCAGCCATTTAACGGCAGAATATCGGTGTCTTTACGTGGCATTGTCGTGTGCAAAAATTCCACGTCCGGTCAGGTGATCCGCAAATAGAGAAAGCGCGCCCTTGATAGAGCGCGCCTTGTGGTTTTGTCAGAGCTCAAACCTGCTCGAAAAAGGGACGAGAGCGTGCCCCGCCCTTTCAGTCAGGTTATCAGAAGTGAGCGGAGCGAGCGCCAGCCGGCTTTTCCAGCGGGGGAGCGAATTTGGTCAGGTCGATCCCTTTGATCGCGGCCTTATACTCCTCGATGCTGGGGGTCCGACCAAGAATGGCGGACAGGACCACCACTGGTGTCGAGGCCAGCAGGGACTCGCCCTTCTTCTCGGCCGCATCCTCAACCACACGGCCCTGGAACAGGCGTGTGGAGGTCGCCAGAACGGTATCGCCCTTGGCGGCCTTTTCCTGATTGCCCATGCAGAGGTTACAGCCGGGACGCTCCAGATACAGGATGTTCTCGTACTCGGTCCGCGCCTCGCCCTTGGGGAACAGATCATCGAATTCAAAACCCGAGTATTTCTGCAGGATCGCCCAGTCGCCCTCTTCCTTGAGCTCGTCGACGATATTGTAGGTTGGAGCCGCGACCACCAATGGCGCCTTGAACTCCACCTTGCCCTGGTCTTTCTCAAGGTTCTTGAGCATCTGGGCGACGATTTTCATATCGCCCTTGTGCACCATGCAGGAGCCGACAAAGCCGAGATCGACCTTTTTCTGCGCGCCGTAGTAAGACACCGGACGGATGGTGTCATGGGTGTAGCGCTTGGAGACATCCTCGTTGTTGACATCCGGGTCGGCGATCATCGGCTCGTCGATCACATCGAGATCAACCACAACTTCGGCAAAATACTTCGCGGTGTCATCGGGCGACAACGCCGGTTTTTCACCAGATTTGATCTCCGCGATGCGCTGATCGGCCTTGTCGATCAGCCCCTGAAGCGTGCCGGCGGCGTTTTCCATGCCTTTGTCGATCATGATCTGAATGCGGCTCTTGGCGATCTCGAGCGATTCAATCAACGTATCGTCTTGCGAAATACAGATGGAGGCCTTCGCCTTCATCTCCGCGGTCCAGTCGGTGAAGGTAAAGGCCTGATCCGCCAGCAAGGTGCCGATGTGCACTTCGATGATCCGGCCCTGGAACACGTTGTCGCCGAATTGCTTCAGCATCTGGGCCTGCGTGGCATGCACGACATCACGGAAGTCCATGTGATCCTGCATGGTGCCGGTGAAGGTCACCTTGACCGATTCAGGGATCGGCATGGTCGCCTCGCCGGTGGCCAGAGCCAGTGCCACGGTACCGGAGTCGGCGCCAAAGGCCACGCCCTTGGACATGCGGGTATGGGAGTCGCCGCCGATGATGATCGCCCAGTCGTCCACGGTGATATCGTTCAGCACCTTGTGGATCACGTCGGTCATCGCGTGATATTCGCCTTTGGGATCACGGGCGGTGATCAGGCCGAAGGTGTTCATGAAGTTCATCAGGCGCGGAATATTGGCCTGTGCCTTCTTGTCCCAGACCGAGGCGGTGTGACAGCCGGACTGATAGGCACCATCGACGGTGGGCGAGATCACGGTGGCCGCCATGGCCTCCAGTTCCTGCGAGGTCATCAGGCCGGTCGTGTCCTGCGAGCCGACGATATTGACCTTTACCCGCACGTCAGAGCCCGCATGCAGGGTCTTGCCCGGCGTGCTGCCCACCGCGTTGCGGTTGAAGATCTTCTCAACCGCAGTCAGGCCTTGGCCCTCATGGCTGACTTCCTTGGCCGGAGCAAAGACCAGCGGCACCTCGATACCGAGGGTTTCCGCCGCAAATGTCTGCAGCTTCTTGCCAAAGACCACAGCATAAGAGCTGCCCGCCTTCATGAATTCGACCTTCTGCGGCGTGAACGCGGAGGAGACATCAACCAGTTCCTTGCCGTCTTCGTCCAAGAGCATCTTGGTCTTGGTGTCGATCTTCAGAACGGTGCCGGTCTCAACCGAGTATTTCTGCTCAAGCACCGGGTTGCCGTCATTGTTGAGGATCGCCTTGCCGTCGCTGTCGACCTTCTTGACCCAGTTCTTGAGGTCGAGACCAATGCCGCCGGTCACACCCACGGTGGTGAGGAAGATCGGCGAGATGCCATTGGTGCCTGCAACCACGGGGGCGTAGTTCACGAAGGGCACATAGGGGCTGGCCTGCTTGCCAGTCCAGAGCGCCACGTTGTTCACGCCCGACATCCGCGAGGAGCCGACGCCCATGGTGCCTTTTTCGGCGATCAGCATCACGCGCTTGTCGGGATGCTGCAACTTCAGCGCCTCGATTTCCTTCTGCGCGGCCTCGGAAATCATGCATTTGCCGTGCAGTTCACGGTCCGAACGCGAGTGCGCCTGATTGCCGGGGGACAGAAGGTCCGTCGAAATATCGCCTTCGGCGGCGATGTAGGTCACGACCTTGATCTCGTCGTCGATGTCGGGGAGCTTGGTGAAGAACTCGGCTTTCGCGTAGCTTTGCAGCACGTCCTTGGCGACTGGATTTCCAGCCTTATGGGCTGCCTCCAGACGCTCCATGTCAGCCTCATAGAGGAAAACCTGAGTTTTCAGAACCTCTGCCGCCTGCGCTGCCACATCGGCATCCTGCCCCAGTGCGAGATCCAAAAGAACCTCAACGGAGGGGCCGCCCTTCATGTGCGACAGCAGCTCAAACGCGAATTCCGGCGTGATTTCAGCCACTTCAGCCTCGCCGAGGATAATCTCCTTCAGGAACGCCGCCTTCACGCCCGCCGCACTCGTGGTGCCTGGCAGAGTGTTGTAGATGAAGAACTTGAGCGAGTCTTCGCGGTACGGGTTGCCGACCTCTTTGATCTGAGAAATCAGCTCTGCGACCAGCGCGCCATCGTCGATGGGCTTGGGGTGCAGCCCTTCGCTCTTACGCGTTTCGATCTCTTCTAGGTAGTCTGTGTACAAGCTCATGACGGTCCCGACGATTCAATGTAAGAAGAAGCTTGAAACGGGTTCGCAAACACTCTTGGCGAGCCGCGTCAAGCTTGCTGTATGCGGCAGTATACCAGTGGTGTTCACGTTGCAAGATGTTCCCGCCCGACAAGGTGAAGCCTCTCACCATCAGCGCCAAGCGTAATAGGCTGTCGACAGACTATCGGGTTCTGTGCCCGACAGATACAAAAATGCAGCGAGTCCGCTGCATGAAGCACCTGCTTGCTCATTACTTCAACGCAACCGGCACCTCTCCCTGCAGGCAGGGATCGGCCGCGATATACTCCGCCATAAAGTCCAGAAAGCAACGGGCCCGCGCGCTCAGCAGACGTCCAGTTGGCCAGACGGCATAGATGGCCCGGTTCTGTCCGCGCCACTCCGGCAGCACATGCATCAGCGCGCCAGACCGGATGTCCTCGATAATCTCGGACACTGGTATCAGCGTGATCCCCTGCCCTCGCGTGGCCAGCCGGGCCGCCAGCCCGATGTCGTCCACCGCGGTTGCTGCCGTCAATCGCAAGGTCGTGCGCGCATCGGTCTGCAGACAGGTCAGCTCCCACGAGGGCAGCACCTTCACACCGATAATGCGATGGTCCGCCAGATCCTGAGGCGTCATCGGCGTTCCTGCCTTGGCCAGATATTCAGGTGAGGCCGCAATGATGGTCCGCGCGGTGCCGAGGCGCTTTTGAAACAGCGACGAATCCGGTTGCGGCCCGGCACGCAACGCGAGGTCCGCACCGATCTCCACAAGATCGACACGGGAATTGGACAGTCTTAGATCCAGTTGAATATCAGGATACTGCGCCACAAAATCCGCCCACATCGGCTCAAGCACATGAAGCGACATATTGGTCGGCGCGGCCACGGTCAGGCTCCCCGCCATTTTGCGCTGATCATCGCCCAGCCCCTGAAGGGTGCGCTCAATCTGGGCGATCTGCGCACCCAGCTCCTGATAGTAAACGCTGCCCTGAGGGGTCAGCGCGAAACTGCGCGCCGACCGATGGATGAGCTGCACACCAAGCGCGTCCTCCAGCCGACGCAGGCGACGGGTCACCGTCGCCGCCGGAATGTTCAGACGCAGCCCAGCCGCCGCCAGACCATTGGCCTGAACGATATGAACAAACAAGGCGACATCATCGAGCATGATTTCAAATCCGGAATTTATACTTCTGTAATTGACAATATATTTCACTTTTGAACAATGCCAAACCTCACTCTGAAGAGACTTCAAACCCAAAAGGAGTGACGATATGAGCCGTTATTATGTAAGCGCCGGTCTTGAGCTGACCCCGGGAACCGATCCACAAGCCGCTGCAACCATGTTGGCGGGCCTGGCTGAAACCACGCGCGATGAGCCCGGCTGCATCTTCTTCGAGGTGCGCCAGAATATCGAGGATCCACAGCGCTTTACCCTGTGGGAATGCTGGACAGGCCCCGACGCGCTGGCGCGGCATTTTGAGTATGACCACACCAAGGCGGTGCTGGCCACCGGCATGACGCGGGTCTGCTACATCGAAAAACTCACCGACGTCAGCGGTGATCCCGCGCCCACGCCCGCGTCCGGAGACTGAGCATGCTGCAGCGCATCCTGTTCGCAGCACTGATGTCGCTGGTGCTGTGCAGCCTGATGACCCTATGGGTCACGCTGATCAACCTCGGGTGGTCGTCCGATTTCCTTGGCAATTGGGCCCGGGCCTTTGCGTTGGCCTGGCCCGCTGCCGCAGGGATCGCCTTTGTGGCGGGACCTCCGATCCTGCGGCTGAGCCAACGGCTGGCCGGTGGGTGGCACTCCTGACGGGATTGGCTTCGGTCCGACGCGCCGGGTTTGGGCAGGATGTCACGCGCCTGCTCAAACCCCACGATCTAGGCCTTCTGTCACTCTCTATGCGCAGGCTCCGAGGACACTCCGTACCGGCGCATCTTGTCGTTGAGCGTGCGGCGCGGAAGCCCAAGTGTTTCAGCCGCGCGAAGGGTATTGCCGGCATGCGCGTCCAGCACCGCCGCGATCTCACGCGCCTCAAATTCCGCCACACGATCCGCCAGTGTCAGCGGACCGGGTGACGCCCCGGCGCCCTGCGGTATCTCAAACAATCCAAGGGCATAGGCTTCGGCACAGGCCTTCAGCTCACGGATATTGCCGGGCCAGCCCAAACGCTTGAGCTTTTGCTGTGCCTGCCATGGCAATTCGGGGTCAGGACGCCCGTAGCGGCGGGCCGCAAGTTGGGCATAGTGCGAAAAGATCAGGGGAATATCCTCCCCCGCTTCGCGCAAGGTCGGCGCCGCAAGCTCGACCCCCGCCAGTCTGAAATAGAGATCAGAGCGGAACGCATCGAGCTGACGCAATGGCGTTTTCGTCGTCGCGATGACACGGATATTGAGCGGACGTGGCGTGGTGTCACCGATGCGTTCAACCATACGCTCCTGCAGGACACGCAGCAGTTTTGCCTGAATGGCCGGCGACATGGTTTCGACTTCATCCAGCATCAGCGTGCCGCCGTCAGCGGCTTCCAACTTGCCCGCCCGGCCATTCACATCATGGGCGAAGGCCCCTTCGCTATGTCCAAACAGGATGGTTTCGGCCATCGCGTCCGGAACGGCCGCACAATTCATCGCGATGAACGGCTGCTCTGCGCGCGCACTGCCAGCATGGATCGCGCGCGCGGCCAGCTCCTTGCCGGTCCCGGTGTCGCCCGTGATGACCACGTCCAGATCGACCGAGGCCAGCGCTGCGATGCGATCGCGAAAGCTGGCCATCGCGCGTGATTTGCCCAGAATACTGACCCGATCCCGTTCGGCCAGGACCTGCTGAAGGCGCACCACCTCGTTGCGGGCGGCCTGGGCATTCAGCGTGCGTTGAATGACGGACAGCAAATGTGCGGAATCATAGGGTTTTTCCAGAAAATCCTCAGCACCTGCGCGGATCGCCTCAACCGCATGTGCGACATCGCCGTGACCCGTCAACAGAATGACCGGGACGGACAAGGTCTGCTCGCGCAGCGCCTTGAGCAGCCCCATCCCGTCCATGCCCGGCATGCGCAGATCGCTGATCACCATATCAGGCGGATCCGTCAAGGCGGCAAGGACCGCCTCTGCCGCCTCGAACCCATGGACCTCATAGCCCGCAGTTGCCACCAGATCGCACAGCGCCGACAGATGATCTGCATCATCGTCCACAATGTGAATGCAGGCTGTCATCGCGTCTCTTCCTTCTTCTCGGCAATCGGCAGGGCGATAGTGACCCGCGTGCCTTGCTCTGGCGCTGACCAGATATCCAGTGTTCCGCGAAAATCAGTCAGGATCGCCTTGCAGATCGCAAGGCCAAGTCCCAGACCCTCGCCTGTCAGCTTGGTCGAGAAGAACGGATCCGTCACTCGCGGCAGGTCCTGTTCCGAAATCCCGACCCCGGTGTCGCAGACCTTTATGAGGGCCTGATCACCTTCGGTCGTCAGCGTTACGGTCACCGACGAGTCCGGTTTGGCCTCGATGGCATCAAGCGCGTTCAACAGCAGGTTTGCGATCACCTGTTCGACCCGGACGGCCCCCGCCATGACAGGCACTTTGCCCTCCGGCACCTGAATATCGGGCGTGACACCAACCACCTTTGCCCGGGGCAGAACCAGATCAAGCGCCGATTTCAACGGCGTGCGCAGATCTATCAGGCTGAGTTCGGCGTTTTCTTTCCGGGCGAAGCTCTTTAGGTGTTTGGTCGTGCGTTGCATCCGACGGATCATGTCGCGCGCTTTGCCGATCCGGGTCACCGTCGCAGCATCCGGGGGCTTCATGCCCATTTCGGCTGCGGACAATGTTGCCTCCATCGCGGCAAGGGGCTGGCTGATCTCGTGGACGATCGCGGCTGACATGCGGCCCATGGCGGCCATCTTCTCCGCATGGATCAGCGCCTCTTGTGTGGCGCGCAGGTCAGCTTCGGCCTGTCTGCGTGCATCGACCTCACGGGCAAGATCCGCGGTGCGCGCAACAACCATGGCTTCCATCTTTTCCGATTGCGACAGGCGCAAGGCGGTGATCTGGCGACGTTGTTCAAGCGCCTTGACGGTTGCCGCAACCGCAAGCGCCGCCAGCGCGGCCAGCACTGCCCACCCGAAGGCCATCAACTGCAGCGCCCCCAAGGGACGGATCGCGACCACCTGCCCCCCGGTTGCCGGCACCGCTCCGATCCGCGCGATCCAGTTCCGGCCCCGCGCATCACCGCCGACCGGCGGCTCCGTCAACAGAGGCGCGGTTTCGCCCAGCCCGACACCTTCGTAGGCGCGCGTAGTAACAAGCTGCGCCAGAGCCTCCGGCGTCAATTCCACAAGCGGGCGATATTGCCAATCCGGGCGTGCAGACAGGAATACAACGCCATGCTGATCCGCAAGCGCGATGTCCGCCTCTGCCGCGCGCCATGTGTCCTGAAGGATCGAAAGATCCTGTTTCACAGCCACGACGCCCTCGGCACCGCCAACCTCGACCCGCGCGGCGAGGAAATACCCCGGAATACCGGTCGTCACACCAATCGCGTAGAATTGCCCCTGGCCCTCTGTGATGGCGTCCTGAAAATAGGGGCGGAAGGCATAATTTTGCCCGATGTAGCTGCCGTCCGTGTTCCAGTTCGACGCCGCAATCGTGTCACCTTCGGCGTTGATAAGAAACAGTTCCTCCGCCCCGACATGCGCCGCGACCGCCTCAAGATAGGTATTGGCGTCCTGCAAAGGCCCATCGCCCGCAAGCGCGTCGCGGATACGGGCGTCTTCACCAACGACAGCAGGCAGAGCGCGCAAACGCTCCACCTCTGCCTCCACCGCGCGGGTGGTCAGTAACAGCGTTTGATCCAGCTCCCGCCGCGCCGTGTTTACCGCAAGGGTTTGCGCAATGAACCAGACCAGCAGGGCCGACAGCCCCGCCAGCGCCAGAGGGCGCGCCATCTTCATGACCTGAAGCCTGTCATGAAGATGGCGTTTGCGCGGGCGACGTCATCACGGGGCTTCATACCATCACGGATGGCTGAGATCAGACTGGCCGACGGACCCATCCTGTCCAGTCTCCCGATCCCGACGCGACTGCATCCAGTTCAGCGCCAGCAGTGCCACAACAAGAGCCGCACCGGCGATTTCAACCATCAGCTCAGGCCAGAACAAGGCGACAATGCCGGGCATCAGCAGCACCCGCATCCAAAGCTGCATTGGCCGCCACAAGAAGGCCTCGAGCACCGCGGCAAATGCCACCAGCCCAAGAATGGCAATCGCCCCACTCCACAGCACCAGCGGCAGCGGGCCACCGATGATGATTTCCTCGTTGAACACCATGAACAGCGGGATCAGATACAGCCCTTTGGCGTATTTCCACGCCTGAACGCTGGTTTCCATGGGCTTTGACCCCGCGATGGCGGCCCCGGCGAACCCGGCCAAAGCCACAGGCGGTGTCACGTTGCTGTCCTGCGAATACCAGAAGACCACCAAGTGCGCGATCAGAACCGGCACCCCGAACTCCTCGGTCAGGGCCGGGCCAACAAGGATGATAAGCACGATATAGGCGGCGGTCACCGGAAGCCCCATACCCAGGATGAGCGATGCAATGATCACCAGGATCAGCGCGAGCAACAGGTTGCCGCCGGAAAACGCGATCATCATGGCCGAGAATTTCAGCCCCAAGCCGGTCAAACCAACGACACCTACAATGATTCCGGCCACGGCACAGGCCATCGACACCGCAACCGCGTTGCGTGCGCCAAGTTCCAACGCCTCCAGCGTCAGCTCTACGCCTTTGCGACACATGGCAACGAACCGCGCCATGCTGGGTCCCGAGGCTGCGAAATTCCAAAGGGCCCGCGCCGCTGCCGCCGCCATGATCGACAGAATGGCATAAAAGCCCACACGCATGGGCGAATATCCGGCCACCAGCAGCGCCACCAAGGCCACAAGTGGCAGCAGGAAATGCCAGCCTTCGGCCAGAACCTTGCGCGTGCGCGGCAGATCCGTGGCGCTCAGCCCCGTCATGCCCTGCTTGATGGCCGCGATATGCACCAGCAGGTACACCACGCCGAAATAGAGCACTGCCGGGAAAATCGACACCAGCACGATGTCCACGTAAGGCACCCGCGTGAACTCCGACATCAAGAACGCGCCCGCCCCCATCAAGGGTGGCATGATCTGGCCGCCGGTCGATGCTGCGGCCTCGATGCC
The DNA here is from genome assembly GCF_046535935.1 of Tritonibacter sp. SIMBA_163. Taxonomy (NCBI): domain Bacteria; kingdom Pseudomonadati; phylum Pseudomonadota; class Alphaproteobacteria; order Rhodobacterales; family Paracoccaceae; genus Tritonibacter; species Tritonibacter sp. SIMBA_163. The sequence goes on from NZ_JAWJBP010000002.1 coordinate 551,405, forward strand.
GCCGGCCTGCGCGGGCCGATAGCCCAGCTTTTTCATAAGCGGAATGGTGAACGCGCCCGTGGTGACCACATTGGCGATGGCCGATCCGCTGATCGACCCCATTCCGGCGCTTGCGATAACTGCAGCCTTGGCCGGACCGCCACGCTGTCGCCCTGTCGCAGCATAGGCGAGATCAATAAAGAACTTGCCTGCACCTGTGACCTCAAGAAAGGCCCCGAACAGCACAAAAACAAAGACAAAAGTCGCCGCAACACCAAGCGGGATGCCAAAGATCCCCTCGGCACCCAATGTCATCTGACTGGCAACCCGTTCCAGCGGGTAGCCGCGGTGGTTCAGAATGCCGGGCATCCAGTCTGACAGGAACGGCAGCTCCCCGCGGGAGCCCGCAAAGGCATAGGCCAGAAAGAAGGCCCCGATGATCGTCATGCCAAGCCCAACGGAACGGCGTGCGCCCTCCAGCACGACAAAGAGGGTCAGAACCCCCATCCAGACATCAATCTGGCGCGGAAAGATCTGGTTGGCGATGATATCGATGTTCATGGGCACCCAGGCCCCGACGGCGATACCACACAGGATCAGCGGCCCGTCGATCGCCCAGCCCAGCAGACCGCGCGGTTGATCCCGGCCGAAGACCGGGTAGATCAGGAAACAGAGCACCAGAATAAAGCCCAGGTGGATGGGCCGCTGGAAAAACAGGCCCAGTGGCTGCACCCCCGCCGCATACAGCTGGAACAGTGAAAGCGCGATCCCGATCACGGCAATCGCCCGCAACAGAAGGCGCGGTTGCGGTGGTGGAACAGGGGTGATGTCGGTGTCTGTTGTCATCAGTCAGTCTTTCCCTCTCAGGGTAATCCGCACCCGCTCGCGCGGTGCCACAGCAGACAGGGAAACGACCTTGTCGCCCACCTGCAGCCGGTGATCGACCGGTCCCGCCCCCGGGCGCAACACATAGGTGTTGCCGGGCACCGGCTCGTCGATATCGAGTATGAAATAGCCACCCTGCCCGTCCGACACCTGTCGTCCGCGCCCGGGAATATGATCCAGCCCCGCCGCGAAGTCCGGCAGATGTGACCATACGAGGACCATCTGGCCCCCGCGGTTCTCGTAGCAATCCGAGACTTCGAACCCTTTGACCGAGTGATGCCACTTTACGCACCACTCACTGCCCTCGGGCACCGAAAACCGGGCGATCTGCTCGTCATTGGGCCGCGTGGCAACAAGCACGTCGGCAGACGCAGGCGCCGCGACGCACAGGAGGAGGGCCAGAAGCCCTCCTCCACCTGGTCTGCCGGTCACGGACGCAGGCGGTCCGGAACTTCGGCGCCGATTTCCTCGAAGTAGCGGATCGCGCCGGGGTGCAGCGGAACCGGTGTCGCATCGAGCGTGAACTCAACGGTGGTCTGCTTCGCTGCCGGGTGCACGGCCTGCAACTCTTTGATGTTGCCGAACATCGCGCTCGTCACCGCATAGACCAGATCATCCGGAGTTTCGGACGATACGGTCAGCACGTTGGGAATGCCCAGCACGGTGAGGTCTTCGTCAACACCCGTATAGGTGCCGCCAACCAGCGTGGTCTTGGCAAATGTCGCATTTGCGTCAAGTGCGGCGGCCAGCTCGTCCTCTGTCAGGGCGATCAATACGATGTCCTGCGTGGTGGAGAGGTTCAGGATCGACGAGGTCGGCGCGCCGACGGACAGGAAGCCCGCATCGATATCGCCATTGGCCAGCGCGTCGGCTGTTTCGTTGAAGTTCAGGCGCTGCTCTTCGATGTCGTCATAGGTGATGCCGTTGGCTTCGAGGATAGCGGAGGTGTTGACCTCGGTGCCGGAGCCCGGCGCACCAATGGACACGCGTTTGCCACGCAGATCTTCCAGCGCGGTGATGCCGCTGCCTTCGAGTGCTACGATATGCACCATATTCGCATAGAGCGACGCCACGCCACGGACCATCGACAGCTGCTGGCCATCAAAACGACCTGTGCCGCTGTGCGCCTGCGCCACGGTGTCCGCCAGACCAATTGCGAAATCCGCATCACCGGTTGCGATCAGGCCCATATTCTCGACCGACGCGCCTGTGACCTCGGCGGTGGCGGAGTAGCCGTCGACATGGCCGTTGATGATCTCGGCCAGACCACCGCCCATGGGGTAGTAGACGCCTCCGGTGCCGCCGGTTGCGATCGAGAGCTGCTCTTGCGCAAGGGCCGGTGTGCCCAGGCTCAATGCGACCAGCGCAGCCGATCCGATCAGGCCCTTAGGCCCGCGAAGAAGTGTAGTAAACATGCTGTCCTCCCAAGACAGGAAAATTATAAGTTCGTCCCGCGTTCCTCCCGCGATGTGCTCAAACTTTCAGAATAGCGAATGAATGTGCACTGCTTTTTGCCGCGGCAGACGACTTCCTTGGCAATCACTCGCCATGGCGCGCGCAGAATTCTGCCATACCGCGTACCGTGCGTCTACTCAAGCGCACCACTCGGACTTGCACGGCAGAGCCACGTAAAACCAAAAATAAATTGACGTGAAAAACGTAAAAAGAAGTCATTTTTCGACAGCACGCCAGGTCAACACCAATTGCCAAAAGAGGTAATTTTAAAATATTGAAATACATTAATTTGGAACGTTTTTCGCTTAATACCTCCAAACGTCAAATGAAACCCCTCGAAACAAAAAGAAAATATTCATCTTTTCGAGGGAGTTTCCCTAAGCGCTCCGTTTTTTGTTTGACGATCTGGTTGCCGTGTTTTTGTTCAAGGGAGATGTTTAATGAAACTCCGACTTCGTCTGCTGATGGTCCTTGTGATCGCACCGCTTTCTGCCTTCGCGGCATATATGCTGTACGATGACGTCAAAGGCCTTGACGCCATAGCGACCGAAGCCAGGTCCACGACGGCCCAAATCGGTCACGGCGTCGCGTTGAGCCAGTTGATCCACAACCTTCAAAAGGAGCGCGGCTACTCCGCTGGCTTCCTCAGTTCAAAGGGCAACCGGTTCCAAGCTGAGCTGCCGGCGCAACGGGACGAGACCAACGCGAGTATCGCGGCAGTCGGAGATCGTGCGCAACACCTTGGAGAAACCCAGCCACGTACTTACGAGGCATTCTCGGAGCGACTCGCCGCTCTTGAGGGCACACGAAACACCGTCGACACGCTGGGCCTCCCCCCTGTTGAAATGGCGAAAGTCTACACGGCGTTGATTGAAGCTACGCTCGACCTGTCTCGCCCGGCGATCGGTGAACATACCGAAACCACGATTGTCAAACTTCTCGAGGTGAAGAACCTGATAGCTGGTGCCAAGGAAAGCGCTGGCCTGGAGCGTGCAATGGGCGCATCCGGTCTGTCCGCTGGCTTCGATTTCGACATTTACGAAAATTATGTGTCGCGGCGCGCGGTGCAAATTGCGTACCTTCGAGAAGCCAACCTCCTTCTCGATGCGGAGGATTGGTACACAGGTCTTTCAGAGATGGCTCCGTACCAGCGCATTCAATCCGCCCGAGAGGCTGTTGCCAGTGGGATGGAAACCGGTGTTTTCTCCCTGAAGCCGAGCGAATGGTTCAACATATCGACATCTTGGATCGATCTTCTGCGAGATGAAGAAATCGAAATGGGGCAACGCGCCTACGATCTGTCCGCACAGGTCGCCGCAAAAGCTGAGCGGAAATATCTTCTCCACTTAGTCGCAGGGATTGCGGTCGGATTGGGAGTTCTGGTTTTTTCCCTGATCGCTTTTGAAGGAATGATCCGACGCATCAAGTATCTTGCGAGCGTGGTCAATGGATTTGCAAGCGGTGAGTATGACGTCTTCATCAAGGATATCGAAGGTAAAGACGAACTGAGTCGCCTCGCCCATGCAATTTACAAGTTCAAGCAGGAAACCATGTCCATGCGACGCCACGCACTCGACTTGGAAGCAGAGCAACTTGCACGAAAAGAAGAGCAGGATTTCGTGGTTGCAGAGCTGAAGGACGGTCTCTCGCGTCTTTCCAAGGGCGAACTGACCGTTTCTTTCGACCAGAATTTTCCAAGCGAATACGAAAGCTTGCGGATTGATTTCAATGCTGCCAGTGCGCGCCTGAATGACGCGTTGTCTGAAATCATGCAGACATCCAAGCGCATTCATCAGAGCTCCGACGACATTCGGTCTGGATCTGATGACTTGTCGCGACGCACCGAAGGCCAGGCAGCCACTCTCGAAGAAACTGCAGCGGCGCTGGAACAGTTGACCGCAAGTGTTCGCTCTGCAGCTGACGGAGCGAGAACAGCAGAGGAAACCACATCTGATGCTCAGATCGAAGCAACGGAAAATGGGACCGTCGTGAAGCAGGCCGTCGCCGCCATGGCGTCAATCGAACAGTCTTCCCACCAGATTTCACAGATCATCGGCGTGATTGACGATATTGCTTTCCAAACCAACCTCCTGGCTCTCAACGCAGGTGTCGAGGCCGCACGCGCCGGGGAAGCAGGCCGCGGGTTTGCGGTCGTGGCATCGGAGGTTCGGTCGTTGGCGCTGCGCTCGGCTGAAGCGGCCAAGGAAATCAAGACGCACATCCAAGAGAGTTCCTCTCATGTTGAGGCGGGTGTCGGCCTGGTCAATCAATCCGGTACGGCTCTGGAATCCATCCTCTCGCGCGTCGAGAACATTTCACAGTTGGTCAAGGACATTGCGGAAAGTGCGCAAGAGCAAGCGATCGGTATTGCCGAAATCAATACCGGCGTTTCCCACCTGGACGCCGCGACCCAGGAAAACGCCGCCATGGTCCAACAGTCCAATTCCACCAGCCACACCCTCAGTACGGATGCCTCTCACCTTGAGGAAATGATCGCACGGTTTGAATTACGCTCCAGTCACAGTCAGCCCCCCATGAGTGAGGTTGCATAGGCGTCAACGCAGCCGTTTCGAAACATCGCACAGCAGGCGGCCCCTCTGCGCTTCGCGACCCGCAAAGCGAGGCGTAGTTTTGGCCTGACCGGTCGAGCAGAGCTGAGACGTGAAGCCTCCCCCTATTCAGCAATGGCTGTGGCTGGCGCTCACTGCATCCGAAGCCCGGAGAATATGCATTCAACGGACAAGCGACCAAAACTGTACAGATCGAGAAAGTTGCAAACTCATCGAAGAGACCACTCTTCGTACACAGGAATCATGCGCCGTAAGTTTGCTCTATGACTGAAAGCCAAAATGGTGCGGGTGAAGGGACTCGAACCCCCACGCCATAGGCGCCAGAACCTAAATCTGGTGCGTCTACCAATTCCGCCACACCCGCACTGCAGCAAGACCAGCGTGCCGCGAGGTCGTTCGATATCAGAGCTTTTTCGGGGATGCGAGAGAAATTCGCCTCGCGACCATCAAAAATCATCCCGGCGTCGAGTGAAAGGCGATTGCGCACAAAGGCATGACACGGTTGGGCCCAATTCCCATCGCAATGCATGAGGTCCTCTTGATCGAGCCCGAAACCTCGAAACATGACCGTTGCAGGCGTTCTGCCATCCTCTGTCCCGGCAACCTGCCAGTGCTATCGGCCGATCGGTTCAATGACGAACTGTAGCCACGGCTCTAACTACAGCGACGCGTCAGGACCTTGGGCAGCTCCTCTGGCAGATCCTCCGCAATGAGACCTGCACCAAATGCCAGCGCGCATTCCACATGCAACCAGGCAGCTGTAGCGGCTGCGTCATGAGGACCCAATCCGCGGGCCAGCAACCCGGTGATGAAACCTGCCAGCACATCGCCGGATCCGGCGGTTGCGAGCCACGGCGCCGATCGCGCATAGACGGCGGCATGAACCGAGCACACACCTGTCGGATCAGCGACCACCGTGTCTGCTCCCTTGAACAACACGCTACATCCCGCACGTCTGGCCGCCTCGCGCGTGGCATCAACCTTTGAGAAAGCGGGGCCCTGTGATGCCGGGGCCGCCAAGCTATCCGCAATGTCGGGGAACAACCGGGCGAACTCTCCAGCGTGAGGTGTCAGCACGCATTGCGTGTGCAGCAGGTCGAACAACTGCTGCGGATCATCGGCAAATGCCGTGAGCGCATCGGCATCCAGAATCGTGGCACGCTTCGCCGCCAAGGCAACAGGAACCAGGTCCCGTGCCCGCTGCTGCCCCAATCCGGGACCCAGGCACAACGCATTGATCCGCTCATCCTGAAGGATTTCGGCGAGCACATCCGCTCCCCCGACGCGTTTCAGCATGACAGCTGTGATCTGACAGGCGACCTCCATCAGCGCCGACGGCGGCACACCAAGCGTGACCAGCCCCGCCCCAACACGCAGCGCGCCACGCGCTGCCAGCCGCGCTGCCCCAGTGCGCCCTGCCCCACCGGATAAGACCAGTGCATCACCGTAAGTGAATTTATGTGCCCCCTGTCCCTTCGCCAACGAGGCCACCTCGGGGGCCGCCATCAACACCGGAGGCGACATCGACCCAAGATCATCGCGCGAATCCAAACCAATAGACTTGACCAACAGCCTGCCGCATCGCGCAGGCCCGTCCGCCAGAGCATGGCCACGCTTTGGCGCGTGGAATGTCACCGTAAGATCCGCCCAGATCCCCCGACCTTCCTCGCCAAGCCCCTTTCCGCTGTCGCTGCACACCCCCGAAGGCAGATCAATCGCTACCGTCTTATGGGTCTCCCCAAGCGCTGGATCCGCTGTCAGTGCAACCAACGGCAACTCCACCGGCCGGGTCAGCCCAATGCCGAACAGGGCATCTATCAACAGATCCGCCCGCTGCGAGACCCGCCTCTCTTCAATCGTTGAGGACGCCAAAGGAGAAACAGCCCCTATCGCACTCCAGCGCAAGTAGCTGGTGTGCGCATCTGTCGGCAATTTCGCAGCATCCCCATAAAGGAACACCTCCACCTCCCAGCCGCGCTCTTTCAGCAATCGTGCGACCACAAACCCGTCGCCACCATTGTTGCCCGGACCACAAAGAACCACTGCCCGCTTCAGCTTTTCAGAAATATCTCGGGGGGCGGCCGCAGGCCGGGGGGCAGAGCCCCCATCCGGCGGCGCCCCAGCGTCCAGCTGGGGCCATTCCTCAATGATCGCCTCGACCACGGCTGCACCGGCGCGCTCCATCAACTCCAGACCAGTGACCTCGCCGCCGTCGATGGCTGCTTTTTCGATCGCTCGCATCTGTGTCGCCGTCAGTAATTCAGTCATCACAAGCCCTCAGGTTTCACAACTGCACATTTTTTAATCCCTCAGATTAAATTTTCATCGCAACGTCTGATTTTTGCACATTCCTGCAGCAGTTGCGCCCGCTTACACATTGTGGCGCTCAGTTGAAAATGATCTGACCATCTTCGACAAGGTTGCGAGGAGCCCAGACATGAAAAAGATCGAAGCCATCATCAAGCCGTTCAAGCTGGACGAGGTGAAGGAAGCGCTGCAAGACGTCGGCGTGCAAGGTCTCTCTGTCATCGAGGTCAAGGGCTTTGGTCGCCAGAAGGGTCACACCGAACTCTACCGCGGTGCGGAATATGTCGTGGACTTTCTGCCCAAGGTGAAGATCGAAGTGGTGCTGGACGACGATCAGGTCGACGCCGCGATCGAGGCCATCGTTGCCGCAGCAAAGACCGACAAGATCGGCGACGGCAAGATTTTTGTCAGCCCGATCGAGCAGGCCATCCGCATCCGGACCGGCGAAGCCGGGTCCGACGCCCTGTAACGGCACGCGACGCCGACACTACTGAACACCCGAAATACATAAGTTTTCTGACGGAGGAAGTACTTCAAATGAGCAAGGAAGCAGTTCTCAAGCTGATCAAGGATGAAGAGGCGGAATACGTCGACATCCGTTTCACCGACCCGCGCGGCAAGCTGCAGCACGTCACCCTGATGTCGGACCAGATCGACGAAGACTTCCTCGAAGAAGGCTTCATGTTCGACGGCTCCTCAATCGCGGGCTGGAAATCCATCGAAGCCTCCGACATGAAGCTGATCCCGGCGACCGAGTCTGCCTATGTGGATCCCTTCTACGCGGAAAAGACCATCTGCATTCACTGCTCCGTGGTCGAGCCTGACACCGGCGAAGCCTATGATCGCGACCCGCGCGGCACCGCCGAAAAAGCCGAAGCCTATCTGAAGTCCTCCGGCATCGGTGATGTGGCCTACATGGGCCCGGAAGCGGAATTCTTCCTGTTTGATGATGTGCGGTTCTCCAACACCATCAACAAGGTGTCCTACGAGGTTGACGCGACCGATGCCTCCTGGAACTCCGATGCGGAATTCGAGACCGGCAACATGGGCCACCGTCCCGGCGTCAAGGGCGGCTACTTCCCGGTGAACCCGATCGACGAAGCGCAGGACCTGCGTTCCGAGATGCTCTCCACCATGAAGCGTCTGGGCATGAAAGTGGACAAGCACCACCACGAGGTTGCGTCCTGCCAGCACGAGCTGGGTCTGATCTTTGACAGCCTGACCAAACAGGCCGACGAGCTGCAGAAATACAAATACGTGATCCACAATGTGGCCCACGCCTACGGCAAATCCGCAACCTTCATGCCCAAGCCGATCGCCGGCGACAACGGCACCGGCATGCATGTGAACATGTCGATCTGGAAAGACGGCAAGCCGCTCTTTGCAGGTGACAAATACGCGGATCTGTCGAGCGAAGCCCTGTGGTTCATCGGCGGCATCCTGAAGCACGCCAAGACCCTCAATGCCTTCACCAACCCGTCCACCAACTCCTACAAGCGTCTGATCCCGGGCTTCGAGGCCCCCGTTCTGCGCGCCTACTCTGCCCGCAACCGCTCCGGCTGCGTGCGGATCCCTTGGACCGAATCCCCGAAGGCAAAGCGCGTCGAGGCTCGCTTCCCCGATCCGGCAGCAAACCCCTACCTGGCGTTTGCAGCGCTCCTGATGGCCGGCCTTGACGGCATCAAGAACAAGATCGATCCGGGCGAAGCCATGGACAAGAACCTCTACGACCTGCCCGCAGAGGAACTGGCCGGCATCCCGACCGTCTGTGGCTCCCTGCGCGAAGCGCTGGAATCGCTGGCATCGGATCACGACTTCCTGCTGCAGGGCGACGTGTTCACCAAAGACCAGATTGAAGGCTACATCGCCCTCAAGATGGAAGAGGTGGAAACCTACGAACACACGCCGCACCCGGTGGAATACCAGATGTACTACAGCTGCTGATCTCTAGAGATTGGGCTGAATTGGAAAGGGCGCCTCATCTGGGCGCCCTTTTTCTATGCTGTCGGACCGGCATGGGGCGCGCGCAAGACGTGCAGCGCAGAGGGGCGCAATCTGGGTCAGTCCACGAATGGGGTCGATCCATCCCAGCCGGCACTGTTTCCTGCCGTGGTGACCGGCACAGGTCCGGAGCTCACATTTTGGGCAGGCATATTTTGGACAGGCACTGCACCCGCAGCCCCCGCTGGTCTGGACGCAAGTTGGTTCTGCAGACTATTCGCAGCTGGCACCGCACCTGCGGCGCAGCGCCCTGAAAAAATCATGTAATCGGGCGACGAGCGTGATCTCCTGATTTCGAAGTCCACAATCGCGCCATCGCCACATTCAAGATCGGAAATCTCTGTTTCGATTTCCTGAGGTGTCCAGTCGGAACCTGCGCTGCCACTGAACCGGCCACTCCCATCACTATCGAATTGCAGTTGATTGCTGGCAGGCACCCCGCCGCAGGCCGCAAGGATCACGCAGCATGCGATCGGTAAAAAGCGTGTAGCCGGTTTTGTAGTCATGACATTTCTCCAGTATGGGTGGCATCTTACGTGCGCACTCCCCTAGCGCAAGAGCTCGCCCCCTCAGATGCAACCGACCTAAATCCAATTCGTTGTTCTCCTCTTGAAGCCCTATGCCGTCTCCCATAGGAAGGCGCGTTCCAGCGCCCGACAGGAGCCCGCACAAATGACCTCCCCTGCTATGTCACCCAACACGCTTGGCATCGACTTTGGCACCTCGAATTCCGCTGCGGGTCTGACAGTGGCAGGTCGGCCCTGGCTGGTGGAACTGGAACCGGGCGAGACCACTCTGCCCACGGCCGTCTTCTTTGACAGCGACAGCAAGAAGATGCGCATCGGGCGCAGCGCCACCCGCGCGCTGATCGATGGCGACGAGGGACGGTTCATGCGGGCACTCAAAAGCCTGCTGGGCACGCCGCTCTTGTATGAAAAGCGCCGTCTTGGTGGCCAGATGATGGATTTCACCGATGTCATCGCGCATTTCCTGCGCGAGGTGAAAACCCGCGCGGAAACCGCCACACGGATGGAGTTCACCCATGCGCTCTCCGGTCGGCCGGTCAAGTTTCACTCCAAGGACGAGGCGCGCAACGCCAAGGCCGAAGAGGACTTGCGGGGCTGCTACAAAAAGGCGGGCTTCGAGGATGTGCAATTCCTCTACGAACCCGAAGCCGCGCTGCGCTCTGCCCGCCCGCACCCTGGCGTCGGGCTCGTGGTAGATATCGGCGGCGGTACTTCCGACTTTACCTGTTTTGAACAGGATGCCGCGGGTGGCACCCGCATTCTGGCCAGCCATGGTCTGCGTCTCGGGGGGACCGACTTTGATCGCCAGATCAGCATTGATCATGTGATGCCCCATCTTGGACGTGGCGCCTTGATCCGCAACAGTTTTGGCGGCGGCAGCCTGCCCGCGCCCAGCCGGATGTTCAACGATCTTGCCACCTGGCAGATGATCCCTTTTCTCTATGGGCCGGACACCCGTCGCGCCGCGCAGGATCTGGCGCGTAACGCCGAAGATCCTGCCGGTCTCAACCGGCTTGTCCAGGTGCTTGAGGATGAACTGGGCCATGACCTGGCCTTTGCCGCCGAGGCGGGCAAAATTCGCGCCAACAGCGCAGATGGCGACGCCGCACAGATTGACCTGCGGATCGTGGAACGCGGCCTGTCTGCCGCCCTGCCCCGCAAGGCACTGGATCAGACGCTGGCGGAGATGGTGCAGAACATTCAGGCCGAGGCTGCCGAGACCCTGCGGCGTGCCGGGGTCACCCCGCGCGATGTCACCCGCTGCGTGATGGTTGGCGGCTCTGCGCTGCTGTCATCGGTGCGCGACAGCATGCAAACCCTCTGCCCCAACGCGGAGATAGAGACTGACCGCGCGATGACTGCCGTGGCGGACGGCCTGGCGTTGGCTGCGCGGGATGCCGCCTTCTGAGGTGGTTTCCCCGTAGAAAAAGCGTGAACCCCCGAAGCTGCCCGCGTAAGCTGCGCCAAGACATCTGCACAGTCCTGAGGTTTTCCATGCTTGTTTCCCGCCTTGCCGCCCTTGGCCTTGCTGCCACTCTTTCCGTTGCAATGCCGGTTGCCGGCATGGGCGCGACCTGCGGCAACACGGCAGCCGGGTTTGAGGCCTGGAAGGCCGATTTCGCGCGCACCGCCCAACGCGCCGGGGTCCGTCAGGCGGGGCTGAACGCGCTGGCGCAGTCGCGATATGCAACCGGCACCATCGCCGCCGACCGCAACCAGAAGAGCTTCAAATACAGTCTTGAGAAATTCATGCAGGTTCGCGGCGCAACCACGATCGTTGCGCAAGGCAAAAAGCACAAGGCGCGCAACGCCGAGTTTTTTGCCGCGCTGGAGAAGAAATACGGCGTGCCAGCAGGTCTGCTGATCGCCATCCACGGCATGGAAACCGCATTTGGCAATTACATGGGGAACAGTCAGGTGGTCTCCTCCATCGTGACGCTGACCTATGATTGCCGCCGCTCCGAGTTCTTTGAACCCCACGCCATCGGCGCGTTGAAACTGGTGGATCAGGGCGCAATCAGCACGGCGACACAGGGGGCCAAACATGGGGAGTTGGGCCACACTCAATTCCTGCCCGGAAACGCGCTGGAATACGGTCAGGACTGGAACCGTGATGGTCGCGTGGATTTCTACGACATGGGTGACGCGCTGGCCTCCACCGCTTACTTCCTGCGCAAGAAAGGCTGGAAACCCGGCCGTGGCTATCAGCCGGGCGAGCGCAACTATCGTGTTCTGAAGCAATGGAACGCCGCGACTGTCTACCAGCAATCTCTGGCGATCATGGGCCGTCAAATCGACGGCAACTGAAGCACCAGCGCGATAACACCGGCGCGTTAAGAACAATCAACAGGTCGGTCGCAAGATTGTAAGGGCTTGGGCATCAATGTGGCTGTGACCGGTCCAGTTTTTGCCGCATTCCGGCGACACTCCGCGGCAGAAACCGGCGTAACACCTTGCATTTAAATAAAATTATTTAAAATTGCGCTATTTCTCTCCTCGCCTGCATGTCGCGGGGAAAATCTGTGTAATCCGCCCAATTTTCCGCGTTTTCAGATCCTACACTTGTCGGAGAAGACAACCGATGGAGGATTTCACGGTGCTGGATCAAACAACACAGAATATGTCGGCTTCGAACTATCGGGGCAAACTGGGGTTTGCAGAGCGGGATGACGCCGCCCTGTCCAAAGCCTCGGTTCTGGTGGTTCAGACGTTGGAAGAATTTGGGCATGAGGTGGATCGCTTTCATGCCAAACGCGCCCACCGGGTCAATTTGGATTGCGATCACTACATCGTCTCCTTACGCCACCGCCGCAGCCCGGCCCCGATGCGCCAAAGTGACGGCGCGCCCTGCCGCAGCCATCTCGACATCACCTTCACACCACGATTCCCAGAGCAGACCGATCAGGAACTGACCGAAATGTTGCTCGCACGGTCACTGCAGGCGCTGCTGACAGAGCTAAACGCCACAACTGTGGAATGGCTGGAGACAGGCGTCATGCTGGATCGGGCGGCGTTCCTGTCCGCGTTCGGCTCATCGTACGCGGAGGGCCCATCCTCGGCTCGCGATATCGTCGCGCAGGATATTCAAGTTCCCGTTGACGCGGCGGGCGCCGTGCCCGTTGACGCCGCAGCCCCAGAGCAAGCTGAACTGGCCGCGACAATCAAGGCTTTCGACAGCTACGCCGCACGGTCCGGTGGCGTGCAGGTGGAGACGATCACGCGGGTCTCCGCAAAGACACCGCGTTTTGCCTCCGTCGAGGACACCTTTGGCACATTGACCACAGAATGTGATCGCGTCATCGAACGGCGTGCGGGCAAGACCCCATCGGAGATCCTTTCCGCGTATCGCAAGGTCACCGGCGTTGTTTCACTTGGAAGATGCAATGCAGGCACCATGTCGGCCTGGGTCCTGACCGCCATCATGGCAATGCTGTCACTGCCGCTCGGCATCACCGCTGCGGCGGTAAACCTGGCGCGCGGCGGCGACATGCGGTTCAGTGTCCAGATGCTGGGCGTTCTGGCATTGCTTATGTTCCTGCAATCCTCAGGCCTGGTCTATGCCGCATTGCTCTGATTTTGGAATGGGTCACAAACATCTCGCAACACGTTGATTTTATTCAGCTCTAAACCTCAGGACCAGCCTCAGACGCCCATTGCGCAAGCACATCCGCCCGCGTCAGAACCGTCGTGTGGATCGAGAAGATCACGGCCCGCGTCCGGGGCAACCGATAGATCGACTGCAGCTCACTGCGCATGTAGTGCTGCGTCTCCGGTGTCGATGTGGCGCGGGGGTCTTCTTCCCGGCGCGGCTGATGCAGGCTCGGATCCGCATACCAGAGCGCATTGAACCGCCAGAGCGGCCGCCCCGCCTGCACCCCGTCAAACAACCGCTGCACACGTCGGGCGATGCCTTCATCATAGTCCGCGACCGGGGTATGGATCGCCAGCAAGGGTTTCATGAACTTCTGCGCCAGAGTCCAGCTTGCAGGAAAGCACAGAATGGCCGCGGTCAATACGTGTTCATCGCTCGCCTCGGGCTTCTCGAGGATGCAGAAATCCTGTTGCGCAATCCGCCCCAACGTCTCCACCGGGACGCTGCGATCAATGGCAACTGTCACACCATCCGGCCGGGTAACGTGGCTGGCGTTCGCTTGCGCGCCATAGCGGACCGCCAGCACCTGATCGAGCAGCTCCTGCGCGGCAGGCTCGGCAGCATCATCCATCGCCAACACCGCATCCTGATGATCGCGCAACAACCGCTCCCGCTCGCCGAGCTGCGCCGCAAAACCGTCGTCAAAGCGCAGCCAATCCTCGGGCGGCAGTGGCTGGATGCCCGGCAAGGGCCGTGGCGCCAGCGGATTATAAGGGATGGAGGTCTGGAGAATCTCTGTCATGGACTAGCCATAGCACCCCGGTGGAAAGTCTGCACGACTGTACAGTTTCCATCTGCAATCTCGTGATATGCGCTGGGATTCACATCAAATCTCGCAAAACGGACATGTTCTGGGTCGCATTTAGCAAGGCCAAGGCGCGCGCTGGACTTCAGGCTCTGACCATGAGCCAGGGAGGACAAGATGAACGAGCATTTCCGTGACCGCCGAAAGATCGACCCCAGCCGCGGCGCAGCCCTTGGCGACGGCACGCCCAACGACAATGACCGGATCGAGATCGGCCCGACCCAACTGGCCTTTGGCGAATGGACGGCGGCGGGGCTGGAGCTGCCCAACCTCGAGGCGATGCGCCACTACCGCTGGCAGCGGCTGACGCAAGCCATCGTGGACCGGGGCTACGGCGGTCTGTTGATGTTCGATCCGCTGAACATTCGCTACGCCACCGACAGCACAAACATGCAGCTGTGGAACACCCACAACCCGTTCCGGGCGCTGCTTCTGTGCGCTGATGGCTACATGGTGATCTGGGACTACAAAAACTCGCCGTTTCTTTCGACCTTCAACCCTCTCGTGCGCGAACAGCGCTCGGGCGCGGATCTGTTCTACTTTGATCGTGGCGACAAGGTGGATGTGGCGGCGGATGCGCTGTCGAATGAAGTCCGCCAACTGATCGGGGAACACGGCGGCGGCAATATGCGTCTGGCGGTGGACAAGATCATGCTGCACGGGCTGCGCGCGCTGGAGGCACAAGGGTTCGAGATCATGGAAGGCGAGGAACTCACCGAAAAAGCCCGCGCCATCAAGGGTGTGGACGAGATCCTTGCCATGCGCTGTGCGTCCCACGCCTGCGAGACCGCGGTCAAGGCGATGGAGGACTTCGCCCGCCTTAACGTCGGGGATGGCAAAACCTCCGAGGATGACATCTGGGCGGTGCTACACGCGGAGAACATCCGCCGGGGTGGCGAATGGATCGAGACACGGCTGCTGGCCTCCGGTCCGCGCTCCAACCCCTGGTTTCAGGAATGTGGGCCCCGGATCACCCAGCGCAACGAGATCATCTCTTTCGATACCGATCTGGTGGGCAGCTACGGTATTTGCGTCGATATCTCCCGCAGTTGGTGGATCGGCGATCAAAAGCCACGTCCCGACATGATCTATGCCATGCAACACGCCCATGAGCACATAATGACGAATATGGAGATGCTGAAACCCGGAGTGATGATCCCGGAGCTGACCGCGGGGACTCATGTGTTGGACGCGAAATATCAGGCGCAGAAATACGGCTGTCTGATGCATGGCGTGGGCCTATGTGACGAGTGGCCTCTGGTGGCCTATCCCGATCATGCGGTCGCCGGTGCCTTTGACCATCCGCTGGAGCCGGGCATGGTCTTGTGCGTGGAGGCGCTGGTGGGCGAGGTCGGCGGCGACTTTTCCATCAAGCTGGAGGATCAGGTTCTGATCACCGAGGATGGCTACGAGAACCTGACCACCTACCCGTTTGATCCGGCCTTGATGGGTCAGGCCTAGAACGACGGCGCTGACGAGGGGACGGGGTGGCCTATATCTTGCGGTCTTCGGCGGATCAATCCGCCGGGCGTGGCCAAGGCAGGCGCGCCAAAACCCCGTGGTGATCGGAGGCGAGTTTCGGCAACACCTCGATCACGCCCTCGCCGCCCGGCGCCAGCACATGGTCGATGCCGATGGGGTAATTGACCAGCGGCAAATCAAACGTCGCCGCATAGGGCCCGACCCGCGCCATGCCGCCGGCAGCGCCGATCTGTGCCACCGCATCAGACCAACCCACGGCGTTAAAATCTCCGGCGAGGATCACCGGCCCGTCAAGGCTCTCCAGGCGCTTCACCACCCGCTCTACATGATCGGCCTGCTCGTGCGGCCAAGGCCAGGGCAGATGCAGGGCCGCCACCCAGAACCGCCCTGCGGGACCCTCCACTTCCATCGCGGCCAGCCCAAGATCCTCTGCGCAGGCAAGCCTGTCGGTCGCGGTGACCCCGCGCGCCAGAACCGCAACGCCTCCGACCTTGCGGAACGGGCAATACTGCTGCACCGGATAGTCCGACTGCAAAGTCTTCAGGATCGGCAGATTGAAACGAGAGATTTCTTCGAGCGTGACAATATCTGCGCGCGCCTTGCGAATGGCCTGCGTCAGGCTGTCGTTGCCCGCGTTCCGCCAGAGCATGTTTTTCTGATACAGCGTCAAGGGCGGTGGGGTGCCGTTTGCCTCGTCTGGCAGATGCCCCAGCCAATTGACGATCATCACAACCGTCGCTGCCGCCCCCGTCAACGCCGCGCGTGCATCACGGCGCAGGATAAAGGCGCAGATCATCGCAAGACCCGCAAAGGGCACACGAAAGACCGACAGGCTATCCCCCAAAGGGTGCACCATCCCCAGAAAACTGCCCGCCAAGGACAGGGTGCTGAGGATCAAGAACGCCCAAACCACGGCGCGGCACAGGTTCAATACACGATTCACAGTCCCAACCGCTCCCGCCAGAGCGGCCATTTGCGCGCCACAACGGCCACGCTGTCCGCCTCTGACGCCAACTGATCCAGCGGGACCCACGCCAGCGCATGGGATTCTTCGCTGGCAATAGGCTCGCCTGCCTCTGCCACAAACAGATAACGCACGTCATAATGCAGATGCGCAGGCTCCTTGGTGGAGGCCGGGATGTCATGCACATCGACATCAAAGACCTCCGAAGTCAGCAGTCGGATGCGCGACAGGCCACTTTCCTCATAAGCTTCCTTGGTGGCGGTGAAGCAAGCGTCTTGAATGCCATCACAATGCCCACCAAGCTGTAGCCAACGGTCGAGCTTTGCATGATGGGTCAGCAATACCGACGACAGGTCCGGCGACAGCACAAAGGCCGATGCGGTGACATGACTGGTCAGCGGGTCACGCCCGAACGCCCGCGGCTCTTGGCGGCAGAACATCACAAGGCGTGACCACATGTCCCTGTCGCGGGCGTCCAGAGGCGCAAACCGCCCGATGCCGGCAAGCGCGTGGTCTGAATTCTGATGCTCACCCATGTGACGCTCCTTCACCTTCCCGTGACGGTTGTGACAGCCGCCTTGCCGTACCGCGGGCCTCGGCGCACCTTAGAAAGGCCGACACCCCAAAGCCAAGCCCCGAAAGCACTGCCAATGCCCACTGAACGCATCACATTTTCCGGTCACGCCGGACATGACCTCTCCGCCCGTCTCGACCTGCCCGACGGTCCGGTGCTGGCCACCGCCCTTTTTGCCCATTGCTTCACCTGTTCCAAGGATATCCCCGCCGCCCGGCGGATTGCCGCGCGTCTGGCCGCCATGGGCATCGCGGTGCTCAGGTTCGACTTTACCGGGCTGGGACATTCCGAGGGCGAGTTCGCCAACACCAGTTTCAGCTCCAATGTTGCGGATCTGATTGCAGCCGCGCGCTATCTGGCCGGACGCAATATGGCGCCCGACATGCTGATCGGTCACTCGCTGGGCGGAGCGGCGGTCCTGCGCGCGCGTGCGGGCATCCCATCGGTCAAAAGCGTGGTGACGCTCGGCGCACCCTTTGATCCCAGCCATGTGGCACATCATTTCGATCATGCGCTGGAGGCGATCCAGCGCGACGGTCAGGCAGAAGTCAGCCTTGGGGGGCGCCCCTTTGTGATCGGCAAGGAGTTTGTCGACGACATTCGCCAGACGGAACTGGGTGAGGCTGTGGCAGATCTGAAGGCCGCCCTGCTGGTGATGCATGCGCCCCGGGATGCCACCGTCAGCATCGACAATGCCGCCGAGATTTTTCAGGCCGCGCGCCATCCCAAGAGCTTTGTCACGCTGGACGATGCCGATCACCTGATCACCGATTCCTGTGACGCGGAATATGCGGCGGATGTGATCGCGACCTGGGCCACACGCTATGTGGACATGAAACCACCCGCCCCGCCGCCCGGCGCGCCAGAGGGGGTCATTCGCGTCACCGAAGCCGACCCGGAGGGCTTCCTGCAGGACGTCCAAAACGGCCCCTATCACCATGTGTATGCCGACGAACCAGAAGCCTATGGCGGCACAAATCGCGGTTTGTCGCCCTACGGGTTTGTCGCTGCGGGTCTAGGGGCCTGCACCTCGATGACCCTGCGCATGTATGCCCGCCGCAAGGGGTGGCTGCTGGACAACATCAGTGTCGAGGTATGCCACGACAAGGTTCACGCGCAGGACGCCATCCCCTCGGGGCCAGCCAAGATTGATCGCTTCATGCGTGTCATCCACCTGAGCGGAGATCTGACCCCGGAGCAGCGCAACAAGCTGTTGGAAATTGCCGACAAATGCCCCGTGCATAGGACGCTGGAGCAAAGCTCACATGTGGAGACCCGACTGGAAAGCGCGCCCTCAGAGGCGCTGTTCCGACCCGACGGTCCCACCACAGCCGACTAGCAGCCCGCCCCGGCAGCAGACACGATGCGGCGCCACGCTTGCCGCCGGGGCATGGCTCGTCTATGAGAGCGGCATCTCATCCACTGACGACAAAAGGTGCCGCCGCCCATGATCCCTCGCTATGCCCGCCCCGACATGGTTGCCATCTGGTCCCCCGAGACCAAATTCCGCATCTGGTACGAGATCGAGGCACATGCCTGCGACGCCATGGCGAACCTTGGTGTGATCCCGCGCGAAAACGCCGAGGCGGTCTGGAAAGCCAAGGATGTGGAATTCGACGTCGCCCGCATCGACGAGATCGAAGCCGTCACCAAACATGACGTCATCGCCTTCCTGACCCATCTGGCTGAACATGTGGGCAGCGACGAAGCGCGCTTTGTCCATCAGGGCATGACCTCCTCCGATGTGCTGGACACCTGTTTCAACGTACAGCTGACCCGTGCCGCCGACCTGCTGCTGGTTGGCATGGATAAGCTGTTGGCGGCGCTGAAGAAACGCGCGCTGGAGCACAAGGACACCGTGCGCGTCGGCCGCAGCCATGGCATTCACGCGGAGCCCACCACCATGGGCCTGACCTTCGCGCGCTTTTACGCCGAGATGGACCGCAACCGCGCCCGCCTCGTTGCCGCGCGCGAGGAAATCGCCACCGGTGCGATTTCCGGCGCCGTGGGCACATTCGCCAATATCGACCCGTCGGTCGAGGAACATGTCTGCGAACAGCTTGGCCTGAACCCGGAGCCGATCTCCACCCAGGTGATCCCGCGCGACCGTCATGCGATGTTCTTTGCCACCCTCGGCGTGATCGCCTCGTCGATAGAAAACGTTGCGACCGAGATCCGCCACATGCAGCGCACCGAAGTGCTGGAAGGCGCGGAATTCTTCTCCATGGGGCAAAAGGGCTCCTCGGCGATGCCACACAAGAAAAACCCGGTGCTGACCGAGAACCTCACCGGTCTGGCGCGTCTGGTGCGCATGTCGGTGATCCCGGCGATGGAGAACGTCGCCCTCTGGCACGAGCGTGACATTTCGCATTCCTCCGTCGAGCGCGGCATCGGCCCCGACGCCACCGTGACGCTTGATTTCGCCCTGCACCGTCTGGCGGGTGTCATCGACAAGATGCTGGTGTTCCCGCAGAACATGCTGGACAACATGAACAAATTCCCGGGTCTGGTGATGTCGCAGCGGGTCCTTCTGGCGCTGACGCAGGCCGGTGTCAGCCGCGAGGATGCCTATTCCATGGTGCAGCGCAACGCGCTGAAGGTCTGGGAAGAGCGCCTCGATTTCCGCGAACTGCTGTTGGCCGACGCTGATGTGGTTGCCGCGCTGGGCGAGGATGGCGTCAACGAGAAATTCGACATGGGCTACCACACCAAACATGTCGACACGATCTTCAAGCGGGTGTTCGGCGAATAAGGACGCCCTCACGCACACAGATCAAACCCCGCCCTCACCGGCGGGGTTTTTCTTTTCGCCTCACAGCTTCGTGATGACTTGTTTTGGCCGTTCACCGCGCTTTCAGCGTAGTTTGAACAACAACAGATAGGAGATCCTCATGCGTTTCACGTCCCTCGCACTTGCCATTGCCCTGCCCTTTACCATGCCAATGGCCGGTTTTGCCGCTGGCGGCGACACGACCACGCCGCCGACCCCATCGGACACCACCAAAAAATGCTGGGGCAAACGCGTCTGGGATAAAGATGCGCAGAAATGCGTGAAGCCTGAAGAATCATCCCTGAGCGACGAGCAACTGCTGCAGACCGCGCGCGAGCTGGCCTATCTGGACCGCTTCGAAGATGCGCAGGCCGTGCTTGCCGCCCATCCGGATCAGATGGATAGCCGCGTCCTGACCTATTGGGGGTTCACCCACCGCAAACTTGGTCACTCCTCCGAAGCGAAAGACTATTACACCCATGCGATCGCGCAAGATCCCGACAATATCCTCGCGCGGAGCTATATGGCGCAAGGCTTTGTTGAAACTGGAGAATATGCGCAGGCACTGGCCCAGTGGAAGGAAATCAGGGCGCGCGGCGGTGACGGGACATGGGCCGAAGCCTCGCTGCGTCAGGCAATTCAGACGGGTGTGACCGTTAACTACTAAACTTCAGGCTTTCTTTACTGCTGAAGGCATATCTTGCTTCCTGACAGAAAGAGAATCTTTTCGGGTCAAGGTTCAAGAATGGAACAATCATCAGCTCTAGCGCTTCCTATGGCGCCACTGGGCGACGGACTTGGCGATTTTTCGTCACCGGCGCCCGCACCATCCCTCATGGGGGGGGCTCCCCAGCTTAGTGGGAAAGCCAAAGCGGCTATTGTCGTTCGTCTTCTTTTGAACGAAGGCGCCGATGTCCCCCTTGAAGAGTTGCCAGACGATCTGCAACTCGAACTTACTCAGCAAATGGGTAAGATGCGCCTGGTAGATCGCCAGACGTTGGACGCAGTCGCGGCCGAATTTGCAGAACAGCTCGAAAATATCGGGCTGTCCTTCCCCAATGGCCTCGCAGGTGCGTTGAGCGCCATGGAGGGCAAAATCAGCCGGCACACGCACAGCCGTTTGCGAAAGGAAGCGGGTGTGCGCCAATTCGGCGACCCCTGGGATCGGCTGCGCAAGCTACCGCCCGAGGAACTGGCCGAACTGGCCAAGGCCGAAAGCACCGAAGTCGCAGCTGTGTTGCTGTCCAAGATCGACACCGCCAAGGCGGCAGAGATGTTGCAGCATTTGCCGGGTCCGATTGCACGTCGCATCACCTATGCGGTGAGCCAGACAAGCAGCGTTACACCGGACACGGTGGATCGCATCGGACTGTCGCTCGCCTCACAGATCGAAGCGCGCCCGCAGGTCGCCTTTGACAAAACGCCAGGCCAACGTGTCGGGGCCATCCTGACGCAATCCGCCGCAGCGAAACGCGAGGAGGTTCTGACCGCGCTCGATGAGGAGGACCAGGAGTTCGCCACGGATGTGCGCAAGTCGATCTTCACCTTTGCGCTGATCGCGCAGAAACTGGAACCGGTCGATGTGCCGAAACTGGTCCGCGCCTTGGGCCCGCAGGACATCACCACCGCCATCGCCTTTGCCACGGATGAGGACGATGTGGCGTCGGTCACCTTCCTGTTGGACAACATGTCCAGCCGCATGGCCAACAACCTGCGCGAAGAAGCAAACCAGCTTGGTCGTATCAAACGGGCCGATGGTGAGGCTGCCTACGGTATTATCGTCAATATGCTGCGTGAAATGGTGGTCAACGGCGACATCGAGCTGAAGTCTGACGAGGAAGAAGAAGACTAGCACCGCCGCGCGTCGATCACCCCATCATGACCTGACACGAAACAAACCCGTGCCACACCGGCGCGGGTTTCTTCGTGGCGGTTTCTTGTGCAAGGCAGCGGCGCCCTCTATGATCGGGCGTTGCGGTATCGCAAGCAGGAGCACAATCCCCCATGCCCGTCGCCCATTCGGAGCTGACCTTTTCACAGCGCGCAAATTACTTTGTCGGAAATCTGTTCCTGCGTGGGCTGATCGGCGGGTTGAAACTGATCCCATATCGCTGGCGCGTGCCCGCGATGGGCTGGACCCTGCGCAAGGTTGCCCCCCTCGCCGGGTTTCACAAGCGGGTGCGCCGCAACCTTCATTATACACGTCCGGACCTGACCGAGAGCGAGGTCGACGCGCTGTGCCATCAGGTCGCCGACAATGTCGGACGCACGCTTGCAGAACTGTATGCCGGCGCGCCCTTCTGGGCCCGCGCCAAGGCGGCCCCCATCAATGGCCCCGGCCTGAAGGCGCTGGAGGCCGCGCGCGCAGAGGGGCGTCCGGTGGTGCTCGTTACGGGACATTTCGGCAATTACGACGCCGCACGATCCAAACTGGTCCAGATGGGGTTCAACATGGGGTCGCTCTATCGGCGCATGGCAAATCCCTATTTCAACGACCACTACGTCAAAGCGATTTCAGCCACCGGAAAGCCCATGTTCGAGCAGGGAAAACGTGGCATGGTCGCAATGGTGCGCCACCTGAAAGCGGGCGGAAACATCGCTATTGTCGCGGATATGCACGCGTTTGGAGGGCAGTATCTGCCGTTCTTCGGGCGCCCGGCTCTCACTTCGACAGTGCCGGCGGAGCTGGCATTGAAATACAACGCCGCCTTCATTCCGATCTACGGCCTGCGCGGCGACAATGGGATTGATTTCGAGGTAGTGGTCGCCGACGAGATTCCGCACTCCGATCCGGTGACGATGACGCAGGCGGTCTGCGATGATCTGGAGCGTATGGTGCGCGCGAATATGGGACAGTGGTTCTGGGTCCACCGGCGCTGGAAACCCATGCATGACACCCCGCACCCCGACCAGCCGGACAGTGCGTAGACCCGCTACTCCGCGCGGGCGGCGGCGAGTATGGGACCAAACGGCCATTGCTGCACCAATACCGCAGCCGGCAGATCATCAGGCAGCTCGACGGACAGATCGAGTGGGTCAGCGCCGTCCCAATCGGCCAGAACCTGCACGCTTTCAACCACATTGGCGTAATCCAGCGTATTGCCCGCAAGTTCCCCGCGTTTGATATCGACGCGGCGCAACGGCATGTACCTTACCAGCTGAACCCGCAAGACATCACCGCGCCGCTCAGGCTGTTTCGGCACTTTGATCGAGATTTGCTCCCCCCGAACCAGAACCGAAAGGTTCACCTTCGGCTTGTGACCGGCATAAGTGCCCAGCACCTCTGACAGCTGCATCGCATCTGCGCCGACCACATCCTCGCGCCCCATGATGATCATCTGGGGGGTATAGATCATGTTGCGCCCACCCACCTGCGCATATCCGCGCTGGCGCACCGTATGGGCCGGATCGGCAAAAGCGTCTGCCCAGCCAATATAGTCCCAATAATCAACGTGATAGGCCAAGGGCAGCACATCCTCACGGGTGGCAAGTCGCTTCAGCAGTTCATCCGCCGGAGGACATGAGGAACAACCTTGCGAGGTAAAGAGTTCTACCACCACAGGGGAAGGCTCCGCCGTTGCCGGACCAGAGACGGCGCAGATCGCCGAAAAAATCAGAGAGGAAAGCGAAATAAACCGCATGAGTCGCCTGTCAGGTTGTTAGGCTTACGGATGTACGCTCCGCCTGCCTCAATGGCCAATCAATCATTCTTGAGAGGTGTGACAGGAAATAATGCATATTTGTGTACCATTGCATACAATTCTGCGTCATGCGATGTTTCTTCTATTGAACGACAGGTCTGCATGAGGCAGACAATCTGCAGCGAAGTCCCTATTTGTCATTTATGAGGGAGGCCACCATGCCTATCACCGTCGGACAGGACACAGCCAAGACACGCAAGACGCTCAGCGTGAACGGCACGTCGATTGCCTATTACTCGATACCAGCAGCCACCGAAGCCGGGCTTGGGGATTTCACCAAGCTCCCCGCGGCGCTCAAGGTCGTGCTGGAAAACCTGCTGCGGTTCGAGGACGACGGGTTTTCCGTCTCCACGGATGACATCAAGGCTTTTGGCGAATGGGCCAAGAATGGCGGCAAGAACCCGCGTGAGATCGCCTACCGTCCGGCCCGCGTATTGATGCAGGACTTCACCGGCGTGCCTGCCGTGGTCGACCTTGCCGCCATGCGCGACGGCATCAAGAACCTTGGCGGTGACGCCAACAAGATCAACCCGCTGGTGCCCGTCGATCTGGTGATCGACCACTCAGTGATGATTGATGAGTTCGGCAACCCGCGCGCCTTCCAGATGAACGTGGACCGTGAGTACGAACGCAACATGGAACGCTACCAGTTCCTGAAATGGGGTCAGGGCGCGTTCAACAACTTCCGCGTCGTGCCACCGGGCACCGGCATCTGCCACCAGGTGAACCTGGAATATCTTGCCCAGACCGTCTGGTCCGACGTGGACCAGAACGGCGAGGAAGTCGCCTATCCTGACACGCTGGTGGGCACAGACAGCCACACCACCATGGTCAATGGCGCCTCCGTTCTGGGCTGGGGCGTTGGTGGTATCGAGGCCGAGGCCGCGATGCTCGGCCAGCCGATCTCCATGCTGATCCCCGAAGTCGTGGGCTTTGAGCTGACCGGCGAGATGATGGAAGGCACCACTGGCACCGACCTCGTGCTGAAGGTCGTCGAGATGCTGCGCGCCAAGGGCGTTGTTGGCAAATTTGTCGAATTCTACGGCTCTGGACTGGACCGTTTGCCGCTGGCCGACCGCGCGACCATTGCCAACATGGCGCCAGAGTATGGCGCCACCTGCGGCTTCTTCCCGATCGACGGGGAGACCATCCGCTATCTGCGCAACACCGGCCGCGATGAAGCCCGCCTTGCTCTGGTGGAGGCCTATGCCAAGGAAAACGGGTTCTGGCGCGACGAAAACTACGCGCCGATCTACACCGACACGATGACGCTCGACATGGGCACCATCGTACCGGCGATTTCCGGCCCGAAACGCCCGCAGGATTATCTGGCGCTCGACGTCGCCGCGCCCGCGTTCAAGAAGGTGGTTTCCGACTACCGTGGTGTTGATGCGTCCTCTGATGCAGCCGACATGGCCTCCGAGGGGCCAGCGCCGACGGCACCTGTCGATCCGCGCAAATCCCACCCTGTGAAGGGCGAGGAGTTCGAGCTGCGCGACGGCTCCGTTGTGATTGCCTCAATCACCTCCTGCACCAACACATCGAACCCCTATGTGATGATCGGTGCCGGCCTGGTGGCGAAAAAGGCGCATGAACTCGGTCTCGACAGTAAACCCTGGGTCAAGACCTCGCTCGCGCCCGGCTCTCAGGTGGTGTCGCATTATCTGGAGGCCGCGGGCCTGCAGGAACATCTGGACGCGATAGGTTTCAACCTCGTGGGCTACGGCTGCACCACCTGTATCGGCAACTCCGGCCCGATCCAGCAGGAGTTCTCCGACGCCATTTCCGAGGGCGATCTGGTGGCGGCATCGGTCCTGTCCGGCAACCGCAACTTCGAAGGCCGGATCAGCCCGGACGTGCGCGCCAACTACCTCGCCTCACCGCCCCTAGTGGTGGCCTATGCGCTGGCTGGCGACATGAATGTCGACCTGACCAACGACCCGCTGGGACAGGACAAGGATGGCAATGACGTCTACCTGAAGGACATCTGGCCGACCCAGAAAGAAATCGCCGATCTGGTCGAGGCCACCGTCACCCGCGAGGCGTTCCAGTCCAAATATGCCGACGTCTTCAAGGGCGACGAAAAATGGCAGGGCGTGGAAACCACCGAAGCGGAAACTTACGACTGGCCCGCAACCTCGACCTATATCCAGAACCCGCCCTATTTCCAGAACATGGGCGCGGAGCCGGGCACCATTCAGGACGTTGTGGGCGCAAAGACGCTCCTGATCCTTGGCGATATGGTCACCACCGACCACATCTCTCCGGCGGGGTCCTTCGCGACCACGACACCGGCGGGCAAATACCTGCTCGACCGTCAGGTGCAGCCGCGCGAGTTCAACTCCTACGGGTCGCGTCGCGGCAACCACGAGATCATGATGCGCGGCACGTTCGCCAATATCCGCATCAAGAACGAGATGCTGGACGGCGTTGAAGGCGGCTATACCAAAGGCCCCGATGGTCAGCAGACCTCGGTCTATGAGGCGTCCATGGCGCATCAGGAGGCCGGCACCCCGCTGGTGGTATTCGGTGGCGAGCAATATGGCGCCGGGTCATCGCGCGACTGGGCGGCCAAAGGCACGGCGCTCCTGGGCGTGAAGGCAGTGATTGCCGAGAGCTTCGAGCGCAT
This sequence comes from Tritonibacter sp. SIMBA_163, assembly GCF_046535935.1. Lineage (NCBI taxonomy): Bacteria > Pseudomonadati > Pseudomonadota > Alphaproteobacteria > Rhodobacterales > Paracoccaceae > Tritonibacter > Tritonibacter sp. SIMBA_163. The sequence continues at coordinate 577,706 of NZ_JAWJBP010000002.1, forward strand.
CCACCGCTCCAACCTCGTGGGGATGGGCGTCATCCCGTTTGAGTTCACTGGCGGCGACACCCGCAAGTCACTGAAACTCACCGGCGATGAGATCGTGGACATCAAGGGTCTTGAGAGCGTCACGCCGCTGCAGGAGGTCGACTGCGCCATCACCTATCCCGATGGCAGCAGCAAGACCATCACCCTGAAATGTCGCATCGATACGGCCCCGGAGATCGAGTACATCGAAAACGGTGGCGTGCTGCATTATGTGCTGCGCAAGCTCGCGAAAAGCTGATCGTGACCTGTTCGACAATGGCGCGGGCGGCACAGTGTGCCGCCCTTTTTTATTGCGACTACAAGATGGTAACACAAGCATAACACCCCGTGTGATACGCATGATCCATCTGCCGTAAGGACCTAACGAGGCGTCAGAATGATTGCTGTTATCACCAAGTATTATCCGCTCCATGCCCGATTTGAAGAAGTTCTGAACCTTGCGACCGCCCTGTCGAAGGATGACAAGGGTCTCCGCAAGGGCTGCTATGAAACCCGCCTTTATGCTTCGCCGGAGCATGGCGAAATCAAATCCGTAAGCTTGTGGGAAAATCGGGAAATCTTTGAGGCATATCTCGATCACGTGATTGCAGGGGACGATCTTCTGGAATTTCAGTCCACCTACATGCGGCGCGAGATTGATACGCGCATCTATGAGACCATCGACACCGGTGTGATCGGACAGTTTCCGATTGAGACAGAGCTGGAACGCCGACAGATCAGCTGTTGAGCGGCCGCGTCAGCCCCTGACGACCTCCGTCGCGGCGGGTGGTCTTGTCATTTCTGCCTGCCCGCGCTTGAGTGGCATCATGGTGCAGCCCCTGCATCTTCCAGCGTGGGAGACCCTGATGACCAAGACCGTCCTAGTTACCGGAGGCACTTATGGCCTCGGCCGGGCCATTTCGGCGCAATTCTCCAACGATCACAATGTTCTGCGCTCGTATTTGAATACACCGCCATCAGATGATCTGGAGGCACAGACCAATGTGGTTTCCATCTCATGTGACCTGCTGCAGGACGAAAGCGCCGCGGATCTGGTCGCGCAGGTGATCGAAAAATTTGGCCGGTTGGATGTGATCGTCAACAACGCCGGACTGGTGCAGTCGACCCCGAAAGAGACGTTCGACGCCGCTGCCCATCGCCGGGTGTTCGAGCTGAATACCATCGCGCCACAGGCCATCCTCGCCGCCGCCCTGCCCCATCTGAGGCCCGGCGCCAGCATCGTCAACATCTCGTCGATGAACGCCGACCTGCCGCCCCGTGATGCGGCCAGCTATGGTGCCAGCAAGGCGGCGCTGAACCTCTGGACCCGCGCCATGGCCAAGGAACTGGGACCAGAGGGCATTCGCGTGAACGCGGTGGCACCTGGCGCGATCAACGTGCCCGAAGCGCCCCGCCCTGACGAGTTGACCGAGATCTTCGTGAAGGACACCGCCCTGGGTCGCCCCGGAACCCCGGAGGACATCGCCAGGGCGGTGTATTTTCTGGCCTCCGACACTGCCAGCTTCATCACCGGCGCAGTGCTGCCGGTGACCGGAGGTTACCGGCTCTGAGCCGGATCAATAGGCCGCGTGAAAGATCTCGCGGCTATGGGTCGGGGTCTCCACCTCATCCATCAGCGCCACGGCATAGTCTTCGGCAGAGATCCGGCTGTTGCCCGCCTCATCCGTCATCAATTCCCGGCCGCCAAGACGGAACTTACCTGTCCGCTCGCCGGGTTCGATCAACCCGGCCGGCGCCACCACGGTGAAATCGAGGGCACTTGCGGCGATCTTCTCGAACGCCTGCCGCATGCCCTGTGCCTCGGCGCGATAGGCGTCCGGCACCACATCTGCCACCGGGCTTCCATCCGGCAGGTTCAGCGACCCCGCGCCGCCCACGATGACCACCCGGTTCCCGCCCAGTCCAGCGATCAGGGCTTCGGCATAGGCGTTGGATTCGGCGATCGCGTCGCCGGTGCTGCGCGGGCTGACCGCGGTGATGGTGACATCCGCCGCTTCGGCCTGCGCCGCGAGTGCCGCCGTATCGCTGACGTCCAGCTTAACGGACTGCACCCCGTCGAGCACTGCGACCTCGGGCCTGCGGCTGCCGATGGTCAGCTCATGACCACGCGACAGGGCCTCTGCTACGATCCGGCTGCCGATCATGCCGGTGCCGCCCAGAACAAATAGCTTCATTTGATGTCTCCAACTTGATAGTTACTGATAGGAACTACCTAAGGGCTGAGAACCGCGCCCGGAATACGCATGTTTTGAGCACATAGTTACCTGAAAGGAACCGCCATGGGACGCCGACGCGCCTTGGAATACGACTGCGCCATCCGGGATGTTCTGGATCGCATTGGCGATGCCTGGTCGGTGCTGGTGATCATGGAGCTGTCAAAAGGCCCCTGCCGCTTCAATGCCTTGCGCCGCGTCATTGAAGCAATCTCTCAGCGCATGCTCTCGGTGACCCTGCGCAATCTCGAACGTGATGGGCTGGTGTCTCGTCAGGTGCTGGACACCTCGCCGCCGCAGGTGGAATACAGCCTGACCCAACGGGGGGCCTCACTACACGGCGCAATCAGCCATCTGGCGCGTTGGGCGGAGACACATCAGCCAGGTATTCGCACCTCCCGCGCCGCCTACGACGTGAAAGAATCCATCGCTTCCTGACGGGATCAGCGGCGCCTACTCCGCCGCTTTTTCCATCGCCGGTCGGATGGTCTGTTCCAGCACTTTCGCCGTAATCGGTCCGGCAAAGCGCAGCACAATGGTGCCCTCGCCATCAATCACATAGGTTTCCGGCACGCCGTAGAGCCCCCAGTCGAGCGCCATGCGCCCGTTCTCGTCCCGTCCGACGCCCGCATAGGGATCACCAAGCTCCTCTAGGAAGCTTTGCGCATTGCCCAGCTGGTCCTTGTAATTCACCCCGTAGATCGCCACGCCCTCCTCAGAGAGCGCCGTGAGGCTCGGGTGTTCGGCACGACATGGACCGCACCAGCTGGCCCAGTAGTTGACCAGCTTAACCTCACCGTCGCGCAGGGTCTCATTGTCAAAGCTCTCCTTGCCGGGAAACTCGCTCAGCGCCACTGCCGGGGCGGCCTTGCCCTCCCGCGCGGACGGCAGGTTCTCCGGGTCCTCGCGGCCCATGCCAACAAACGCCAGCCCGACAAAACCCGCAAAGACAACCACCGGAAGCGCCATCATGGGCGAGATCTTAGCCATTGCCACGTATCCTCTTTTCGACAGACTTCAGCTCTGAACGGACCCGGGCACCGCGCCACAGGGTCACGACGAGCAACAGCGCCAGCAGCAGCAACGATGCGGCGTAGGCGGACAACACCGTGTCAGCGTATTTTCCAAGATCAGGCATCTGACATCCTTTCCCGCGCGATCAGCGCCTTCATCCGGCGGGCGCGGATTTCCGTCCCGGTCCGGTAGAGCACCAATGCAATGAAAAACAGGATGAACCCCGCCATGCATGTGTAGAGCGGAAAGGCAAAGACATCCGCGACATTCTCTTCCTTGTCGAGCGACAGCGACGCGCCCTGATGCAGCCCCTGGTTCCAGAAATTCACCGCATAGCGCGACAGCACCGCAAAAACAGAGCCCACGAGGCAAAGGATCGAGGTCAGGTCAGCCGCGGTGTCCGGATTGTCGATCGCTTCCCAGAGCGCAATGTAGCCGAGGTAGAACAGGAACAGCACCAGAAAGGAGGTCAGCCGCGGGTCCCAGGCCCACCAGGTGCCCCACATCGGTTGCCCCCAGATCGCGCCGGTGATCAGCGCGATCAAGGTCATGATGATCCCTACAGGGGCGGCTGCTTTGGCGGCCAGCGCGCTGACATGGTGCCGACGGATGACCCAGATCAGCGAGGCCAGCAGCATCATGAACCAGGCATTGATCGCCATCAGCGCGGCCGGCACATGCAGGTAGATGATCTTGACGGTGGAGCCCTGTCGGTAATCATCCGGCGTGAAGAAGAACCCCCAGATCAGCCCGCCGAGGATCAATACGGCAGAGACCACCCAAAGGGATGGCAGCACACGCTCGCTGGTGTGCAGGAATTTCTTCGGATTGGCGTATTCCCAGATCGACATGCTGGCCTTCTAGCTCTTGTTTCGGGTCATCACAATCTCCTGCTGCTAGCGCAAATTGACGCGCAGCACAGCAGCGGAGGCAAAGGGTAAAAGCGCGATCGCACCAAGCGTGATCCCGCCCAGCATCAGGAGCGGTGTCTCCACCGCCATCCCTGCCGCGCCGCGTCGGGCGGCCTCGGCGCCAAAAATCAGTGTCGGCACGTAAAGCGGCATCACCAGCAGCGACAACAGGAGGCCACCGCGCTTCAGCCCCACGGTCAAAGCAGCACCAAAGGTGCCAATCACCGACAGCGCAGGCGTCCCGAACAACAGCGAAAGCGTGATCCAGAGATAGCCGCCTGCGGGCAGGTTCAGCAGCACCCCCAGCACCGGCGCCGCCAGCACCAGCGGCAATCCGGTGGTGAGCCAATGCGCCAGAGATTTCACGCTCAAGACAGCCTCAAGCGGCAGAGGCGCGGTGGCCAGCAGGTCGAGAGAGCCATCCTCCCAGTCCAGTGCCAGCAGCCGGTCCAGCGACAGGAGGCACGCCAACAGCGCACCCAGCCACAACACGCCGGGCGCAATCACCGCAAGCGTGGCGGAGTTCGGACCCACGGAGAACGGCACCATCACGGTCACGATCAGAAAGAACGCAAGCCCCAGCCCGAAGCCGCCCCCGGCGCGAAACGCCAGCCGCAGGTCCCGCAGCAACAGCGCGCTCACAGGAAGCCCCCGTCATCCGCATCCAGCGCCGGCAGCTTTGCCTTGAACGGTGTCAGGTCCAAAACCCGCCCCTCGATGCCGAGGTCGATATGGGTCGCCATGATCGCCGCACCACCGGCATTGAGATGAGCGCGGATGGTGGCAGCGAACAGCTGCACCGAGGCGGCATCAAGGCTCACTGTCGGCTCATCGAGGATCCAGAGCCGCCGCCCGGTGACCATCAACCGCGCCAGCGACAGGCGACGTTTCTGCCCGGCGGACAGGCTACCGGCGGCTCGTGTCCGGAGCGCCGCCAGGTTAAAGGCCTTGATCGCCGGCTCAATGTCGTGCGCGCCGAACACCCGCGCCCAGAATGTCAGGTTTTCCTCAACCGTCAGCGTCAGTTTCAGACCATCCGCATGGGCCGCATAGGCAATATCCTCCGGGTCGCCGAGGATTTCTCCGGCAAGCGGGGGCTGAAGTCCGGCCAACGTGCGCAACAAGGTCGTCTTGCCGATCCCGTTAGGACCGCGCAGCACAAGCGCCGTTGCTGCAGGCAGCGCGAACTGCACGCCTTCAAGTACCGGAAAACCTGCCCGGCTCACGCTCAGATCCCTGACCTCAATCATATGCGCCCCGCAGCATAGCACCCATGGCCTAATCTATTGCTATCATGCATGAAAAGCAGATCTTCACATGGTTTGCCTTGCGCCAGATCAAACTGGCAGTGCGGCCAGCGCGATGCGGCGGCCTTCGGACAGGAGCACATTGTAGGTGCGGCAGGCGGCCGGCGAGTTCATCACCTCGACGCCCAGCCCGGCCTGCTCCAGCTCCGCGCGCAGATCAGCCGGAATATGGGCGATCTCAGCCCCGGTTCCCACAAACAGCACATCGACATCACCAGCGAGCGCCAACAGGGGCGCGGTGTCGGCATAGCCGCCCCATGTGCGGGTGCCGGTCGCACCGGTGAGAACGGCCCCTTCGTGGAGGTCACCACCGACACGAAAGAAGCCCGGCCCATAGCCGTCGACCGGAACGGCATCGGAATAAACCACTTCGTTGAGGCGCATGACACTCTCCTTCCTGACGATTGCACTGGTGAATACCACGCAAGTTGAAATGCTGAAACCGGCAAGTGGACATGCGAGGCTCTGCCTCGCGCTCCGAGATATTTTTGAAAAGATGAAGGCAGTCTGGTCGCGCTGTAGGTCGCCCGCATCGAATATGAGGGCCTGATGTAGCACCCCTGAACGCAAAACAGCCGCGGCATGTTACCGCGGCTGCTTCAGGTCTGTTATCGTCGAAAATCAGGCGTCGATTTTGGCAAACTGATTGCCCGTTGTGTTGTCGGGCTTGGACCAATCCCGTTTGACACCCAGCCAAAGCAGGATGGTGGAGGCCACAAAGATCGACGAATAGGTGCCGATCACAACACCCCAGATCATCGCAAAGACAAAGCCCCGGATCACATCGCCACCCAGCACGTAAAGCGAGATCAGTGCCAGCAGCGTGGTGACCGAGGTCATCACCGTCCGGCTCAGCGTCTCGTTGATGGAGATGTTCAGAACCTCCGACAGCGGCTTTTGCTTGTACCGGCGCAGGTTTTCCCGCACCCGGTCAAACACCACCACGGTGTCGTTCAGCGAGTAGCCAACGATCGTCAGCAACGCCGCGATGATGGCGAGGTCGAACTTGATCTGCAGTTCGGAGAACACCCCGATGGTCAGAATGACATCATGCACCAGCGCCGCCACGGCACCGAGTGCAAACTGCCACTCAAAGCGCAGCCAGATGTAGATCAGCACCGCCCCGATCGCCAGCGCAACCGCCAGAACGGCTGTCTGCACCAGCTCACCGGACACCTTCGGGCCGACGCTTTCCACGGAGATGAACTTGATCCCTGGCGCCACCTCATCCAACACAGCCTGGACATCGGCGATCACCTGGCTCGACAGGGCTTCACCATCCTGCTGGGCCTCGATCCGAATCATCGCAACGTGCTGATCGTCATCGAAGGTCGGATCGAACACCTCGGTGATTGTGATGTCCCCGAGCCCAAGCGGCGCAATGGCATCACGATAGGTGCCGATATCCAGATCCTGCTCCGCCTCCGTGCGGATGGTGGTGCCGCCCCGGAAGTCGATGCCGAAGTTCAGCCCCTGCAGCGCAAAAGACGCAAAGCCGATGACGACCATCAGCGCCGATATCCCCAGCCAGAGCTTCCAGCGCTTGAAGAAATCGAAGGAGGTTCCTTCAGGTACGAGTTTCAACCGCATCTCATTACACCTCGATGGTTTTGGGGCGGCGACGTTCGAACCACATCACGATAATCAGTCGGGTGACGAAAATCGCGGTGAAGACCGAGGTCATGATACCGAGCCCAAGGGTGATGGCAAAGCCGCGCACCGGGCCTGAGCCCATGGCAAAGAGGATCACGGCGGTGATGAAGGTGGTGATATTGGCGTCCACGATCGCCGAGAGCGCCTTAGAGTAGCCCTCGTCGATGGCTTTGGCCGGACCACGCCCGGCTTTCAGCTCCTCGCGGATGCGCTCAAAGATCAGCACGTTGGCGTCAACTGCCATGCCGACCGTCAAGACGATGCCCGCGATGCCCGGCAGGGTCAGTGTGCCGCCAATGAGGCTGAGCGCGCCAAAGATCAGGGCGATGTTCAGGATCAATGCGATATTGGCGAAGAAACCAAACATCCCATAGCTCAACACCATGAAGACCAGCACCCCGACAAAGGCGACAACCGTGGCCACCTTGCCTGCGTCGATGCTGTCCTGACCCAACTCGGGACCAATCGTCCGCTCTTCCAGGAACTGAAGCTCCGCAGGCAATGCGCCCGCACGCAGAAGAACGGCGAGATTGGTGCTTTCCTCGACGCTGAAATTGCCGGTGATGATACCGGAGCCGCCGGGGATATGGGAACGGATCACAGGAGCGGAAATCACCTCATCATCCAGCACGATGGCAAAGGGCGCGCCGATGTTCTGGGCGGTATAATCGCCGAACTTGCGCGCACCGGCCGTGTTGAACCGGAAATTCACCGCAGGCTGACCGTTCTGGTCAAAGGCCGGCTGCGCGTCCACCAGCTCTTCGCCGGTGACGACAGGCGCGGATTCCACGGTGTAGAATGTGCCCGGCTCATCCAGAGACGGAATGAGCTTGTTGCCAATGCCGGGGTTTTCCTCGGCATCCGAGCCGCGGCTGACCACCGGGTTGAAGGTCAACTGAGCCGTGGTGCCGATGATCTCTTTGAGTTCTGCCGCAGAGCCGATCCCCGGCACCTGGATCAGAATACGGTCACTGCCCTGACGCTGGATCGTTGGCTCGCGCGTTCCAACCTCGTCAATCCGGCGGCGGATGATTTCCAGCGACTGGCGCACGGTGCGATCATCAGAGGCCAGCTTTTCTTCATCCGACAGCGCAATGGTGATCATGTCACCCTGCCCGCTGACCGTGATATCCGTGGCACCGGCACCGGTGAGCGAGGTCACCGGGTTGGCCAGCCCCCGCACCAGTTCCAGCGCGCGGGTCATGCCGCTTTCATCCGACAGGCGCAGACGAATCTGATCCGCTGGCGCCTCCGGAACCCGGCGGAAGGTCCCGACACTGCCGCGCTCCTCCCGCAAGGTGTTGCGCACCTCTGGCCAGAGACCGTCCATGCGCGCGGCATAGACATCCGAGACCCGCACTTCGGCGAGCAGATGCGCACCGCCGCGCAGGTCGAGACCGAGGTTCACCAGACCGGAGGGCATCCACTCTGGCCATTGTTCTGCCACAGCCAGACGCTCGGGCGTTTCCCCCTGAACGGCTATCTCGGCATAGGCATCGTTTGACTGTTCCACACGGGTGTAGAACGCGTTGGGCAGGGCGAGCAAAAGGCCGGCAACGCAAACCAGCCAGATGAGCACCCTCTTCCAGGTATCAATTTGCAGCATTACCCTGCCTTTTCAGAAACGTAAGAGGCGAGGCTCAGGATGCGGGCTCGGTCTTGTTCAGAACCTGAGCGATGGTGGATTTCACCACGCGCACTTTGACGCCTTCGGCGATCTCGACTTCAACTTCGCCGTCTTCCTTGACCTTGGCGACCTTGCCGATCATGCCACCCTGGGTCACGACCTGGTCACCACGGCGCAGGGCCTCGACCATGCTCTGATGTTGCTTCATTTTCTTCTGCTGCGGACGGATGAGCAGGAAGTACATGATCGCAAAAATCAGGATCAGCGGGATAAATTGGGCGATTGCGCCACCTTCCATGGGGTGTTCCTTCTGTCTGTAAGGGGGCCCTGTGTTAGCGCCCGGATTTTGCGGGGAACCTATGCGGTGCATTAAGGCTTTGCAAGGCGCGGCAGACGCGATCCATACCGGTTTCACGAGGCCAGGGCGCCGTTCCGACCCGATTGCCACAATCCGCGCGGGAACATCCCCGGATGACGGCCCTGCCCTCTTCCCCTTCGCCCGCCGCTCGGGCATAGCTGTCAGCATTGATTCAATCCGCATGACAGGAGCAGACCCATGCATGACATCCGTGCAATCCGCGAGAACCCGGCCGCCTTCGACGCCGCCCTGGCGCGCCGTGGAGAGTCTGCCCTGTCGTCTCAGGTGCTGGAGCTGGACGAGGCCCGCCGCGCCAAGATCCTGGCGGCAGAAACCGCACAGGCCGACCAGAACAAGGCCGCTAAAGCCATCGGTGCCGCCAAGGCCAAGGGCGATGAGGCAGAGTTTGAACGCCTGCGTGCCGAGGTTGCCGACAAGAAAGCAGAAGTCGCCACCGTGCAGGCCGAGGCCAAGGAGCTGGACGCCAAGCTGACCGACATGCTGGCGCGCATTCCCAACAGCCCGGCCGCGGATGTGCCCGACGGCGCGGATGAGGATGACAACGTCGAAGTGAAAAAATGGGGTGATTTGCCGCAGTTCGATTTCGCGCCCAAAGAGCATTTCGAGATCGCGGGCGTCGCCAAGGCGATGGATTTCGAGACGGCTGCCAAAATCTCCGGTTCGCGTTTCGTGGTGCTGAAAGGCGCCGTGGCGCGCATTCACCGGGCGCTGGCGCAATTCATGATCGACACCCATGTCGATGAGAACGGTCTCACCGAGATCAACTCGCCGGTATTGGTCCGTGACGAGGCCATGTATGGCACTGATAAGCTGCCGAAATTTGGCGAAGACAGCTACCAGACCACCAATGGCTGGTGGCTGGTGCCCACCTCCGAAGTGCCGCTGACCTATTCGGTGGCTGGTGATGTGATTGAGGAAGGCGCGCTGCCTATTCGCTACACCTCCCACACGCTGTGCTTCCGCTCCGAAGCAGGCTCGGCGGGCAAGGACACATCCGGCATGCTGCGCCAGCACCAGTTCGAGAAGGTCGAGATGGTGTCGATCGTGCATCCGGAAAAATCCGACGACGAACAAAAGCGTATGCTGGGCTGCGCCGAGGGCATTCTGGAAAAACTCGGCATCCCTTATCGCACCGTGGTGCTCTGCACCGGCGACATCGGGTTTGGCGCTCGCCGCACCTTTGACATCGAAGCCTGGGTGCCGGGTCAGGAAACCTATCGCGAGATCTCTTCGGTCTCCACCACAGGTGATTTCCAGGCTCGGCGCATGAACGCCCGCTTCAAACCCGCCGATGGTGGCAAGCCGGAGTTTGTGCACACGCTGAACGGCTCTGGCCTCGCTGTGGGTCGCTGCCTGATCGCCGTGCTGGAGAACGGTCAACAGGCGGATGGCTCCGTCACACTGCCCGATGCGCTTGCGCCCTATCTGAACGGCAAGCTGACCCTCACCGCCGATGGTGTTCTGAGCTGACACCAGCTGTGCTGGCCCTCCACCATGTGGGGGCCGAACAGTATCGGACAAACGAAAACCGGCGCCACATGAGCGCCGGTTTTTTTTATCGACAAAGGTTTGGAAACGGACGCCTATTTGTCCTTCTTCTTTTTCTTGCCCTTGTCTTTGTCCTTCTTTTTCTTTTTGTCACCGGATTTTTCCGAAAGGATCTTCTTCGCTTTGGCTTTTTCCTTGGTGATCTCGGACTTGGCCTTGCCCTTTTCCTTCTTGGCCTTGGACTTCGCCTTTTCCTTGGCTGCCGCAAATTCGGCCATCAGCGCCTTGGCCTTCTTGGCAGCCTTCTCAGCCTTGGCCTCGGCCTTGGCGGCCTTCTCCTCGGCGGCCAGACGTGCGGCTTCGGCAGCGGCAACCGCACGGTCAACGCCCTCGCGCGACTGTGCGTCAACGGTATCCGCACCGGATTTCACCGCCTCAGCCGCACGTGTCGCGGCACCTTTGGCCGCTTCTATCGTCGCTGGCTTGGTCTTGGCGGGGCTGACCTGACGCGGCTTGCGCACCGCTGGCGCAGCCTTCCCGGCAGGTTTGGCTGTGCGTCGCGCGGCAGGTTGTGTTGCAGGTGTCGCGCCACCGCTCCCCGCCAACTCCGTCGCGGCAGATTTCAGACGCGCCACGCGGCTAACCCCTAATCCTGGCACCTGCGCCAACTCCGCCTCAGGTTTCGCTGCAAGATCTTCGACCGAGCGAACGCCGTGGTCCTGCAGCGCTTTCGCCAGCGCGGGCCCCACACCGGGGAGCTTTAAAATCGGGGTCATGCGTCTGTTCTACCTCCAAAAAACCTAAATCCTGTCGTGCAGGAAGGTTAGCATCTGTTTTTGATCTATGTCCAACCTCTCGCACGCTGCAACCATGGCTCACGCAGGAAAAGGCACCAAACGCTTTTGGTCTTCGTCCCATAGTTTCAGGCCAAGCGCGCGGATTGCCTCGCCAAACTTGACCCGGTGCGGCGCCATGTCGTCTGGCAGGTTGTAGTGACACGCCCGCAGCCGATAGCTGGGAATGCGGGCGTTGAAATGGTGGATGTCGTGCAGGGTGATATTCGCCACGGCAAAATCGAAAAACCAGCCGAAATCCAGACAGGAGGACCCCTGCAAGGCCGCGTCCCGAGGGTCAAGATCCGGGCGACGGTCCCAGTAGGTGTCCTCAAAGTTATGCTGCAGATAGACCAGAAACACACCAATCATCCCGCCCAGAAACGAGAAGCCGAACCAGATCAATACCCCTTCACTTCCCGCGATCAGGTAGAGCGCATAGAGCAGGAGAATGATCGACAGGTTGTGCAGAACCACCGGGACAACGCCGAATTCCAGCGTGTTTTTCGGCCAGCGATAGCGGATGAAGTATGTGAAGGCGGCACCAAGCGGCACCAGCACAAACGGGTTGCGATAAAGCCGATATTGCAGCCGCGTCCAAAACCCGGCGTCACGCCATTCCGAAACCGTCATGGTGTGAATTTCGCCGGTCTCGCGATGCTCCAGGTTGCCGACATTGGCGTGATGCAGATTGTGGTTCTGCTTCATCACCTCAAACGGCGCAAAGGTGAATGGCGACAACCCGTGGCCAGCCCATTCGTTCTGGGCTCGAGTCTCGAACAGGGAATGGTGGCCAGTGTCGTGCTGCAGCACATAAAGCCGCACGGCGCTGAAGGCGAAGACAACGCCCGCTGGCCAAACGACAAACCACAGATGGGAAAAATGAATAGCCAGATACAAGGCCGTGAAATAAACGGCAAAAGTTCCAAAATAGCTCAACGCGGCAAGCCGGTTGTCTTTGTCTGTATACTGGCGTGTGTATGCTCTCAGATCCATATCTGACCCCATAAATACGCTGCGTAACGCGCATATGACGGCGCGCGGTGCGGATAATATTGCACTCTCTGTCAGTTAATATGCGTACCTCCTATGACAAGAGGCAAGCGAAAAGGAAACATGTCAAAGCGCGGGGACCCAAGCAGGCGTTTGCCGGTCAGCTGACGCATCCCGGGATCCAGGGGTGATCAGATCGGCGCGTTGGACAGCGCCAGAACCCCCATCTGCTCCAGCCCCTGCAGCACACTGTCCACCGCAACGGTCGCCAGAATAAGCCCCATGACCCGGCTGATAACGCTGACCCCGGTCTGGCCGATCAGCTTCTGGATCTTGCTGGCCAGCAACAGCAGCAAAAATGTAATCACAAGCACGAAAAGCAGGACCACGGCGGTCATCGTCTGCTCCACGATCCCGGTGGAGTGATTGTCGGTCAAGATCACCACCGCCAAGATCGCGCCCGGCGACGCAATCGACGGGATCGCCAACGGGAAGACCGCCCCGGAGAGATCTTCGGTTTCGGCTTCCTTGATCTCGCTTGCGGCCTTGGTTTCGCCAAAGATCATGCTGAGGGCAAAGAGGAACAAGATGATCCCGCCGGCGATCTGGAACGCGCCAAGACGCAGACCAATTCCTTCCAGAATGATCTGCCCGAGCACCAGAAACAGCCCAAGCACCAGCGCCGAGACCAATACCGCCCGCAGAGCAAAGGACCGATGCAAGCGTTGCGGCACTGCTGCCGTGGCAAACAGAAACACCGGGATGGTCCCGACCGGGTCGATCACCACAAAGAGCGTGATGAATTCACGGAGCAGGTCCTGAAACGCGAAAGGCCAGCTCATGAGGTGCGATCTCCTGTCAGCAGTGGATCGCGCCAGCCGGGATCAGCTTTTGCGACCGTCGAGGTGTTTGCGCAAGCGCGATGGCGTCGACTTTTTCTTGCCCTTGTAGGGGTTCTTGTCGCCCTGCCCGCGCAGCGTCAAGCGGATCGGCGTGCCAGGCATGTCGAAATCCTCGCGCAGCCCGTTGACCAGATAGCGGTTGTAGCTTGCTGGCATCTTGTCGGGATGCGAGCACATCACCACAAAGCCCGGCGGCCGGGTCTTGGCCTGGGTCATGTAGCGCAGCTTGATACGTTTGCCCTGCGGTGCGGGCGGCGGGTGCTGCTCCAGCATGCCCGAAAGCCAGCGGTTCAGCGCCGCCGTGGGAATGCGCCGGTTCCAGACGTCATGGGCCTTCATGATGGCATCATGCAGCCGGTCGAGGCCCCGGCCCGTCTTGGCAGACACGGTAATCAGCGGCGCCCCGCGCAGCTGGGGCAGCAGGCGGTCGAAGGCTTCCTTGAGCGCCTTCAACTTTTCCTGCTTCTCGTCCTCGATGTCCCATTTGTTCACCGCGACAACCACGGCGCGGCCTTCGCGCTCGGCCAGATCGGCGATGCGCAGATCCTGCTGTTCAAACGGGATCGCCGCGTCGAGCAAGACAACGACGACCTCGGCGAATTTCACCGCCCGCAGCCCGTCGGAGACGGAAAGCTTTTCCAGCTTTTCCTGCACCTTGGCCTTCTTGCGCATACCGGCGGTGTCAAAGATCCGCATCGGTGTGCCGGCCCAGTCGATCTTGAGGCTGATGGCATCGCGGGTGATACCGGCCTCGGGGCCGGTCAGCAGACGATCCTCACCGAGGATCTTGTTGATCAGGGTGGACTTGCCCGCATTGGGGCGACCGACGACGGCCACTTGCAGCGGTTTTTCCATTGTGGGAACGGGCGTTGCGGCGATTTCCTCACCCGCGTTGAACTCGGAATCCTCGTCCTCGTCGAGCACCACATCGGTGATCGGAGCTGTCTCAGCGGCCAGTTCCTCGAACTTGTCGGAGACCGGACGCAGCTCGGAGTAAAGATCGTTCAGCCCCTCGCCATGTTCACCCGACAGGCGGATCGGCTCGCCCAGTCCAAGCCCGTAAGCCTCAATCACACCGGCGTCAGCGGCAGAGCCTTCGGATTTGTTGGCCGCCAGGATCACATGCGCGGATTTCTTGCGCAGGATTTCGGCAAACAGCTCATCCGTCGGTGTCACCCCGGTGCGCGCGTCGATCATGAAGAGGCAGACATCGGCCATCTCGACAGCGCGCTCGGTCAGGCGACGCATGCGCCCCTCGAGGCTGTTGTCGGTGGCGTCCTCAAGCCCGGCACTGTCGATCACCGTGAACCGCAGATCGCCCAGCCGCGCTGCGCCCTCGCGCAGGTCGCGCGTGACACCGGGCTGGTCGTCGACCAGCGCCAGTTTCTTGCCGACGAGACGGTTGAACAATGTGGATTTGCCCACATTGGGGCGCCCCACGATGGCGAGCGTAAAGGACATGGAACCGAGCTTTCCGAGATTGTGAACCGCGCGCATACCGTATCCTTGATGCGCGCGCCAGTAAATAATAACGCGAGGCGCCCGACATCACGGCAATGCCAGCCCGTCTCACGACGGAGCACATCAGCGCGTCTGCAACCTCACGTGTCGTGCCGCGATATGCCTCTGGCCAAAGCTGAGACAGTCAGCAGCGACGATCTGAGATCAGCACAGCTCGCGGCCTGTCAGCGAAACGCTGCGAGGTTTCCGTCGCGGGTCACCACATAAAGCGTGCCGTTTGCCACCACCGGTTCTGTCGTCGCACCGCCCTTGACCTCGACCGTTCGCACGAGGCTGCCATCAACAGGATTGAAGAACCGCAAAAGCCCGTCATTGGACGCGACCACCAGCTGCCCACCGGCAAGGATGGGACCATGGTGGGCCACGATCTCGGCCCGTTTGCGCGGCTTGTCCTTGAGATAGCCCGGCAGATCCACCGACCAGATGGTTTTGCCGTCATTTGCGCCAAGGCGCATCAGGCGGCTGCGGTCATTGACCAGGAACACGCTGCCACCGGCAACCCAGACCGGACCAAAGGTTCCCTCAAACGCGGTCCACAGACGCTCGCCCGACTTGACGTCAAACGCGGCCGTCCGGCCAGAGTGATTGCCCACATAGACCCGATTGCCGTCCATGAACGGTGCGCCAGTCACGTCACTGATCTGCGAAATGGCACTGCCCGTGCGCGCACCGGAAACCGACGCGATCCAGCGCTGGAACCCGCCGCGGCGGAAGCTGCCGACCAGATCCCCGGACCCGAAGGCAAAGACCGAGATCTCAGAGCCGACCACCGGCGCAGGGGCGCCCAGAATATTCGAGGCACTAGGGCTCGCCCGCAGCTGCCACGCGATCCGGCCATCCTTGGTATCCACCACCCAGCCGGTGTCATCCCCGGCCACCAGATACAGCAGACCATCACGAATCGTCGGGTTGCCAGAGCCGGTTGCCTCCAGCTCCTGACGCCAGACCTGGTTCCCGGTCTTGGCATCCAGCGCCGTCAATACCCCGAACCCGGAGGAGATATAGACCACCCCGTTCGCATAGGCGATGCCACCGCCAGTGGCGTCGCCATCGTCATCCACGCCCGGCAGGATGGAGGTCTGCCACAGAACCGCACCAGCGGGCGAAACCGCCGAGACCTGGGATGATGCATCAAGCGTATAGATGCGCCCGCCACCAACAACAGGCGCAGCGGTGATACGCTGCTTGCGGCTGTCGCCTTCACCGATGTTGGTGGACCAGATCGGTGCGGGCGCCGCGGACAGGGCTGCATGCGTGGTTCGCGTGGTCGGCTGGCCCGGACTTTGCGTCCAGGCGCCATTGGTCACCGCACGGGGCAACGAAATGGCAACCGCGCGGTTCTGGACGTCACCGCCCTGACCGCCGTGAATGTCCTCCCGCGCACCGCGCAGAATTTCCTCCGGCTCAGCGCACCCCAAAAGCAGGGCCGCAATCGCCGTTGCCATCACACTTGCACGGAGGCCGAAACCGCCTGGACTTGCCGTCATTACCCTGCCCCTGTCGTTATTCATGGGTCATACCACTGGTCTTCTTCGCGGATCTGCTTGTCGCAGATCTCAGCCTTCCTGTGCGTCCGCCTCAGGCGATCCACCAAGGGCCACAATCACTTGAGAGACGCGCTCTTGCAAGTCCCGGGACACACCGGCCGACGCAGCAATCTCTTTGAGACGCGCAAGGGCAGCATCGGTATCGCCCGCTTCAATATCCAAAAGCGCCAATTGCTCGGCCGCCAGATACTGCAGGGAGCCGCCAGCGGCAGCAAGTGTGTCGAGACGCAGGCGGCGCTCTTCAGCGGGTAGCGTATCCGCTTGCAGGGTGACCGACTTGAAGGCGGCAATATCGCGGTAGACCTGCGGCAGGTCCGCCGTGGTCGCGATGCCATCGAGAATAGTCGCAGCCCCTTCGACATCTCCGGCATCGGCCAAAGCGGCGGCTTCAGCCATATCCACCACCGCCTGCGCGCCAAGGCTGTCGGATGTGATCTCTGCCAGCTCCTCGGCCCGGGTGGACGAGTCGTCGGCGGCCAGCGCGGTCGTCATCGCGTCCCCCACGGCCTGCGCTTCACTGCGCGCCTGGGCCTGGCTGTACTCGCG
The DNA here is from genome assembly GCF_046535935.1 of Tritonibacter sp. SIMBA_163. Lineage (NCBI taxonomy): Bacteria > Pseudomonadati > Pseudomonadota > Alphaproteobacteria > Rhodobacterales > Paracoccaceae > Tritonibacter > Tritonibacter sp. SIMBA_163. The sequence continues at coordinate 594,679 of NZ_JAWJBP010000002.1, forward strand.
CCAGGCGGCACCGCCAACGATCAGGACAACCACCACGGCACCGATCCAGCCATAGCGCTTGAGCATCAGGAACAGGCGATCACGGCGGACCTCTTCTGTCACCTCGTTGATGAAACTGTCGGTATCGCTCATGAAACGGCCCTTGTCCCTCGTGTCCGCGCACCCACGACGGGGCGGCATTATCTCTTGCCGATGTGTCATAGCCTGCCCGTTCAGACAAGCCAAGTCCCGTCCACTTCGGCACAAAATGCTCCGATTCCGCGCAAAGCGCGCCCCAAACGATGAGAATCTTTACCTCTGCGACGCATTTTGCGTGACAAGAGCAATCTGAGGCATTTTGTTACGCGCGAGAAAACCTACGTTCCTTGGCGGCCTATTTCTTCGCCACCGGTGCCGGATAAATTTTGCCGCCTGTGACCTGCATCACAGTGTGACGCGACGGAACAAGGTAGTATCAACAAAAAGTGTTCAATTTGGAGTCGACTTTTACAATGCGCATCATCCCCCCTCTGACCGCCCTGGTCGTGACTGCTGGCCTTTATGCCGTGGTCATGGAGCGCGACAGCCTGCTGGCTTTCGCCCGCGGCGAGGACACCACGGAGATCGAAGCTGACGCGGCAGAGGCCTCGGACGATCAGTCGCAACTGGCAGAGGCCGAGGATTCCGGCGTGCGCGTGGCCGTGGTGGCTGTGCACAGCCAGGCCCGCGCCATTGACAATGCGGTCGTGCTGCGCGGCCAGACTCGGGCCATACGCGAAGTCAACGTCATGGCGGAGACCACCTCCACCGTGATCTCCGAGCCCCTGCGCAAAGGCGCGTCGATCAAGAAGGATGAGGTGCTCTGCGAGCTGGACCCGGGAACCCGACCGGCGTCGCTGCTTGAGGCCCGCGCGAGATTGCTGGAAGCGCGCGCCAAGATGCCAGAGGCCGAGGCCCGGCTGAAGGAAGCCCATGCTGTGCTGGAAGAAGCGCGCATCAACCTGACTGCGGCTCAGAAACTCTCCGAAGGGGGATACGCCTCCGAGACCCGACTGGCATCCGCCAAGGCCGCCGAGAGCACCGCGCAGGCGGCCATCGCATCCGCCGAAGGTGGGCTTGAATCGACCCGGGCAGGCATTGAATCCGCGGTCGCCGCTGTGGCCTCTGCAGAAAAGGAAATGGACCGTCTGGTACTGCATGCGCCGTTTAATGGTATCCTTGAATCCGACACCGCAGAGATCGGCAGCCTGCTGCAACCGGGCAGCCTCTGCGCGACAGTGATACAGCTGGATACGATCAAACTGGTTGGCTACGTGCCGGAGAATGCCATCGACCACGTCACGCTTGGCTCAAAGGCCGGTGCGCGCCTTGCCGCTGGGCAAGAGGTGACGGGCACGGTATCCTTCATCAGCCGGTCGGCGGATGAGGCCACCCGCACCTTCGAGGTGGAAATCACCGTTCCGAACCCGGACCTGAAAATCCGCGATGGTCAGACCGCCGAGATCGTCATCGCAGCCGAAGGCACAAAGGCGCACCGCCTGCCGCAGTCTGCACTGACGCTGAACAACGAGGGGCAATTGGGCGTGCGCGTGGTACGTGCCGACAGCACCGCCGGGTTTGTACCTGTCCGCCTGCTGCGGGACGAAGCAGCGGGTGTCTGGCTTGATGGCCTGCCCGAAGAGGCGGATGTCATCATCGTGGGACAGGATTTTGTCACCGAAGGGGTTGCCCTGAAACCCAGCTATCGGGAGATGAGTGAATGATCGGCCTCGTTAATTGGGCTGCAGACCGCGCACGGATGGTGATGGCCTTCATCGCCATTTCGCTGCTGGTCGGTGGCTTTGCCTATGTCAGCCTGCCCAAGGAGGGTGAGCCAGACATCGAAATCCCCGCCCTGTTCATCTCAGTCTCCTTCCCCGGCATCTCTGCCGAGGATTCCGAGACCCTGCTGGTCAAGGTGATGGAAACCGAGCTGGGGGATCTTGATGGGCTCGACAAGATGTCGGCGACCGCCGCCGAAGGCTATGCCGGTGTGGCGCTGGAATTCGATTTCGGCTGGGACAAGACCGCCGTTATGGCCGACGTGCGCGATGCCATGGATTCCGCCGAAGCTGCCTTTCCCGAAGGAGCAGAGAAATACGCGATCCATGAGATCAACTTTTCCGAGTTTCCGATCGTCATCGTGAACATGTCCGGCCCGGTGCCGGAACGCACAATGGCGCGGCTTGCCAAGGACTTGCAGGACGACATCGAAGCCCTTGATTCCGTGCTCGAAGCAGGCATCGCCGGCAACCGCGATGAGATGGTCGAGGTGCTGATCGATCCGCTGCGGCTGGAATCGTACAATGTCACCGCTGTTGAGCTGATCAATGTGGTCCAGAACAACAACCAGCTGATTGCCGCCGGCGAAGTCGAAAGCAATCAGGGCACCTTCTCGGTCAAGATCCCGTCCTCCTTTGACAGCGTTGAGGATATCTACGGCCTGCCGGTCAAAACCAACGGCGACCGCGTCGTGACGCTGGGCGAACTGGCCGAAATCAACTTCACCTTCGAGGACCGTCAGGGCACCGCCCGGTTCAACGGCAGCGACACGTTTGCCCTGCAGGTGGTAAAGCGCAAGGGCTTCAACCTCATCGATACGGTCGAGCAGGTCAAAGCCACGCTTGCAGAGTCCCAGAAAAAATGGCCGCCGGAGCTGCAGACCGCGGTGACACTCGGGACCTCGAACGACCAGAGCCGTGTTGTCGGATCTATGGTGAGCCAGCTCGAAGGCTCGGTATTGACCGCGGTGGCGCTGGTCATGATCGTGGTGCTCGCCGCGCTTGGCAGCCGCGCCGCCCTGCTGGTGGGGTTCGCGATCCCGACCTCCTTCCTGCTGTGTTTTGCCTTTCTCGCCCTGATGGGGATTTCGGTCTCCAACATCGTGATGTTCGGCCTCATCCTCGCTGTCGGCATGCTGGTGGATGGCGCGATCGTGGTGGTCGAATATGCCGACAAGCGGATCTCCGAAGGCACCGGCCCGATGCACGCCTACGTCGAGGCCGCACAGCGCATGTTCTGGCCGGTGGTCTCCTCCACTGCGACGACGCTCTGTGCCTTCCTGCCAATGCTGTTTTGGCCCGGCGTTCCAGGTGAATTCATGGGCATGCTGCCGGTGACGCTGATCTTCGTTCTGTCCGCATCCCTGGTTGTGGCGCTGATCTACCTGCCCGTCATGGGCGGCGTGACAGGCCGGATGAGCCGGACCTTCGGCAATGCCTCCGACGCTCTGCGTCGCACCCTGCCATGGGTGATGCGCGCCGCGCTGGTGCCGGTGGCAATCTGGGGCATGTTTGCAGGTGCCATGCAACTTCTGAACCCCGGTTATCTGATCCCAGGCGGAACGGGCACCGCTGCCACCCTGCTGGGTGTGGTGATCTTCCTGGCCTCTGCCGTCGCCGCCTCTGTGACCCTCGGCGCCGCAGAGCTGCAGCATCGCCAGCGCCGTGTGGTCGCGGGCCATCGCCTCGGTGGTTTTGGCTGGGTGATCAAGCTGATCGTCGGCAACCCGGTGATGCCGGTGGTCACGCTGGCGGTTGTCGCCTTTGGCATCATGACCGTCTTTGGCCTGTTCCAGACCAACAACCACGGCGTTGAATTCTTTGTCGAAAGCGAACCGGAGCAGGCCACCGCCTATGTTCGCGCCCGCGGTAATATCTCGCTGAGTGAAAAAGACGCGATGGTGCGCGACACCGAACAGATGATCATGCAGCATCCTGCGGTGATCAACGTCTTCTCCTTTGCCGGCGAAGGTGGACTGAATACAGATGCCTCCGGCGCCAGTACCCCGCCCGATACCATCGGTCAGGTTCAGTTCGAAATCATCCCATGGGAAGATCGCCCAACCAAAAGCGAGCCAGTGTTCGGCGGCTTGTTCGAGCGCGAGGTCACCGCCGACGCCTTTGACGGCAACACCGTGCTGGACGAGCTGTCAGGCATGGTCGCGACGCTCCCCGGATTTGAAGTGGAGATCAAGGCGCTTGAAGGGGGCCCCGCCTCCGGCAAGCCGCTGCATCTGCGCATCAAGGGCGATGAGTGGGAGCCGCTGCGTGCCGCCACCAACATGGCCCGCACCCGTTTCGAGGACACGCCGGGCCTGACCCTGATCGAGGACAGCCTACCCCTGCCGGGGATCGACTGGGAAATCGACGTGGATGTGGCAAAGGCCGGTCGCTATGGCGCCGATGTGGCAACAGTGGGCGCGATGGTACAGCTGGTGACGCGGGGCATTCTGCTCGACACCATGCGGGTGGACAGCTCGGATGAGGAAATCGACATCCGCCTGCGTCTGCCCGAGCAGCAGCGGGTGCTGTCCACTCTCGATACGCTGAAGCTGCGCACCGATGAAGGTCTGGTGCCCCTGTCGAACTTCGTCTCGCGTAAACCTGTGCCGAAGCTTGCCACCATCTCCCGCATTGAGCAGCAGCGCTATTACGACGTGAAGGCGGATGTGGAACCGGGCCTGAGCCAGATCCTCATGCCGCAGGAAAGCGGCGAGGCGCGATCGCTTGCCATCGTGAAGCAGCTGACCGAAGGGCAGACTGCCTCGGATCAGGCCATCACCCTGCCCGGCGGCGCTGTCGCGGAGATCAAGACCCTCACCGGAGCCGCCTCGGCAAATGAGCTGCGCGCAGCGCTCGCCACCGGCGAAACCGAGACCGTATTGATCAATGCCAACGAGCGTATTGCCGAGCTCACCAAATGGCTGGAAACCTCGCCCTTTGACTCCTCCATCGACTGGGAGTGGACGGGCGATCAGGAAGAACAGGCAGAATCCGGTGCCTTCCTGATGAAAGCCTTTGCCGGGGCGCTGGGGTTGATGTTCGTGATCCTGCTGGCGCAGTTTAACAGCTTTTACAATTCCGTGCTGGTGCTGCTGGCGGTGGTTCTGTCCACCACCGGGGTGCTGATCGGCATGATGGTGATGCAGCAGCCCTTCTCGATCATCATGACCGGCACAGGGATCGTGGCACTGGCGGGGATCGTGGTGAACAACAACATTGTTCTCATTGATACCTATCAGGAATTCAGCCAGCACATGCCACGGCTTGAGGCGATCATCCGGACCGCGGAGGCGCGCATCCGGCCCGTGTTGCTGACCACCATCACCACGATGGCGGGTCTGGCGCCGATGATGTTCGGCATCAGCCTCGACTTCATCGACGGCGGATATTCCATCAACAGCCCGACTGCGCTTTGGTGGAAACAGCTAGCAACAGCGGTGGTCTTTGGACTTGGCGTGGCCACCGTGCTGACGCTGGTTGTCACCCCATCTCTGCTGGCGCTCCGGGTCTGGCTCTCCACCTATATGAGCTGGATGAAACGGATCACGGCACGGATCACCGGTGGCAGCACCAGTCAGGTGGCACAGGACAGCGAGCTGGCCCGCAAGGCGCGTCGGCTGCCCTCGACCGAAATCGACTGGACGGCGGAGCCACATCCCGCAGCCCCGCAGGACGACAGTCCGAGACAAGACGCCGAGGATGAGACCGACAGCACAGCAGGCTCGCAACCCTCGACCGGGCCGTCCCCTCTGAGGGCCGCGGAATAACACCCCGTCCCTTTGGCCACCGCAGCCAATCAGAACATAGGAAAGCCCCCTCCCGAATACTCAGGAGGGGGCTTTTTTCGGCGTGATAACAAAGTCCTGACGCGTCCCTATTCTGACGCGCTGGCTGGCTGGCATCGGGATCACAACTGATCCCGATACCCCAGGACTTCAGGTCAGCTCTTGTCCATCATGCTCTGTGCTTCCAGAACATCGGATTGCTCAGCCTGGTCGATCTCTTCCATATCGGCGACACCGTCCTTGTTCACATCAACCATCTCAAAGGTCTTCTTGGTCAGAGTGGGATACTCCTGCTTCAGCTCCTTGTAGGTCAGCGCACCCGCCTGCTCTACTTCGGCGACGGCAGGTGCTGCGAACAGGGCGGCAACGGCGGCGGTGGTCAATACGATGGATTTCATAATGTCCTCCTTTAGAGGTCTTACTCGTGAATTTGAGGGGATGCCCCCTCGTGACACCACAGGACGTAAGAAGGGCGCTGCCGATCTCCAGCCCTCGCGACCTGATCCACAACCTCTCAGCGCCACCCTGCTGGTCAGGCGTTTTGCGGACAGCAAGACTCCGCACAGATCTGGCAGATGGGCCGCCCTCACGAGGGCGTGATGGAACATCACCGCAAGTTGGCTCGACATCCACATGAAAAAAATAGGTTTTTCGCATTCAGACCTGGACCATTTCAGGGCCCGGAACCTCTGTCCCACCCATCCGTGGAGCCCTCGAACAAAAAAGACCCCGCCGCAGGGACGAGGTCTCTTCTGATTGTGCGCGTCGTCTCGGGGGAGGCCAGCCACATCTTTGGGGAAAGATGTGGACATCGGATCCAGGGAAGAGCCCGTAGGCCAGATCACGACCATGACGGCACAATAAACAGCGGGTGGCCCGCACCAAAACACATGCAGACCCGTCGCACGACGCACCACCCGAAATCGGGGCGGACCACAAAAGATGGCCCGCCCCATCATGAGGCTGGATCAGCCGTTCTTGAGAAGAAGCCCTGCGTCCTGAGCGGCGGCGATCTCCTCCATGTCGGCCTCACCGCTTGCATCCACATCGATCTGCGCAAATGTGTCTTCGGTCAGTGCCGGGTAGGCGACTTGCAGCTCTTCCAGCGACAGGGCGCCACTGCCGTCTGCATCGACTTCTGCGGCAAAGTTGCTGGCCATAGCCGGTGCAGCGGCCAGAGTTGCGATAGCGGCGGCGGTCAGGGCAAAAGTCTTCATCGTTATACTCCACTCGTTTGTTTGTGTGTGTCGCTCGGCACATCTGCGCCTCATGACAAGAATGAAGGTAGAGAGCCGATCTGCCCGCTGCCAGTGGCCCGCGGCAACGGGGCGAATTCGGGCGATGATCGGCCTGATTTTCTCTTTCACACCGGCGACTTAATGCGCGCTCCAATCGCGTGGACATTTCCCCGCCGCCGCAGGCAGGGCGTTCTGGCGGAGCCCCGCGCAAAACGGGTGTCGAATTGTGATCTGCATCTTTTGCGGGAACAAAGCGCTGTTTCGCAGTTTGCCTTGGCCTGCCCCATCCCGAGCTGCAGGCAGTAAAGAATACGCGCGATGCACCGGTTATCTTCGATGCATCGCGCGTTGGGATGTTGTGATTCTTCCGGCCTCCGGCGGTCAGGGCACAAACCACCGACGTCCGGAGCTGTTCAACAGGATCAGGCGACGTCCTGATCGGCCTGCTGTCGCTGCCAGAGATAGGCATAGCGCCCGCCCTGCGACACCAGCTCGTCATGGGTGCCGGTCTCGGCAATCTCGCCCTGTTCCAGCACCACGATCCGGTCGGCTTCGGCGATGGTGGACAAGCGATGGGCGATGGTGATCACCGTGCGCCCCTGCCCGGCCCGCGCCAAGGCACCCTTGATCTCCTGCTCGGTGTCGGAATCCAGCGCCGATGTGGCCTCGTCCAACAGCAGGATCGGCGGGTTCTTCAGCAATGTGCGCGCAATGCCCACCCGTTGCTTTTCACCGCCCGAGAGCTTCAGCCCGCGTTCGCCGACCTGGGTGTCATACCCCTCGGGCAATTGCGCGATGAACTCATGGATCTGCGCATCCCGCGCGGCGGCGATGATCTCTTCCTCCGTCGCGCCCTCACGGCCATAGGCGATGTTGTAGCGAATGCTGTCGTTGAACAGCACGGTGTCCTGCGGCACCACGCCGATGGCACTGTGCAGGCTCTTCTGGGTCACGTTGCGCACATCCTGCCCGTCGATGGTCAGCGCGCCGCCGGTGACATCATAAAAGCGGAACAGCAACCGCCCAATGGTGGATTTTCCCGATCCGGTAGAGCCGACAATGGCCACGGTCTGCCCTGCCCCAACCGCGAGCGACACACCCTTCAGGATCTCGCGCTCGCTGTCATAGCCAAAGCGCACGTCCTGCAGGCGGATCTCACCACCGGTGATCTGCAGATCGCGCGCGTCCGTGGCATCCTGCACATCCGGCGGCTGCTCCAGCAGGTCGAACATCTCTCCCATGTCCACCAGGCTTTGACGGATCTCGCGGTAAACCGTGCCGAGAAAGCCCAGCGGCCCGGTGATCTGGATCATATAGGCGTTGACCATGACAAAATCGCCGACGGTCATTTGGCCGCTCTCAACCCCGATTGCCGCCATTACCATCACGGTGATCAGCCCGGTGGTGATGATCACCGTCTGGCCGAAGTTCAGCGCCGCCAGCGAATAGGCGGTCTTGAGCGCCGCCGCCGCATAGCCCTTCATGGCAACGTCATAGCGCGCCGCCTCACGGTCCTCGGCGCCGAAGTATTTCACCGTCTCGTAGTTTAGCAGACTGTCGATCGCCTTCTGGTTGGCGTCCGTGTCCTGCCGGTTCATCTCCCGGCGCAGCTTCACGCGCCATTCGGTCACCGCAAAAGTGAACCAGACATAAAGCCCCACGGTCACCGCAACCGCCACCAGATACCAGACGTCGAACCACAAGGCGAGCACAACCGCGACCAGCGTCAGCTCCAGCATCAGCGGCCCGATCGACAATACCAGAAAGCGCAACAGGAACTCTACGCCCTTCACACCGCGCTCGATAATACGGCTCAGGCCGCCGGTCTTGCGGGTGATGTGATAGCGCATGGACATGGCGTGAATATGCCGGAAGGTCGACAGCGCCAGCCGTCGCAGCGCCCGCTGTGTCACCGGCGCAAAGATCACGTCGCGCAACTGTTGAAAGCCCGCATTCATCACCCGCGCCATGCCATAGGCCACCGTCAGCCCCACGGCCCCCAGCGCCAAGAGCGGCACGCCCTCGTCGGCCAGCGCATCCACCGCACCCTTGTAGAACACCGGCGTGAGCACGGCGATGCCCTTGGCGCCGACCAAGACCAGCAGCGCCAGCACGACGCGCACCCGGATCGCCCGCTCGGTCTTCGGCCAGACATAGGGCCAGACCTTGCGCAGGGTACGCAGGCCGGAGCGGCGTTCGTCGGCGGCGGTGGGATCGTCCATCGGGGGCATCGGGCTTCCTTGTTCTTGGCTCTGTCGATCCTGGGTAGAATCCAGACATGACAAACGCGCCCCCATTTGGGAGCGCGCCCACATTCCAGTCTATGTAAGCTGTTACTTCGGCAGAGTGAAGATCTGCCCGGGATAGATCAGGTCCGGATCGCGAATATCGGACTTGTTGGCCTCGAACACCCGCACATAGAGAAAACCGCTGCCGTAGCGTTCCTGCGAGATCGCCCAGAGGCTGTCCCCTTCCTGCACGGTGACCACCTGGATGGCCGGAGCTGACGCATCCGGGCTCGATCCCGCCTCAAGCGCGGGCTGCAAGACCTCAGGTGCCTCGCGCTTGAACGGTGTTTCGAGGCGACTGCTGACACTGCCGTCGGCCAGGCTGATCTCGTCAAGGCGCAACGTGTAGATCCCCGGTGCCACCGAGGTCAGCGCCGTGGACCAGCGGCCGTCACTTGCGGTTGCGATATCCGTCACCGGGCTGTTGTCGAGATAGACCCGCACCAGCGCCTCGGGTTGTGCCCGTCCGGCCAATTGCACATCGCCCGTCTCGGTATAGCTGATGGTGTCCAATGCCACCTTGTTCACCAGCTCTGGCGCAACGGGCGTTGCGGGCTGCACCAAGGATACGCCGTCCTTGCCTGCGCGCAGTACCGTTACGGCCACGTCAGGTTGAGGCGCTGTCTCCCCGTCGGCCTCAACAGTGGTGTCTTCGGGTGTGGCCTGCGGCTCGGAAACGCCGGCCTGTTCACGCGGCGGCTGCGAGCCTGCATCATCGGTCGCGACGACAGGAGGCCGCGCTGGCTCCGCCGATCCCACGGCCTCTGCCGGCCCATCACTTGCAGCCTCTGCTGCAGTAGGCGTCGCGAGCTGCGCGCGGGTATCAGCTGCTGCGGGGCGCTGGGTCTCATCGGAAACCACCTCCGGTCCTGTGGCAGGATCAGGCGCTGTTTCCGTCTCTGCCCGAACCGATTGCGCGGCCTCTGCGCTGTCGCTCTCCGGCGCCGCTGCTTCAGCACTCTGCGACGCGGGCGCGGTGTCCGCATCTGAACCGGTCTCGGCAACGGACACCTCCGAAGGTTCGTCCTGAGCACGCGCAACCACATCGGCCACCACCTCTTCGGGTGCGACGGGGTCAGCGGCGACCGCATCGGGCGCAACCGCTTCTGGGGCAACACTGTCAGACGCTGCGGCATCAGCCACAACCACGTCGGGCGCATCCGTTTGGCGCGTGGTCGCTTCAGACGCCGCAAACTCGGTCCCTGTGTCTTCAGACGCAACCGAACCGCTTTCATCAGATGCCACCTGAGCGGCATCATCAGGGACCATCGGTCTCGCAACATCGGATGCCGTCGGGCCGGGTGATGTCGCATCCTGCGCAGATGTATCAGAGGCCACCTCCTCCGGTCCTGCGTCTTCGGGCGCTGCAACCTCGGACCGGGAGCTGCTGTCGCGCTCCAGCGGCAACCACGCCTCATCCGCCTCAGCCGTGCGCAATTGAACAGGCGCGAGAATAAAGTTGTCCTCAGACGCGATCTCTTGCCCCTCGAACCGGGCCAGCAGCGACAAGACGCGCGGCTCGCTGCTCGAAGTGATGGTGACGAATGACACGAACTCCCCCGCCGCGGGCACGGTCTGGCTGTCCAGCACCTGCCCGTCAAGCAGCACCTGCACCTCGACCCCTGCCTGCGCGGAGGCCGCGACGATGCCGGATCCGTCCATGTCAAACCGGGCCACTTCCAGCTTCGGCGGGGTCAGAACAAAGCCGGGGTCACTTTCGTCCGGCACGGCGGTTTCAGGCGCCGCCGAGGAGGCCTGCGCCGGATCAGTCTCCTGCGCAGAAGGCGCCGGCATCATCGGCGCAGGCGGCACCGCGAGGCCCAGCGATACAAGTTGACGCGCGACAAAGCTCTGCGCCCCGTCGCCCAACATACCGCCCCGCGCCAGAAAAAAACCACCGCCCACTACGACGACTGTCGCCACCGTGCCGATGGCCACCCCGGCGCCTGCGCCTATCCCGCTTGATTTCGTCATGTTGCGATGTATTCCCTTGCATCCCTTTGCACCGGTGACCTTGTTGCCGACCACTCGGTTGAGCAAACCTAGCAATACCGCTATGACGGGTCAAAGCACGATGTTTCTCTGCACTCGTCCGAAATTCCGTTGAAAATGAAAAAGGTGCGCCATGGCTGTCACATCCGTCTGCGTCTATTGCGGCTCCCGCATGGGAAAAAATCCAAGCTATGAAGCCGCGGCACAGACATTGGGCACGGGGTTGGCCAAGGCTGGCCTGCGACTGGTCTACGGGGCCGGTGACGTCGGGCTGATGGGCACCGTCGCGCGCGCAGCGCAGGCTGCAGGTGGCGAGACCTTCGGCGTGATCCCCGAACATCTGGTGAAACGCGAGGTCGGCAAGCGCGATCTCACCACCTATGTGGTGACGGAAACCATGCATGAACGCAAAAAGGTCATGCTCTACAACGCGGACGCCGTGTTGCTTTTGCCCGGCGGCATGGGGTCGCTGGATGAGTTGTTCGAGGCCATCACCTGGCGCCAGCTGGGTTTGCACGACAAGCCCATCGTGATCCTCAACACCGACGGCTACTGGGATCCGTTGCGTGCGTTGATGGATCATGTGGTGCAACAGGACTTTGCGGGGTCAGATCACGCAAGTTGCATTCTCTGGGTGCAGACCCCCGAAGAGGCTATTGCCGCCCTGACCTGAGGCGGCGCAAACCAGCGAGCCTCGGATCAAGCACACAACACGGCCACGCGACAGTCCGCCGGATTTGGCCTGCGCCAATCCCAGAAAACGGAAAAAGACGCGGCACAGAGATGCGCCACGTCTTCTCTTTCATATCCTGATTTCCACCGGATATGCGCTCAGGACGCAGCCAGCTCCCGCTTCACGATCTGCTCGATCTCATCCAGCGGGTGATTGGTCAGGGTTTTTGGTATCTCGCCCGCAATCAGCGCATTGACTTCCTTGTGAAGCTTCGGGCGCAGATCGCCGAGCACCTGCGGCGACGCCACCAGAACCACCGGACCCAGCTTGCCCTTGTGGGCACGGGCATAAAGCAGCTCTGCGATGTCGTCTGCAAAGCGTTCCTTTGCCAGTTCGTGCCAGTCCGTGTCATCCAGCGCTGAGCGTTGGCCGACGCCCGTGTCCTGCATGCGGCCTGGACGATTGGCGGATTGCGCCTGATCGGAAGGATTGTCCTGCTCCTCCTTCTTGCGCACCTCGAAGTGCGGATCCTGACCATCAGTGATGTTCTCCAGCAGCAAGGCCTTCTCGCTGTCGGCCACCAATACATAGGTCCCTTGGTCTAAAGCGCTCATCACTGGTCCTCCTGCTCATTTGACTTGGTCACGCGGGTGGCGCCTGCGGGGCGCTCCTTGGCACGTTTCTCTTCGTCTTCGCTGGCGACTTCGCGCGCCAGACGTCCGCCATTGCGCCCACCATGGGACACGCTCCCGTTGGCACCGAGAATATCCTTGGTTTCCTGATGTCCGTCCTTTGATCGCACACGCTCTGCCATCTCAGTCCTCCATACTTGGCTTCATTCAATTGGGAAACGCGGAGCGTGCGCGGAATGTTCCACCGGAAACCTGCGTGCATAGTCTGGCGGCGAGACAGCAAAAGGCCCCGTCCGATGCCGGACGGGGCCTGTCGATACGTTTGCCGTTGCGCCGGAATTTACAGGCGGGAGGCGACGTTTTCCCAGTTCACCAGGTTGTCGAGGAAGTTCGACAGGTAGGCCGGGCGCTTGTTGCGGAAGTCGATGTAGTAGGAGTGTTCCCACACATCGCAGCCCAGAAGTGCGGTCTGGCCGAAGCACAGCGGGTTGACGCCGTTTTCGGTCTTGGTGACTTTCAGGCCACCATCGGTGTCCTTGACCAGCCATGCCCAGCCGGAGCCGAACTGACCGGCGCCTGCGGCGGAGAAGTCTTCCTTGAACTTGTCGACGGAGCCGAAGGACTCAACCAGAGCTTTTTCCAGCTCACCCGGCATCGCGCTGCCGTTCGGGCCCATCATTTCCCAGAACTGGTTGTGGTTCCACAGCTGGGAGATGTTGTTGAAGATGCCATTCTGCGCCACGGCGTCCTTGTTGTAGGTGCCGGTGATGATGTCTTCGAGGGACTTGTCCTCCCACTCGGTGCCGGCGATCAGCTTGTTGCCGTTGTCGACATAGGCCTTGTGGTGCAGGTCGTGGTGGTATTCCAGCGTCTCGGCGGACATGCCCTTGGACGCCAGCGCATCATGTGCATAGGGAAGATCGGGAAGTTCAAAAGCCATTTTGGCCCCCTGTCATTTAATGTTGCGTTCCTGAGGGATACATGCGGCCCCGCCCCGGTTTGGTCAAGAGCTAGTGCAGGAAAACCCGAGTCAATTGCTTACCTTACAACGCCCTGACCCCGCCCCATCGCTGGTTCCAAATCGCGCATCCACAACCCGCATCGTGTAACGCTGATCGGAAAGCGAGATTGAGAGTTCATAGAGATATTCAGACGGTTTCATACGACCATAACCTCCGGGTTGTTTGGGGAGCACCCCGTTCATCACAAAACTGTGGGCCGGAAATCGGATGCGCACACGTTTTTTTGTTCGATTGGCGAGTTCACCGGGCACAATTGACGTCGTTACATCCTTGATGTCGATGTTGGTTATAGTGATGTTCTGAAACCGGGCGTCTGCGGTAAAAGTGACCCTATCGGCGAGATAGGGGTGCTTGACCCCGATATTACTCAACTTGCAATCGAACGTCGACGCAAGCGCTCCCTCAGACGAAAGAGAAAGGCCCAATATAGCTGCGATCTGGAGTATTCTTTTGTGACTTTGTTTCATTTTTCCACAAACTAATTTTATCAATGGGCGCGTTGTAAGAGTGCACTTCAGTTAGCGCAGCGCCCCTGCATCGATTGCGTTAGCGCACCTTTTTACAGGTTCCAATCGCTTGCCCGTACTGAGCCGCCAATCGCTTATCTTCCATCTCAACCTTAAATTCGAAATTCCGCAGATCGAGGGACAAGGTCGCGCGGAAAAGCTCTGGCTCATTTCGGAAGGTATTACGATTTGGAAATACTGCTGGCCCTGTACGTTTGTAATCTGCGGTGGGCCACTCCATGCGCAACCTATTTTGGCCGCGATATACTACCTTCGCCACGGTGTCATTGGTTGCTACGTTCTTAATCTGAACATCACGCAGCTTCACGTTCAAGAAATGCTCATCCGCCTCAAGGACCAGCGATGTCGGCAAATATGGGTGAGCAAACCAAACTTTTGTCAGTTTACATTCAAGCTGTGCCGCCGAAGCGCCTGTGCCTAGACAGAGCACAGCCAAAACGGTCGGGAATATCCTAGATTTCAATAGCTTAATCCATATTGTATCTCGTGCACCTATCAGGACCGGCACAGTTATCCTGCGCCAGCCCGTCAGCGAGAACATCCAACTCGAAGAGGAGGTTACTTCTCGACCTCACAGCTTCCGGTACCACTGTCCTGATTGTCGAAACTCGGCAAATTCAGCGTGATAAACGCCTTGTCGCGGGCTTTGTTGTGCACCAGCGAGAAATCCATGTCCGAGGCAAGTCCACCGCTAAATGGCATGTCGTCGACACGCCAGCGCACACGCAGTCTGCTTGATGTGTTCTTGACGAATTTGGCAATCTTCGGAGCCTGGTCCGTATGCACGAGATAGGGGTCGATTACCAAGGCACTGCCATCAGGGCGCAGTTCCACGATCACCAGCTGAGGTATCGTTCCGTTGCGTGTCGAGTCTTTGAACTCGCACACCCATGTCTCCGCAGACGCATATGTCGCTGTAATAGCCAGCGATATACAAACGGATGCGAGCCGACTTTTGAACTTGAGCATGAAAAGGCTCCGATAAATGCTTCCAATGGTTGTTTGCTAAAAAAAATGGCGGCCTTTAAGAAGGCCGCCATTAGAAAATTCGTGTGTTGTTGCGCAAAAGCGCCAACTCAGGCGTAGACGCCCACCTTGGACTGCGGATGTGCGGCAGCACAGAGCAGGTTGTACATGTAGCCAGCCACCGAGCGGAAGCAGACGATGTGGAACGTACCCGCCTCGTCCAGCCAGAAAGCGCCGGCGATCTGCGCAAACCGGGTGCGGCGGAATGTGCCGGCCTCGAACTGGCCGTCGTCCAGATCCACAGGCGCGACCTTGGCGATCACCTCGCGGGCCGCCTCGCCGCTGACCGCGAAACAGGCCCGCGCATCGGAGACGTTCACCGCCATATGGTGTTCACCGGCCAGATCCTCGCCCAGCTTGGCCACAACCGCATCGACGCGCTCATACTCCACCAGCAGCAACAACTCGTCCGGCGACATCCAAGCCGCCGCACCCGCATCGCCAAAGACGATCCTGCGGGTATCGGGCACCGCGGCTCCGGTGGCGGCCTTGACCGCCGCCTGAACCTTGGCCGAGGCGAGATCGCCGCGCAGGGTGATCATGCCGCCGAGACCAGTGTCCGTGACCTTGGCCAGACCGGCGAAGCTTGCGCCGCCCAGGGCGCTTACAGCGTTAGACATTCTGCTTTTCCCCGTCCTTGTCGTAAAAGATCGGCTCTACGATCTTGGCTTTGTAGATTTTGCCGTCGGTGCCGGGGAAGTCGAGGACCTCGCCCATGCGCTTGGGACCATGTTTCACCAGACCCATCGCGATACCGCGATCGACCGTGGCGGAGTAGTAGGTGGAGGTCACGCGACCAATGGTGTTCTTCTGACCATTGGCGTTGGTGCCATTGCCCACCGCATAGGCCCCATCCGGCAGCACGGAGCCGTCGACGGTTTCCAAACCCACCAGTTGCCAGCGATCCGGATCGGCCATGTGGCTGCGCGCTTGTGCACGTTTGCCCAGGTAGTCCTCTTTCTTCTTCGACAGCGCCCAATGCAGGCCGAGATCCTGCGGGATCACGGTGCCATCGGTCTCGTCGCCGATCATGATGAAGCCCTTCTCGGCGCGCAGGATGTGCAGGCATTCGGTGCCATAGGGCATGACGCCAAATTCCTTGCCCGCCTCGACCAGCGCGTTCCAGAACGCCTGACCTTCCGAGGCCGCGACCGCGATCTCGTAGGACAGCTCACCCGAGAAGGAGATGCGATAGGCGCGTGCCGTGAAGCCGCCGATCTCGCCGTCCTTCCACTCCATAAAGGCCAGCGCGTCTTTGGACAGATCCATGCCGCCGCCCGCCTGCGCGTTCAGCTTTTCCAGCACCTTGCGGGCGTTGGGGCCGACCACGGCAACCTGTGCCAGTTGCTCAGTGGCATTGGCCACATAGACTTTCCAGTCCCACCATTCGGTTTGCAGCCATTCCTCCATATGGGCGTGGATGCGATCCGCGCCGCCGGTGGTGGTGTGGCAGAGCCAGGTGTCCTCGTCGATGCGCGCAACCACGCCGTCATCATCGAGAAAGCCGTTCTCGGAACACATCAAACCATAGCGACATTTGCCGATCTTCAGCGTGCTCATCATGTTGGTGTAGAGCATGTCGAGGAACTTGCCCGCGTCCGGCCCTTTGACAATGAGCTTGCCCAAGGTCGACGCATCCAGCAGGCCGAGGTTGTCGCGGGTGTTCTTCACTTCGCGATTGACCGCATCATGGACGCTTTCGCCGGAGCGCACATAGGCATAGGGGCGGCGCCAGTGGCCGACCGGCTCCCAATGGGCGCCGTTGCTGTCGTGCCAGTCATACATCGGCGTCTTGCGCAGCGGCTGGAAGATGTCGCCCCGGGCCTCGCCACCGATCGCACCCATGGAAATCGGGTGATAGGGCGGACGGAAGGTGGTGGTGCCAACCTGTGGAATCTCCGCCCCCAGCGTGTCCGCAAGGATTGCCAGACCGTTGATATTGGAGAGTTTCCCCTGATCGGTCGCCATCCCCAGCGTGGTATAACGCTTGGTGTGCTCGACGCTCTCATAGCCCTCGCGTGCGGCCAGTTGCACGTCGGAGACCTTGACGTCGTTCTGATAGTCGAGCCAGGTCTTCATGCGCAGCTTGATGTCGGCCTTGGCAGGCATCAGCCAGACCGCTTCCATCGGCGCTTCGACCAGCTCGGAGGTGGCAACCTCGGCCGGCTTCGTTGCCGGACGGCCTGCGGCCTCGGCAGCACGCGCACCGGCAGCGGCCGCATCCTGCATCACCTCCGACAGACCCAGCGGACCGGAGGCACAGCCTGCCGTCACCACGAAGGGCTTGCCGTCATGGCCGGTGGGGGCGCGCTCGGGGTCAGGGCGGAAATGCGCCTGGGCATCATCCCAGGTCAGCTTGCCGCCGCAATGGGACCACAGGTGCACCACCGGCGACCAGCCACCGGACATCGCAACCGCATCGGCTTCGATCTCCTCGCGGGCACCGCCCTCGCCGTTCTGGGCGCAGATGGCCACCTTGGTGACGCGTTTGCCATCCTTGACCTTGGCGATCGCCCGGCCACACTCAACGCGAATGCCAAGCGCGCGGACCTTGTCGGCCAGATCGCCGCCACCGCTTTCGCGGGTATCCAGCACGCGCACGACCTCGACGCCGGCCTCATGCAGGGAGATGGCGGTGCGGTAGGCATCGTCGTTGTTGGTGGCGACGACGACCTTCTGGCCCGGGGTCACGCCCCAGTTCACCACGTAGTCGCGCATCGAGGCCGCCAGCATCACGCCCGGCACATCGTTGCCCGCAAAGGACAGCGGACGTTCGATGGCACCGGTTGCGGTCACGGTTTGCGTCGCGCGGATGCGCCACAGGCGGTGACGCGGGCCACCCTGACCCGGCGCGTGGTCGGTCAGACGCTCGTAGCCGAGGATATAGCCGTGGTCATAGACACCCGCGCCCATGGTCCGGGTGCGCAGGGTGACATTGTCCATCGCATCCAGTTCAGCGACAGTCTTGGCCACCCAAGCGTCGGCTTCAAGGCCCTCGATGGTGCCACCGTCGACCGGCGTGCGCCCACCCCAGTTGGATTTTTCCTCCAGAACCAGAACCTTGGCGCCGGATGCTGCGGCAGTTTTGGCCGCCTGCAGACCGGCAACACCGCCCCCGATGACCAGCACGTCGCAGAAATAGTAGAAGTGCTCGTAGGTGTCGGCGTCCTTCAGCTCCTTGTCCGGCGCCTTGCCCAGACCTGCGGACTGGCGAATGAAGGGCTCATACACATGCTTCCAGAAGGGGCGCGGGTGGATGAACATCTTGTAGTAAAAGCCAGCGGTCAGGAAGCGGGAGAAGAACTTCGAGTTCAGCTCACCCACGTCATATTCGAGGCTTGGCCAGTGGTTCTGCGACTGTGCCGCAAGACCGGAGAACAGCTCAGTGGTGGTGGCGCGCTGGTTCGGCTCGAAGCGGTCGCCGACCCCGAGGCCCACCAGCGCGTTCGGCTCTTCGGAGCCTGCGGCGACGAGGCCACGCGGACGGTGGTACTTGAACGAGCGACCGACCAGCATCTGGTCATTGGCGAGAAGCGCAGAGGCAAGCGTGTCCCCGGCAAAGCCCTTGAGCTTCTTGCCGTTGAAGGAGAACTCGATCTGTTTGGAGCGGTCGATCAGCCGACCCTGTTTGGCGAGACGCGTGCTCATAGTGCGACCCTTTCGCGGCAGGAGGTCTGGGAGCCTCCGGCGGAGGTATTTGGGAAAAGATGAAACATGGCGATCAACCTTCGAATTCGCGCCAGGTCCAGCCCGGACGCTTGGCGTTGATCTTGTCCTTGACCTCCTGCGGCGGCTCGGTGGTCTGGGCGCTGTAGGTGGCAAAGACCTCGAGCGTCTGGGTGCAGCGGGCAGCGTGGAACCACTTGCCGCAGCCGTTGACGTGACGCCAGCGTTCCAGGTGCACCCCGCGCGGGTTTTCCTTCATGAACAGGTAGTCGTGGAACTCGTCATCCGAGGAGCCGGGACCAAAGCGTTTCAGATGCGCTTCGCCACCGCCATGCAATTCGGTTTCTTCGGCTTCGACGCCGCAATAGGGACATTCAAGGATCAGCATTGTGCGTGCTCCGGCGAAAGAGTTACAGCAGCGCCCTGCCCCGCAGAGATGGCGGGCAGTGTCGCGGGATGAGATGTTCGGGGAGCAGCCCAATCTGGCGCGCCACCTGAGGGGGGCGCCGCAGCGAAAGTCACACGTCGGGCAAGACGCGTGTCGCAAACATGGGACACGCCACCATCAGAGGCGGCGTGCCCCTGATCGTCAATTGCCTTCGATGTCGCCTTCGATGGCACCACCGCCGGGCAGCTCGATGCTGACATCGGGCTCATCCATCGGGTTTCCACCGCCAAGGACGAACCAGCCAAGCACGGCGAGTGCGACAACGACACCACCAAGGATGAAGGCAAGTGCGCCATTGCCGGAGCCGGACGAGTTCTGCGTTTGATCTGACATGTGTTTCTCCTGCGCGATAGTGTGTTCGCGGCTTTAACGCCCGAACCCGCGCAGAAGTTCCCGACAGCAGGCCAAGAAACACTTTCAGTCTGTGAACCAAGGCGCTGCATCAGTGCGCCACCCCGGCCGCGACGCTTTCGTCGATGAATTTGCCTTCCCTGAAGCGCGTCATGGAGAATTCCTCCGCGAGCGGGGAATGCCCGGTCGCCATCAACTCTGCCATCGCCCAACCGGAGCCGGGGATCGCCTTGAAGCCGCCCGTGCCCCAGCCCGCGTTGACAAAGCAGTTCTGGACCGGGGTCTTGGAAATCAGCGGTGAGCGGTCGCCGGTCACATCCACGATACCACCCCATTGGCGCAGCATCTTCAGGCGGCTGACCATCGGGAAGGTCTCTACCAGCGCGCGTACGGTTTCCTCGATATGATGGAAGGAGCCGCGCTGGGTGTAGTTGTTGTAGCCGTCGGTGCCGCCGCCAATGACCATCTCGCCCTTGTCGGATTGCGACATGTAGCCGTGCACGGTGTTGGCCATCACGACCACGTCCATGCAGGGTTTGATCGGCTCGGACACCAGCGCCTGCAGGGCCACGCTTTCCACCGGCAGACGGAAGCCCGCCATCTCGGACAGGACAGAGCAGTTGCCCGCCACCACCATGCCCAGCTTGTCGCAATCGATCGCGCCCTTGCTGGTGTCGACGCCAACAACGCGACCATTTTCGGTGCGCACGTTGGTGACTTCGCATTGCTGGATGATGTCCATGCCCATGTCAGAGCAGGCCCGCGCATAGCCCCAGGCTACTGCGTCGTGACGGGCGGTGCCGCCACGCTCCTGCCACAGCCCACCCAGAACCGGATAGCGCGGCCCTTCGAGGTTGATGATCGGCACCAGCTCCTTGACCCGCGCCGGCGAAATCCACTCGGTCGGCACGCCCTGCAGTGCATTGGCGTGGGCGGTGCGCTTGTAGCCGCGCACCTCATGCTCGGTCTGGGCCAGCATGATCACACCGCGCGGCGAGAACATGATGTTGTAGTTGAAATCCTGGCTCAGGGTCTCATACAAGCTGCGCGATTTTTCATAGATCGCGGCAGAGGGATCCTGCAGGTAGTTCGACCGGATGATCGTGGTGTTGCGACCGGTGTTGCCGCCGCCAAGCCAGCCCTTCTCGATCACCGCAACATTGGTGATGCCGAAGTTCTTGCCCAGGTAGTAGGCGGTGGCCAGGCCATGGCCGCCGGCGCCCACGATGATCACATCATAGTGCCGTTTCGGCGCGGGCGAGCGCCAGGCCCGTTCCCACCCGGTGTGGTAGCGCAGACCTTCCCGCGCCACTGCAAAGGCTGAATAGCGTTTCATGAGCGAATCCAATGCTTCGTGTCTGATCCCAGATATGACCGGGATCTGCTCCGCCCCCGCGCCGTTAATCGTCGCGTTTCGTCAGGTTTGCGACATCGCTATCGTTGGAGTGTCGGAAGGGGCCCCGATGTATGGTCTCCGTCGAAGCTGACACATATCTCAGAAGCGGGACAGCGCGTCGCACCGATAGGGCTTTTTTCCGCAGCCGTCCGCCTATACATGAGAGCAAACGGCGGAGAGAAGATGATATTTTGGATTTTGACCGGGCTGGTGACACTGACGATGGCGGGCATGCTGGCGCTGGTGTTGCTGCGCAACAAGAACGGATCGGGGGAACCCGCCGCTGCTTATGATCTGCGCGTCTATCGCCAGCAGCTGAAGGATCTGGATCGCGATGTCGCCAGAGGCGTCGTCGGCGCCGAGGACGCGGATCGTCTGCGCACGGAAATCTCGCGCCGCATTCTGGCGGCAGATGCACAGGTTCAGGCCGCAGAGACCGGTCAGGACCAACCCAATGGCCCCAGCCGCATCGCCGCCGTCCTGATGGTGGCGGTGATCGCGCTTGGCACCGCTGGCCTCTATTGGTGGTACGGTGCGCCCGGCTATGGCGACTATGGCCTTGACCGTCGCATGGCGCTCGCCGAACAGCGCGCCCAAACACGCCCCAGCCAGTCCGAAGCAGAGGCCCGCCAGCCTGAGGCCCCAACGGCCGAGATTGATCCGAACTATCGTCAGCTGGTGGTCGAACTGCGCAAGGCCACCGCGGATCGCCCCGATGATGCCCGAGGTCAGGCACTTCTGGCGCAGCACGAGGCCCGCCTTGGGAACTTCACCGCCGCCTATGAGGCAAAGGCGCGCTATAACGCGCTGCAATCCGACGCCCCCGCCCCACAGGATCTGGTCGATCAGGCTGAGCTGCAGGTCATGGCCGCCGGTGGCTATGTCTCACCCGAGACCGAAGAGCTGTTGTTGCAGGCTCTGTCCGAGACCCCGGAGGACGGGCGCGCGCGCTATTACTTCGGTCTTATGATGGGGCAGAACGGACGCCCGGATCGCGGCTATCAGATTTGGGCCGAGACGCTGAAACAAGGCCCCGCAGGCGCGCCGTGGATCCGCGCCATCCAAGCTCAGATCCCGGAGATGGCAGCGCTTGCCGGGGTCGACTACAGCCCGATCCCCCCCGGTGAGGCCACGGGACCCGGCAACACCCCCGCCCTGCCCGGCCCGAGTGCCGAGCAGATGGCTGCCATGCAGGATATGACCGCCGAAGAGCGCCAGCAGATGATCGAAGGCATGGTCTCCGGCCTTGCCGCCCGTCTGGCCAGCGACGGCGGCAGCCCTCCGGAATGGGCCAGGTTGATCACCGCCCTCGGGGTACTGGGTCGGTTGGAGCAGGCGCGTGAGATCTACGCCGAAGCGAAACAGCAATTTGCGGAAAATGATCCCGCTCTGGAGATCCTGAAATCCGCGATGGATCAGGTCGAGGCGAACCAATGATCCATGACGATTTTTCAGAGTTCGCCGCCGCCCTGCCGCCCCTGTCGGCGCTCGTGGGGCTGGATTTCGGCGAAAAAACCATCGGGGTTGCGGTCTCCGACCGGATTGGTGCGGTGGCGACGCCGCTGGAGACCATCCGGCGCAAGAAGTTCACCCTCGACAGCAACCGCCTGCTGGAGATCATCGCCGGGCGCGAGATCGGCGCCATCGTGCTGGGGCTGCCGCGCAACATGGATGGCTCCGAAGGGCCGCGTTGCCAGTCCACCCGCGCCTTTGCCCGCAATCTGTCACGGGTGACAGAGCTGCCGATCAGCTTCTGGGACGAGCGTCTGTCCACAGTGGCCGCGGAACGGGCCCTGCTGGAGGCGGATACGTCGCGCAAACGTCGCGCAGAGGTGATCGACCATGTGGCGGCCTCGTATATCCTGCAGGGAGCCCTGGACAGGCTGAGCCACATGAGAAACGGTTGACGCATGAATGACGACGTCTGGCAACGTGACGAGATCGAGAGCCCCTGCATCAAGCTGTGTGTGGTCCACCCGGACACGCGGCTGTGCACCGGCTGCGCACGCTCCATCGACGAAATCACCCGCTGGTCAAAGCTGAGCCATCACGAACGCGCCGAGATCATCGCCGAGCTGCCCTCCCGGTCTGCCGTACCAAAGGGTCGCCGTGGCGGTCGGGCCGCGCGCCTGAATCGCGACTGACACAGGCTGGCTGCACGCCCGGCTGTGACGGAACACCGACGTCACGAAACCGCAGTTTGATCCGGGGTCGCGCCGTTGCTCAGCGTGCGAACGCCCTGCTAACACCTTGAAAATCATGCGGAACGTGTATTGACCCATTGTTTCGCGCGCGAAACAATGGGTCAACGTGGCTGACTTATCTGGCGAACATCACAGATCTGTCAGCCAGCGGGTCTGCCAATCCGCCAGTTCCGGGCGAAAATAGGCGATCATGCGCCCCTCGCCCGCCGGCGCAGTCGCGTCGTCCCCCCAGGGCGCAACCCCGTGCAAACACAGACGGTGCATCAAATACGCCTCACCGGGCTGCGCATGCACGGTGACGCGTGGGCATGTCTCGAAGACCTCACGCCTTGCGGCGGTATAGCTGTCGGTGACATCCACCGCGTGCCAATCTTCGGGCGCAACGCCAGCAAAGGCGGCGGCAAAGGCCGCGCGCATGATCTCGTGGCTCCCCTCCCAGACCACCAAGGGTGCGGCGTCCGGGCTGGTGGCGTTCAACGGCAGGCCCAGCACCCAAGCGTGCGGCTCCTCGACCCGACGACGACGGGCCTCGCCGAACATCTTGACCCCATCCACATGCGCCGCATCCCGGTTGCGACGATAGCCAAAGGCCGCCGTGCTCTCGCCCTGTCGTGGTCGCGGATAGCCGGGGTAGATCACCGAAAGCTGCGCACGGTGCAGCGCGCCCAGCGGGCCGATCTGACCGGTGATGAAGTCGATGGCGGGACCTTGCAGGGGTGGTCCGTCCGCCAGTTTTCCGGCGGGATCATTGGGCAGCGCATCAACGCCGATAAACCAGGTGCCCTCGCAATCAAGCCAGGCAGCATGCGCGGGATCCGCCACCGCGTCCTGCGCCAGCACGCGGGCGTGCTCCGACCAGGCCATCGTGCCCGCGTCTGCCGGTAACCGCAGCCAGCCCTTTGCCCGGTAGTGGTCCAGCCCCATGGCTTTCACGCCGCCCGCGCCACAACAAGGCCCAGGGCCTGTTCAACAAGTTCCGGCCCCGCACCTTTCTGACTGACCCCTTCTGAGAGGTGGCGCCGCCATTGCCGCGCGCCCGGACGACCCGCAAACAGGCCCAGCATGTGACGGGTCACCTGATGCAAGCGAGCCCCCTTCTGCATCTCGCGCTCGATATACGGCAGCATCTGCTGCACCACCTCAACCGGATCGCTGGCCTCACCGCTGCCAAAGATCCTTGGATCAGCAGCGCAGAGCAAATCCGCAGGTTGGTGATAGGCCGCCCGCCCGATCATCACCCCGTCCAGCCCGCGCGCCAGATGCGCCTCGGCATCCGCCAGCGTCGCAATGCCACCGTTGATGGAGATATGCATGTCCGGAAACGCCGCCTTCATCCGATGCACCAGCTCATAATCCAACGGCGGCACGTCGCGGTTTTCCTTGGGCGAGAGCCCCTGCAGCCAGGCCTTACGGGCGTGGATGGTGACCCGGGACACACCTGCAGCGCGGATCTGCTCCAGAAACCCCGGCAGGATCTCTTCGGGCGTCTGATCGTCCACCCCGATGCGGCATTTCACCGTCACCTCGACATCCACCGCCTCGGCCATCGCGGCCATGCAATCAGCCACCAGTTCCGGCGACTGCATCAGCACCGCGCCAAAGGCACCGGATTGCACCCGGTCGCTGGGGCAGCCGCAGTTGAGGTTGATCTCGTCATAGCCCGCCTCGGCCCCCAGACGCGCCGCCTCGGCCAGCTCTGTCGGATCGGACCCGCCCAGCTGCAGCGCCACCGGATGTTCGCGGGGATCATGGTCCAACAGATGCAACGCCCCGCCGCGCACCAAGGCCGGCGCGGTCACCATCTCGGTATAGAGCAGCGTCTCCTTCGAAAGCAGCCGATGCAGATAACGGCATTCTCGCGTGGTCCAATCCATCATAGGCGCCACCGACAACCGCGCAGACCGCCAAAGCCCTGATTTTCCTGCGATTTCCTTGCTCATCGTAAGATTTCCTTGACCGTCAAACTAGCCGATTATTGCATAATTTTGCACGTTCTGGCATGTTCCCCCAACAAAGTTGGGGATTTTTTGGGGAATGTTGGGGCATGCCAGTCGTTGAACGTAAACGAGCCGATGGCTCGATGGCCTATCTGGCACAAATTGACATTATACGGAAGGGAGAGCGCTACCGAGAGAACCGTACTTTCGACAAGAAACGACATGCCGAGCAATGGATAAAATCTAGATCCAAAGACATCAGAGAGCTTGTCGAGAACGGTCAGGGCCATGAACTCAAAATGAAGGGGCGAAGACTCTCGGACGCGATCAAAGTCTACCTCGACAACCACAAACGAGAGATGGGGACAACGAAACGCCAGGTACTGAATACGATCCTGAATAACTTCGACATCGCAGACCGGCACTGTAGCGACATCGGCAGTCAGGATATTGTCGCCCTCGCCCAAGAGCTCGCAAACGGCGGTCGATCCCCCGCCACGGTTCACATCTACCTATCGGCGCTCAGTTCAGTATTTGCGGTTGCGAAGGTTGCATGGGGGTTTGACCTGGACCGCTCCGCCACGGTTGATGCGATGACGGTGTGCAGCCGTCTTGGTATTACCGGCAGGTCGAAAGCCCGAGATCGGCGCCCGACGCGCGACGAATTAGACGCGATCCTGGAGTATTTCGAGACCAGCTACCTGAGCCATGCGGGCTCTGCGCCCATGCACAAAATCACCCTCTTTGCGCTGTTCTCTACCCGCCGAGAGTCTGAGATTGCCCGCGCAAAACACACCGATCTCGACCCAGAAGCCAGCCGCCTTTTCATCAAGGACATGAAGCACCCCGGCAAAAAAGTGGGCAACGATGTCTGGTGTGACCTCCCCGCCCCAGCGCTGCAGATCGCGCAGTCCATGAAACCATTCAGGAGCAAGGTAGAAAAGAAACGCGCGTTGATTTTCGGGACATCAAAGGACGTTATCTCGCGGCGCTGGACCGAGGCCTGCCGCATGCTCGGGATTGAAGATCTCGTCTTCCATGACCTGCGGCATGAGGGGATATCCAGGCTCTTTGAGATGGGAGAGACCATTCCCCAAGTCGCCGCAGTTTCAGGCCATCGATCATGGGCGTCCATGCAGCGCTACACTCACCTTCAAACACGCGGTGATAGATACGGAGATTGGGAGTGGATCGAAAGAGTGACCAGGACCTAATCGGCCCTGCCGGCGCGCTCTGCGTGTCCGTAGGTTTGTAGAAAAGCGCGAACACCGCCGCATCAACGTGCGAAATCTTGGTAACAGCCTATTGTAAAGTCTTGTCGGTTCAACCCGCAGGTGCTTAGGATGAATCAACCAGTGAGGGAGATGGGCTTTCTATGGCAGGCGAAATAGTAGGACTGGTGGTGGGTCTATCCGTGGCAGCTGCTGGAATAGCTGGGTATCAATACCATACCTCAAGCATCTCAAAGCTCGAAAACGACTTAAACGCCCTGCAACAACAACTCGATTCAAGACCAATTCAGTATCGTGGATTAAGGGAGGTAAGTTACCTTAGTCTGGCCACCGACAGCGCAGCCTTCAACTGCATGCATAAAGATGGAGGCTGGCGACAGGCGAGCTTCAAGGGCGTATACCGATACCATTGGAGCTTCGAGTACGTTTATGGCGTGGATATTCCAGAAAACTATGACTGGGAAAAGAACCTGACAATCAATAGCGCCGGCTCAAGTGCAACTCTGCGCCTCCCCACGTTAATTCAGCGAAATCCTATCAAAATTCAGTTTGATCGCTTCGAAGAGGAAAACAGAGCAGGGTTGAAACGTTTTCAACGCATGTATGATCATGTGCTTCAAGTCGCACGAAATTGGACAGAGTATACTGGTCAGCAACGATTGTGGCTCAAGCCGACGCAAGCCAATCGTGACGTTTGGGCAGCAGCATCTTCAACCGCAGAGGCGCGCATTCGGCCATTGGTCAACGATATTCTTAGGCAGAAGGGAGAGGCTCCAATTTCCACTCTCAGTGTCGAATTTGAAGGAGCGCCTGACCCGAGTAAGCGTGTCGATTCAGCTTCTTTCAACGGAGGTAAGTGTGTCGATCTTGGCGACTTCGAGGCTCCCTAATATCTAGTAACATGGTGTTAAGTCGAACTTGATGACCGACTGCCTAGCTTGTCACATCCCGCCCACTGAGCACCTCCACCTTTCCCCCACAATCCAGCAGCGCGGTGCGATCCCGCGCCCACAGGAGCTCGATCTCCTGATCGGACAGCCACCGTTCTGGCAACCTCACTGGCTCTTCACACGGATCGGCGCCATCAACGGAGGTAGTTGAGGCGGCGCAGGCGCTGAGGGCCAAGGCAGCGAGGCACGGTAACAGGATCCGCATGGGCTTTCTCCTCAAGGGTTCTGGCAAGAGTGGCGCGGGCGCGCTCGCTTGCGACGCGGGCAAGATCCAGCTGGTTGGCCCGCTCGATTTGCTCCAGCTCGCGGGCTTGATAGCTGGCGCGGCAGTCAGAGGCCCCGCGCTGATACGCAAGTCCTGCCACCAACACGATAAGCGCGAGGGTGGCCGTGATGGCACCGCCCCTCACGCCTCCAGCGCCTTCAGGCACATGGCACGTTCCGACATGCGCCGATTGGAAAGGCCACGGATGACCGTTCCCCCTGCCCGGTTCCAACGCGGCAGCTCATTGCATGCGCCGGCGAGATCGCCAGCGTTCGCCTTGCGCACCAGAGTGGATCGGCAGGCCGCGCCAGGCCCGACATTGTAGGTCCAGGACACCAGCGCGATCTTCATGCCCACCGGCACCTCTGGCTTCAGACAGCGATCCAGCGCCGCCTCGTAGGCGATGATCTCGCGGGCCAGCATCGCGTCGCATTCGGCCTCACTGTAGCGATCACTGGGGTGCACGCCCTTGGTCTCGCCATAGCAGACGGTCCAGACGCCGACGATATCGCGGTAGGCAGTTGTCCTGAGGCCTTCCCAATCTCCGATGAAGGTGACGGCCGAGGCGAGCGCGACACCGCCGGCAGCTAGCACGCCGACAGTCTTCTTGTGCACGGCCCCGCTTTCATCGCGCCGGAATCGGGCCCAAAGGCTGGAGGTGGGCTGCACCATAACCCGCGCCGGGATGGCGATCAGATTCACGCCGGCAGCGATGGCGGCAAAGATCAGCGGATCCAGCCCCAGCAGATCCGGGCTGACCAGGGCGATGAACACCGGCAGCACCGAGATCACCGCTGCCAGGAGCAGTAGGCGGATAGACCAGGCACCGGTGAGGGTGGATTTCCAATCAGTGATGAGTTTCATGGGATATCTCCATGGCAAAAGAGCCCGCTAGCGGGCTGGTTGAGTTGATAAATTTGCAGGTGTTAGCGGATCGGCAAGCGCTCCATGCGCTCCAGCCGGTTGTCGATCTTGTTCAGTGTGGAGAGGATCAGAGAGAGGCGCTCATCCTGACGGGCGAGGCTTGTTTCATTGGCGCGCACACGCCCGGTCAATGCGGTCTGCCGCGCCTCTGATGCAGTAAGGTCGACCCGCAGCCCGTTGATGGTTTGGGCGAGGCTCTCGGTTTCTCCGCGCAGTGTTGCGACCTGCAAACCGACCCAGAGCCCCGCGCCCACCAGCCCACAGGCGACGGTCCAGGCAAGCGACTTGTTCAAGGTGATGCCGCGGTCGCTGTTTTCGATCATGGTCATGTCCTGTCCTCAGTTTGCCAGCGCCGCGCCGAACGCCGCAGCCACGTCAAAGCCCGCCGGATCACCCGCCGCTTCGATCTGCGCGGCCACTGTGGCCTCGGCGGCAAAGCAGGCCTGAATGTGCTGCACCACGGCTTGCGCCGCCTCTTCGACCTGCGGCTTGGTCAGCTCAACAAAGCCGGTGGGTGTTTTCCACGCCAATGGCGCGCTGATCATGCCCTGCTGCAGGGCGCTGACCGCGCCGGAGAGCGACAGCCGCGTCGCCTCATCGCCCGGCACTTGCAAGCCACCCGGCAGGACCACGCCTGCCACGGAACACTGCCAGCGAATGTCGGCGAGCGTTGCCAGCGCCTTGGCCCGGTCCTGTTCGATGCGCGCGGCGGCGGTGACCACTTTGGAAAAGTCGATGTTGCTCATGCCTCGCCCTCCGTTTCATCAGTTGGCGTCTGCACCAGCTCATAGGGCGGCAGGGGCACCGGCCCGTCGCCGGTCAGGGTCACGGGCTGCGGAAAGCGGGTTTCCTCCGGCGCGTCCGCACCATGGGGCAGGATCAGGGTCAGGTGGAGCGCGCCGCCTTCGCGGGTGACATCCGAGGCCAGCCAATCGCAGGCCACCGCATCGCGGGGCAGCACGTCGCCCTCGGACAAAGCGGTGAAGTCGAAGGCCTCGCCGTTGAGGGTCAGCACATCGCCCTGGCGGGTTGCGACCAGCGCCGTATCGCAGCGCGTTGGAGTGAATGAGATTTGCATGCTGTTCTGCTCCTTTAGAACCAGCGGCCAATCGCCATGGCGCGGACGGTGCGATTGGTGAACGGTGAGTGGCCGAACATGGTGATTTGCGCATCCGTGCCGCCTGAAAGCGTGCGCATCACGCCCCAATGTGTTTCGGAATTGCCGGTGACGCCGACATGGCCGGTCAAGCCGTTTGACGAGTAGAACGAGGCCGGGAATGTCCAGGTTGTCGGGCTCGCATTGCGATAAAGCGCCCCTGCTGCCGTCGTCACATCTTCCGACCAGTCGGGTGAGACACAAATCTGCGTGCCATCAGCAAAGCGCACATATTCGCCGTTGGCGTTGCTGCCGCGCTCGATCACCGCGCCGGTGGGCGTGCCACCGGATTGCGAGACTGATCCAAGCAAATTCTCGCTGTGAAGCAAGCGGGTCCATGGGGACCATCGGTTTTCATATCTGGAACGAAGCCTATGATAGATCTTAGGCGCGATGGGGGCTGTGCTATTTTCGTAGCCATAGACTGCGGTCTGCATAACAGAGCCGCCATTGTAGATGGCTTGGGTGCTGATGTGAGCGGCTTCTCCGCTCGGTGCCTGCGGCCAGTCGCCCGCATTGCTGTCATGCACCAATGCGACAAAGCCTGCGCCTGCGGCGTTGATGTCTATGTTAGAGCCTGCTGGATAATACTCGCCGTAGTGACCGAGCGCAGCGGCACGCGCCCCTTCCACCATCACGAGCTTGCCGGGTGCTGTATCCGTTCCGCTCGCCTGGACTGCAGCCCCCGAGGCCCGACCAGCGCTGTCGAACTCGATTGCCTCCTGATTGCCCGCCATCAGCGCGAGACGTGAACTGCCCGCCCCATTGCCGATGGTGGTCTTGTTGTCATTGGTCTGCACAAGGAAGTTGGAGGCAACGCCATCGCGGAACCTGGCCAGCACACCGGGCGCGCCCAGCACTTCCAGATCCGTGAACTTTGCCGCCGCCGGCGTCGTGAGCCCGATGCTGGTGTCGTTGAGTGCAGCATCGACCACGGTGGAGTTGGTCTCCAGGAAGTCGATAAAGGCCAGCAGCTCATTGCGATGGGTGACCGCGAAGTGCTGGAACAGCGCATACATCTTGGCGTCAAAATCCGCCTCCGGCGTACTGCGTTTGGGGATTTGGGGGAACGGCGAGAAGCCGGGAATACTCATGAGAGAGTGTCTCCTATTTGAGGGTTTTGATGATCAGGGGAAAGACAGACTCGCCGGCCACATCGATGGGTTGGCTGTGGTCATCCACAAACCCCAGCCCCTCGATGCCGTAGCCCGGCCCGTCTCCCGAGAGATAAAAAGCGGTCGCCAGCCCATCCACCTCGGCCACGATATCCATCACCCGCTGCGCCTGATGGGTGGGCACCAGGAGCGACAGATCGACTTTGCGGGTGGAGCCGCGCTTCACCAGGATCTCATTGCCGAAGTCGTCATAGCCTTTGCGGCTGTGACTGACGAAGCGCACGCTGGGCAGGTTCAGCACCCGGCCCAGCAGGTTGTTGCGCCCCATCACGATATGGCCCACCTCGGCCACACCACCGGGGGCATCGATGGTGATGTCGATCCGGTGCCCGAGATAGCCCGGAAAGCCGTTCACCACCTTCTGGCGGGCATAGACCACGCTGCCAAAGAACCAGGTATAGGCGCTGACCACATGGCCCGCGTCCACCATGGCAAAGCGCTGGTCATAGATCCGCGCGCCCCCATCCCAGACCTCGATCCGCAGGCTGCCGGCGGTGAGCCCAAACAGCGCGATCGCATCGCAGTCCTGCGTCGGCACGATCGAATAGGTGATCCGATCCGCCTGCCGGGCGGTGTTGGAGCGGTTCTGGTCAAAGGCCCGCCAACG